>NZ_VLTE01000005.1:0-664052 GCF_007558965.1 Bacillus sp. HY001 | reverse complement strand
CAAGGCGGAAACGATAACCAAGGCGGAAACGATAACCAAGGCGGAAACGATAACCAAGGCGGAAACGATAACCAAGGCGGAAACGATAACCAAGGCGGGAACGACAACCAAGGCGGAAACAATAACCAAGATAATAACACAACCATTGATCCAAAAGCTCTTAAAGATGGTGACTACAGTATTGGCTTTAAAGTGTTAAAAGATAAAACAGAAGAAATTTCAATCATGAACACATATACAAAGAGTCCAGCTGTACTAAAAGTGAAAGATGGTAAGAAGTATGTATCGTTTACATTAACGAATAGTGCATGGATTACAAAATTTGATTTTGAGAAAAATGGTTCATTTGTTAATGCAAAAGTGTTAAGTGAGAATAAAGAGCAAAATACAAAAGTAGTAGAGTTAGAAGTAGATGATTTATCGAAAAAATTAAATGCAAAAGTAAAAGTAGATATCGATGCAATGAATTATCACCATTTCTACGATGTTCAATTTGTATTTGATGAAAACAGTATTAAAGCTTTAGGTAACCAAGGCGGAAATGATAACCAAGGTGGAAACGACAACCAAGGCGGAAACGACAACCAAGGCGGAAACAATAACCAAGGTGGAAATAACAATCAGGGCGGAAACGATAACCAAGGTGGAAACAATAACCAAGGCGGAAATAATAAACCAAAAGTAATAGTTGATCCAAAAAATTTAGTAGATGGTGAATATGATATTCCATTTAAAGTGTTAAAAGATAAAACAAATGAGCTTTCAAAGATGCATGACTACACTGTACATCCAGCAAAATTAATCGTGAAAGATGGTAAAAAGTACATTGAAATGACGCTGAAAAATAGTGCGTGGATTACGAAATTCCAAACAGAAAAAAATGGTCTATTTGCTGATGCAAAGCTAGTGAGTGAAGATAAAAATGCAAATACGAGAGTAGTGCAATTTGAAGTAAGTGATTTATTTGCAAAATTAAATGCAAAAGTAAAAGTAGATATCAACGAAATGAATTACCATCATTTCTACGATGTCCAAATTCAATTTGATACAAATAATATTGGTGCGTTAGGAACGATTAAAGAGGATCCAAAAAAAGATCCGAAAAATGATTCGAACAATCCAGTGATTACACCGCAAGTAGATAATGTAATAAAAGTAGAAAATCCTGATTTTAACCGAAATGCAGATGATAAGAAGAAAAAAGAAGACCAAAAAAATGATCCGAAAAAAGAGAAAAACTCAAAAACGGCAGATACAGCACAACTAGGTTTATATATGGTGCTACTGCTTGGGTCACTTGCTTTACTAGTTCGTAAATATAGAGCAGGTAGATTGTAATTTTTGGAGTCTTGATGCATGTCCGCATGCATCAAGACTTGTTTCATATTGTTCGGAAAGGAGTGGTGATTGAGAGTGAAGAAACTTGCAAGTGTACTAATGGCTATCATTTTATTAGTGAGTATAGCTGGATGCTCGGCGCCCAAAAAAGAAGCAACAAAGCAGGTAAAGAGTGAGAGTAAAGAGAGAGTTGTTGCCACGACAGTCGCTGTTACTGAAATTATGGATGCGTTAGAAGTCGATTTAGTTGGTGTTCCAACGAGTACGAAAGATTTACCAAAGAGATATAAAGGTTTACCTGAAGTCGGGAATCCGATGAGTCCTGATATGGAAAAGGTAAAATCATTAAAGCCGTCAGAAGTATTATCCGTGACAACACTTGAATATGAATTAAAGCCAGTTTTTGATGGTATAGGTATGAAACCAAACTTTGTAGACTTAACTAGTTTAAAAAATATGCAAACTTCCATTAGTAATTTAGGTAAGCAATATGGACGTGAGAAGCAGGCGGAAGCAGTTGTAACGAAGTTAGATAAAAAAGTTGCAGAGATTCAAAAAGCAGTAAAGGGAAAGAAAGAACCGACAGTGCTTATTTTATTAGGTGTGCCGGGGAGTTATTTAGTAGCAACAGAGCATTCTTACATTGGAGATTTAGTAAAACAATTAGGTGGTAAAAACATTGTACAAGGTGAGCAAGTAGAGTATTTAGCCTCTAATACAGAGTACTTAAAAAAAGCTGATCCAGACATTATTTTACGAGCAGCGCATGGTATGCCTGATGAAGTTGTAAAAATGTTTGATAAAGAATTTAAAACAAATGATATTTGGAAACATTTCGCGGCAGTTAAAAATAATCGTGTTTACGATTTAGAAGAGCGTTTATTTGGAACGACAGGAAATTTAGAAGCAATTGAAGCGTTAGATGAATTGAAGAAAATGATGTATCCTTGATGCATTTTAATATAAAGGAAGAGTGGAATGAATAAAAAAACTTGGAGTTTCTTCATTGTTACTGTATTACTTATTGTTATGACGTCATTGTCAGCAACGAAAGGAAGCTTAGAAATAGGGATAGTGGACCTTGTACAAGGGATATTTACAGGGGCCAATGAAGATGTTGAAGTAATTAAAGATTTACGTTTCCCGCGTATTATTATTGCGCTGTTTACCGGGGCGGCTCTTGCTGTTTCAGGTGTGCTTTTTCAAGCTGTTATGAAAAATCCACTTGCTGATGCTGGAGTGATCGGTATTTCTTCAGGAGCAAGCTTTATGACACTTGTTATTATTACGTTATTCCCGCAATTCTTTTTCTGGACACCAGTATTCGCCTTTTTAGGTGGTGCGTTCGCATGTTATCTCGTTTATGCATTTTCGTGGAGGTCCGGGTTAAGTCCACTTCGCATTATTTTAGTTGGTATAGCTATTAATGCGATGTTTACTGGATTAAATGAATCATTCATTACGATTTGCGGATATTTCATTAAGAGTATTAAGCAAACGACGACTTCTAACATAACGATGAAGACGTGGGGCGATGTAGAAATAATGGTTACGTATGGAACAATTGGTCTTATTCTTGCTCTATTTGTAGGAGCTTGGTGTAACTTATTATCGCTACAAGATAAGACTGCGAAAAACTTAGGTTTGCACGTGACGAGAGTTCGTCTTATTATCTCTGCTATTGCAGTACTTTTAGCGGCAGTATCAACAGCGATTGCAGGAGTTATTGCTTTCGTAGGATTACTCGTTCCGCACATTTCAAGGCAACTAGTCGGTTCAGATCATAAAGTATTAATTCCATTTTCTGCTCTTGCAGGAGCGTTATTAATTTTGACGGCGGATACGATTGGAAGGTTAATCGTGCCACCAAACGAAATTCCAGCAGCGACGATTATGGCAGTGATTGGTGGCCCATTCTTAATATTCTTGCTTAGAAAGAGTGATAAAGTTCATGGAAATTAAAAATGTAACCTTTTCGTATGATAATGTAACGGATCGATTAAAGTCGGTTAGTAGTGAAATAGAGATTGGTAAAATTACAACAATTATTGGTCCAAACGGTTGCGGGAAATCGACATTACTTGGCGTGATGTCAAGAAATCACGATCCTCGTAGCGGAGAGGTAATACTGGATGGGAAGGCGATTAGCCAATATAAACCGAAAGAGTTTGCTAGAAAGTTAGCCGTTGTCCATCAACAAAATGAAGCACCGGCAGATATGACAGTGGAGAAATTAACAAGTTTTGGTCGTATGCCGCATAAAAATATCTTTTCCTCACAAACTGATGAAGATAGAGAAGCAATCGAAAGGGCTTTAGCATGTACGAATTTGCTAAGCAAACGTGATAAAGAGATTCATGCTTTATCTGGTGGAGAAAGACAACGTGTTTGGATTGCTATGACGTTAGCTCAGAAAACACCAATGCTCTTTTTAGATGAACCGACAACTTATTTAGATATTTATTATCAACTTGAAATATTAGAGCTAGTAAAAGAGTTAAATGAAGTACATGGATTGACGATTGTTATGGTATTACACGATATTAATCAAGCGATTCGCTATAGTGATCATATCATCGTTATGAAAGACGGCGAGATTGTTACGAAAGGTAAGCCGAATGATGTTGTGACAGAAAGTATGATAAAGACGATATACGGTGTAGATGTCGTTGTAAAGCAAGATGAAGATACAGGATTGTATATGGTCCCAATGGGTATTTAAATATGCGAACAATCCGTTTTGAGGTGATAATTTGAGTAGTAAAAAAGAACGGAAGAAGAATTCTTTTTTTCAACGAATACTTACAGTTGTTTTTTTAGGTACCTTTTTCTATTCAGTATATGAATTAGGTGATATTTTCATGGATTACTATGAAAATCGTAAAGTAATGGCCGAAGCACAAAACATTTATGAAAAAAGTCCGATGGAAGAGCAATCACAAGACGGGGAAGTGCGTAAACAGTTCAAAGCTTTGCAGCAAATTAACCAAGAAATAGTCGGATGGATTACGATGGATGATACACAAATTAATTATCCAATCGTTCAAGCGAAAGACAATGATTACTATTTATTTCGTAATTATAAAGGTGAAGATATGAGAGCAGGAAGCATCTTTATGGACTATCGTAATGATGTGAAATCTCAAAATCGAAATACTATTTTATATGGTCACCGTATGAAAGATGGTTCTATGTTTGGAAGTTTAAAGAAAATGTTAGATGAAGAGTTCTTCATGTCACATCGTAAATTATATTACGATACATTATTTGAAGGATATGATCTTGAAGTGTTCTCGGTGTATACAACAACAACTGATTTTTATTACATTGAAACGGATTTTAGCACTGATACGGAATACACATCATTTTTGGAGAAAATCCAAGAAAAATCGTTGTACAAAACAGATACAAAATTGACAGCAAGTGATCAAATCGTAACACTTTCGACGTGTGACTATGCACTTGATCCGGAAGCGGGAAGGTTAGTCGTGCATGCGAAACTAGTAAAAAGACAGTAAATAAAAAAGTATAGAATATGAGAAGTGGTAATGCTTCTCATATTCTATACTTTAAAAAAAGAAATATGTTTACTGTGCTGCAGCCATTGGCATACGTACAACTTTCACATCATAGTAAGAGATTTTATTATCAAGAATATAATCTGGCATTCCACCTTGATGTGAGTGAGCTGCTTTAAATGCTGGGCTCTTCGTCCAACCTTGGAAATCTTCTTTTGCATTCCAGCGTGTGCTAATTGTTACTTCATCATAATCAACTGTATTTTGCGTTAAAAGAACTTCTAATCCTAAAAAGCCTGGCATCGTTTCAACTTGACCTACTTTATTAAAACGATCAATTAATTTATGTCCATTTCCCTTTGTAATTTTAGCTGTATTTGTAACAATAATCATGTTTTATTCCTCCTATTAAATGTAGCCTGTATTTTCGAGAACTCATATACATTAAATGATAATGAAAATCATTATCATTGTCAATGGTAAATGTGAAATATATAAGTATTTTTTCTACTATGTTGGACAGTAAGAATTTTAGTTCAAAATGTAGTAAATATGTGGCAGTTAAGCGAGAGAATGAGCGAGTTGTACTAGCAAAGCAATAATATGGTATAGTGAAACGAGGTTATTTTTTAGCCTCGTTTTTTATATGCTTCCTACGAATTAGAAAGCATGCAAATGGAAAGGAAGTTATTATATGCGATCAGAAGTAACTGTAAAAATAAAACCGAAATTTATAAAAGAAATTAAAAGTGGATATCCGCTTATTTTAAAAGATGCAATTCAAAATTTAAATGATGTTCAGGAAGAAGGAACAATCATTAAAGTAGTAGATGAGAAGAATCAATTCATTGGAAAAGGCTATTATGGAAAACAAAATAAAGGATACGGCTGGATTTTAACGAGAAAAGAGAGTGAACAAATTAATCAATCTTTCTTTGAAAGTAAAATAAAATCTGCCTTACATAAACGAAAGCAATTTTACAAAGCAAGTGATACGACAGCATTCCGCGCCCTAAACGGTGAAGGTGATGGTCTTGGTGGCTTAATCATCGATTATTATGATGGCTATTATGTAGTAAGTTGGTATAGTGAAGGGATTTATACTTTCAGAGATGAGATTATAGCAGCTCTTCAAAAAGTAGCAAACTTTAAAGGCATTTATGAGAAAAAGCGTTTTGATACGAAAGGGAAATACATTGAAGGTGATGATTTTGTAGCAGGAGAGCGCGGCGAGTTCCCGCTTATCGTAAAAGAAAATGGTGTGAACTTTGCGGTGTATTTAAACGACGGAGCGATGGTTGGTGTATTTTTAGATCAGCGTAACGTTCGAAAACAAATTCGTGATAAGTATGCAAAGGGAAGAACCGTGTTAAATATGTTCTCTTATACAGGTGCTTTCTCTGTATTTGCAGCGCTTGGCGGAGCGAGCAAAACGACGAGTGTCGACCTTGCAAATCGTAGTTTAAGTAAAACGATTGAGCAGTTTAGTGTAAATGAAGTTGATTATGAAGCGCAAGATATTATTGTAGAAGATGTCTTTCTGTACTTCAAATATGCAGCGAAGAAAAAGATGAAATTTGATATGGTTGTACTTGATCCTCCAAGCTTTGCACGTTCAAAAAAATATACATTTAGTGCAGCGAAAGATTATAAAAACTTACTAAAAGAAACAATTGCGATTACAGAAAATAAAGGGATTATCGTTGCTTCTACAAATTGTAGCGCATTTGATATGAAAAAGTTTAAAGGCTTTATCGATACGGCATTTAAAGAAATGAATGGTACATACAAAATATTAGAAGAACATTCTTTACCAGAAGATTTTCGTACCATTGATCAATTTAAAGAAGGCGACTATTTAAAAGTAGTTTTCATTGAGAAAATTAAAGGTTAATAAAGAAAAAGGAGCTCGAGTTTACTTGAGCTCCTTTTCTTATTGAATGATATTTTGTACTCTACCGACTTGCCCGTCCTGTAATCGCACTTTAATGCCATGCGGATGGGAAGGGGAGTTTGTTAAAATATCTTTTACAATTCCACGTGTTAATTTGCCTGTTCGTTGATCTTGTTTTAATACAATATCAACTTCAAGACCGGGTGCGATATTAGAACGTTTTTGTCCGTTCATTTATACACCTGTACGTCTACGTTGGTTGTTTGTTTTCTTCGTTTGTTGGTTTTGTAATTTTTTTGTTTCTTGGCTTTGGTTTTTGGAAGTTTGACCATTACCGTTACCTTGCTTTTTCTTTGCAAGTTGTTCGCGCATTAAATCAGCTAAGCTTACTTTTTTGTTTTCTGACATGATAAAGTCTCCTTTATATAAAGTTAATTATGAACTATCGTAGTAAATTTCATCATATCATTGTTATGGAAGGAAGGGAAGTTGGTTTGAAAATTCATATAATTCTTCACAGTATTCATTCGTTACGATACAATTAAAATGTTAATGTTTGTAAAAGAGGGGATAGACATATGTCACATCATATTTTATTAGTTGAAGATGACATCTCAATTCAAGAGATGGTGGAAAAGTATTTAATAAAAGAAGGTTTTCAAGTAACAATTGCGTCTGATGGAGAAGAGGGCGTGAACACATATTTAAAAGGTTCATTTGATTTGATTATCCTTGATATTATGATGCCAAAGCTAGATGGCTTAGAGGTTGTGCGAATCATTCGAGAAAAAAGTGCTGTTCCGATTTTAATGATGTCGGCAAAAGATACCGATGTTGATAAAGCTGTTGGATTAGGGCTTGGAGCAGATGATTACATTTGTAAGCCATTTTCTATGATTGAATTAGCTGCACGTGTAAAGGCAGGTATTCGGAGGTCTACGAAATATTCAACTACAGAAGAAACAGAAAAGATGATTCAAATTGGTGATCTAACAATTGATCCAATTAATTTTACGGTTGAAAAAAACGGAAAATCCCTCAAACTTACTTTAAAAGAATTTGAGATTTTAAAGCTATTCGTAAAGAATCAAAATCGCGTATTTACAAAAGCACAAATCTATACGTTAGTTTGGAACGAAGAGTATTACGGTGATGATAACGTTATTAATGTTCATATGAGAAGATTGCGTGAGAAAATCGAAAGTGATCCATCTAATCCAGAATATATTAAAACGTTATGGGGCATCGGCTATAAGTTGGAAGTGGTGTAGTATGGTCAATTTGTTAGTAGGTATTATTTTTATATTGTTATGCGTCATTTACATACAATATAAAATGAGAAAAAATAGTAGTAAAAATTTGCGATACACATATGAAAAGTTAGAAAGTATTGTAAATGGACAAACAGGTGAGAAGTTACTCGTTATGACAGATGATCTAGAATTGCAAAAATTATTAGTGGCAATTAATCAATTATTAGATGCAAAACAGAAAACGAATGCAGATCATGCAAAAGTAGAAATTTCGATGAGAAAAATGCTTTCAAATATTTCGCATGATTTAAAGACACCATTAACAGTTATTCTTGGATATACAGAAATGTTAAATAAGGATAAAACGATAAATAAAGAAGAACAGCAAATATTACTTGAAAAGGTGCATGTGAAAACGCTAGAAGTAATGGAACTAATTCATAAGTTTTTTGACTTAGCAAAATTAGAATCTGGTGACAAAGCAATCGAGATGACGAAAGTAAATATGAATGAAGTTTGTCGCGAGAAGATTTTATCTTTTTATGATTTAGTGACGACGAAAGGATTTCAAGTTCACATTGATATACCAGAAAGAAATATATTTGCACTTGGAAATGTAGAAGTATTAGGCAGGGTGTTGAATAATTTAATATCAAATGCGATTACATATGGAGACGATGGAAAGACACTTGGTATGATGTTAAGGGATGATGAAACGAATGTGTATATAGATGTATGGGATACAGGAAAAGGAATTGATGAATCTCATATTAATAAAGTGTTTGAGCGTATGTACACACTAGAAGATTCCAGAAATAGATTGTATCAAGGAAGCGGTTTAGGGTTAACGATTACGAAAAGGCTTGTGGAAGCGATGGACGGAGAAATACATCTTTCTAGTAAGCCGTATGAAAAAACAATTTTTACAGTTGTATTAAAAAAGATGCTGTTTTAGCTTGTAGAGAAGTAGATTCTACAAGCTTTTTTTCAGCGTAAGGAATTTGTAAGGAACGGGTAAGAAAAAAGAGAATTCCGTTGTCTATTATAGAAGTATAAGGTAGTGCGAAAGGAGACAGTGACATGACATATATATTAAAAACGAATCAGTTAACGAAAGTGTTTAAAGGGAAAGAAGTTATTTCTAGCGTTAACATGCATGTGAAAAAGGGAGAGATATACGGTTTCTTAGGACCGAATGGTGCAGGTAAAACAACGATTATGAAAATGATCACAAATTTAATAAAACCGACGAGCGGTGATATTGAAATTTTTGGTGAGAAGTTAACGGATACATCTTATGAATTGTTAAAGCGCATGGGGACAATTATCGAATATCCAATTTTTTATGATAAATTAACGGCGAAGGAAAACCTAGAATTACATTGTGAATATATGGGGTATTACGATAAAAACGCAATTGATCATGCTTTAAACTTAGTGAAACTGCACGGTATAGACGATAAAAAGGTAAAAGATTTTTCATTAGGGATGAAGCAACGACTGGGTATTGCAAGGGCAATCATGACAAAGCCAGAATTACTTATTTTAGATGAGCCAATTAACGGTTTAGATCCAATTGGTATTAAAGAATTAAGAGATTTATTTAAAATGCTTTGCAAAGAATATGGTATTACGTTATTAGTTTCTAGTCATATTTTAGGCGAGATGGAACAAATGGCGGATACAATTGGTGTAATTCAAAATGGAAAACTAATAAAAGAAGTTTCAATGAAGAGTATTAACGGAAAACAAACAGAGTACATTGAAATTACTGTTCCTGATGTGAAGCGTGCAGCTTATATTTTAGAAGATAAACTCGGTATAAAAAATTACAAAATAATGAGTGGAAACATGATTCGTGTGTATGAATTGAAGGCGACGCAGCAAGCTATTTCAAAAGCACTTATTATGAACGATGTAGAAATTGAAAGTATTAATAAGAAACATAGTTCCTTAGAAGAATATTTCTTAAATGTAATGGATGGAGAGGGCATTCATGCTTAACGGATTGTTAGTGAATCTAGTAAGTGGATTGATTGTAATGTTCATAAGTGGGATTTTATATTATAGAAAACCTGAGCGGAAATGGTTGTTAATTCTAATAGTGATAGGGATGTTAAGCTTTGTTACTGCTGGAATTAGAATGTTACCAGTGTAGAGAAAGTTATATAAAGAATGGAGGCGTGGTTTATATGTTTAAATTAATGAAGCTCGAATGGAAGAAACATCAATTATCTAGTTACCTTAAAAGTGTAGCAATTTGTATTATAGCAATTTTCGCTGTAGTAAGCCTTATGGCAGTGGGAATGAAAGCTGAGGAAGACGTGCTCTTCTCTGACTTCACACAGAAGATGGCTTTAGTAAATATTTTTATTAGGGTAACATTCATTATTTTTAGTTCGGTCATTTTATCACGTTTAGTAATTGATGAGTATAAGAACAAAACGATACAACTATCATTTATGTATCCGCTACAAAGGAAAATGCTAATGAGTGCGAAATTAACAATTGTTTTCTGTTTTTGTTTTGTGAGCACGATTATCGCGACTTTCATTATTAGCTTGCTCGTATATTTTGTGAGTCCAATGATGGGACTGATTGAAACACCTGCTACGATAGGCGAAATAATAGCTATCGTTCCAGGTACTATTATAAGTGCATTTATGATATCTGGTATAAGTTTAATTCCTTTATTTTTTGGAATGAGAAAGAAATCGACACCGACAACGATTACTTCAGCAGTAATAATTGGCTTGCTGATTAGTGGTAACTATGGTCCTGGAAACGGTCAAGTAAGTATGTTTGATTTTATAGCTATCCCAATCGTGCTCTGTTTATTAGGAATTTTCATTAGTTATTTATCGTTTCGTAAAATCGACAAGATCGATGTGGCGTGAAGGAAGCTTAAAACAACGACGAACTGGGGTATGAACAGTGAAAAAAATAATAGTAATTGCAATATTATTTTTGACAATTGCTAGTGCGGTTTTTGGTTTTAAGACATTTCAGGGGAAAGATTTTAAGAAAGAACAGTCTTTTGAGATAAATGATATAAAAGAAATAGAAGTGGACAATGAAAACTGGGATATTGAATTTAAAAGTACAGACGCTAATAAAATAGTAATTTCCGCTCAAGGTCAACGAGTAGATAAAGAGGTAGATCCTGTCGAAATAGAACAAGCAGGGAATAAAGTTATAGTTAAGCAAAAACAAAAGGCGATCAGATTCTTTAATGGTTTTACGTTTCGGAAGAAAAATAGTATATCTATAGCTATTCCGAAGAAAGAAATAGATAAAATTGTATTAAATAATAAATCGGGTGATGTGAAAATAAGGGGTATAGAAGTGAAAAATATTGTGACAAAAAGTGAGTCTGGAGATGAAATGGTTGTAGGACTATCGGCAGATAAGGGTGAATTCACATCCGAAAGTGGAGATTTAATGTTAAAAGATAGTTCGTTACAAGAAGTAAATATAACTTCTACTACTGGCGATAATTATGTGAACAATATAAAAAACGCAAATATGAACATCACTTCAACATCTGGTGAAGTATTACTGAAAGATATGAAAGAAGGAAAATCATTATTTATAGAAACAAAATCAGGAGATATTGGCGTACGGTATAAAGGGGTTCCGACTTCTTTGGAATTTATGGCTAAAAGTAATTCGTCTGACGTAATGGTGAATGTAAATGGACTTAATAAAGATAAAAATACAGAGAAGGTAAAAGCAGGAACCATTGGTGATGCAAAAAACAAAGTGAAGATTTTAAGTGAAACAGGAGCGATTTATATCGATTAAAATGTAAATGAAAGGAGGACTATTATGCTACGTCTTATGAAGCTAGAGTTGAAAAAGTTTAAGCTTGGATGGTATGTGAGGGGAGCGATTATTGCAAATATCGCTATACTGGCATTACTGATTTTTACGAGCATCGTTTCTCAAATAGAAGGAGAACCAGAAATGAGAGATCCACAGATGGTTTTGTTAATGGCTAGTACATTAGTAAGAGCAACATTTATTATTTTTGGTAGTGTGTTAATCGCAAGGTTAATAATTGGTGAATATAAAAACAAAACAATACTACTGATGTTTTCTTATCCAATTAACCGAAAGAAAATGATGGTTAGTAAGTTGGTTATTACAGCAACATTAACATTTATAACAGTTATTTTATCTAATATTTTAGTAGTAGGAATGTTCTTTGGGATAGATAGCTATTTTTCAATTCTTCCTAATTCATTCACAGTAGATCAATTGATGCAAGAAGGGATAAACCTTGTTCCTTTAGCCGTTGCAACTGCGGGAATAAGTTTAATCCCATTATATTTCGGAATGCGTAAACGTTCAGTACCAACTACAATTGTTTCATCCCTTATCGTTGTAGCAATTGCAATGAATAGCACTACGTTTTCTGTAGCAACTTTTCTTCCTCTTCAACTAGCATTGGCAGCAATTGGAGTTGTGATTGCATGTTACGGAATTAAAAATATAGAGAAGGAAGATGTAACTGTATGACAAGAATAAGAAAAAAGAGTTGGCGTTACACCAACTCTTTTTTGTATATGTATGCTTCGTTACTACTCTGTAAATTTGGAGTGTGTGCTTAAATACTCTTGCACTCCTGGAGAAATATGAAAGTTATTAGGACTTTTATATTCGATAGTAAACTCTCCGTCTCTACTTGTCTCAAAGGAGATTGCATAGCTATTCATTTTAGCATCGTAAGAAGTGTTTTTGACTTCCGCATCTAGATTAAAGTATTTTGTAATATATTCTTTTGATTCCGTAACTGCTGTTTGTTTTCCCCAAGGGGTGCCATAACTTGTGAAATAAAGAGATGCGCTAATAACCCCAATAATAGAAGTTAGTAAAATAGTTCCCATAACTATTTTTTTATTTTTTGTATTCAATTTGGTTGCTCCTCTTCATAATATGTATTCATTTTAACCTATCTTTTCCATAAAACAACCATTTAGTAAAAAATAGTTTCACATGAAACAAGTTACAGAAAAAGACAAGATGTGTAAACACCTTGTCTTTTTTTGTAGTTACATTTTAGGAACTTCCATGCCAGCTGCAGCCCATTCTTCTTTTGCTGGGCCATATACGCCAGGAACTGTTAAGCCAGCTTGCCGCATTAAAACTGTCATTTGTCCGCGGTGATGATTTTGATGATTGATGAGTGTCATTAAAAATATTGAGTTCGGCATAGGACGACCAAAGAAGTCATTAATAGTAGCTAAGTCTTTATCTGTCCATTCCCCTTGAAGGGCTTCAACAAAAGCCGCATTCACTTTACGATACTCATCTGCAATTGTTGCTGCAGAAGTTGGTACAGGATAATCCTTCGTTTCTCCTTCAAACTTAAGCCCTGTGCCAGATAGTATAACAGGAATTGCAGTGACGATATGCCAAGCAACTCTGCCTAATGTCCAGTGCCCAGGTGCAATTTCTTGTGATAAAGACTCATCTGTTAATGCATCGAGCATCTTTTGAGTAGACTCAGCTTCGTATGTCCATGATTGCAAGAAGCCTTCAATAGTTTGGTACATATTTATCCCTCCTAGTTATGTTCATAAGTTACATTCGTGAAAAAAAGATAGTTTCCTTTTGAACTATAAGAACGAATATAAAAAAGAGGCTTCTAACAAGAAGCCTCTTTTTTAACTAACCTTCTTCCTACTCTTCCTCATCAACCATAAGAAATAAGGTGCTCCAAGTACAGCAACGACAAGACCAGAAGGGATTTCTTTCGGGTATGCAATTGTTCGTCCGAGTAAGTCAGCAATGGCAAGAAGGATTGCTCCAAACAGTGCGGAGCAAACGAATAATCTTTGATGATTCATACCAACGACGATTCGTGCTAAGTGTGGTGCAACAAGACCTAGAAAGGCAATTGTGCCGACAGCTGCGATATTTACAGATGCAAGTAGTGTTGCTAACACAATGAGAACAAGGCGTGTTTTATTTACTGGTTGCCCGAGTCCTGTTGCTAAATCGTCTCCAAGTACGAGAACGTCAAGTTGTTTTATTAAGAAAAAGATAATAAGCACGAGAATAAGTGATGGATATAGAATGATATTTTCTAAGTGATTCCATCCTCTTGCATACGTACTACCTGATAGCCATGTTAAAGCAGCAGCAACGTTCAAATTTGCTCTAACGATAAAGATTTGAATGATAGCTGAGCCGAGAGCTGAAATACCGATTCCTATTAAAGCAAGGGCTGTTGGGCTAAATCCTGACTTCCATGAGAAGAAGAGGACAATTCCAACTGCAAGTAGTCCGCCGATAAATGCACCAATTGGTAGGAAGAAACCAGGAAGTGCAGGGAAGACGTACATAACGGTTAAGGCACCAACACCCGCTCCCGATGAAATACCAATAATAGAAGGGTCAGCGAGTGGGTTTCGTAATATACCTTGGAAAACAAGCCCACTTATTGCAAGGCATGCGCCAGCGATAGCGGCAACGAGCATTCTTGGTAAACGAAGGTTCATCATCATATTTTTATCAAATTGTGTTAATTGTCCTGTTATAGCATTTGTAATGCTTTCGATATAAGCGTTACTACCGATTGTAACACCGAGAGCAATTGTCACAATACAAAGCGTGATAGAGATAATGATTACCTTTTTATAAGAATAATAGCGAGAACTAGCTCCAGCTGCATTCGCACCGTTATCATTCATATATTGTTTCGACTTCATCATTTGATACACTAAGTAAATAAGCCAAGGTGATCCAATCATTGCCGTGACTGCCCCAACAGGAAGTTCTGCACCGGTTGGATCTATTAATCTACCGGCAACATCTGCCCCAAGTAATAATACTGCCCCCCATAAGAAAGAAGAAAGAAGGAGAGTAAAGTGTTGACGATAGCCAATAAGACGCATTAAATGTGGTGCAACTAAGCCGACAAATCCAATTGGTCCAACTACAGTAACGATGACTGCTGTTAAAAAGATTGCAGCAATGAAGGCGATAAGACGTGTTACTGCTGTTTTTTCACCAAGAGAAACAGCAACATCATCACCAAGTAAGAGAATGTTGAGTTTACGAGAGATAACAAGTAAAACTAGGAAAGAAATAATGATAAATGGAAAAGAAAATTGAACGCCATCCCAGTTATTTTGAATAAGAGAACCAGCTCCCCATAAAAATAAACCAGCTGTTTCATTTTCATAGAAAAGCTGCATCGTTCCAGTAAAGGCAGAAAGCATTAATGTAACGACCATCCCAGCTAGTGCCATTCTAAGTGGGGTTCCCTTTTTTCCACCAGAAATACGGTATACAAATAAAGCAGTAATAGCACCACCGATAAATGTGAAAAGAAGTGAATTAATTTGCAGACCTTTCGGTAAGAAAATTGTAGCCGCTACTAGAAAGAAATATGCACCAGAATGAATACCCATTGTACTGGATTCAGCAAGTGGATTTTTCGTTAACGTTTGTAAAATGACCCCAGATGCAGCAAGAGCACCTCCAGCTAAAATGGCAATTACGGCTCTAGGTAATCGAAGCATAATTAAAGTTTGATGCTCTAGTGATTGGTTCGGTGAGATAAGAGCATCAATAATCATACTATAGGAAATGTTTGCTTGACCTTGTCCGATATGAATAAAGAAAAGGAGGAGCAAGAGAGCTGCTCCTCCTCCGAATACAAGACTCGATCGAAGTGTATGTTGTAAGCTATTCATCGTGTAATCACTTCTTCGCTGTCATTATATCTGCTACTTGTGTTGCTAAAGATTTTGCAGACTCAGGACCACCGAAAATCCAAGTGTCGCCTTTTAATTTATACATTTTGTTCTCTTTTTTGAACTTTAATTCTTCCCAAGCAGGGTTGCCTTTTAGTTGCGTATCAAAAATGTTATCTTCATCCGCTACAATGTAAATGAAGTTTGAATCTTGTACACTTTGTAATGATTCTACAGTTGTTTGTTTGAAACCATCTGGCTCAGATTTTCCTGCTTCAAAAGTATTTGTTAAACCTAATTTTTTTGTAACTTGTAAAGCTACAGAATTGTCAGTTAGGATACGGAATGTTGGTACGTTTTTAGCAGTAAATGCTTGTGCCATTGCGATGTTTTTATCTTTTAAATCTGCTTTTTCAATTTTTGTTTTTGCATCAGCGAATGCTTTATCCATATCAGCTAATACTTTTTTACCCTCTTCTTCTTTACCAACAGCTTTTGCAATTTGTTTAAATGTTTCTGTCATCTCAGCAAAGTGATCGTTATTGCTTGTTGATGGATCGAACATAACTGTAGGAGCGATTTGCTCTAATTCGTTTTTAATTGCTTTACCACGGAATGAAGCTGTGATAATTAAATCTGGTTTTAGACGGCTAATTTCTTCTAAGTTTGGTTGTTGACGTGTCCCTACGTCTACAACATCTTTATCTGGTTTTGTTGCTGTATTTACCCATTTATTATAATTCTTAATGTCTGCCATCCCTACTGGCTGAACACCAAGCGCTAATAAGTCTTCTGAATATACCCACTCAAGTACAACAACTTTTTTCGCTGGTTTATCTAACTTTGTTTCTCCTTCAGCGTGTTTAATTGTTATAGTTTGTTTCTTATCGTCTGTCTTTGTTTCTTTTTTCTCCTCTTTTTGCTGTCCGCATCCAACAGCGAGTAGAAGAACAACTATAAAAATACTAAGAATTTTTTTCATATCCTGCCCCCAAATAAATTATTTTGTTTTTTATTGAAAATCATTATCAATTACAACACCCAAATCATACTATGAGGATATTTTTAATGTCAATATTTTTTTAAAATTTCGACGAAAAACAACGGATTATACAGAATTTTATATTTTATATTCGTTATTTATCCTGCTATTTGCCGAGGAGTCAGGCTGCCCATAAATGTCCAATTGATTCAACTAATAATCAGCGGAGAGGGGGCGAAAGTACAAGCAAAAAGAGAGCGAATCGCATGTAATAATTACTAGAATGTATGGAATGAATCTGTGTTTATCCCCGCTAGGTAAAGTATTTTTTGTTATTTAGATAGGTGTTTTCTAACTCGGTGATTGTACTTAAAAGATTGAATGTAAAGGACGTGATCAACATGTCTTCATGGAGCAATAATATAAATGGATATTGTGGGTGTAATAATCAAAATGGTGTACATGTTGATTCATGCTGTTTTAGTTGTGATGGGACAGTTCCTAAGCTGGGACCAACAGGTCCGACGGGTCCAACGGGAGCGACAGGAGCAACGGGAATAACGGGAGCGACAGGTCCAACAGGCCCAACAGGAGTAACGGGAATAACGGGAGCGACAGGCCCAACAGGAGCAACGGGAATAACGGGAGCGACAGGTCCAACAGGAGCAACGGGAATAACGGGAGCGACAGGCCCAACAGGAGCAACGGGAGCGACAGGCCCAACAGGAGTAACGGGAATAACGGGAGCGACAGGTCCAACAGGAGCAACGGGAATAACGGGAGCGACAGGTCCAACAGGCCCAACAGGAGCAACGGGAATAACGGGAGCGACAGGCCCAACAGGAGCGACGGGAATAACAGGAGCAACAGGTCCAACGGGAGCGACAGGCCCAACAGGAGCGACGGGAATAACAGGAGCAACAGGTCCAACGGGAGCGACGGGAATAACGGGAGTAACAGGGGCAACAGGCCCAACGGGAGCGACAGGAATAACAGGTCCAACAGGAGCGACGGGGATAACGGGAGCAACAGGTCCAACAGGAGCGACGGGGATAACGGGAGCAACAGGTCCAACGGGAGCGACGGGAATAACAGGAGTAACAGGCCCAACGGGAGCGACGGGAATAACAGGAGTAACAGGCCCAACGGGAGCGACGGGAATAACGGGAGTAACAGGGGCAACAGGCCCAACGGGAGCGACGGGAATAACAGGAGCGACAGGAATAACAGGAGCAACAGGAGCAACAGGTTCGACCGGTCCAACGGGAGTAACAGGTACAAGTATCACGGCGACGTATGCATTTGCAAATAATACGTCGGGTTCAGCGATATCGGTACTTTTAGGTGGAACGAATGTCCCGCTTCCAAATAATCAAAACATAGGCCCAGGTATTACTGTTTCTGGAGGGAATACAGTATTTACGGTTGCAAATGCTGGGAATTATTATATTTCATATACGATTAATATAACGGCTTCATTATTAGTCAGTTCACGGATTACAATTAATGGAACACCACTTGCTGGGACAATCAATTCTCCTGCGTTAGCAACCACATCATTTAGTGCAACAATCATTACAACTCTTGCAGCAGGAGATGCAATTAGTTTGCAACTATTTGGTTTGTTAGCTGTTGCAACATTATCAACAACTACACCAGGAGCTGTGTTAACGATAATAAGATTAAGCTAAATAATAACTCTCTTATTCTTTTATAGATTAGGAGAGTTTATACATATAATAAGAAGTTAATGGAGTGAAGCATAGTTATATAAAAGTCAGAATATTATGATTGTAACGTTATGGCGACTATAATATAATGAAAACAACCATCATGAATGAACATTCATTTATTTTTTATGTATTTGAAGGGGGAATGAAGGTGGAAAAACCATGGTTGAAAAGTTATCCAGAAGAAATTCCAAGTACGATTTCTTATGATATTCAGCCGCTTCATGGATACGTGGAACAGGTGGCTTCTCGCTATCCAGAAAAGAAAGCGCTTCATTTTTTAGGGAAGGATATTACATTTTCAGACTTCCACGATAAGGTGAAGAGATTTGCAAATTATCTTCAAAAGCTCGGTGTGGAAAAGGGTGATCGAGTTGCTATTATGTTGCCGAACTGTCCGCAATCTGTAATTGGTTATTATGGTACATTACTTGCGGGAGGTATCGTAGTACAAACAAATCCACTATATACAGAAAGAGAATTAGAATACCAGCTTCATGACTCGGGAGCAAAAGTAATTCTTTGTCTCGATTTAGTGTTTCCAAGAGTAACGAATGTTCAAGCTGCTACAAAAATTGAACATATTATCGTGACCCGTATTGCGGACTTTTTACCCTTCCCTAAAAATTTACTTTATCCATTTGTACAAAAAAAGCAGGCAAATCTTGTTGTAAATGTGTCGGAAAGTGAAACGATTCATCTATGGAAATCAGTAGAACGAGAAAGTAATGTTAATGTTGAAGTTCCTTGTGATCCTGAAAATGATCTAGCTCTTTTGCAGTATACAGGGGGAACAACGGGATTTCCAAAAGGGGTTATGTTGACGCATAAAAACCTTGTTTCGAACACTTTAATGGGAGCGCATTGGCTATATAATTGTAAAGAAGGAGAAGAAGTAATTCTTGGTGTTCTTCCGTTCTTTCATGTGTATGGGATGACAGCTGTAATGAATTTAAGTATTATGCAAGGGTATAAAATGGTGCTGATTCCGAAGTTTGATATGAAAATGGTTTTTGAAGCAATAAAAAAACATAAAGTCACACTATTTCCAGGGGCACCAACCATTTATATTGCACTATTAAATAGTCCCCTCTTAAAAGAATATGATATTTCTTCTATCGAGGCTTGTATTAGTGGATCTGCCCCGCTTCCTGTAGAAGTGCAGGAAGAGTTTGAGAGAGTTACAGGTGGCAAATTGGTAGAAGGTTATGGATTAACGGAGTCGTCGCCAGTTACACACGGGAATTTTTTGTGGGAAAAACGCGTGCCAGGAAGTATTGGTGTGCCGTGGCCAGATACAGAGGCAAACATTATGTCACTTGAAACTGGAGAGGCTTTACCTCCGGGTGAAATTGGTGAAATTGTAGTAAAAGGTCCTCAGATTATGAAAGGGTATTGGAATAAGCCAGAAGAAACAGCAGCTGTATTACAAGACGGATGGCTCCATACAGGGGATGTAGGTTACATGGATGAAGATGGATTTTTCTATGTGAAAGATCGTAAAAAAGATATGATTGTTGCGAGTGGCTTTAATGTGTATCCTCGTGAAGTAGAAGAAGTATTATATGAGCATGAAAAAGTGCAAGAAGTAGTGACGATTGGAATTCCCGATCCGTACCGAGGAGAGACAGTTAAAGCATTTGTTGTGTTAAAAGAAGGTATGGAGTGTTCTGAGGAAGAATTAAACCAGTTTGCGCGTAAATATTTAGCTGCTTATAAAGTGCCGAAAGTATATGAGTTTAGAGATGAACTGCCGAAAACGACAGTTGGAAAAATTTTACGTCGTGTCCTAATAGATGAAGAGAAAAAAAAGAATGAGGATGAGCAAACGGGCTAAGGCCCTTTCTTTTTGAAAAAATAGGATTGACACTTTTCTAAATAGTCAGTATTATAAGAATATGAATGACTATTCATTCAGTCATCTTCTTGAAGGGGACAGTAAAGTGAAGAAAAATAGACCGAAATACAATCAAATTATTGATGCGGCAGTCATTGTGATTGCGGAGAAGGGGTACCACCAAGCGCAAGTTTCTAAAATAGCAAAGCAAGCTGGGGTAGCTGATGGCACGATTTACTTATATTTTAAAAATAAAGAAGATATATTAATATCCTTATTCCAAGAGAAGATGGGAGAATTTGTCGAAACAATTCGTCAAAAAACAGCAGGAATTGAAAGCGCTGTATCGAAATTGTTCATGTTGGTAGAAACGCACTTCTTGCTGTTATCACAAAATGATCCTCTTGCTATCGTTACGCAATTAGAGCTAAGACAGTCCAATCAAGAATTACGCCTGAAAATAAATGAAGTATTAAAAGGCTACTTACAAGTTATGGATGAGATTTTAGAGACAGGTATAAAGCAAGGTGAATTCCAAGCGGATTTAAATGTTCGCGTGGCAAGACAAATGATCTTTGGAACAGTAGATGAAGTTGTGACCAATTGGGTAATGAGCGATCATAAGTATGATCTGGTCGCACTTTCAAAAACGGTACATGGGCTACTTATTGCAGCTTGTGGTTATCGTCAATAATGGGAGGGATCATGTTGAAATTCCTATCTGTAAGAGTTGAAGATCATATCGCGGTGGCGACGTTAAATCATGCGCCGGCTAACGCGATGTCTTCACAAGTTATGCATGACGTTACTGAATTAATTGATCAAGTGGAGAAGGATGATAACATTCGTGTTGTTGTTATTCACGGTGAAGGGCGCTTCTTCTCGGCGGGAGCAGATATTAAAGAATTTACATCTGTTACTGAAGCGAAGCAAGCGACAGAATTAGCGCAGCTTGGACAAGTTACGTTTGAGCGTGTTGAAAAATGTTCAAAACCAGTTATCGCGGCAATTCATGGAGCGGCACTTGGCGGCGGCCTTGAGTTTGCTATGTCTTGCCACATGCGCTTTGCAACTGAAAGTGCAAAACTTGGTTTACCTGAATTAACACTTGGCTTAATTCCTGGATTTGCAGGTACACAGCGATTACCACGTTATGTTGGGAAAGCGAAAGCTTGTGAAATGATGTTAACAAGTACACCGATTATTGGTGCAGAAGCATTAAAATGGGGACTGGTTAATGGAGTTTTTGCTGAAGAAACATTTTTAGATGATACGCTTAAAGTTGCAAAACAGATTGCTGGAAAAAGCCCAGCGACGACTCGTGCTGTACTAGAGTTATTGCAAACGACGAAATCGTCTCATTATTATGAAGGTGTACAACGCGAAGCTCAAATCTTTGGTGAAGTATTTACAGGTGAAGATGGAAGAGAAGGTGTAGCAGCGTTTTTAGAAAAGCGTAAACCTTCATTTAGTGGCAGGTAGTTCAATTATTTTTTTAATATAAATTAACAGAAAATTAAAATTGATAGAATCTTTCTGAAAAACAAGGGGGTAAATGGAATGAACATCTACGTACTCATGAAACGAACATTTGATACAGAAGAAAAAATCGTAATTAAAAACGGTGCAATTTACGATGGCGAAGCGGAATTCATCATCAACCCTTACGACGAATATGCGATTGAAGAAGCAATTCAAGTAAGAGACGCACAAGGTGGCGAAGTTACTGTTGTAACAGTCGGTGGCGAAGAAAGTGAGAAAGAACTTCGTACGGCATTAGCGATGGGCTGCGATAAAGCGGTATTAATTAATATTGAAGATGATGTTGAAAATGGTGACCAGTTCACGACAGCAAAAGTACTTGCTGAATATTTAAAAGATAAAGATGCAGATTTAATTTTAGGCGGGAACGTTGCAATTGATGGTGCATCTGGACAAGTTGGTCCACGTGTAGCTGAAGCGTTAAATATTCCATACGTAACGACAATTACAAAACTTGAAATTGACGGTACAAATGTGAAGATTGAGCGTGATGTTGAAGGTGATACGGAAGTAATTGAAACTTCATTACCAGTTTTAGTAACAGCACAACAAGGTTTAAATGAACCGCGTTATCCATCGCTTCCAGGTATTATGAAAGCGAAGAAAAAGCCACTAGAAGAAGTAGAATTAGATGATTTAGATTTAGAAGAAGATGATGTGGAAGCAAAGACAAAAACAATTGAAATCTATTTGCCTCCTAAGAAAGATGCAGGAAAAGTGTTACAAGGCGAGCTGCAAGATCAAGTAAAAGAACTTGTATCGTTGCTCCATACAGAAGCGAAAGTAATCTAATAAAATACGAAATTATATATGCAGGAGGGAAAATCTATGGCTCGTAAAGTATTGGTAATGGGTGAAGTTCGTGATGGATCGCTACGTAACGTTTCGTTTGAAGCGGTAGCAGCAGCAAAAACAATTGCAGAAGGCGGTGAAGTAGTAGGTCTTCTAGTTGGAGACAGCGTTGCCTCTTTTGCAAATGAATTGATTCATTACGGTGCAGATCGCGTTGTGACAGTTGAAAATGATAAATTAAAATCATATACATCTGATGGGTATGCACAAGCGTTTTTAGCTGTATATGCTGAAGAAAAGCCAGAGGGGATTGTATTTGGACATACAGCACTTGGTAAAGATTTATCACCAAAATTAGCAGCGAAACTTGAAGCTGGTCTAGTTTCTGACGTAACTGCTTTAGAAGTTGAAGGTGGAAATGTTATCTTCACTCGTCCAATCTACTCTGGAAAAGCATTTGAGAAGAAGATTGTAACAGACGGTATCTTATTTGCGACAGTGCGTCCAAATAACATTGCAACGCTTGAAAAAGATGAGTCTCGCAGTGGTGACGTATCTTCTATTACAGTAGATGTGAAAGACCTACGTACAATTATTCAAGATGTCGTCCGTAAAACTGCAGAAGGTGTTGATCTTTCTGAAGCGAAAGTTATTATCGCTGGCGGACGCGGTGTGAAGAGTGAAGAAGGATTCAAGCCATTAAAAGAGTTAGCTGACGTATTAGGCGGCGCTGTTGGAGCATCACGTGGTGCTTGTGACGCTGAGTATTGCGATTACTCATTACAAATTGGTCAAACTGGTAAAGTTGTTACGCCAGACTTATACATTGCATGCGGTATTTCGGGCGCGATTCAGCATTTAGCTGGTATGTCTAACTCGAAAATAATCGTTGCGATTAATAAAGATCCAGAAGCAAGCATCTTCAAAGTAGCTGACTATGGTATTGTTGGCGATTTATTTGAAGTCTTACCTCTTTTAACAGAAGAGTTTAAAAAGTTAAAAGTACATTCATGATTTGAGTACCCTTGAGTTCCAAGTGAAGTACCCCTATATATAGAAAAAGGTGAGAGATCCCCTGTCTCTCATCTTTTTAGTATGTAATCCGTATTTTTATATAGTATAAAGGAACACTTTTTTGTTACAATACATAACGATACATATTATTCGCCACGTATATAAGTTAATGATATACTCTTGGTAGAATATACTTGAAGGAGGAAATAAAATGGCAATTGTAAACGCAAATGACCAAAGCTTCGCATCTGAAACTAGCGAAGGTGTTGTATTATTAGATTTCTGGGCACCATGGTGTGGACCTTGTAAAATGATCGCTCCTGTATTAGAAGAAATTGATGCAGAACTAGGCGAAAAAGTAAAAGTAGTAAAAGTAGACGTGGATGAAAACCAAGAAACTGCTCGTCAATTCGAAGTAATGAGCATTCCAGCTCTTTTCGTATTAAAAGACGGTAAAGTAGTTGATCAAGCGTTAGGTTACAAACCGAAAGAAGCGTTAGTAGAATTAGTTTCTAAACACTTCTAAAATAAGGGAGCTGCCATTTGGCAGCTTTTTTTATTTTCTTTTTTTACACCTTTCCGTTACAATGAAAGAACGTATGTTGGGTGTTTTGGCATAGTATGTTTTCATGTGAAAATAAAAATGCTAAGCATGTAGAAATGGAGGGTGACGAGTGCACGAACATTTAAAAGAGAAGCTGGCTATTTTACCAGATCAACCTGGTTGTTATTTAATGAAAGATAAGCAAGGAACGGTTATATATGTCGGAAAGGCAAAAGTGCTTAAAAATCGTGTGCGCTCGTACTTTACTGGTTCACATGATGGAAAAACACTTCGGCTTGTAGGAGAAATTGTAGATTTTGAATATATTGTAACCTCCTCAAATCTAGAGGCTCTCATTTTAGAGTTAAATTTAATAAAAAAACATGATCCAAAATATAATATTCAATTAAAAGACGATAAAACATATCCTTTTATTAAAATTACAGCTGAGAAACAGCCGCGATTACTCATTACACGAAACGTAAAAAAGGATAAAGGAAAGTATTTTGGCCCTTATCCGAATGCACAATCAGCTCATGAAACGAAAAAATTGCTAGATCGTATGTATCCGCTTCGTAAGTGCTCAAATATGCCTGATAAAGTTTGTTTATATTATCATATGGGTCAATGTTTAGCACCGTGTGTGAAAGAAGTGACGGAAGAACAAAACAAAGAAATTGTAGATGAAATTATTAAGTTTTTAAATGGTGGACATAAAGAAGTTCGTTCAGAATTAGAAACAAAGATGTATGAAGCTTCAGAGAAACTAGAATTTGAACGTGCAAAAGAGTTACGTGATCAAATTGCGCATATCGATGCGATTATGGAAAAACAAAAGATGATCATGAGTGACTTAGTGGATCGTGATGTGTTTGGATATGCAGTTGATAAAGGATGGATGTGTGTTCAAGTTTTCTTTGTTCGAAAAGGAAAGCTAATTGAACGTGACGTTTCTATGTTTCCGATTTACGATGAACCAGAAGAGGGATTTTTAACGTTCATTGGTCAATTTTATGAGAACAGCAGTCATTTTAAGCCGAAGGAAGTTGTCGTTCCAGGAAGTATAGACTCAGAGTTAGTAGAGCGCTTTTTAGAAGTGGAAGCGACACAGCCGAAACGTGGTAAGAAAAAAGATCTTGTAGAATTAGCAAATAAAAATGCGAAGATTGCTCTTGAAGAGAAATTCTACTTAATTGAACGTGATGAAGAGCGAACGATTAAAGCGGTAGATCAGTTAGGGAAGCAGCTTGGGATTGAAACACCTTATCGTATTGAGGCGTTTGATAACTCAAATATTCAAGGGACGAATCCTGTTTCTGCAATGATTGCTTTTATCGATGGGAAACCAGCTAAGAAAGAATACAGGAAATATAAAATTAAAACGGTTCAAGGACCGGATGATTATGAGTCTATGAGAGAAGTTGTAAGACGCCGTTATACAAGGGCACTGAAAGAGAGTTTGCCTTTACCAGATTTAATCATTATTGATGGTGGAAAAGGTCATCTGGCAGCTGTAAGTGATGTTCTAGAAAATGAACTCGGTTTATATATTCCGATGGCAGGTCTTGTAAAAGATGACAAACATAAAACCTCCCATTTAATTATTGGGGACCCACCTGAACCTGTGATGCTTGAGAGAAATAGCCAAGAATTTTATTTATTGCAGCGCATTCAAGATGAAGTGCATCGATTTGCGATTACATTTCATCGTCAATTACACGGGAAATCTGTTATTCAATCAGCACTGGATGATATTCCAGGAATCGGTGATAAACGGAAAAAGGTATTGTTGAAACATTTTGGTTCATTAAAGAAGATGAAGGAAGCTTCTGTAGCTGAATTTGTCGAAGCGGGTATGCCGAAAAATGTCGCAGAAACGATTTATACTTATTTAGCGGATAAGAAGACGTTGTAGTTTACAACGTCTTCTATTTTCTGGTATAATTTCTGAAGATTTAAAATAAATCTAACTGAATGAAAATACAAAAAAGTCAACTAAACTTATATGTCTAGTTGACTGTAGGTAATGCTACACTTCGATGAGATCTTTTATATCCCATTTCACAAGAAATGTAATAGAGTCTGAACGTTTTTTCTTTTCTTCATAGGACTCTGCAACGACGTTTCGTTGTTTTTGAATTTGTTCAGCGATAAATCCAGCTTCTAATTGATAAGAAGAATGTCTGTTTTGTTTTTGGCGTTCAGCGATGAGTGTGCCTTTAAGTTGGAACTGCATTTCACGACGCTTATGTTCAATAATGCTTAAAGTGCCCCAGCCAGCTTTTTCGAAGAACTGAATGACTTCTTCAGTTGTTTCTAGTGGATATTTTCTTGCAAGGTTTCTACCGGACCAGTATAAAATACCATCTAAATCGTTACCGATTAAATCTGGTAGTAATTCTTCACGTAGCAATTCATAAGCGAAGGCGTTCAATGAAACATCTTCTAAAGATGTTGTATCGATTGTATTTTTACTCACAATATTCCCCTCTTTCTATAGGGATTATTATATAACATTTCTCATTTATAAAAACAGATTTTTCTTTGGGAAAATCTGAATATATAAGAAGAAAAAAAGAATTGGCAAATTATATGCAAATTATGTATACGTTTTCTTGACGCTTCGACAAAAATAGGAGTAAAATGAACTTGGTATCAAATTATGCTGAAATATTTCGAATAATTTTTTCAGTTTTTCTTATGCCAATAGTGAAAAAACATTATTGTTGTAAACTAATCTGAAAACAGCAGTCAAACATTCAAGGGGGGTAATGGGGACATGAAAGGCCGCGAGTATACGTTTCGTAAGTGGCACTCATTAATGGGGGTCATCCCGGTTGGTGTCTTTTTGACGCAACATTTAATTGTAAACAACTTTGCAACACGAGGAGCAGAGGCTTTTAACAAAGCTGCAGGCTTTATGGAGCTCCTTCCATTCCGGTACGCGCTAGAGATTTTCATCATCTTTTTACCGATACTGTACCATGCTATATATGGCTTATATATTGCATTTACAGCTAAGAACAATGCGGTTTCTTACGGTTATTTCCGTAACTGGATGTTCGTCTTCCAAAGAATTTCAGGTATCGTTACACTGATTTTCATTTCTTGGCACGTCTGGGAAACTCGTATTCAAGCAATGTTAGGTAAAGAGGTAAACTATGATATGATGGCAGATATTTTAAACAATCCAGCTATGTTTGCATTCTACTTAGTCGGTGTTGTTTCAACAATTTTCCACTTTGCAAATGGACTATGGACATTCTGCATCAGCTGGGGAATTACAGTATCTCCACGTTCACAAAGAATCTCTACTTATGTAACATTAGCTATTTTCTTAGGTCTATCTTATGTAGGTGTGAGTGCATTATTAGCGTTCATCGATCCACAGCTAGCAAACCAGTAAGGAGTGGGAGAGCATGAAAGGGAAACTTATAGTAGTCGGCGGTGGCTTGGCTGGCTTAATGGCAACGATTAAAGCGGCGGAAGCAGGAGTAAATGTTGAACTGTTTTCTTTAGTACCAGTAAAACGTTCGCATTCTGTATGTGCCCAAGGTGGAATTAACGGTGCCGTAAATACGAAAGGTGAAGGGGATTCTCCATGGATCCACTTTGACGATACAATTTATGGTGGGGACTTCTTAGCGAACCAACCACCAGTTAAAGCAATGTGTGAAGCAGCACCTGGTATCATTCATTTAATGGACCGTATGGGTGTTATGTTCAACCGTACGGAAGAAGGACTTCTTGATTTCCGTCGTTTTGGTGGAACACAACATCACCGTACAGCATTTGCTGGTGCAACAACTGGACAGCAATTACTATACGCATTAGATGAGCAAGTACGTCGTCACGAAGTAGCAGGACTTGTAACGAAATACGAGGGTTGGGATTTCTTACGAGCTGTTGTGGATGACGAAGGTGTGTGCCGAGGAATCGTTGCACAAGACTTACAAACAATGGAGATTAAAAGTTTCCAAGCTGATGCCGTGATTATGGCAACAGGGGGCCCTGGTATCATCTTTGGAAAATCAACTAACTCTATTATTAATACAGGTACAGCAGCTTCTGCTGTATATCAACAAGGCGCATATTATGCAAACGGTGAGTTCATTCAAATTCATCCAACGGCAATTCCTGGAGACGATAAATTACGTCTTATGAGTGAATCTGCACGTGGTGAAGGTGGCCGTGTTTGGACATATAAAGATGGTAAACCATGGTACTTCCTAGAAGAAAAATATCCGGCTTACGGAAACCTTGTACCTCGTGATATTGCAACGCGTGAAATCTTTGATGTTTGCGTAGAGCAAAAACTAGGTATTAACGGTGAAAACATGGTCTACTTAGATCTTTCTCATAAAGATCCGAAAGAACTAGATATTAAACTTGGTGGAATTATTGAAATCTATGAGAAGTTTACAGGTGATGATCCTCGTAAACTACCAATGAAAATCTTCCCAGCAGTTCACTATTCAATGGGCGGACTATGGGTTGATTATAAGCAGATGACAAGTATTCCTGGTTTATTTGCAGCAGGTGAGTGTGATTATTCTATGCACGGTGGTAACCGCCTTGGTGCGAACTCACTATTATCAGCAATTTACGGTGGTATGGTAGCAGGACCGAACGCGATTGAGTATATGAAAGGTCTTTCTAAATCATCTGATGCTGTTTCATCTACTGTATATGAGCAAAATGAATTAATCGAAACAGAGAAATTTAACAATATTTTAACGCTTGATGGTAACGAAAATGCATATGTTCTTCATAAAGAGCTTGGAGAATGGATGACAGATAACGTTACAGTAGTTCGTGAAAATAAAAAGTTACTAGAAACTGATGCGAAAATTGAAGAGTTAATGGCGCGTTACAAACGTATTAACATTAACGATACAGCGAGATGGAGTAACCAAGGTGCTTCATTTACACGCCAACTTGCAAATATGTTTGAGTTAGCACGTGTCATTACAATTGGCGCATATAACCGTAATGAAAGCCGCGGAGCACATTACAAACCAGAATTCCCAAATCGTGATGATGCAAACTTCTTAAAAACTACGATGGCGAAATTTGAAGGAGAAGGAAATGCACCAGCATTCCATTACGAAGAAGTGGATGTTTCATTAATTAAACCACGTAAACGTGACTATTCCTCAAAACATGATGTAGCTGCTAAGGGTGAAGAGAAGGGGGATAAGCAACATGTCTGAGAAAACAATCCGCCTCATCATTACGAGACAAGATGGACCAGATGCACAAGAGTTTGACCAAGAGTTTGAAATTCCATATCGTCCAAATATGAACATTATTTCGGCACTGATGGAAATTCGTCGTAATCCTGTTGATTCAAAAGGAAATCAGACGACTCCGATTGCATGGGATATGAACTGTTTAGAGGAAGTATGTGGCGCATGTTCGATGGTGATTAACGGAAAACCACGTCAATCATGTACAGCTCTTATTGATCAGTTAGAACAACCAATCCGCTTAAAGCCGATGAAGACATTCCCAGTTGTACGTGACTTACAAGTTGACCGTAGTCGCATGTTTAACGCTCTAAAACGCGTTAAAGCTTGGATTCCAATTGATGGTACGTATGACTTAGGACCAGGACCAAGAATGCCTGAGAAGAAACGTCAATGGGCTTATGAGCTTTCAAAATGTATGACATGTGGTGTTTGCTTAGAGTCATGTCCAAACGTAAATAGTAAATCTGACTTTATTGGACCAGCACCGTTATCACAAGCTCGTTTATTCAACTCACATCCAACGGGTGAAATGCATAAAGCAGACCGCTTACGTGCAATTATGGGAGATGGAGGGCTTGCAAACTGTGGTAACTCTCAAAACTGTGTGCAATCATGTCCAAAGGGTATTCCATTAACAACTTCAATTGCGGCATTAAACCGTGATACAACAATTCAATCGTTCAAAGATTTCTTTGGTAGCGACAATAACTATTAATAAATATTGCCTCTTCATGTTGAAGAGGCAATATTTATAACTTTATTTTTCTGTTTATTCTGTTTATTTTAAGGCGAAAAGGAGAGGGAACAATGAAGAGAATTTCTTATATTGAAGACTTTGAGCAATGGGAAAGTGGTTTTTCATTTTATAATCCTGTAAAAGTTCGTTTTGGTGAAGTAGATATGTTTGGACATGTAAATAATGTCGTTGCCTTTACTTATTTTGAAGAAGCACGTATCGCATTGTTTAAAGAACTTGGATTTATGCAAGAATGGACGCATGAGTCTTCAGAAACGATGATCGTTGTTGCAGATTTACAATGTAATTTTATTAAGCAAATATATTTTGATGAACAGTTGAAGGTGTATGTAAAAGCGGGAGCGGTTGGGAATTCTTCTTTAGATTTGCATTATATGGTGAAGAATGCAGAAGGAGAAGTTTGTTTAGTTGGTCGTGGAATGATGGTTCAAGCATCGAAAAAAACAGGAAAAGGCGAACCGTGGCCTGAAGAGTGGAAGAAAAAATTACTACAATGATAGAGTAAATGGAAAATAAGAGAGCGATTTGCTCTCTTATTTTTTGTCTTTCGTTGCTTCTTCTAATGTTAAATGATGTTTATATATGTATGTAGCATATGGATTACCAACGTAGCGCAAATGCCACGGTTCATATGCATATTCTGTGGTTTCTGTTTTATCTTCTAAATAGCGAATGATAAAGCCAAATTCATGAGCATGTTCCGCAACCCATTTTCCTTCGGCTGTCTCTCCGAAAATAGGCTCTAATTGGAATTTAGCAGATTTTGAACTAATATCCATCGCTAAACCAGTTTGATGTTCACTCGTACCAGGAATGGCACTTACTGAATCAGCTTCAGCTTTTCCTTGACGTCTAACGTATGTATCATGTAATGATTTTTGGCGTTTGTATGAACGATAACCAGATACAGCTGTAAGTTCAAGCCCTTCTTTCTTTGCCGCTTCAAACATATTTTCAAGCGCATCTGCAGCATCTTTGCGCAGCAATGTTTTTTCTTTATCTTTTGGACTAGTAAATGGTACGTTCGGTCTTGTTAAGTCTTCAGGTGTGTATCCGTCTGGTAGTTTTCGGTGTTTATTAACTAAGACAAGATTAGACTCTGGATTTGTTACAACGGAAAAATCATTGTCTAGTTTTTTTGCATTATGATCAGCTTTTGGAAAAGCTGGAATCTCTTCTTTTTGGTGATTACTATGCTGTTGACTTTCGACAGCTTTCGCCTCATTTTGCAGTGGTGATTTAGAACCAAAGTAAGCGAAAGAAGTGATACCGATTACAATAGTAGTGGCAGAAATAATGATTATCTTTTTCATGATGCCTTGTAATCACAGTCCTTTCTTCATAAAATATGTATCGTTTTTTATTATAAGTCTAGTTTACTGAAAAAGAAATATAAGAGTCATAACGTAATAGAAATGCAAAGAAAATGTCAGAAAATGTGTGAAAATGTAGTATTTTTTTATATAATTCATTTCTTATCTTTCATGAAATTCATTTTTTATGTAATATATATACATAAGAAGATGTAGCGATTATCGAGAATGAAGAACTTCTTGTATAGACTAGGAGTGAATGGGAATGGATTTTGCAACAATTATTGGGCTCATTTTAGGATTTGTAGCGGTAGTAGTAGGGATGGTCGTCAAGGGCGCTGACGTAACAGCCTTATTGAATCCTGCCGCAGCATTAATTATTTTTATCGGTACATTTGCTGCAGTATGTATAGCATTTCCGATGAATCAACTAAAAAGAGTTCCAAAATTATTTAAAGTTCTTTTTGGTTCAAATAAAAAGGATTTAAGTTATGAACAGTTGCTAGAATTGTTTGTTCATTGGACATCAGAAAGTAGAAAATACGGTATTTTGTCTTTAGAGCAACAATTAGACAAAATTCAAGATGAATTTCTTTTGCGTGGTATGAAATTTGTGATTGATGGCGTATCCGCAGAAGATCTAGAGCAGATTTTAGAAGCTGAATTAGAAGCAATTGAAGAAAGGCATGCAAAAGGAGCAGCAATTTTTTCTCAAGCTGGTACATATGCACCGACATTAGGGGTTTTAGGTGCTGTTATTGGTCTTGTAGCTGCACTTGGCAATTTAACTGATATTGAAAAGTTAGGTCATGCTATTTCGGGTGCGTTTATTGCAACGATTTTTGGTATTTTTTCAGGCTATGTATTATGGCATCCATTTGCAAATAAATTAAAGCAAAAATCTGCAGCTGAATTAGAGAAAAAACGTTTAATTATTGATTGTTTATTAATGTTACAAGAGGGTACATATCCGTTTATTATGAAGAACCGCATTTTAGGTGCACTTTCTGCAACTGAGCGTAAAAAGCTTGAAAAAGGGGCAGAAAAAAATGCGGAGTAAAAAAAATAGAAGACGTAAGAAAAAAAAGCATGATGAACATATCGATGAAACTTGGTTAATCCCTTATTCTGATATGTTAACGTTGTTATTTGCATTGTTCATCGTTTTATTTGCGATGAGTAGTATAGATGCTGCGAAGTTCAAACAGATGGCAGTAGCGTTTCGAAGCGAATTAGCAGGTGGAACAGGAAACAAAGAGTTTTTAAGTGATCAAAAGCCGAATGAAGAGAAAGAGTTATCGGCAAGTAGTCTAGAATCTGAGAAGATTAAAAAGAACGCTGAAGCTGAAGTAAAGCAGCAAGAAATGAACGAATTAAAAGCGGTACAAAAAGGTATCGATAAGTATATTGAGGAAAATCAATTATCTTCTTCTTTTAAAACTGATTTAACAGAAAAAGGACTCAAGGTAACGATATTAGAAAATGTACTATTTGATTCTGGGAAAGCGGACGTGAAATTAGAATCGCTAAGTATTGCAAAAGAAATGTCTAATTTACTTGTTTCAGCATCACCTCGTGAAATTACAGTATCTGGTCATACAGACAATGTTCCTATTGCAAATGCGCAATTTGCATCGAATTGGGAATTAAGTACGCAGCGGGCAGTTAATTTTATGCAGGTATTACTGCAAAATAAAGAATTACAGCCAGGGAAATTTAGTGCGGTTGGTTACGGAGAATACCGTTCAATTGCCCCGAACGATACGCAAGAAGGAAAGGCGAAAAATAGACGTGTAGAAGTGTTTATTTTACCTTTAACGAGAAATATGCAATAAAGAGGATGGCGAATGCCATCCTCTTTTATTTTGCATCAAATGATTTTAAGTTGTCGCGACGGATTTTATCTTTTTCTGCATCTGATTTTTTGAAATCATAATCATATAAAGCACCTTCCCAATCACCATACATCGGATTCGGGAAAATAATAAATTTCTCACCAAATTGTGTTTTTGAATCTGTGACTGCTTGATTTCGATCTTTTACAGATTTCCCATCAAAACCAGTGAAATCAGATAAGTTATCGCCGAAGAATAAGACGATATCATGTGTTTGCGAAACGAGTTCACGGCGTTTTTCTTTTCCTTTGTCTTTTGGATCTTGTAGTAATATATGTTCTTTCGTTGCTTGAGGAGCACCTACACGTTCAAGATTTTTAATTGTTGCATCTAGTTGGTTCGTTTTACGATTTGAGATGTAGTAAATATCTACACCTTTAGATTCTGTATATTTTAAGAAATCAATTGCGCCTGGAAGAGCTTCAGCTTCAGCCTTATTAATCCAGTCATCCCATTTGTAAGGATAGCCTTTTCCTGTCTTTACACTCATTGCTTGATGAGGACTGTTATCTAAAACAGTTTCATCTAAATCCAGTACGATAGCAGGTTTTTTCTCTGTCCCTTTTGCAAGAATTGCATCGAGCTTTAATTGACCGATATTGTATCCTTGGTAGTAAAGTGCTTTCGTCTCACCAGCTGTTTGATACCATAAATCAGCCATTAATTGCTGGTCTGTTAATTTTGCCTTCTCTTCTTTCGCCACAGTTTTCTCTTGTGTTCCTGAACATGCTACAAGCGATGTAGATAGAACTGCTACAGATAATAAAGTGGTAATGCGCCTCTTCATCTTCATATGTATCCTCCTCGATGTTAGAAAATCAGTTAATATTATATATCGAAAAATAATATTTTTTGTATGAACATTTGCATATTGTCTTTTGTATATATAGTAGTATGTCCTATATTAGAAAGATGAGAAAAATGTTGGGAATCATTTTGACAAGTTTTATTGTCGAAATGACAATTATAATTGACAAAACACATGATATTATTTACAATTTTAACTAAATAGAACAAATGATGGATTAAGACGGTGCTACATATTAAAAGGATGAAGCGTAGTGCTATATTTTATCCTACATAAACATAGTCTTTGAAAGAGAGTATGAATGATACTAAAGGGGAGGCTTTATACTTTGAGTTTACAAATTCAAAACTTAACGAAACTATTTGGCGAATCAAAAGCAGTTAACGGCTTGCAAATTTCGTTACCTAAAGGTGAAGTGCTAGGATTACTTGGGCGAAATGGTGCAGGGAAAACAACGACAATCAAAATGCTTCTCGGATTATTAACGCCTAATGAAGGATCTATTACATGGGATGGAAAATCATTTGGGACTAGTGGGGTAACAATTGGATACTTACCAGAAGAGAGAGGTTTATATACAAAAAGTAGAGTAATAGATCAGTTGCGATATTTTGGTAGATTAGAAGGAATGACGAAAAAAGAAGTAGACCTTGCTATTGATCACTGGTTAGATCGATTGGCAATACCGGAATATAAATTTAAAACGGCAGGGGAGCTTTCAAAAGGGAACCAGCAAAAAATCCAATTAATTGCTGCTCTACTTCATAATCCTGAACTTCTCATTTTAGATGAACCGTTTAGCGGACTAGACCCAGTTAATGCTGGAATGTTAGCTAGCATTATTGAAGAACAAGTGCAGAGCGGAAAGACCATTATTTTATCTAGTCATCGTATGGAACAAGTAGAGGCTTTTTGCCAACATGTATGTATTTTGAAAAAAGGCGAAGCAGTCGTAAAAGGCCAATTAAGTGATATTAAAAAAGAATACGGTTTCCGTAATTTAACGATTGAAGATACAGAAGAGAATGAGAAGGGATTAGAAGCTATACATGTATCGTATGAAAAACAACAAGGCCTTCTTTATGTGCAAGTACAAGATGATGCAGAAGCTCTAAAGATTTTGCAACAGTTGCAAGAACAAGGTATTACCTTACGACAATTTAAAATGTTAGAGCCGACGTTAAACGAAATCTTTGTAGAGAGGGCGAAATAACGATGCGTAAATTTTCTCACGTATTTTCATTTTATTTTAGGGAAGCATTTTTATCTAAAAAGTCATTAATTACGAGTGCGATTTTATTTTTAGTTGTGTTTGGGCTTTTTGCATTTAATCATTTCACTGCTGATAACGATAAAGGAAAAGATAAAATTGCGGTAGTAACGGAAAGCGATACTTATAAAGTGCAAGAAAGTGATGTGAAAAAGTTACTTCCGTCTGCTAAAGTAACTGTAGAAAACAAGGATAAATTTAATGAGCTACGTAAGCAAGTGGAAGATGGGGAGTTAGACGGTTTATTCCATATTACAGAAAAGAATGGTATTCCAGAAGTGACGTATATGTATAGTGGTTTTCCAAGCCAATCAACGGCTACACTTATGGCAAGTTATTTAAAGGAACAGTATACAGCGGTAATGATTGAAAAAAATAATGTATCTGCAGAAGTAGCAAAACAGTTGCAAATGGAAATTCCGTTAAAACAAGAGGCAGTAAAGGATCATGCATCTTCCTTTGGAATTGGCTATGTTTTCTCGTTTGCTTTATATATGTTTATTATTGTGTTTGGAACTGCAATAGGGACGACGATAGCATCTGAAAAGTCATCTCGTGTTATGGAGTTAATGCTTCCGAAAGTAAAACCATTAACAATGCTACATGCCAAAATTTTAGCAATTGTTTCTAGTGCTTTACTATTACTAGTTATTGCTTCCTTCGGGTTTCTTGTACCATATTTATTAGGGTGGGTAGACTTAGAAAACGCATCTTTAATAGGACTTACACTAGACTTCTCTAAATTGGATGCGGTAGTAATTAGTATGTTCGTTGTATATTTTGTTACGGGCTACTTACTATATGCAATGCTATATGCAGCAGTTGGGGCTGTTGTATCAAAAATTGAGGATGTGCAATCTCTTTCGTTCCCAATTACAATGTTAGGTATAGCAGCATTTTTCATTAGTATTAAATCATTATTTGATCCTAATAGTACATTAGCTGTAGTTAGTTCATATATTCCATTCTTTACACCTATGGTTACATTTTCAAGACTTGTAGCTGGTGAAGCAGGCGCTGTAGAAATTGGTGTGACGTTAGTAATTTTATTGGTGACTATCGTTATCATCAATATGCTTACAAGCCGCATTTACGTAAACGGTGTAATGAATTACTCAGATAAAGTGAAATTTAAAGATTTAGCGAAGTTTATAAAGCGTCAATAATGAGAGAAAAGTATGATTTCCTATTGGAATCATGCTTTTTCTTTATGTATAAATTAAAAATAGTATATAATAATAAGAGTCGTCTTTTAATAGAATGAATACAAAGGAGGGTGTGCAGATGGGGATTAGTAGTCGTTTTACAGTAGGTGTTCATATGTTAACGTTACTTGCGATAGATCGAAACTCTCGCTGTACCTCTGAATGGATTGCTGGTAGTGTGAATACAAATCCAGTTGTGATTCGTCGCATTACGGGAATGTTGAAGAGAGCAGGACTTGTTGATGTACAAGCTGGTAAAGGTGGTACGACACTTGCTCGTGATTTAGAAGAAATTACATTACTTGATGTATATAAAGCAGTGGAAGTTGTAGAAGAAGGACAGCTATTTTCCTTCCATGAAAATCCCAACATTGAATGTCCAGTAGGAGCTAATATTCAATCAGTATTAGAAATTATTTTAATGCAAGCGCAAGAAGCGATGGAAAACGTACTTGCAAATGTAACGGTAGATCAATTAGTTACAAACTTAAAGTCCAAAATGAAAGAGTAAAAAAGCGAGCAACCTCATAATGAGGGCTCGCCTTTTTTTATTCAGAAATATTGAAAATTCTATTTTTCAGTATTTAAAATAAATTTACCAACAATAGCTGCTACGATACCACCAAGAATTGGTGCAACGATGAATACCCATAGTTGAGAAAGTGCTTCTCCGCCAGCGAATAAAGCTGGTGCGATACTACGAGCTGGGTTAACAGAAGTTCCAGTTAACGGAATTCCTAATAAGTGAACTAAAACTAATGTGAAACCAATTACTAATCCTGCTAGAGAAGAACTTCCTTTTTTACCTGTTACAGCAACGATAACTAAAATGAATACGAAAGTTAAAATGAATTCAACTAGAAATGCTCCAGATAAACCAAGAGTTCCAAAACCATTTTGTCCTAAATTATCTAAAGGTGTTTTAGCAGAGCGTAAAATCGTTACTAACGTTGCAGTTCCTAATAAACCACCTAAAATTTGAGCTAATACATAATAACAAAGTTCCATAGCGTTCATTCTTTTGTTGATGAACATAGCTACTGATACTGCTGGGTTAATGTGACATCCAGAAATTGTTCCGATGCTATATGCCATAGCCACAATAGATAGACCGAAAGCCATAGCGATTCCTAATGTTCCAATTCCTTCAATTCCGCCGCCAATGACAGCTACTCCAGTTCCGAATAATACAAGTACAAATGTACCAATAAATTCAGCGATTGCTTTTTTTAACATAATTTACCTCCTAATATTGCGCATGAAACGTATTATAACATAGGTTTTAGTATAAACAGCTAATGAAATACTATTCTGATAAGGCGAAATAGGGGGACAATAAAAAAGGAGTATGGTTCTTTGGGATAGAACCATACTCCTTTTTATGCTGTTTTTTCTGCTTAACGATTGGAACAGATCGATTTAAAATGCTATTTGCAACCATTCCTAACATAATAATAATCATTCCAAGTAGGGAAAGCCCACCAGGGAATGAACCATTCAAGAAAACAATTTCGCCAAGCACGGTAAAGACCATCGTTCCAGCTTGCGTTGCTTCAACAGCTCCAAGTAGGGCGAGGTTATCTTTTGCTAAGTCAGTTGCAAAGAAAAATGTCATCGTTGCAATTACGCCAGAACATAATGCTAACAAAAATCCTTGCAGCATTTGGCTTGATGTTGGAATACCGGTAGTAGAAAATCCATATATACCAAGTAAAATTGTTATAGGAAGACTGCCTATTGCCATTCCTAATACGCGTTGGAACGTATCGAGACGGCCGCCAACAAGCTCCATCATTTTTCGGTTGCCGAATGGATATAAGAAAGCAGCTACCACTACAGGTAAAAATCCTGAAATAAACTGAGTCATTGTAATATGACCTGCTGCAGTCGCTTGCATACAAATTACACCAAGTAAAATAAATAATGCAACATATAAACTACGAAGTGGAATTTTTCCGCGTACAAGTTTTGTTCCTGATTTCGTTTCTATTTTAACGAAAAATAATGGTGATAAGAGTAAGCCTGCGAATATCGTAACTTGCCAAGTTCCCGCAACGAGCCAAGCTGGAGAAAAGACAGCTGCGAAACTTAATAAAGAATAGAAACCAATACCAGCAACGGAACCCCATCCGATCCACGCTAATGGATGTTTCTTTAATTCTTCCCATAAACCCCTTAAGTTTTTGCGAAATAAAACGATAAGGAATAAAATAGGGAGAGCGAATAAAAAACGGAAGGAAGCTGTCCAAGCCCAGCTCGTTCCAGATACATTCATTGCTCTATTAATAATAAAGGTTGCGGAAAAAAAGGCTGATGATAAAAGGCCTAATAAAATTGCGCGCATGAAGTGTAGCACTCCTTTCGGAAATTGATGATTATGTATAGTATGATATACTTAAAAATAATAAAAGTAAACTATTTTATACTTTAAGGTGGTTTTATAGATGAAAGAACATGAGGATATGCAAACGAAAGAGGTCATTCAGCAAGTAGGTCAGTTATTAAGACAAATTCGAAATGAACAAAAATTAAGTTTAGAAGAATTAGCCCAAAAAACAGGAGTTAGTAAATTAACATTAGGAAAGATTGAAAGAGGAGAAACAAATCCGACGTTAGCTGTCATTTGGAAAATAACGAAAGGGTTATCGATTCCTTTATCCAGATTGATGGTTGTTGGAGAACCTGTAGCTGTTGCACGCTGCGGAGAAGGATTTGCAGTAGATGTGGGACAAGCATGGCATTTAGAAACGATGTTCCGTTATACGAAAGAAACAGGAATGGAAATGCATCGTGCTTGTTTAAGGGCGAATAGTATATATGAACCAGAAGCTCATCATGAAGGTGCTATTGAGCTTGTAACGGTAATGAAAGGGAAAGTATCGATTCAAGTGGAAAACGATGTATACGAATTGAATGAGTTTGACTCTATTCAATTTGAAGCGAACAAAAAACATAGTTATAGAAATGAAGAAGATGAAGTTGCAGTATTGCATTTAACGATGAAATATTCTTCATAAAAAAATCACCTATAGAATTCTATAGGTGATTTTTTATATTTCGATTAAGTATATGCAGGATGCCACTAGTACGAACGTGGCATAAGTAATAAACAAATAAAATAAACTAAAAAACCAGTCCCAAAACATAAAACAGCAATGACCCAAAGTATGCGAATGAGGGTAGAGCTAATATCAAAATATTCCCCTAAACCACCGCATATACCAAATAGCATTTTATCAGTTTCGGATTTATATAATCTTTTTGACATCTTCCAATTCACTCCTTTTTTAGCAAACTATATACTTCTATTCTATATGGAAATTTATGAGAAGACTATGCGGTTGTATTACAATTTTTTTAGGAAACAGTCGTATTAATTGTCTTAATTTTCAGTTGATATTAAAATTATAGTAAGAGGTATGAGGTAACTTTTAATAAAGGGTGGGGGAATAGAGATGACAGTATATTGGTTGACTAATGTAATGCTTGAATCAGGGTATACATATGAAGAGGGGAGAATTTCCCAAACAGAAACAGAGTTATGTAGTTTACTCATTGAAGATGGACGAATTAAAAAAATAATAGTAGGGGCTGTTCAAGAGGAAGGGGTATCAATTTTTGATGCCAATCGTTTATTGATTTTGCCTGCTTTCGAAGAGATGCATATTCATATTGATAAAACCTATTATAGTGGTCCTTGGAAGGCATGTATGCCAGCAGAGAATATTTTCACACGTTTTAATGAAGAAGAGGAAATTTTGCCGAAGCAATTAGCAACTGCTCAAGATAGGGCGGAAAATATGTTAACGTTATTGCTCCGAAATGGTGCAACGAATATAAGAACGCATTGTAATGTGGATCCGGTAATTGGACTTGGTAATTTGGAGGCGACGTTAGCGGCATTGGAAACATATAAAAATCAGGTTTCTGGTAGAATTGTTGCTTTTCCGCAACATGGATTATTGCGTAGTAATTCTGTGCAACTTGTGAAAGATGCGATGCGTATGGGTGCGAATCTAGTCGGTGGAGTAGATCCAGCTACAGTGGATAAAGATATTGAAAAATCATTACATACTATTATGGATATCGCAGTAGAATTTAATGCGGATGTTGATATTCATCTGCATGATGCGAATAATCTTGGAACGTTTACGATGAAGAGATTAGCAAGTCTAACAGAAGAAGCGGGATGGCAAGGGCGCGTAACGATTAGTCATGCGCTTGGACTTGGTGGTGTTACGGATAAAGAAGCTGAAGAAGTGGCGGAAAGACTAGCTGCTTTAAACATTGATATTACTTCAACGGTGCCAATTGGGAAACAAGTAATCCCAATTCCGTTATTAGATAAAAAAGGTGTGAAAGTTTCATTAGGAAATGATAGTATTACAGATCATTGGTCACCGTTTGGAACGGGTGATATGCTGCAAAAGGCAAATCGATTAGCGGAACGTTTTGGATGGAGTGATGAAAGGTCTTTAGGAAAAGCACTTCGCTTTATTGCGGGAGGAAAAGAAACGTTAAACAATGAAGGGAAGCGAGCATGGCCGAATGTAGGAGATGAAGCGAGTTTTGTTTTGACGAATGCAACATGTACTGCTGAAGCGGTGGCACGTCAAACAGAGAAGCGTTTAGTGGTGCATAAAGGGAATGTTGTTGTTGGAAATTTAAGTGAGGTGGAATTAAATAATCTTGTGTAAAAGAATCGTTTGAATGTTTTGATGAGGGTTCTAATTGTGAGTGTAGAACCCTTCTTTTTTATGCTTACAATATATTTCTTATAGGTTAGCTAGGAAGGATGAAAAAATTGGACAATCAACATAATCAAAATCATATTATGGGAACTTTGCAATGGTTTATATTTTTATTAGCGAATTCAATCGCATTACCAATTGTCGTTGGCGGATTATTTCATCTTACGACGGAAGAAATATTTTATTTAATGCAGCGTACATTCTTTGTAGTTGGTATTTCTTCTTTTTTACAAGGCTGGCTTGGACATAGACTACCAATTGCGGATGGACCAGCTGGATCTTGGGTTGGAGTATTTACCGTACTTGCTTACGCAACGGCCGGACAAGAACAATTACATAGTACGTTGCAAATTTTAGAATTAGGAATGATAATTTCCGGTGTTATTTTAATAGGATTAGGAGTAACTGGTTTTATAGGACGTATTTTATTTTTATTTACGCCGCTTGTGACAGGGACGTTTTTACTTTTATTATGTTTACAATTAAGTGGTGTATTCCTAAAAGGGATGCTAGGAATTACTGCTACTGTTTCTCAAATCGATGGATTTACAGCGATAATTGCATTTAGCATATTTCTTTTCGTTATTATACTATCTACCTTCGGAAAAGGTTTTGTCAAAAGTTATGCGGTTTTAATCGGATTAATTAGTGGGTGGATTCTTTTTCTAATTGCAGGAAAAGTGACGATTCCATCTCAAGTAACTCATTTTGTGCAACTTCCACAAATATTTGCTTGGGGACTTCCAAAGTGGAATACAGGTATGGCTGTATCAAGTTTCGTTATGGTATGTATTTTAGTTTCTAATACAGTGGCAGCTATTATAGCAATTAATCAAGCTACCATTCAAAAAGGGACTATTGAACAGAAACAGTTGAAGGATGGAACGTGGGTTGGAGGGATTTCGCATATCATTTCTTCTGTATTTTCAACTGTAGGTGTCGTGCCATTACCAGCAACGGCAGGGTTTATACGTTTAACAAAACAGAAATATATACGATCGTTCTTACTAGCGTGTATGTTACTAGTCGTAATGTCGCTGTGTCCGAGTATTATTCGTTACTTAGCATCATTGCCATCCGCTGTCGCATCTGCGGTTTTAATGGCTTCGTTCGTACAGCTAATTGGAATTGGATTTCATAATATAAAACAAGTGCCGATGAGTGAAAGGAATGTAACGATTTTAGGAGTTGCTGTATTATTTGGAAGCGGTGTTATGTTTTTACCGTCTGGAGCACTTCAATCATTGCCGTCTGTTATGCAATATATATTCGGAAATGGTTTATTCGTAGGTACTGTTGTCAGCATATTACTAGAACAAATATGGCGTACAGAAAAGTGAGTGGATACAAACAGTGTGCGCACTGTATAAAAGTCTAAAATAACATGTGAAATAAAGCCCATTTTCATTCACCACCTGCACATTTCGTTCATACAATATCTTGACTAAATAAACACCCAACTTACACATACACGGCTCTGGCTTAAGCAAGGAGGGTTATACCAGTTGAAGGAAAAAGCGTATCAATCTAAACCGTTACTCACAAAGAGAGAGAGAGAAGTATTTGAATTACTGGTTCAAGATAAAACAACGAAGGAAATTGCAGGTGAACTTTTTATCAGTGAAAAAACAGTACGCAACCACATCTCAAACGCAATGCAAAAGCTAGGAGTTAAAGGACGTTCACAAGCAGTTGTTGAGCTTCTTCGCATGGGAGAGCTCGAACTATAAAAAGAAAGCCGACTTTTAAATGAAGAGTCGGCTATTTTTCTGTTTATATTTTGAAGTGCGTAAAGGTTCTTGAGCTTAAGGAAGTAAGGGAGAGAATCCGTCACGATGACAAGAAATTATATGCGCTTCATAATGAATAAATCTGAATAACTATTATGTGAAGAGACTAGTAACAGATGCAAAATTTTAAAGGTTAAGAGAATAGGTGAAAGAAAAGTTTAATGCTGATTTACTAAGTGGATATGACAAGTTTCTTAAAACTGTAAATGGTTTAGATTTTAATGGATTAGTATTGCATGGAGGTAGCTTTTTTATTTCTGGTGTGTTTTAAACATTAATTGAAACGATTACTATTCATCAGGGTGGAACAGTAGGTATTGTGTATATTTTTGAGAAGACATAAGGTACTGCCGAATTCAATGCGCAGCAATACTTTATGTTTTTTGTTTTGGAGTTTATCCCTATTTCCATCAAGCTAAGATTTTGAAGTACGATGAATTTTTAACTAGATGGCGATGCGGCGAAACCCTAAATTTAAGCTGCTTTGCCTCTTGATTGCAAGAATGCTAGTACAGGACCAATAAAGAAATCCTGCTCTGGATAGAACAGGATTTCTTTATTATATTGAAGTTACAAGGGGAATTTTAATCATTTCAAAATTCCATTTTATGAACTTCACCAGTATTAGCATTCACATTGAACCAACCATAAGTTACTGTATGTCCGCCTTCTTCGTCGTCTTCGTATTGCACATTTGTATATACATGTATGACATACTCTTCAGCTTCAGCTTTATCGCCATCGTATTCGCAGTAAACTTTAGAATTGTTGGACAAGTTTAAACTAGCTCTAACTTTGTTTTCTGCATCTTTAGGCGAGAGTTTTTGTTTGCTGCTTTGAGCGGTTTGCTTTTGCTGCTCTTTTACTTGCTGCTCTTTTACTTGCTGCTCTTTTACTTGCTGCTCTTTTACTTGTTGCTCTTTTGCTTGTTGTTGTTCTTTTGTTTGTTGCTCTTTTGCTTGCTGTTGCTTCTTTTGCTCCGCTGCTTTTTTCTGCTTTTCTTGTCGTTTTTCTTCTTCCACAGCTGCATTTTTCTCTTTTTCAAGCTTCTCTAACTGTTCCGTTACCTTTTGATTTTGTTCTTTTAAAATCTTATCTGAAGTTGTTTCTTGTTGTATTTTTGTCAATATTACCTTTGATTCATCAAATTTCTTTTCGCTTAGAAGGTCTTGCGCTGTTTGTAGTTCTTTATTATAATTCTCACGTTTATCCTTATATTGAGTGAGTGTTTCTTTCTCCTTCTTCGCTTCGTTTTTTACCGTCTCTAAACCATCTTTCATGGTTGCAACTTGATCGAATAACTTGATTGCATTGTCGATGTCGAGTTTCTCTTTTTCGGCCAGCGCTACTGCCATTTTGGATGCTTGCTTTTGTAAGGTTTGAACTTCCTCGTCCTTTTTTTCTTTTAATGCAATTTCAAATGAAGCGCTTGCATTTTCGTACTCTTTATTCGCCAGTGCTAATTTTCCCTGCTCTACCGCTTTATCGAATGTTTCGTTACTGCAACCGAATAATAAGGTTGCGATTAATAAAATAGAAATACTCATCAAGAATTTTTTCAAATTTCTCCCGCCTTTTAATCTGTTTTTTCTTTATATAAAGATATATAGTTCGCTGGATATTTACTTTGTTCTCATTCGCCTCTTCTGACCTTATTTGAGATCTCCACCTACATCCGACATCTTATCATCTTCTCCATATCCATATTTTCGATCTTCTTCTAGGCGTTCATGATAACCACGGCCCAGTTGATCGTCATAGTGCCGCACTGTTTGGCGATCACTTCCCCACTGACGTGCATGGATAGCGTCATGCTCTAGTTGCCCTCTGATTTCTCTATCTAAGTTTTCTTGTCCTTTTTTATAGTGCTCTTTTAGCCATTCTTCGTGCAGTACATCAGATTCTGCTGCGCTTTGTTTTGTATACATCTCACTCGCTGATTCTTCTCGATTTTCTTGGTATACACGGGCTGGACCCTTTTCTTCAACATATCCACTGGTTTTCCCATATTCTAACTCTAGGTCCCACTTTTCATCGAGGTAATCCCACATCATTCTTGTTGCATCTTCGTATGTTTGCGCTTGTCCGCTTTTTAACAAATAGCGGACTTCTTTGAATATATCAATCGTTTTCGAAAATCCGCCAGCGTAATCCTTGAATAGCATGGATTCGAATTGAGGGTGTTGTTCTTTTAATCGTTTGTGCACTTGTCTAGTGTAATCGTATTGTACGTTCCAATAACCATGACTTGGCTTTTGTTGAAATAGAATGCGATATTCTCGGTATTTAATTTCTTGTAACTCTTTTCTAATTTGCTCTTTACGTCGTTCAGCTTTTTTATCAAGTATTGAAGTAACAGGCATTCCAATAAACATAAAGAAGCCCCATATTAAAAACGCCAGTAGGGCATTTACAAAAAAGGAGAATGGGCTGATGACACACATTAAAAATAAAACCCCAACACTTAGTAAAGCGACGTGTTTATCAACATCAAAAGGTTTAACCATACCCAGCATGTCTTCGCTTCTCTTGTTGAATTCAGCTTCCGCCTTATTGTAACGTTTCTCCCAAGCTTCATCCTCTAGTTCTTTTTGACGTTCATCTTCTTCATATTCCTGTTGCAGTTCCTCGAGTTTTGGTAATAATTCATTGATGTCACAGATAATGTCTTGATTCTCTAATGAAATAGAATCACTGTTTGTTTTGTTCAAAGTTATTCTCCTTTTGAAATATGTATTATAATTTGCACCCGAATAAGTATACATTAATATTCTTGCATTTTGAACTATTTAATAAATAGATATAGTAATATTTTTATTTTAAGGTGAACTCTGAGCTCTTAGCTTGCTGGACATGGAATTTATTCCTTTTTTTAACAAATATCTATTTTTTTAGTTATCATATTTCAAACGAAGAAAGGGTGAAAGGGGTGAATTGAATCATACAAAACAACACAATCTGTTATAAGAAATTTTAATTTAAGAAAAATTTTGTAAAAGGAAAGGAAACATGGTACGTTGGAATGAAAAAATATGTGGAGGTCGCAGCGATAGAACTCACTATCCATAAATATACTTTCTCGGCAGAAACGTTCTTTTGCTATTGTTCAGTTTATACGCTCCAAATAATAGTTAAAGCAACTTTTCATATCCAACATTTTCAGACATATAATGAAAAAACAACTTCTATATAAAAAAATAACTTATCCGTATACTCTCTATACAGATAAGTCTTATTTTCTAATAAACACTTTATGCAATCTCTTCCATTAAAGTACCATTAGGACAGGCCGTTAGGTTTTTCAAAAAAGTATTTTAGAGAAACTCAACAAAATTCTTTATGAAAAAAACAATTTTTAAATATAACTATTCAAATGTAAGGTTATTTGTATATAATGCTATCGGGAGGTGATTTTTATGAAGATGTTAAAGAAATTGTTTGTTCGTTTCGCGGGTGTGACTACATGCCGTGAGTGTGGGACATTAAATTGGGATACGCACGAAACATGTGAAAACTGCGGAAGAGATTTATAGAATGAAGTAATTTTTCGTTATTGAATAGTTTTTAGGGGGACAACTTTTTGTCAGATAACTCACAGCAAGCATTGGATAAAAAAGAATTAAAAGAAGAACACTTTGATTATCTGAATATTAGAGCGATGTATACTGATTTGGGGTACATTGTCAAAGCCAAAAAAGAAATAGACAGTTTAGAAAGTGACTTAGAATCTGAATGCAATAAAATAAAAGAATATGAAGGTTTTATAGCTGACTTGAAATCTTCCTTTTTAAATCGGATTAAATATGGAAGAAAATACAATGAATATATCACAACGTTTACGAAAGAAATCAGTCGTCATTCTGAAAATAAAGCTATTATTGAAAAAGCTCTTGTGAAAAAGAATGATTGGTTGAAGTCTCTGCAAGCAGACCTCGACGAGGGAATAGCGAATACCAATGTTCCAGAAAAATACCTTACATTAGAATGGTTAGAGATTTTTGATGGATATTTGGAAGAACACGGGACCATGTCGTTTAAGGAATGCTTAGCGCTCTATGAAGCTGAACATGTAAATTAGCACTTTTGTTTTTTTAATAGTAAAAATTTATTTGGAAATTCGTACATAGAATCGGTAAGATTTTCGTCCTATACATTTCTTAAGCACGAGTGTGGCATTATACCGCACTCGTGCTTGTTATTTTCCTTGGAGTTGTCTATCCTGTTTTTTTGGGGGGGATGAAAATTTGAATTTTTAGAGATGTTTTATACTGTATGCATATGTGTTTAAGAAAGAGGGCACTCTCTTAAAAATAATTCTTATATTAACTGTTGTTTTGTTATTAGCTGGTGCTAGTGCTCACTTCTTTCTTTTGAAAGATAATGATAAAAAAGCTACTGAAGAAATTAATATGGCTAAATTAAAAGGATTAGTTGTAGAAATACCTGTGTGGATATTTACACTTTAGCTGGATACGGAGCAGCACAAGCAGTTCTAGGCCCACTGTTTACTTTCGCATCGTATTTAGGAATGGCTAGCTTTGGATGGGAAGGGGTTATTGAAACAAAAATAGTGAATATAATTCATCACCAGGGCTAAGTTTTTCAATGACAAATCAGCAAATTAGATCTAATGATTTAGGAAATGCAATTATGCAAGTTAGTCGAAGGAATCGAAGTTGATATATAGGTTGTTTCGTTTTGCGCAAAAGTTACGCATCTCAAACGCAATGCAAAAGCTAGGAGTTAAAGGACGTTCACAAGCAGTTGTTGAGCTTCTTCGCATGGGAGAGCTCGAACTATAAAAAGAAAGCCGACTTTTATATGAAGAGTCGGCTATTTTTCTGTCTGTTTCTTGTTCTATAAGAATGATAAGAACACTCTATACATAAATAGGTAGTAAGGAGGGGATATGTTGAAAAGGATATTGTTAGTTTCAACAAGCGCTCATGATATGAATGGACACCCGACTGGTTTGTGGCTGGAAGAGCTCGCAGCTCCTTATCATGTATTTAAAAAGGCTAATTTCGATGTTGATATTGTGTCGATAAAGGGTGGTAGAGTACCTATTGATAGAGTGTCGATTCCGAACGGGATACCTCGTGAGTTTAAGCATGTTGCCTCTTTATTGCAAAATACGAAGCCGATCTCAAAGGTTCATTTTTCGGATTATGATGCAGTTTTGTTTGGTGGTGGGCACGGGGCAATTGTAGATTTTCCAGGTAATCCGTATGTTGCAAATTTAATTGAGAATATGTACAACAATAACAGGATTGTAGCGGCTGTTTGTCACGGCGTAAGCTCTTTAGTCGGTGTGAAAAATAAAGATGGCTCGTTTTTTGTTGCCGGTAAGCGTATAACAGGTTATACGAATGATGAGGAAAAAGCTGTACATTTAGAAAAGCGAGTGCCGTTTTTATTAGAAAGTAAATTGAAAGAAGAAGGGGCTTTGTTTTATGTTGCTCCAAAATTCACGCCACATGTCGTAGTAGATGGGCGTTTAATTACAGGGCAAAATCCGCAGTCTAGTATGGAAATAGGGAAAGCTATAAGAAGAGCTGTAAATAAAGTATAGAAAAAGTGCTCGTTACTCATAAAGGTAGCGGGCATTTTTTCTATAGTATAAATGACTCCTTAAACTAAAAAGATGTATTGCGTATAGTGACTTCATTTATAATTAATCGTGAATTTGCTATACTATTTTGTATGGACAAAAGGGGAGGCTCTTTTCATGAGAAAAGTTGCGTGTGCAAACACTTATATTAATAAAATAAAGCCCGTTATTAGAAGAACGAGTTTTAGCCAATTGAAAATAGATGAAATTGCGAAATATATGGATATTAGTAAAGCTACTTTATATAAACGTTTTTCTTCAAAAGATGAGATTATTGAAGCTGTGGTAGAAGATTTTATGAACTATCTTCTTGAAGGAGATGCGGATAATCAAGATGAAAGTATGTCTTTTGCAGAACGTTTCCAAAAGACGTTTATCCACTCTTTAAAATGTGTGACATATATTTCTGATGTTTTTTTACAAGATTTGAAAGAGGCATATCCGCACTTATCTGATCAGTTAGTCGCTGCACAACAAAATCGTAATCATAATTTGCAAATGTTTTTTGAAGCTGGTATGGAACAAGGCTACTTTAATAAAATGAACGCACAATTATTTATGGTGCAAGATGACGTGATGTTAAGACGTATTATAGATCATTCTTTTTGTATTCAGTACGATATTACGTTAAAAAAAGCGATACTTGATTTTTATCAACTAAAGAAGTATCAACTGTTTAAACCAGAGTATATAGAAGCAATTGATGATTCGGAAGTTGAAAAAGAAGTTATTGCTATTTTGCAAATGATTTCGTAAAAAAGCAGGTTTTCCTATAGTAATGGAAAACCTGCTTTTTTTATTACCTGTTATTTGTTTACGTGTTGTAATACTAATTCAGCTACTGGGCCACCTGAAGCTGGGTTTTGACCAGTGATAACACGAGTATCTTCTACAGCGTAAGCTTCCCAAGGCTGCGTAGCTTTTTCGTAAAGCCCTCCATTTTTAATGAGTTCATCTTCTGTTAAAAATGGAACGAATTGATCTAATTCAGCTAGCTTTTCTTCTTCATTTGAAAATCCTGTTACTTTTTTGCCGCTAATTAAACGTTCTCCATTACTTAATGTGATATGAAATAAACCAGCAGCTCCGTGACAAACAGAGGAAACAATTCCGCCATTTTCATAAATGTTGCGGCTAATCATTTGAAGTTCTTTATTTTCTGGGAAGTCCCAAATTACACCGTGACCGCCTGCGTAATAAATAACAGCGTAGTCTTCTGGATTTACTTCACTCGGCTTCATTGTAGAACCGAGACGATTCATAAATTCTTTCTTTTGATACCATTCCCAATCGATGCTCTCCGCCATTGCTAAGCTATGCGGATCAATCGGTGTATAGCCACCTTGTGGGCTGACATAATCTACTTCGTAACCAGCGTCTTCTACCTTTTTAACGAAATGGACAGCTTCACCAAGCCAAAGACCAGTAGCTCGATTTAAATTTGGATATTTTTCTACGCTCGTTAATACGACTAACATTTTTTTCTTCATCATAATCCTCCTGTAATGTTTCTTCTATATAAAAGTTTTTTATTTGGTTTTATTGAGTTAGAAATTGCAAACTTGCATAAACATGTCAGTCCTCCTTATATCGGATTCGAAATTAGTGTATAACAATTTTTATACAAAGTAAACTAAAAACACTTAATTAGTTTACTTTGTATATTTTTCGTTGACAAACTGTAATGCTGAAATTATGATAGTTCCATGAATATCGAACAACGTACATGTTTCGTTTCAAATTCAGTTTGTCGCGCGATGAATATATACATTTGATGAAGTTGTTTAGTGGTAATAGAGGAGCTAAACAACTTTATTTTTCATTTTTATTTACAGTTACTACAATCAGGAGAGGTGTTACACATGGGGAAAGATATAAGTAACCATTCAAAATGGTTTGTTTTCACATTATGTTTTATCGTTTTATTAGGACCGATGAATGCAGTTTTATTTAATGTAGCGTTAGAGGATATGGCTCGTGATTTATCCATTAGCCAATCGAAGGTAAGTTGGGTTGTAGTAGGGTATTCCTTAGTTGTCGGTATCGGCTCGATGATATATGGGAAGCTGGCTGATCGTTATAGCGTGAAAAAACTATTAATTATTTCAATTATCATATTTGTAGCGGGTTCTATTATTGGATTTGTGAATCAATCTTATACGATTACCATTCTTGCAAGGTTAGTGCAGGCGAGTGGAGGAGCGGCGTTTATTGCACTTAGTATGATTGCAGTGGCGAAATTAGTTGTTCCTGCTAAGAAGCCTGGTGCGTTAGCGATGATTAGTTCTTCTATTGCATTAGCAATAGGTATTGGTCCTTTAGTTGGCGGGGCTATTACGAACACATTGGGGTGGCCATATTTATTTTTATTTATGGTTATTTCAGTAGTGGGGATTTTCTTGCTTTTAAAATTTATGCCGGAAGAAGCGCAGCATACGGATGGAGCGTTTCATTTTGATTACACCGGAGCGGCGTTATTATTTGCATTCATTACGACTGTTTTATTAGGGGTAAATATTAATAGTTGGCTATTTGTGTTATCGGCTGCTTTCTTATTTTTATTCACGGTTCGTATGAAGAACGCGGAACATCCATTTATTGATATTGAGTTGTTTACAAATAAACCATTTCTTCGTTTAATAGCGGTCGGATTTATAATGAATGTGGCGCTATGTGCTAGTTTATTATTATTACCATTATTGTTAGGAAGAGAGCACGGATTATCTCCATTCGTTATCGGAATTGCACTGTTTGTTGCATCACTCTTTGGTATTGTATCTAGTTTTCTTACTGGAAAGATTGTCCCTTCGTTTGGAAATGTGAATATGATTTATGTAGCGTCTGCCATTATGATCGTTGGCTTTTTAATTTTAGGGCTTATTCCAAACGGGAACATTGCTGTTATTGTATTGGCGATTATTTTAACGTTTATGAGTTATTCAGCTATTCAAGTATCAGTAAACACATTTATACCGAAAACATTACATCCAGCTAAAGTTGGAGTCGGTCTTGGTTTATACAATTTAATTAACTTTTTCGGTATGGCATTTGGACCAGCTGTAGCGAGCAAAATTATGGAATCTACAAATAGTTATCGTTTGAATTTTATTTTAATTGTCATGTTAATTTCTGCTCATTTCTTCTTATTAATAGGAATGTCTTCTTTTCAAAAAAAGATGGAGCAATAAATACGTACTTTATTATAGAAGAAACCGACTTTCGTATAGAAGGTCGGTTATTTTTCTGTCTTGCAAATTATGAAAAAAAGGAGCAAAATAAAAAAGGTCCTAGTCTATACAGGTACAAATGAAAATTTTCATACAGAAGCACTTTAAGTGAGCGAACTTAAAGTGTGTAAAATATAATGATAAAATAAGATGATGAATGAGAAAACGGGTGATGAAGTTGAATAGAGCAATCGGTGTTATCGATTCAGGAGTTGGCGGTTTAACAGTAGCGAAGGAATTAATTCGTCAGTTGCCGAAAGAGCGCATTATATATTTAGGGGATACAGCACGTTGCCCTTATGGTCCACGTTCTCGAGAAGAAGTGCGTCAATTTACGTGGGAAATGACGGAGCATTTACTAGATTTGAATATCAAAATGTTAGTTATTGCGTGTAATACAGCAACTGCGGTTGTATTAGAAGAGATGCAGAAACAATTACCAATTCCAGTGGTAGGAGTTATTCACCCAGGATCACGTACAGCTTTAAAAGTGACAAACACGTATCATGTTGGGATTATTGGAACGATTGGAACGGTGAAAAGTGGTGCATACGAAGAAGCGTTAAAGTCTATTAATAACCGTGTTATGGTAGAAAGTTTAGCATGTCCACCTTTCGTTGAGCTTGTAGAGAGTGGCAATTTTGAAAGTGAAATGGCATATGAAGTTGTAAGAGAAACGTTGCAACCGCTGAAAAATACTGATATTGATACACTTATTTTAGGTTGTACACATTATCCGATTTTAGGTCCTGTTATTAAAAAAGTAATGGGAGATAAAGTGCAACTCATTAGTTCAGGTGATGAAACAGCACGCGAAGTAAGTACAATTTTATACCATAGTAAAATGTTGAATGAGGGAGAGGAACAAAGTGATCATCTCTTCTTAACAACAGGAAAAATAGGTCTATTTAAAGAAATTGCATCAAAATGGTTCGGTCAACCGATTGAAAATGTGAAACATATTTATTTAGAAAAAGAATAATAGTAGAATTCATATAAGTGAACTCCTGAGAAATCAGGAGTTTTTTGTTTAGAAGAAGCACAGCTTGTTCTAAAACATGAAACAGCTCGTATACATAATAGTACAAACTTAGATTTTAGGGGGGAATGGCATGCCTAAATCCACTTTTAAATGGGTTGTTGGTGCTACTGTAAGCGCTGTTTTACTAACAGGGTGTGGCTTTATAAATCAGGAGAAAGCAACGGAACAAATTGATCCGCCAAAACAAGTTACGTATACAGAGGGTGGAAAGAAAGAAGTAGCTAAGAAAGATAAGCAAGGACAAATGGTGAATAGAGAACTATACCTTGTTGATAAAAATGGTTATGTTGTACCACAAACGTTAGCTGTACCTACTCCGAAAGCAAATGAGGTTATTCAGCAAACGTTAGAGTACCTTGTGAAAGATGGACCGGTAACGAATTTATTACCGAATGGGTTCCGTGCAGTTATTCCAGCAAATACATCGATGACCTTGGATTTGAAAAAAGATGGGACGGCAGTCATTGATTTCTCTAATGAAATGAAAAACTATGCAAAAGAAGAAGAACGTCAAATTGTTGAGTCAATAGCGTGGACGTTGACGCAATTTAAAGAAGTAAAACAAGTGCAGTTCCAAATAAATGGTGAGAAATTGGCGAAGATGCCTGTTGGTGGTACCCCGCTTGGTGAAGGGGTGAGCCGTGCTAACGGTATCAACTTCGATGACGAGCAAGTAGCGGATGTAACAAATACAAAACCAGTTACACTTTATTTTATGGCACAAAATAATAATAAACAGCAATACTACGTACCCGTAACACGCCGCGTTGTAGAAGGAAAAGAAAATGATTACGCAGCAATTATAGATGAGCTTGTAAAAGGACCGATTCATCAGTCACTTTTAAATGATTTTAATCCAGGAGTTAAGCTTATTACGAACCCGAAATTACAAGATGGAAATCTTACATTAAACTTTAACGAAAATATATTTATAAACCCAGATAAAAATATGGTTTCAAATTACGTATTGAAGTCGTTAGTTTTATCTTTAACAGAAAAGAAAGGCGTGAAAAGTGTTTCTATTGAAGTAAATGGTAAAGCAAATCTTATAGATGAAAAGGGCGGAAAGTTAATAAAACCTGTAGATCGTCCAGAAAACGTGAATACAGGTAGTTTTTAATCGTCAATAATTTGATATACTTAAGTAAGAAAGGGGAATTGCTTTTTGAGTTCCCCTTCTTTTATTGTATACATATCATACATTTAAATTTGGCTATACTAACAAGTAGTTATGAGGAGGTTATTTTTATGCGAGTAGATGGTAGAGAGAAAACAGAATTACGCCATATACTTATTCATACGAATTATTTAAAAAATCCAGAGGGATCAGTATTAATTGAGGTTGGGGATACAAAGGTAATTTGCTCAGCGACAATTGAAGAGCGTGTCCCTCCGTTTATGCGTGGAGAAGGAAAGGGCTGGGTAACAGCTGAATATGCGATGATTCCACGTGCAACAGAACAACGTACAATTAGGGAGTCAAGTAAAGGGAAAGTAACAGGACGTACAATGGAAATCCAGCGCTTAATTGGACGAGCTTTACGTGCGGTAGTTGACCTAGAAGCACTTGGTGAAAGAACAGTTTGGATTGATTGTGATGTTATTCAAGCGGATGGCGGAACGAGAACTGCTTCTATTACAGGTGCATATGTAGCAATGGTATTAGCGTTTGAGAAGTTATTACAAGCAGAAAAAGTATCTAAAATTCCAGTAAAAGATTATTTAGCAGCAACGTCAGTAGGGATTGTTGAAGAACAAGGTGTTGTTTTAGATTTAAACTACGCAGAAGATTCTAAAGCAGATGTGGATATGAACGTAATTATGACTGGAAAAGGTCAGTTTGTTGAAGTGCAAGGAACTGGAGAAGAAGCGACGTTTAGCAGAGCACAGTTAAATGAATTACTTGATGCTGCGGAACAAGGTATTTTCCAACTGATTGACATGCAAAAAGAAGCGTTAGGCGACATCGTATCTCATATAGAGTAGAGGTGGAAAGTATGAAACAAGTTGTTGTAGCGACAAAAAATATGGGGAAAGTGCGTGAATTTGCTGAGTTATTTGAGCGATTTGATTTAGAAGTAAAATCATTACACGATTTTCCTCATATTGAAGAAGTCGAAGAAACTGGTGAAACATTTGAAGAAAATGCAATCTTAAAAGCGGATAGTCTGAGCAAACAGCTGAATGCGATTGTAATTGCGGATGATTCAGGTCTTATTGTAGATGCCTTAAATGGAAAGCCAGGTGTGTATTCAGCTCGTTTTGCTGGAGAGCCGAAGGATGATCAAGCGAATATTGATAAAGTGTTACAAGAATTAAATGAGATAGCGTTTGATAAGCGTAAAGCTCGCTTCTACTGCGCATTAGCAGTGGCTTTCCCTGAAGGTGATAAAAAGCCTGTCATTGTAAATGGGACGTGTGAAGGGTATATTTTAGAACAGCGCCGCGGAGACAACGGCTTTGGATATGATCCGATTTTTTATGTAGAAGAATATAAAAAAGCGATGGCGGAACTAAGCTCAGATGAGAAAAATGCCATTAGTCACCGCGGACGTGCTCTTCGTAAGCTAGAAGAAAAAATCCCTGAATGGTTTTTAGGAGAATAAGGGAGAGAGATTGATGAAAGCTTTAATCGTAAGCGATAGTCATAGCTCTGTGAAGGAATTACAGCAGTTAAAAGAGAAATATGAAGGGAAAGTAGATATCATGATTCATTGCGGTGATTCAGAGCTAACGCCTGCTCATGAAGAGCTGCAAGGTTTCCATGTTGTAAAAGGGAACTGTGATTATGCTAACTTTCAAGATGAAATTGTAACTGATGTAGATGGCATTCGTTTCGTAGTTGTGCACGGACATCGTCATAACGTGAAAATGACATTACAAACATTAGCGTACCACGCAGAAGAGGTAGGGGCGCAAGTTGCATGCTTCGGACACTCTCACGTATTAGGTGCAGAATTAATTGACGGCGTTTTATTTATTAATCCAGGCAGTGTTTTATTACCACGTCAGCGTGTAGAAAAGACATTTGCTTTATTAGAAATGGATGAAAATCAAATGGAAGTTCGTTTTGAAACATTAGACGGACAACTAGTTGAACAAGCAGTTTTTAAAAGAGGATAAGAAAAATTATCCTCTTTTAAAAAAGGTGTTGACTTTATGTATGGTTATACATATAATAAATATTGTCGATAGGGCAACAGCGCTAACGAAGAAAAACAAAATAACATATGCGGGTGTAGTTTAGTGGTAAAACAAGAGCCTTCCAAGCTCTGGTCGAGAGTTCGATTCTCTTCACCCGCTCCATGTCCCAGTAGCTCAGCCGGATAGAGCATACGCCTTCTAAGCGTACGGTCGGGAGTTCGAATCTCTCCTGGGACGCTAACAAAAAACCTTGTTATCTTTTGATAACAAGGTTTTTTGTTTGTCTAAAAATTGATGTATGTGCAAGAAGTGTAAAAAATATAACGTAACATATGATAATTATTATATACAACAGATTAAAGTGCATTAAAAAGAGCGCCGTTTATGCGCCCTGTTCCTCATATTTAATTTAAAGAATCAATAGGTTTATGATGGAACTCGAATTCATATCCAGATTCCCCTAATTAATCACTTAGAATGTTATAAAACTTTTTACAATTCTAGTACGATTGAGCAGCTGTGATCGAAACTTATCCCCGACAGTGTGTTACAATTAATAGAAGCGGAAAGCGAGAATCTCCAATTGACTGGACGTGTGATGGGTTGGACAGTTTAAGAAGGTTGTATAAAAAAGGGAGATGGCGCAAAGATGGCGAGATCAAATGAGAATGATTTAACGGAGAAATTGGCAGAAGGTCACCGAAAATATGGTGATGGCAACTTTACAGTACAGAACATCGGTGATGAAACTAACCCGGATTGGACTGTCGTAAAAAATGTGAGGAAGGGATCGGCAGGCATTCGCGAAGGCGAAGATATATTAAGACTGCGATCAAAATATATAAAATAGTACGGAAATGGGTGCTCAGGAGTTCGAATCTCTCCTGGGGCGCCAAGAAACCCTTGTTATCTTTTGATAACAAGGGTTTTTGTTTAGTTATTAATAAACTTCTCAAATACAAAACCATAATCTTTCAAGTGATATTGTTTCTTCGTATCAACGAGCCAGTTAAAGGCGATTTCATTCATTTCTTTAAACTGCTCTGCTAAATTTACTTGTGCGTTTGAAATACGGCTGAAAGCGTTAGATGCCATATCTAGACTTTTATGTGCATACTGCAATGTAATATCGTTGTCGTATGCGATTTCTTCTATTTTAAGTAAAGCTTTATATAAATCTTTTAATTCTTCAATATGTTTTTTATGAACATCAATTGAATAATGCTCATCTCCCATTTGGAACTTAATTTCTATATCTAAATCAATTGTTCCGGCAGTTTCAAGTGCTACGTTTTTAATTTGATATTTACTATAGCTAAAGCGGCGTAGTGTGCGTTTTTTACTCGTTGCGCTTGTACCATCTAAGTGGAGTAATCCTTTGTTTGTAAAACAATATTCATCTGATTTTGATTTAATTAGAAAATAAATTTTTTCCCCGTCTTCATGCATCACATAATCATCAGCATCAACTTTATCGTAATCTTTCGGTGTGATGACAGATCCTACATCGCTTAGTCCTAATACATCTGCAGCCATTTTTTTAAACATATATATAATCCCCCTTTTAAGTTCTTAATTGTACAAAAATATATTAACACGATTTTAATGAAGTGTTTTCTTATAATTAAAAATATTTGAAGGTAAGTGAAAGACAGTAATGAATATTATTTTGAAAATATGTAAAAAGGTGCTGAGAGAAAAGTTGATTTTGCAAGTGAGTATAGAGAAATTCCGTGAAAGCTCCTCAAGTGATATGAGGTGTTTTTTTATACACTTTGTAAATCTTACAATTCTGTAAGGTAACTGTAAGGAAGTTCGATGGTAACAAATTGCTAATCCTCTATAATAAAGGTAACAACGATAAAACGAGGAGGAAGAAATGATGAAGGGATTAATCGTAACGGGTTTAACAGTTGCTTTTGGATTTGTAGCGTATGAGAAATTAACGTATGTAGTTGATGTTGTAAAACATTTAATCGCTTAGTCAAAAAACTGCCATGAGAGGGAAAGGGAATGAGTGAATGAATGGAATGGTTATTTGGAATTATAGGTACTTGTAGTGTAGTGTTATTGTTCTTTGTCCCGAGTGGTATACTTAGTTCGACAACGAGTTTGTTCTTCTTAAGTTTGTTTGCGTGTACGATGCTTATTATTATGTTTTTAATGAAGCGAAGTAAACCAATCTTCTATTTTAGCATGATTGTTATGGCAATTATTGTTCTCCAAATTATTACCCTTGTTATATACCCCACTATTATAAAAGCTTTCCATTAATGATGAATCCTCTGCCTGAATTGCTGAGGATTTTTGTTTGCACATTTTTAATTTTTAGTAAGGATTTGTTTATATTGAAATATGAAAATTAAATATTTTCATATTTCAAACAAAGGGTTTTGGGATGTTGTGTTCTCATTACTCATTTGATATATTTACTTTAAAGATAATTAAAATCTAGAAAAAGAGGCGGACGTATGGATAAAAAAGAAAATACGGTCGTATTGTTTCCGCAGCTATCAGAGCGATATATTGATGAAGGTTTTTTAGCACTGAAAGAGCGGAAATTCGAAGATGCATTGCGCTGCTTTGAAATATTACGTCAGTATAATGCAGAAACGGAACAAACGGAACTTGCTTCTGTTATTTGTTTGTTAGAATTAAAGCATATGGAAGAAGCGAAAGACAAATGTGAACAGTTACTTGAAACAGGAGCTGTATTATTTGGTGATATTCTTGAAACATATGTGACGATTTTAGTTCAAACAAATGATTATGAAGGTGTTATTGAAACCGTCGAAAAAGTTTTGCAAACGAAAGATATAATGCCTGAGCAAAAGGAAAAATTAGCACAGCTCGCTTTATTTGCAGAAGGTATGTTAAATGAAGTAGATACGTCACTAGTCGATTCGAATTTTGAATTAGATGAGTTTACTAATGAAATGTTTGGAGAAAACTTTGGACAAAAGCTAAGAGCAATTCAGCAACTTTCGTTAAAAGACTTGGATCTTGCATTACCTATTTTAAAGAAATTTTTAATAGACGAAAAACAACACCCTTATTTGAAAACTTCTATTTTGTATAAAATGATAGAAAATCAAATAGAAGAAGAAATAGAGGTAGAAAAGTTTGGAAATACGATGAAGGTGATTCCAGCATTTACAGGTCATAATGAGGAGCAATCCGATAACATTATACATACATTATCAAGCCGATTAGAGCAAAATTATCCCGATATATTTGAAGCGATGGTTACATATTGGAAAGAATTGCGAATTAGCATTTTTCCATTCGCTCTATTAATGGATAAAGTAGAGATTTGGGCTGCTGTTTTAGAGAGAATTGGAAGAAAGCGTTTCGGGTTGACTATTAATGAAGAAGAGCTTATGACAGCGTATAATATTGAATTAGAAGAGTTTCATATTGCCTATCAATGGTTATTACGTGTTGAAAGAGAAGGATATTTGCCCGTATAATTATGAAAAAGAATCGTTCGGTTCTTGAAACGAGCATATTCTATGTTATAATGTAAGGGTTGCAAAAGGCAGAAATCTGCCTGTTTGTAAGAGAAGAGAAGTGTAATTCTCTTACTTAATATGTTTCATATTATTCTCGAACAAAATATACCGTAGTTGTCTTTTAGACAATTAGTAGATTGGAACATTATATCTGAAAGCTTTTGCTAGAGGATTATTTGTACTTTTGTTATTTCAAAAAAGAGATAATGAAGATTTTAATCTATAGAGGTATGTGCATACATTATTATAGTTGGAGGGAAAGAATAAATGGCTACAAAATGGGAAAAATTAGAAGGTAACGTAGGCGTTTTAACAATCGAAGTTGATGCTAAAGAAGTAAACAACTCTATCGACGCTGCATTCAAAAAAGTAGTACAAACAATCAACGTACCAGGTTTCCGTAAAGGAAAAATGCCTCGTCCGTTATTCGAACAACGCTTTGGTATCGAATCTTTATATCAAGATGCTATAGATATCATCTTACCAAAAGCATACGGTGAAGCGATTGATGAAGCTGGTATCTTCCCAGTTGATCATCCTGAAATCAACATCGAGAAGTTCGAAAAAAATGCTAACCTTATCTTCACTGCAAAAGTTACAGTGAAACCTGAAGTTAAATTAGGTGAGTACAAAGGTTTAGCAGTAGAAAAAGTTGAAACAACTGTAACTGACGAAGATGTAGAGAACGAATTAAAATCTTTACAAGAGCGTCAAGCTGAACTAGTTGTTAAAGAAGAAGGAACTGTTGAAAACGGTGATACAGCTGTAATCGACTTCGAAGGTTTCGTTGATGGCGAAGCATTTGAAGGCGGAAAAGGCGAAAACTACTCTCTTGCAATCGGTTCTGGTACATTCATCCCAGGTTTCGAAGAGCAAGTAATTGGTCTTAAATCTGGTGATTCTAAAGAAGTTGAAGTATCATTCCCAGAAGAGTACCACGCTGCTGAATTAGCTGGTAAACCAGCTACATTCAAAGTAACAATTCACGAAATCAAAACAAAAGAACTTCCTGAGTTAAACGACGAGTTCGCTAAAGAAGCTGACGAAGAAGTTGCAACTCTTGATGAATTAAAAACAAAACTTCGTACAAACTTAGAAGAAGGCAAAAAGCACGAAGCTGAGCACAAAGTACGTGACGAAGTAGTAGAATTAGCTGCTGCTAACGCTGAAATCGAAATTCCAGAAGCTATGATCGACACTGAGTTAGATCGTATGGTTCGTGAATTCGAGCAACGTTTAAGCCAACAAGGTATGAACCTTGAGCTTTACTACCAATTCACAGGTACTGACGCTGACAAGTTAAAAGAGCAAATGAAAGAAGACGCTCAAAAACGCGTAAGAATCAACCTTGTTCTTGAAGCTATCATTGAAGCTGAAAACATCGAAGTTACTGAAGAAGAAGTAACTGCAGAAGTTGAAAAAATGGCTGAAATGTACGGTATGCCAGTAGACGCTATCAAGCAAGCTCTTGGAAGTGTAGACGCTTTAGCTGAAGATCTTAAAGTGCGTAAAGCTGTAGATTTCTTAGTAGAAAACGCTGCATAATAAAATAACAAGGCACGATTTTAATCGTGCCTTGTTTTATAAATATAGAAATATATTTATAAAACTTTTCGATGAAGAAGGAAAACTTCCTTTACAAGTCGAATATACATATTTCAAAAGTTTTAAAATTTTTTTATTTGTACATAACTAGTCATATTATTTGTATTTCTCGCCACGTAGTGACATAATATGTATTTACATACGATACATTTATCGTGTACATACGAAGGCAAGAGGTTAGCACTTTGTAAGGGGTGTGAAAATATGTTTAAATTTAATGATGAAAAAGGTCAATTAAAATGTTCTTTCTGTGGTAAAACACAAACGCAAGTTCGAAAGTTAGTTGCAGGTCCAGGTGTTTACATTTGTGACGAGTGTATCGAACTTTGTACTGAAATTGTACAAGAGGAGCTTGCGAAGGACGAAGAAGTAGAATTCAAAGATGTACCGAAACCGGTAGAAATTCGTGAAATCTTAGATGAGTATGTCATCGGACAAGATAACGCGAAAAAAGCACTAGCGGTAGCGGTATATAACCATTACAAACGCATTAATTCTAACAGCAAAATTGATGATGTAGAATTAGCGAAGAGTAATATTTCACTTATTGGGCCAACTGGTAGTGGTAAAACATTATTGGCACAAACATTAGCGCGTATTTTAAATGTTCCATTTGCGATCGCGGACGCAACATCTTTAACAGAAGCTGGATATGTTGGGGAAGATGTAGAAAACATCTTACTAAAATTAATCCAAGCAGCTGATTATGATGTAGAAAAAGCGGAAAAAGGAATCATTTATATTGATGAGATTGATAAAGTGGCACGTAAGTCCGAAAATCCATCAATTACACGTGATGTATCTGGTGAAGGTGTGCAGCAGGCGCTTCTGAAAATTTTAGAAGGTACTGTAGCAAGTGTTCCACCTCAAGGTGGTCGTAAGCATCCGCACCAAGAGTTTATTCAAATTGATACAACGAATATCTTATTCATCTGTGGTGGAGCGTTTGATGGCATCGAGCCAATTATTAAACGTCGTCTTGGTGAAAAAGTAATTGGATTTGGTGCTGAGAAGAAAAATGCTGATGTAAATGAGAAGCATGTTTTATCTCACGTATTACCAGAAGACCTTTTAAGATTTGGTTTAATTCCAGAGTTTATCGGTCGTCTTCCAGTTATTGCGAACCTAGAGCCGCTTGATGAAGATGCTCTTGTTGATATTTTAACGAAACCGAAAAATGCACTTGTTAAGCAATTCCAAAAACTATTGGAGCTTGACGATGTTGAGTTAGAGTTTGAAGAAGGCGCACTAATTGAAATTGCGAAAAAAGCAATTGAACGTAAAACAGGTGCTCGTGGACTTCGTTCTATTATTGAAGGCTTAATGCTGGATGTAATGTTCGAACTTCCATCTCGCAAAGATATTGAGAAGTGTATTCTTACGAAAGAAACAGTAGCTGATAATGCACCACCAAAATTGGTGTTACAAGACGGTACTGTACTTGATACAAAAACATCTGCATAGTGCGAAGGAGAAACAGCAATTTTTATAATTGCTGTTTTTCTTTATGTTTAGCTATGTTCCTCCGCGGAAATACTAAGAGATAAAACATTGCGGGAGGAAATAAATGATGAGCTGGACAAATATATTTTTACTTGTTCAACTTGTTTTTGGTGTAATTGTCGGATTGTATTTTTGGCATTTACTTCGAAATCAGCGAACACAAAAAGTTTCAATTGATCGAGAATCGAAAAAAGAATTAGAACAGCTTCGTAAAATGCGCGAGATTTCTTTAACAGAGCCGCTTGCGGAAAAGGTGCGTCCTACATCCTTTTTAGATATTGTAGGGCAAGAGGACGGGATTAAGTCGTTAAAAGCGGCTCTTTGTGGCCCGAACCCGCAACATGTGATTATATATGGTCCACCAGGTGTTGGGAAGACAGCGGCAGCACGTCTTGTTTTAGAGGAAGCAAAACGAAATCCAAAATCTCCATTTCGCACGAATGCAACATTTATTGAACTGGATGCGACGACAGCTAGGTTTGATGAACGTGGTATTGCAGACCCTTTAATCGGTTCGGTACATGATCCGATTTATCAAGGTGCTGGTGCAATGGGGCAAGCGGGTATTCCGCAACCGAAAAAAGGTGCGGTAACAGATGCACATGGTGGTATTTTGTTTATTGATGAGATTGGTGAACTACACCCGATTCAAATGAACAAAATGTTAAAGGTGCTAGAAGACCGGAAAGTGTTTTTGGAAAGTGCATACTATAGTGAAGAGAATACGATGATTCCAACATATATTCATGACATTTTTCAAAAAGGTTTACCAGCTGATTTTCGCTTAGTTGGGGCGACGACACGTTCGCCGGAGGAGATTCCTCCTGCTATTCGGTCACGCTGCTTAGAAGTATTTTTCCGTGAGTTAGATACAGAAGAGATTCAAAAAGTAGCGAAGAATGCAGCTGACAAAGTGGAAATGCAAATGGGCGAAAATGGTATTGAAATGATTGGGATGTATGCAAGAAATGGACGAGAAGCGATTAATCTTGTGCAAATTTCTGCTGGAATGGCAATAAATGAAGAACGTTCTTTCATTAAAGATGAAGATATAGAGTGGGTTGTTCACTCTAGCCAACTTACACCAAAATATGAAAAACGTATTTATCCTATTCCAAGAATCGGCCTTGTAAATGGACTTGCTGTATACGGACCAAATACAGGCGCGTTATTAGAAATTGAAGTAACAGCAATCAAGGCGAAAGATAAAGGATCGGTAAATGTTACCGGAATTGTTGAAGAGGAAAGTATTGGTAGTCAAACGAAATCCATTCGCCGTAAAAGTATGGCGAAAGGTTCTGTAGATAATGTATTAACGGTACTTCGTTCTCTAGATGTGTTGCCAGAAGGATACGATATACATATTAATTTTCCAGGTGGTATCCCAATTGATGGGCCTTCTGCAGGTATTGCTATGGCAACGGGTGTATATTCAGCAGTGCATCGTACGTATGTGAATAATGAAGTAGCGATGACCGGTGAAATAAGTATACACGGTGAAGTGAAACCTATTGGTGGTGTGTACGCAAAAATAAAAGCTGCGAAAAAAGCAGGTGCGAAGAAAGTTATTATTCCTGCTGAAAACATGCAACCGTTTTTGTACACAATAAAAGGAATTGAAATCATTCCTGTTCGTAAGTTAAAAGAAGTATTTGAGTTAACATTTATGCAGGAAAATATGCATCGAGACATTGATATACATACTACTGTAGATGAAACAGATGCACAATCCATGTGAGAATGAACGATAATAAAATTTGCCAGACTTCGTTTAAGTTTGTATGCTTAAGCGGAGTCTTTTTTCCTTTTTAACAGGGAGAAAAACGAGGGATTTACAATTGCGGAAAATCTCTGCAATTGCATCTAGATGTATTGTAATATAAAATAGTTGAACAGGAGTTTAATTTATTATGGAGGTGCTATGTCTAGTATGAATACGAATGAAAGAATCGTACCCCTCCTACCATTAAGAGGCGTTCTCGTATATCCAACGATGGTTCTGCATCTTGATGTAGGACGTGATAAATCGATACAAGCACTAGAGCAGGCGGCAATGGATGAAAATATCATCTTTTTAGCGATGCAAAAAGAAATGAATATCGATGATCCGAAAGAAGATGACATATATAGTGTAGGTACAGTGGCGAAAGTGAAGCAAATGTTAAAATTGCCGAACGGTACGCTTCGTGTCCTTGTAGAAGGTTTACATAGAGCTGAAGTAGTAGAGTTTATCGAAGAAGAAAATATAGTGCAAGTTTCCATCAAAACGGTAACGGAAGAAGTGGAAGATGATCTAGAAGAGAAAGCTCTTATGCGCACATTACTGGAGCATTTCGAACAATATATTAAAGTTTCGAAAAAAGTTTCAAATGAAACATTTGCAACGGTAGCTGATGTAGAAGAGCCAGGAAGATTATCTGATTTAATTGCTTCTCACTTGCCAATTAAAACGAAGCAGAAACAAGAAATCTTAGAGATTGTATCTGTGAAGGAACGATTACATACACTTATTTCAATTATTCAAGATGAACAAGAGTTACTTAGTTTAGAAAAGAAAATTGGACAAAAAGTGAAACGTTCAATGGAGCGCACGCAAAAAGAATATTTCTTACGTGAGCAAATGAAGGCGATTCAAACTGAACTTGGCGATAAAGAAGGTAAGGGCGGGGAAGTTGAAGAACTTCGTGAGAAGATTGAACAGTCGGGAATGCCGGAAGAAACAATGAAGGCTGCACTGAAAGAATTAGACCGTTATGAAAAATTACCAGCAAGTTCTGCTGAGAGCGGTGTTATTCGTAATTATATGGACTGGTTATTAGCTCTGCCGTGGACAGAAGCAACAGAAGATATGATTGATCTTGCTCATTCTGAAGAGATTTTGAACAAAGATCATTACGGTCTTGAGAAAGTGAAAGAGCGCGTACTTGAATATTTAGCTGTACAGAAGTTAACGAATTCATTAAAAGGACCTATCCTTTGCTTAGTAGGACCTCCTGGAGTCGGGAAAACTTCGTTAGCGCGTTCAATTGCAACATCATTAAATCGTAATTTTGTCCGTGTATCCCTTGGTGGTGTACGTGATGAATCTGAAATCCGTGGTCACCGTCGTACGTATGTTGGAGCGATGCCAGGACGCATTATTCAAGGTATGAAAAAGGCGAAAACAGTTAATCCAGTCTTTTTATTAGATGAGATTGATAAAATGTCTAACGATTTCCGTGGAGATCCATCAGCAGCATTACTTGAAGTGTTAGACCCAGAACAAAATCATAACTTTAGTGATCATTACATTGAAGAACCATATGATTTATCGAAAGTTATGTTTGTAGCCACTGCGAATACACTTTCAAGTATTCCAGGTCCATTGCTTGACCGTATGGAAATTATTTCGATTGCTGGTTATACTGAACTTGAAAAAGTTCACATTGCCCGTGAACATTTATTGCCGAAACAATTAAAAGAGCATGGCTTACGAAAAGGTAATTTACAAGTACGTGATGAAGCGCTTCTTGAAATTATTCGTTATTATACACGTGAGGCTGGTGTTCGTACACTAGAGCGCCAAATTGCAAAAGTTTGTCGTAAAGCAGCAAAAATTATCGTTACAGCAGAACGCAAGCGTATTGTAGTAACAGAGAAAAACATTGTTGATTTACTTGGTAAGCACATATTCCGTTATGGGCAAGCTGAAAAAACAGACCAAGTTGGTATGGCGACAGGGTTAGCGTATACAGCAGCAGGCGGCGATACACTAGCGATTGAAGTGTCTGTAGCGCCAGGTAAAGGGAAATTAATTTTAACAGGGAAACTTGGGGATGTTATGAAAGAATCCGCACAAGCAGCGTTTAGCTATATTCGTTCTCGTGCAGAAGAACTTCAGATTGATCCGAATTTCCATGAGAAAAATGATATTCATATTCATGTTCCAGAAGGAGCAGTTCCAAAAGATGGACCGTCGGCAGGTATTACGATGGCAACGGCACTTATTTCTGCACTAACAGGTATTCCTGTAAGTAAAGAAGTGGGGATGACAGGTGAAATTACACTTCGTGGTCGTGTATTACCAATTGGTGGTTTAAAAGAAAAAACATTAAGTGCTCACCGCGCAGGCTTAACAAAAATTATTTTGCCAGCAGAAAACGAGAAAGATTTAGATGATATTCCAGAAAGCGTAAAAGAAAACCTTACGTTTGTGCTTGCATCTCATTTAGATGAAGTATTGGAGCACGCATTAGTAGGAGTGAAACAATGAAAGTAACAAAAGCAGATATTGTAATTAGTGCTGTTAAACCAGAACAATATCCAGACAGTGATTTACCAGAAATTGCATTAGCAGGTCGTTCAAATGTCGGGAAGTCTTCCTTTATTAATAAAATTTTAAATCGTAAAAAGTTAGTACGTATTTCTTCTAAACCAGGGAAAACGCAAACGCTGAACTTTTTCTTAATCAATGAGATGATGCATTTTGTTGACGTTCCAGGTTATGGATATGCGAAAGTATCTAAATCAGAGCGCGCAGCATGGGGCAAGATGATTGAAACATACTTTACAACGCGTGAGCAATTAGACGCAGCTGTATTAGTAGTTGATTTACGTCACCAACCAACAAACGATGACGTGATGATGTATGATTTCTTAAAGCATTATGAAATCCCAACAATTATTATTGCGACGAAAGCCGATAAAATTCCGAAAGGGAAATGGCAAAAGCATTTAAAAGTTGTAAAAGAAACGCTTGCTGTTGAAATTGGCGATGAAATTGTTCTATTCTCTTCTGAAACAGGACTTGGAAAAGAAGAAGCGTGGAAGGCAATTCATAAAATGACAAAAACAAAAAACGCGTGACGAATGTCGCGCGTTTTTTTTATTTACTACATTTTTTTATTTTACGTTTAATGTAACCTCAATATTTCCTCTTGTTGCTTTCGAATAAGGACATACACCGTGAGCAGCTTCTACAAGTTCTTGTGCTTCAGCGTGAGAAACGCCAGCAACGTGTACATCAAGTACAGCAGATAGGCCAAAACCACCATCTGTATCTTTTCCGATAGAAACGTGAGCAGTTACTTCTGTACTTTCTACTTTCACACGTTTTGTACGAATGACAAGTTGTAATGCACTATCAAAACAAGCGGCATAACCAGCAGCAAATAGTTGTTCTGGATTCGTTGCCTCTCCGCCTGCACCACCTAGTGCTTTCGGCATTTTTACATCAAGATTTAATATGCCATCATCTGAAACTACTTTTCCGTTTCTTCCACCTGTAGCAGTTACTGAAGCAGTATATAATTTATCCATGTTTATTCCCCTTTTCTATCATTTATTGTTTTCATTGTTTCCATTAGTTTATTTAATTGAATTAATAAAGAACGATACTCTTGTTCTGTAATTCCTAAATTTGTTGCCATTGTTGTCGGCAATGAACAAGCCTTTTCTTTTAAATTTTTACCTTGTTCTGTTAATTCAATACAAACTTTGCGCTCATCTTCTTTAGAACGAACGCGTATTACAAGATTTAATGATTCCATTCGTTTTAACATAGGTGTTAACGTACCGGAATCTAAAAATAGACGTTCTCCAATTTCTTTTACTGTTAGTCCATCTTGCTCCCATAGTACGAGTAAAGTAATGTACTGGGGATACGTAATACCCATCTCTTCTAAATATGGTCGATAAAAGCGGGTTACTTCTTTAGAACAGGCGTAAATGGAGAAACAAAGTTGATTATCTAGATGTAAAGAATTCTCTGTCATACATAACTCCCCTCTGATTAAGTTGTGCACAATTTAATTTTGTAAAATCAATATAACGAAAAAGAAATACAATGTCAAATACATTGTATTGAAAAAGTTTGTGCTACAATTTGGAACAATCATACATATTTTCCTTCATGATGAAAGAAGATAGGAAAGATGATGTTATAATTCATATGGAATAGTTTCCATCACTTGATTATGAGTGCTTTTTTTGGTAACGTACAAATAGAGTTATTAATTTATAATCATTATAAAGTAGAAAGTCTTTATTAATTTTACTGAATCTCCTTTATTACATACGGAGAATAAATAAAAAATAATCGGTTGTTCACACGATTGTCAGATTCATAAGAGGAAAGTTGTATTATGATAGTAGATAAAGTGATAAAACGGGTGAAGGGGGACATGCTGCGTGCATATTCTTGTTGTTAGTGTAAATTATCGAACAGCCCCTGTAGAATTTCGTGAGAAACTCACATTTCAGGCAGCAGAGCTAGAGCAAGCAATGACTACATTACAAAATCAAAAGAGCGTGTTAGAGAATGTCATTGTATCCACTTGTAATCGCACTGAGATTTACGCTGTTGTCGATCAATTACACACGGGACGGTATTATATTAAGAAGTTTTTAGCTGATTGGTTTCAGCTTGAAATAGAAGAAGTCGCACCATACTTAACTATTTTTGAACAAGATGGTGCAATAGATCATTTATTCCGCGTAACGTGCGGTTTAGATTCTATGGTAGTTGGAGAAACGCAGATTTTAGGTCAAATAAAAGATAGCTTTTTAGAAGCGCAACAAGTAAAAGCAACAGGTACAATTTTTAATGAATTGTTTAAGCAAGTGGTGACGTTAGCGAAACGCGCGCACTCAGAAACGACAATTGGTGAAAGTGCGATGTCTGTTAGTTATGCTGCTGTCGAGCTTGGGAAGAAAATATTCGGCGAGCTAACAGATTGTCACGTACTTATTCTTGGTGCTGGAAAAATGGGTGAACTGGCACTGCAAAACTTATATGGAAGCGGTGCTCGAAAAGTAACAGTCATGAATAGGACGTTTACGAAAGCGGAAGTAATGGCTGAGAAATATATGGGACATGCAAAGCCTTTAAGTGAATTGCAATGTGCATTATTAGAAGCAGATATTTTAATTAGTTCAACTGGTGCATCTGAGTATGTCATTACGAAAGAGATGATGACAAAGGTAGAGAAAATGCGCTCTGGTCGTCCGTTATTTATGGTGGATATTGCAGTGCCGCGTGATATTGATCCAGCAATTGATGAACTAGAAGGTTCTTTCTTATATGACATTGATGATTTGCAAGGAGTAGTGGAAGCAAATCGTGCTGAGCGTTTGAAAGAAGCAGAGAAAATTCAATTTATGATTGAAGAGGAAATTGTTTTATTTAAAACGTGGTTAAGTACACTAGGTGTTGTTCCGTTAATAGCAGCTCTTCGTGATAAGGCACTTGCTATCCAAAGTGAAACGATGGAAAGTTTGGAACGCAAAATACCGAATCTTAGTGATCGTGAGAGAAAGGTAATTAGTAAGCATACGAAAAGTATTATTAATCAATTATTAAAAGACCCAATTTTAGTAGCGAAAGAAATAGCTGCTGAAGAGGGAGCAGACGAAAAATTAGCGTTATTTGCAAAGATTTTCGATTTAGAAATGGAAGACGTAGAGAGTAGTGCGGAAGAAGTAGAACATAAAAGAGCGTGGACACCATCCGTTCCATCTTTATAATTTGGAAGGATGATCGGATGAGTTTTTTAAATAACAGTATTATTTATCATATTGCAATTATTTTATATGCTTGTAGCATTAGTTTATATTTTATAGATTATTTCCAAAGTAACCGAAAGGCGAACCGATTTGCTTTTTGGTTACTTTCGATTGTATGGGTTCTGCAGTCTATCTTCATGTTACTTCGGGCTACAGATTCAGAAACGAACCCTATATTAACTTTACTATCAGGGATTTATTTTTATGTTTGGTTATTGATTACGATGTCGTTAGTCATTAATCGATTTATGAGAATCGACTTTCTAGTCTTTTTTACAAATGTTGTCGCATTTGGCGTAAGCGCTTTTTCTATTTTTACACCGCTCGGAAAGATGTCGCCGGTACTTGCGGAGCAATTAGTTTCGGAACTGGTATATGTACACGTCGGTATGGCTATTATTTCTTATGCAACTTTCACTGTATCGTTCATTTTTTCTATCATGTATTTATTACAATATCGCCTATTAAAAAAGAAAAAATGGAATGCGAGATTAAGAAGGTTAGGGAATTTACCGAAGCTAGAATCGATGTCTTACGGATTAAATTTATTTTCTGTTCCATTTTTCTTACTAGCTATTTTATTAGGATGCATATGGGGATATACGAAATTGGACAATTTCCATTGGTATGATACGAAAGTGATCGGATCTTTTGTCGTTCTATTTGTATATTGTGCTGGCCTATATTTACGAGTGGCAGATGTGTTGCAAGGAAAGAAAATCGTACAGTGGAACATCGGAGCATTTCTCGTAATGCTAATCAATATTTTTCTATTAAGCAGTTTATCCAACTTCCACTTTTGGTATTTATAATGAGGAGAGAGAATTATGCGCAAAATTATTGTAGGGTCACGAAAGAGTAAATTAGCATTAACGCAAACAAACTGGTTTATTGATCAGTTAAAAGCGCTAGGTTTACCATATGAATTTGAAGTGAAAGAAATCGTCACAAAAGGTGATGTTATTTTAGATGTTACTCTTTCAAAAGTAGGCGGAAAAGGCTTGTTTGTGAAAGAGATTGAACATGCGTTACTTACGAAAGAAATTGATATGGCTGTACATAGTATGAAAGATATGCCGGCCGTACTTCCAGAAGGATTAATGATTGGTTGTACACCGAAGCGTGTTGATCCTCGCGATGCTTTTATCTCAAAAAGCGGAGCATCGTTTAAAGAGTTAGCAGAAGGCGCTATTTTAGGTACAAGTAGTTTAAGACGCAGTGCACAATTATTAGCTGCAAGACCAGATTTACAAGTGAAGTGGATTCGTGGAAATATCGATACACGTTTACGTAAATTACAAGAAGAAGATTACGATGCAATCATTTTAGCGACAGCTGGATTACAAAGAATGGGCTGGGATAATGAAGTTATTACAGAACATTTAGATGAGACGTTATGTGTACCTGCTGTAGGACAAGGTGCATTAGCGATTGAGTGCCGTGAGGATGATAAGGATTTACTACAGCTGTTAGCGCATATGAATGATGCAGTAACAGAAAAAACAGTGGCAGCAGAGCGAGTATTTCTTCATAAACTTGAAGGTGGATGCCAAGTTCCAATCGCTGGATATGCAACCCTTACAGAAAACGATGCAATCGAATTAACAGCTCTTGTCGGTTCTATGGACGGTTCTGTTTTATTGAAAGAGACAGTAGTAGGAACTAATCCAGCGGAAGTAGGATTAGAGGCTGCGGACCGTTTAATTAAACAAGGCGCAAAAGAACTCATTCTTGCTGCAAATAAGGGGCAACAATAAATATGAACGCTCTCGCTGGCAAAACGGTATTGATTACACGTGCCCAGCATCAAGCAAAACAAATGAGTGTAGCGGTGAAAGAAAAGAGCGGAATTCCATTGGAAATTCCGCTTTTGCGTATGGAAGGTATGTCTCATAGACAGATTCAGCATATAGCAGGGCAACTACATTCGTATGACTGGGTTATTTTTACGAGTAAAAATGGGGTAGCTTTTTTTCTAGATCGTTTGAGAAAGAAGCTCCCTGTAACGACTAAAATTGCTGCAGTAGGCGTGAAGACAAGGTTAGAGTTAGAAAAACGGGGCTATAAAGTGGACTTTGTTCCAACTTCATTTGTTGCAGAAGTATTTGCAGAAGAGTTTGTAAAAAGACTAAGTGGAAACGAATGCATTTTATTTCCGAAAGGGAATTTAGCAAGAGATGTAATTCCAGTTGCACTTCGCCAAATTGGTGTTTCTCTAGATGAGCTAATCGTATATGGTACGAAAGAAAATGTAGAGAAAAAGCGAGAGCTGATAGAAGCGTTAGAAGTAGGGAAAGTAGACGTTATTACATTTACGAGCCCTTCCACTGTTACTAGTTTTGTTCGTTTACTTGAGGGTACAAACTGGAGAGAATGGACAAAAAAATGTACAATTGCTTGTATAGGGCCTATTACGGAAAAAGAGGCGAGCCTTTATTTTCCGCATATTATTATGCCGAAAGAGTACACTGTAGAAGCATTACTACAATGTATTTGTGAATCTATAAAGTGAAACTTTAATTAGTAGGGTCTTACTGCCCGCAAATAGCGGGATAAAATAAAAGAATGGGGATAGAAATCTATGAACTCTTTACAATTTAATCGTCATCGTCGCTTAAGACAAAGTGGTAATATGCGTGCGCTTGTGCGTGAAACGTTTTTACATACGGAAGATTTTATTTACCCTATTTTTGTATTAGAAGGAGAAAATGTTCGTAATGAAGTGCCTTCTATGCCAGGTGTATATCAAATGTCTTTAGATTTATTGCAAGCTGAAATGCAAGAGGTTGTTGATTTAGGTATCCGTTCTGTTATTGTATTTGGTTTACCTGCTGAAAAAGATGAAGTTGGATCATCAGCATATTGTGATCATGGAATTGTGCAACGTGCAATTCAGCAAATTAAAGGTGAATTCCCTGAGTTAGTAGTAGTTGCGGATACATGTTTATGTCAATTCACAAGCCATGGTCATTGCGGTGTAATCGAAGATGGTATTATTTTAAATGACGAGTCTCTTGCAGTTCTTGCGAAAACAGCTGTAAGCCAAGCGAAAGCGGGAGCGGACATTATTGCGCCATCAAACATGATGGACGGATTTGTAACAGCGATTCGCCACGCATTAGATGAAAATGGTTTTGGGCATGTACCAGTTATGTCTTACGCTGTGAAATATTCATCAGCATTTTACGGGCCGTTCCGTGATGCGGCGCATGGTGCACCACAATTTGGTGACCGTAAAACATATCAAATGGACCCAGCGAACCGTATGGAAGCATTCCGTGAAGCAGAATCAGATGTAATGGAAGGGGCAGATTTTTTAATTGTAAAGCCAGCTCTTTCTTACTTAGATATTGTTCGTGATGTGAAAAATAACTTTAATTTACCAGTCGTTGCTTATAACGTAAGTGGTGAATATTCGATGATTAAAGCGGCAGCGCAAAATGGTTGGATTAATGAAAAAGAAGTTGTACTTGAAAAATTAATTAGTATGAAACGTGCAGGAGCAGATTTAATTATTACGTATCATGCGAAAGATGCAGCAAGATGGTTACAAGAAGGAGGCGCTAAATAATGAAAAAGTTTGATAAGTCGATTGCGGCGTTTGAAGAGGCGCAAGATTTAATGCCTGGAGGCGTAAATAGCCCTGTTCGTGCCTTTAAGTCTGTCGGTATGAATCCGTTGTTTATGGAGCGTGGAAAAGGCTCTAAAGTATACGATATCGATGGGAATGAATACATCGATTACGTATTATCATGGGGTCCTTTAATTCATGGTCATGCAAACCACCGTGTTGTGGAAGCGTTAAAATCTGTTGCTGAAAGAGGGACAAGCTTCGGTGCTCCAACGGAAATTGAGAATGAATTAGCGAAACTTGTTATTGAGCGCGTACCATCAATTGAGATTGTACGTATGGTTAACTCAGGAACAGAAGCGACAATGAGTGCGCTACGTTTAGCTCGTGGTTATACAGGCCGTAACAAAATTTTGAAATTCATCGGTTGTTACCACGGTCATGGTGATTCGTTATTAATTAAAGCGGGTTCTGGTGTGGCGACGTTAGGTTTACCAGATAGTCCTGGTGTACCAGAAGGTGTAGCGAAAAATACAATTACAGTAGCGTATAACGATTTAGAAAGTGTGAAATACGCTTTCGAACAATTCGGTGATGATATTGCTTGTGTCATCGTAGAACCAGTAGCAGGGAATATGGGTGTTGTTCCTCCACAACCAGGATTTTTAGAAGGTCTTCGTGAAGTAACAGAGCAAAACGGTGCATTACTTATTTTTGATGAAGTCATGACAGGATTCCGAGTTGCTTATAATTGTGGGCAAGGTTATTACGGTGTAACACCTGATTTAACTTGTTTAGGTAAAGTAATCGGTGGCGGTTTACCAGTAGGAGCATATGGTGGTAAAGCAGAAATTATGCGACAAGTTGCACCGAGCGGACCGATTTACCAAGCAGGTACTTTATCAGGTAACCCACTTGCAATGGCAGCAGGTTATGAAACGTTAGTACAGTTAACGCCAGAATCATATGTAGAATTCGAGCGTAAAGCTGAAATGTTAGAAGCTGGCTTACGTAAAGCGGCTGAAAAACATGGCATTCCGCATCATATTAACCGTACGGGTTCTATGATTGGTATCTTCTTTACAGATGAACAAGTTATTAATTACGATGCAGCAAAATCTTCAAACTTAGAATTCTTTGCAGCTTACTATCGTGAAATGGTAGAGCAAGGTGTATTCTTGCCGCCATCTCAATTTGAAGGCTTATTCTTATCGACAGCGCATAGTGATGCAGATATTGAAGCGACAATTGCAGCTGCTGAGATTGCCATGTCAAAATTAAAAGCTTAATTGAATAAAGAAAATCGCTCTCCATAAGGGGGGCGATTTTTTTTATTCATAAAGTCAGCTTTCCGTACATAAATCTGTAATGACATATAGTTTGGGAGGGGGAAAAGAAGTGGCAACAGATCATTCATTACGTTTTTCATTAAAAGAATCTGTTTGGTTCCAAAAAGGACAGGAAGTCGAAGAACTTTTGTCAATTTCGTTAGATCCAGACGTTGAGATAGAAGAGCTTGATCATGAAGTTATCGTGAGAGGGCAATTAGATTTAACGGGAGAGTATGTTGCAAGGCAAGATGATTCGGCTTATTCATTGAGAGATCTATCACCAGCAAAGTCAATTGATTATGTAGAAACAAGAGAAGATGGGGTTAATGAACTTGTTCATTCCTTTCCGCTTGAAATATCAATTCCGAGAAACCGTGTGAAAGTAATTGAAGAACTATATGTATCTATCGAGGAATTTGATTATGAATTAAAGGAAAATGGTTGCTTACAATTATTAGCGGATATATCTATTACAGGTTTATGTGATGAAGAAAGAATTGAAGATGAAGAGGAAGAAACGGCGTATGCTGAGTTAGAGGATGATGCAGCACAAGAGTATGAAACTAGACCAACGCCGCACGTAGAAGAACCAGCTTATAAGGAATCAGATGAGTGGGAAGATTACGCATTTGAACCGTTCCAACTAGAAGAAAGAAAAGAGCAGGAAGTAGAGGAAGCGGAAATAGAAGAACATGAATTTGTAGAGCGTGAAGAAGAGAAAGAAACAACGCCGCAATTTGAATTGTTCGGACGAAAAGATTTTAAGAAAGAAAAAGAGAAAAAGAAAAAGCAAGAAGAGCAAGAAGAAGAAGAAGCCTACTCACAGCGAGATGAAAATGCGCTTTATTTAACGAAAATATTTACGAAAGAACCAGAAGAAGAATTTACAAAGTTAAGAATGTATTTCGTGCAAGAAGGAGATACAATCGAATCTGTTGCAGATCGTTATGAAACGTCTGTACAAAACTTATATCGTGTCAATCAAACAGAAGATATATATTTAACTGCAGGGCAAATTATTTATATTCCTGTTTCAAGAGCAAAAGCGAAATAAGTGAGTGCTTTCACTCACTTATTTTTCTAAAGGCTATGTTTTGAATAGAAAGGGTTATTCGTATGGATATGGAATTACGAAATCGCTATGAACCCATTGTAAGGCAATATAGATTGGATACGCAGCATATGGAAGAGCACGGAAGTGTAATGAAAATTTACACGAATCAAGGTCCATATGCACTCAAGAAAATAGAAGGCAGAAAGTTAGAGCGGAATAACTTTCTGCATCATATTCAATATTTGAAGGAGAAAGGTTTTTCGAATTATGTACCTATATACCATGCGACGGATGGAAATTATATTTTAAATGACGGTACGTATAATTATTATTTAATGCCTTGGTTAGAACGTGCGGAAGGGAACGGCGAGGATAATGATCAATACCATAAAATGTTCCAGACTCTCGGAGCGTTACATCAAAAAACGGTAAAAGAAGAAACGTATACAGAAGAAGATTTAGAGAAACATTATACAAATATATCCGATCGTTGGGAAAATGATGGTGAGATGTTAGAAGAGTTTCTTGTAGAATCTGAAGCGAAATGGTATATGTCTCCGTTTGAATTGCAATATTGTACGTATTATCATCATGTAATGAGGGCGCGTGAGTTCGCAACGAAGCAATTAAATGAGTGGAACGATGCGATGAAAGAAAAAGAAAAAACACGTATTACTTTTGTGCATGGTAACGTATCACTTAATCATTTTTTATTTGATTATGAACGGAACGGCTATTTTATTAGTTTAGAAAAATCGAAGTTTGCAACACCGGTGCAAGATATAGTAGGGTTTTATTCTAGGTCGTTAAACACATATCCAATTGCGCGAAGTGATCGGTTTGAATGGTATCAAATGTACCAAAAAAATTTTCCTTTTACGAAAGAAGAGCAACTACTCATGTTTGCGTATATGACGTATCCATCACAATTTATTCGGCAAATCCAGTCTTATAAGAAAAGAAGAGAGAGTCGTAATGAGGAAAATGAACTTCTTGGAGTAAAGAGCTTGCAACAATCGCATTGGCTCGTTAGCAATATAGAATATTTCCTTTCGCAATTACAAGCTGCCCAGCAAGGGAACGGATAAAAAGATAAGTAGCATCCTCTACTTATCTTTTTTGTGCATCAAAAAATTCGTAGTCTTAAATTTATCTTGACGAATAGGGTTTCGTTTTTTACACTATTGTATATAATAATTAACAATCATATAAATGCCTTGAAGGGGAAGAGTATAACAAGAAACGTCTTCAGAGAGGAGAATCATTAGCTGGGAGATTCTCTAGATAGTTATGTTAGAAGGTAGCCCTGGAGCATCTTTTCTGAACGGAATAGTTCTCATTAGGAAAAGACGGATTTGTCCGTTATCAAATTAAGAGTATAAGCAAATTCTGAATTTGTTTGTAAATAAAGGTGGTACCGCGATGTCCCTCGTCCTTTTTTGGATGAGGGGCATTTTTTATTTTAAGGAGGGAAAATAATGTCAAACACGGAAAAGAATTTACCAACTAAATATGATCATATGTCCGTTGAAGAAGGCCTTTATCAGTGGTGGTTAGAAGGCAAATATTTTGAAGCAACAGGAGACGAGAAGAAACAACCGTATACAATTGTAATTCCACCTCCGAACGTAACTGGTAAGTTACACTTAGGTCATGCTTGGGATACAACTCTTCAAGATATTTTAACTCGTACGAAGCGTATGCAAGGATACGATGTATTATGGCTTCCAGGAATGGACCATGCGGGTATCGCAACACAAGCGAAAGTAGAAGGAAAACTTCGTGAAGAAGGTATTTCACGTTACGATCTTGGCCGTGAGAAGTTCCTTGAAAAAGCTTGGGAGTGGAAAGAAGAATACGCGTCTCACATTCGTCAACAATGGGGGAAAGTTGGTTTAGGACTAGACTATTCTCGCGAACGTTTCACATTAGACGAAGGTTTATCTGATGCAGTTAATAAAGTATTCGTTCAATTATATGAAAAAGGCTTAATTTACCGTGGTGAATATATTATCAACTGGGACCCAGCAACACGCACAGCCCTTTCTGATATTGAAGTAATTCACAAAGAAGTTCAAGGTGCATTCTACCATATGAACTACCCATTAACAGATGGTTCTGGTCATATTCGTCTTGCAACAACTCGTCCAGAAACGATGCTTGGTGATACAGCGGTAGCGGTTCATCCAGAAGACGATCGTTACAAGCATTTAATCGGAAAAACAGTTACACTTCCAATCGTAGGCCGTGAGATTCCGATTATTGCTGATGAGTACGTAGAAAAAGATTTCGGAACAGGCGTTGTAAAAATTACACCAGCTCATGACCCGAATGACTTTGAAGTAGGTAACCGTCATGACTTACCACGTATCTTAGTAATGAACGAAGATGGATCGATGAACGAAAAAGCTGGTAAGTATAACGGCATGGATCGTTTCGAATGTCGTAAAGCGTTAGTAAAAGACTTACAAGAAGCGGGCGTATTAGTAGAAATCGAGCCTCATATGCATTCAGTAGGTCACAGTGAGCGTAGTGGTGCAGTTGTTGAGCCTTACTTATCAACACAATGGTTCGTAAAAATGGCTCCACTTGCTGAGAAGGCAGTAGCGCTTCAACAAAAAGAAGAAGAGAAAGTAACGTTCGTACCAGAGCGTTTCGAAAACACATATTTACGCTGGATGGAGAACATTCACGACTGGTGTATTTCTCGTCAATTATGGTGGGGACACCGCATTCCAGCTTGGTATCATAAAGAAACTGGTGAAGTATACGTAGGTACAGAAGCACCAGCAGACCTTGAAAACTGGAATCAAGATAACGACGTACTTGATACGTGGTTCAGTTCAGCGCTATGGCCATTCTCAACACTTGGTTGGCCAAATGAAGATGCAGCAGACTTCAAACGTCACTATTCAACAGATGCACTAGTAACGGGTTATGACATCATCTTCTTCTGGGTATCTCGTATGATTTTCCAAGGTTTAGAGTTTACAGGCGAGCGTCCATTTAAAGATGTATTAATTCACGGTTTAGTTCGTGATGAGCAAGGACGTAAAATGAGTAAATCTCTTGGTAACGGTATTGATCCAATGGATGTTATCGAGAAGTACGGTGCAGATGCAATGCGCTATTTCTTATCAACAGGAAGTGCACCAGGTCAAGATTTACGTTTCAGCATGGAGAAAGTAGAATCTACTTGGAACTTCATTAATAAAATTTGGAATGCATCACGTTTCGTATTAATGAACATGGATGATATGAAGTATGAAGAAATCGATTTAACTGGTGAAAAATCAGTTGCGGATAAGTGGATTTTAACTCGCTTAAACGAAACAATCGAAAGCGTAACACGTAACATGGATAAATATGAGTTCGGTGAAGCTGGTCGTTCATTATACAACTTCATTTGGGACGATTTCTGTGACTGGTACATTGAGATGGCAAAGCTTCCTTTATACGGTGAAGATGAAGCAGCTAAGAAAACAACTCGTTCTATTTTAGCTTACGTATTAGACCAAACAATGCGTCTATTACACCCATTCATGCCATTCGTAACAGAGAAAATTTGGCAACATTTACCGCATGAAGGCGAGTCTATTACAGTAGCAGCGTGGCCAACAGTTCGCGAAGATTTACAAGATAAAGAAGCGGCAGCAGAAATGCACCTTCTAGTTGATATCATTCGCTCTGTTCGTAACATCCGTGCAGAAGTTAATACGCCAATGAGCAAAAAAGTTCAAATGCAAATTAAAGCAAAAGATGAGGCTGTACTTGCTCAACTTACGAAAAACAGCTCTTACATTGAGCGTTTCTGTAACCCAAGCGAATTAACAATTCAAACGGATTTACAAGCGCCAGAAAAAGCAATGACTGCAATCGTATCAGGTGCAGAGTTATTCTTACCGTTAGCTGATCTTATCAATCTTGATGAAGAGAAAGCGCGTCTTGAGAAAGAACTTGAGAAGTTTGACAAAGAAGTAGAACGTGTACAGAAGAAACTTTCAAACCAAGGTTTCGTAGCGAAAGCTCCTGCAGCAGTTATTGACGGAGAGCGTGCGAAAGAGCAAGACTACCTAGAAAAACGTGAAGCAGTTCGCCAACGTCTAGCAGATCTTGAAAAGTAAAATATTTTTTAGAGACTCACTATATTGGTGAGTCTCTTTTCTTTGCGTATAATAGGAGTATGAAAGTTGTCTTTTGAAAGGGGAAAGCATACGTGATACATACATACGAAGAAGCGATAGGGTGGATTCATAGCCGATTGAAGTTTGGTATTAAACCAGGATTAGAAAGAATGAGATGGATGCTAGAAGAGCTCGGAAATCCAGAGCGTCACATAAAATGTGTTCATCTTGCTGGTACAAATGGAAAAGGTTCAACGTTAACATATATGCGCTACATGTTAGAAGATGCAAAATATAAGGTAGGAACATTTACCTCTCCTTATATTGAAACATTTAACGAACGTATTAGTGTGAACGGAACACCAATTACAGATGAAGAGATTACTGAACTTGTAAAGATGGTAAAGCCAGTCGTTGAAAAACTAGATGAGACGGATTTAGGGGAAGCAACTGAGTTTGAAATTATTACTGTTATGGCAATTTGTTATTTCGGTAAAGTTAATTTCTGTGATGTTGTTTTATTTGAAACAGGGCTTGGAGGGCGCTTTGATTCTACGAATGTTATTCATCCTGTTCTCACAATTATTACAAATATTGGCCACGATCATATGCATATTTTAGGGAATACACTAGGAGAAATTGCATATGAGAAGGCGGGGATCATTAAGTCTGGTGTTCCGGTTATTACTGGTGTACAAGATGAGGAAGCATTGCAAGTCATTCAAAAGGTTGCAAAGGAAAATCATGCAAACTTATACGAGATAGGCAACCATTTTACAGCGTTACATAAACAGTCTAGCAAAGATGGAGAACAGTTCGATTTCACTTGTCCTTTCGCCACTTTTGCAGATGTGCGAATCTCAATGAAAGGTAGTCACCAAGTAGGAAACGCAGCACTTGCACTTATGGCAGTGATGTATGTCAAAACATACTTATCATTTTTAATTGAGGAAGAAGAAATAAGAACTGGATTACAGGAAGCGTATTGGATTGGGCGATTTGAAAAACTGCAAAGTAATCCAGATGTTATTATAGATGGCGCCCATAATCCAGAAGGTATCGAAAGTCTTGTGAAAACAGTAGAATCACATTACAAAGATAAAAATGTAATAGTTTTATTTACTGCCCTTGGTGATAAACAGTTGCATAATATGGTAGGTCAATTAGAAACAATTGCCGATGAAATTATTTTTACAACATTCGCCTTTGATCGAGCTATTTCTGCCGATACTCTTGCATCGTATGCAAAGAAAGAGTCAAAACTAGTTTTTGAAAATTGGAAAGAGGCAATTGATACGAAGGTTAAAATGATTGGAGAAAACGATGTTTTTATCATAACAGGTTCTCTTTATTTCATTTCGGAAGTTCGAAAATATATTCGCGAAAAAAACTAGATAGTCTTTGCTATCTAGTTTTTTTGTTCTACAAATGAAGTCAAATGCATACATATAAGATAAATATATAGGGTTATTTGGCGAATTCCTCTGACAAATATCTCGTTTTTTTGTGAAAGGAATATGATATGATGCGGACAACGATAAGAGGTGAGGTGTGAGTGTATGGACAAGCAATCACGAACGATCTCAGTGAAAGTGAATGGAACAGAAGCGAAGTATGAAGAGAAGAAGAAAGATGAATTTGAATGGATGGTAGTAGAAAGTGAAAGACCGAAAAACGTTGTTCCGTTTCAAAAAGCGAAATTAGTGTCTACGGAAAAAAAACGAAAGAAGTGGAGCAATACGTTAATTGCAATCGTTGCAACTGCGATTGTTATTGGTACGGCATTTGGGATGGGAATGTTACAGTTACTTAAAGGGCAAGGAGCGACAGGGGGAAGTGAAGTAACAGCTTCGAAGCAGGTGCAAAATGAAGAATCAAAGGTGGGTGGAACGTCAGAACAAACACCAGCACAAAAAGAGGAAAAACAAAAAGCGCAGACAGGAACGTCATTAGATCCAATGAAATTATTTTTTGTTCAAGGAGGGATTTATTCTTCCGAAGAAAAGGGACAGGCCGCTCTTGAAGAGTGGAAAGGTAATGGAGGCGTAGCGGCTTTAAAACCGAGCGGTGATAAGTATGCATTAGTTGTTGGTATTGCTAGCGATGAACAAGATATAAATCAATTAATGACGCAGTATAAAAATGATAATGTCTCTGTATTGAAAAAGAACTGGGATATAACAGATAAAGCGTTACTTAAAGATGATAAAGAAGTTGGGGCATTTTTAACAAAAGTACAGCCATTATATACTCATTTAGCAAAATATGCTTCTAGCGTACAAGCTAGTGGAAAAAGTAATGCAAAAGATATAGGTGCGATTGAAAAAGAGTGGAAAGCAATTGAAAAAGAAGGAAAAAGTATGAAGCAGGAAGAAGCAAAAAAATTGTATATGTATACGTCAGTAGCTGTGCAAACAGTGAAGGATGGAAAAGGTGATAAGGAATCTTTGGCGAAATTAAATCAAGTTATTATTGATGGTATACTTTCATATGAAAAAATTGTTTCACAAAAGGTGAAATAATAGGATAATGAAATGACGAAGGAAGAAGTATAGGTACTTCTTTCTTTTCTTTTGAATTTAGAGCAAAGTGCTTTCTCTATGGCAAGAATATAATCGTATTTTAGTGAAAAAGTATTATTTTGTTTAGAGAAAATAATATTTCTTTTATTTGTGGACAAACTATTCCTTTGATACGATTGATATAAATGATTCTGCTTCATGTGAGAAAGGAAGGAGAAAATATGAGAAAAATTATTTTAGCATCAGGGTCACCTCGCAGGAAGGAACTGCTTGAGTTAGCGGATGTACCATTTGAAATCATTGTAAGTGAAGTAGAAGAAACGATTGGTGCGTATTCATCACCTTCTGATATTGTAATGTCCCTAGCCCTGCAAAAAGCATCTGCGGTAGCGGAAAATAACAGTGATCATATTGTGTTAGGTGCAGACACAATTGTTACATATGAATCGCGTATTCTTGGCAAGCCTTCTAATGAAGCTGAGGCGAAAGAAATGTTGCAATTATTATCAGGGAAAACACATGAAGTGTATACTGGGGTTGCAATTATAACAAAAGACAAAACAATCACTTTTTACGAGCGTACAGAAGTTACGTTTTGGGAATTAACAGAAGAGGAAATTGACGCATACGTTGCATCAAAAGAGCCTCTTGATAAAGCAGGAAGTTATGGAATTCAAGGTAAAGGATCTATTTTTGTTCAACATATTCAAGGAGACTATTATAGTGTAGTTGGTTTACCGATTTCACGTCTTGTTCGGGAATTAAAACAATTCAATATTGATGTAACCCATGCGTAAAATTGCATGGGATTTTCTTTGAGAGAACAAATAAAAGGGGTGGAGAAATGAACGGTATTCGTGATGTTGTCAAAGAAGAACAGCCACGGGAGCGTTTATTGTTAGAAGGAGCAGGAAGTTTATCGAATCGGGAGCTTCTTGCGGTGTTACTCAGAACAGGTTCTAAAGAAGAAACAGTTTTAAAGTTATCAGATAAAATTTTACATCACTTTGATGGTTTACGTATGTTGAAAGATGCAACGTTAGAAGAGCTTGTCAGTATACATGGTGTTGGGATTGCAAAGGCAGCCCAGCTTATAGCTGCTTTTGAACTTGGTAGAAGAATGGTACGTTTAGAATATCAAAATAGATACAGCATTCGAAGCCCAGAAGATTGTGCGAGATATATGATGGAAGAAATGCGCTTCCTGCAGCAGGAGCATTTTGTATGTTTATATTTGAACACAAAGAATCAAGTTATACATAGGCAAACGATTTTCATTGGAAGTTTAAACACATCAATTGTACATCCAAGGGAAGTTTTTAAAGAAGCGTTCCGCCGTGCAGCAGCCTCTATCATATGTCTTCATAACCACCCTTCAGGAGATCCCACGCCGAGCCGAGAGGATATTGAAGTAACAAAACGCTTAGTAGAATGTGGCCAGATTATCGGAATTGAAGTGCTTGACCATATTATAATAGGTGACCATAAATTCGTGAGTTTAAAGGAAAAAGGTCATATTTAAGACTATGCTTTTTACTTATTTTGTTTTATAATGTGATTTATGAGTTTTTTGTAGAAATTTATCTACAAGAAGGATAAAGATATAAAAAACGTACTGTTTTTATAATATAAAGTAAGAAAAAATGAGTCCGTGAAAACAAGAAAGGAAGATAAATAATATGTTTGGATTTGGTGGCTTTACTCGCGATCTTGGAATAGATTTAGGAACTGCGAACACGCTTGTATATGTAAAAGGAAAAGGTGTAGTTTTACGTGAACCTTCAGTAGTAGCATTACAAACTGATACGAAACAAATCGTTGCTGTAGGTAGCGATGCAAAACAAATGATTGGTCGTACACCAGGAAACGTTGTGGCACTTCGCCCGATGAAAGACGGTGTAATTGCTGATTACGAAACGACAGCAACAATGATGAAATATTACATTCAACAAGCTCAAAAATCAAATGGATTCTTCTCACGTAAACCATACGTAATGGTATGTGTACCGTCTGGTATTACAGCTGTAGAAAGACGTGCAGTAATCGATGCGACTCGTCAAGCGGGTGCTCGTGATGCTTATCCGATTGAAGAACCATTTGCAGCAGCAATTGGTGCAAACTTACCTGTTTGGGAACCAACTGGTAGTATGGTTGTTGATATCGGTGGTGGTACAACAGAAGTTGCAATCATTTCTTTAGGTGGTATTGTAACAAGTCAATCAGTTCGTGTTGCTGGTGATGATATGGATGATTCAATCATTCAGTACATTAAGAAAAGCTACAACTTAATGATTGGTGAAAGAACAGCTGAAGCATTAAAATTAGAAATCGGTTCTGCAGGCGAGCCAGAAGGTATCGAGCCTATGGAAATTCGCGGTCGTGATTTAGTAAGTGGTTTACCAAAAACAGTACTAATTCAGCCAGAAGAAATCGCAGATGCATTAAAAGATACAGTAGATGCAATTGTAGAATCTGTTAAAAATACGTTAGAGAAAACTCCACCTGAATTAGCGGCAGACATTATGGACCGTGGTATCGTATTAACAGGTGGCGGAGCATTACTACGTAACTTAGATAAAGTGATTAGTGAAGAGACAAATATGCCAGTTCTTGTTGCAGAAGACCCATTAGATTGCGTAGCAATTGGAACGGGTAAAGCATTAGACAATATCGATCTTTTCAAAACTGCTGCTCGATAATATTGCAAAATAAAAATCAATGAAATTAAGAGGGTGTGAACGTGCCACAGTTTTTCTTAAACAAAAGATTAATTGTTTTGTTAGTTAGTATTATTCTTCTCGTGGCATTGATTGGAATCTCATTGAAAGAACGGAACAGTTTAACATGGCCAGAGCAGTTTGTTAAAGACACTGTCGGTGTTGTAGAACGTGTATTCCAAAAGCCAGCGAAATACGTAGCTGGATTCTTCGAAAATGTAGAGGATGTAAAGCGCACGTATGAAGAGAATAAAGAATTAAAAGCAAAATTAGATAATTATGCAGGTTTATCAGGGAAAGTAAAACAATTAGAAGATGATAACAAGAAGTTACAAGAGTTAACGGGTAAAAAAGAGTTAAATAGCCAATATACTGAAATTCCAGCTACTGTTGTTTCTCGTAATCCAGATAAATGGTACGATTTAATCGGAATTGATAAAGGAGCACAGCAAGGAATTAAAAAAGATATGGCTGTAGTAACTTCACAAGGTCTAGTTGGACGAGTGAAAAGTGTATCTCAGTTTACATCATCAGTAGAATTGCTAAGCTCTATGAGCCGAACAAATCGTGTTTCTGCTATCGTACAAGGTGATGAGAAAATCTTCGGATTGATTGAAGGTTACGACAAAGAAAAGCACTTACTTCTTTTCACAAAGATTGGCTCTGATGCTAAGGTAGCGAAAGATCAATTAGTTGTAACATCTGGACTTGGTGATATTTTCCCGAAAGGTCTTGTAATTGGGACAATCGTTGATGTGCAGCCAGATCCATACGGCTTAACACAAACAGCTTATGTAAAACCGGCCGCTGACTTGAATGACGTAGAGCATATTGTGGTTGCTAAACGTGCAACGCCTTCAGCGCCATTAGAATAGGAGGGGGAGAAGAGATGATGAAGATTTTAAAAAGAGCAGCTCTTCCTCTTTTGCTCCTTTTTGTTTTTCTATTTGAAAATATGTTTGCAACTATCGTTCCAACAGAGGTTTTTTGGAAAGACAGTATAGCAGCACCTCATTTCTTTATAATTGTGTTATGTTTTATTACTGTGTACTATAGTCCGGTCCAAGGGATTTATTACGGACTCTTATTTGGTTTCTTATTTGATACCGTATACACAGAACTTGTCGGTATATATATTTTTGCGTATCCGATTTTAGCTTATTTAGTTTATAGTGTGATGAAGGTATTACAATCAAATTTATTTATTGTTGCTTCTATTGTACTAGCTGGTATTGTAGCACTAGAGTATTATGTGTATGGATTTTTAACTTTGTTAGGACGTACTCATATGTCAGCGTATGTCTTTTTCACAGATCGTCTCCTGTCTACTGTATTGCTAAATGCAATTTTCTTATTGATAGTTTGTTTCCCACTGAGACGATATTTAGTGCGTCTTTCAAAAGCGATGGAAGAAAAAGAAAAAAGGATTTTCTAATTTTATGTCGAATTGAATCGGTGGGGTGAACTTTAGTGGAAGAAAAAAAGCAACAAAATGTAACAATAAAAGGGACAAAAGACGGAATAACGCTTCATTTAGATGATTGTTGTTCATTCTCTGAATTACTAGAGGAATTGGATGAAAAGCTTTCTACACATTACTATGATGGTGATGGGCGCTCTTTAATTGAAGTGCATGTGAAAGTGGGAAATCGTTATTTAACAGAAGTCCAACAAGAAGAGATTCGTACGTTAATTCGTAATAAAAAGAATCTTGTTGTGGATTCAATTGAAAGTGATGTTATAACGAAAGCAGAAGCAATAGCTTGGAAAGAAGAAACAGAAATTGTCCCTATTTCCAAAATTGTTCGCTCTGGACAAGTTTTACATGTAAAAGGAAATTTATTGTTAATTGGAGATGTTAATCCAGGCGGAACGGTTATCGCTGGGGGGAATATTTTTGTCGTAGGATCATTAAGAGGAATTGCACATGCTGGGTATTATGGGGATTCGGATGCTGTAATCGCTGCATCTGATATGAACCCGATGCAACTTCGAATTAGTGATGTGGCAATGCGGGCTCCGGAAGAGAAAGAAGACGGAGCGGAGGCGGCAGAATGTGCGTATATTAATGAGAACAATCACATTGTTGTCGATCGACTGCAACTTCTCACTCATCTTAGACCTAATTTAACAAAGTTAGAAAGGGGAATTGTATAGCTGTGGGAGAGGCAATAGTAATTACATCTGGAAAAGGCGGAGTAGGTAAAACTACAACGTCTGCGAACATTGGTACAGCCCTAGCGTTATCTGGAAAGAAAGTGTGCTTAATTGACACAGATATCGGTCTTCGAAACTTAGACGTAGTAATGGGGCTGGAAAATCGTATTGTATTTGATCTTGTTGATGTCGTTGAAGGGCGTTGCCGTTTACCTCAGGCGCTTATTAAAGATAAGCGTTTTGATGATCTTTATTTATTACCTGCAGCACAAACGAGTGATAAATCAGCGGTAACACCTGAACAAATGGATGAATTAATACAAGTATTACGTCAAGATTATGATTACATATTAATTGATTGTCCTGCGGGGATTGAGCAGGGATTTAAAAACGCGGTAGCTGGTGCGGATAAAGCAATCGTTGTTACGACGCCAGAAGTATCCTCAATGCGCGATGCAGATCGTATTATCGGGCTTTTAGAAAAAGAGGATATTGAACCACCAAAACTTGTTATTAATCGTGTGCGTAGTCATATGCTTCATGAGCAGGATATGTTAGATGTTGATGAAATCGTACGTACATTGTCAATCGAGCTTCTTGGTGTTGTCGAGGATGATGATGAAGTTATTCGTGCTACAAATACAGGTGAACCTGTAGCGTTGCAACCGAGCGGAAAAGCAGCGTTAGCTTATCGTAATATTGCAAGACGCTTGTTGGGTGAGAATGTACCATTGCAAGCATTTGAACAAGAAAAGGTATCGGTATTTACAAAGATGAAAAACTTCTTTGGAATCCGTTAAAAGCACTTCGCGCATATGCGAAGTGCTTTCTTTTTTCTTCACACGAATATCTTTCTTTCTTAGCTCATACATATGTACAAACTGTATACAACTGTTTCTATTTTAATTAGCTTAAAGAAAGGAGACAGTATGAAGAATAAACGTGTAGAAGAAATTAAAAAACGGATTGCGAAAAGGAAGGCAGAGCAAGAAAGGATGGAGGAAGAGCAATATTTTGCTGGAGGGAATTTTGATAGTGAAACAGTATTTATTGAAGATGGAGAAAAAGAAATTCATCCTTTATTTCGAAAAGAAGTATTTTTCTTCAAAGTTTTGTTATCAGCAATATTAGTTCTTTCTATCGCTATTTTATATAAGAATGCACCCTCTTCTTTCGATAGTGCTAAAGCTGTTACAGAGAAAGTGATGAAAGAAGAATTTCAGTTTGCTACTGTAGCGAAATGGTACGAAAAGCAGTTTGGAAAACCGCTCGTATTTTATTCACCTACTGAGAAAAAAGAAGGAACCATTCAGCAAAAAGATTATGCAATTCCTGCTTCCGGAAAGGTAATGCAAGGGTTTCAAAAAAATGGCCAAGGTGTATTTGTTCAAACAGCTACAAATGCAACTGTTGAGTCAGTGAATGAAGGGCTAGTTGTTTTTGCAGGAAAGAAAGAGGAACTTGGTAATACAGTTCAAATTCAGCATGCAGATGGAACGGAATCGTGGTATGCGAATTTAAATGACATGTCAGTGAAATTATATGATTACGTTTCAAAGAAACAAAAAATTGGAACGGTGAATAATGATGCAGATAATAAAAATGGTAAGTTTTATTTCGCGATAAAAAAGAATGAAAAATTTATTGACCCGATTCAGGTGATTTCATTTGATTAAATATAGAGAAGTTTTAACGAAGATTTCAGTGCATCCGTTGTTTTGGGTTATTATTGTCATTGGTATTTTTACAGCACGTTTTAAAGAGTTACTACTGTTATTTTGTATCGTTCTTATCCATGAACTTGGGCATGCCTTTGCGGCGGCACACTACAATTGGCGTATTAAAAAGATTCAACTTTTACCGTTTGGTGGTGTGGCTGAGCTTGAGGAACATGGGAATAAGTCATTGAAAGAGGAACTCGTTGTTGTAATTGCAGGACCTATACAACATATTTGGATGATGGCGGTAGGTTATATAGTGTTTGAAGCTGGTTGGCTTGGTGCGGATTTATATTATTTCTTTATGTGGAATAATATAATTATTTTAGCATTTAATTTACTGCCTATTTGGCCGCTTGATGGCGGGAAAGTATTGTTTAACGTATTATCATATCGTTTTCCTTATTTACAAGCACATGAAAAGATGATGAAATTATCATGTGTTTTTTTTAGTGTAATACTAATATGGCAGTTACTTTGGAATAGTAACAATATTATGATGTGGGTACTACTCATATTTTTAGCGGTGTCGTTATATCAAGAGTGGAAACAAAAACAGTATGCCTTTATGCGTTTTTTATTAGAACGTTATTATGGGAACAAAAGAGGAATTGAAAAGATTGCACCTATTGAAGTGCAATCAGAAGATCGTTTATATACGATCTTCACAAAATTTCGTAGAGGGTATAAGCACTCTATTATCGTCCATGGAAAATATAAAGAACATTACACATTGGATGAAAATGAATTACTCTACGCGTATTTTACTGAAAAACGAACAACTTCATCGGTTGAAGAATTAATCGGTTAGTGTTGACGATAGCACTAACCTTTTATTATTGTAAAAGCAAAGAAGATTATAAAGTGAGGAAAGAATTTTGAAAACGTTATATATGAACTACGCAGGATCGGAAAAACGCGTTGCAATTGAAGAGAAGAAAAAAATTGTTGAGTTTTCATGGAAACGAAATGAAGAACAAGAGATTGTTGGGCATATTTATGCCGGACGTATCGTAAGAACAATCGCTGGAATGAACGCAGCATTTGTAAACATCGGTTTAGAAAAACATGCGTACCTTTCATATGATGATGTACCATCTTCCTATCGTATACATGAAGGGCAAGCGGTACTCGTACAAGTTGTGAAAGAGGCAATTGATACGAAAGGGCCGAAATTGACAGCAAACATAGAATTTACCGGGAAATATGTCGTGTATATGCCATATGATGAAATGCGTGCAGTTTCTCGAAAGATAAAAAATAATAAAAGAAGGCAACAGCTACTCCAAATTGAGGTAGAAGGGACAGGAGGGTACATTTTCCGCTCTGCTTCTGAAAAAGGAGAAATTGAAGAAATACAAGCTGAAATGCAAAGGTTACAGCAGTTATATGAAGAGTTAAAAAGAAAAGAGGGCCAGGGAAAGGCACCGTTGTTACTTCATCGACCGGCCACCTTTTTAGATCGTGTATTTCAAGAAAATCCAATTGAAACGATTGAAAAAGTAGTTGTAGATACAAGAAGTATAGTGAAAGAATTAGAAGAAAAAGTAGGAAAAGAAAAAGTATCTTTTTATAATGAAAAATCTTCAATGTTTAACTATTTTGGAATAGAGCGTGAGATTGAGAAAGCACTTCAAAAAATTGTGTGGCTCCCGAATGGTGCTTATTTAATTGTGGAACAAATGGAGACGATGACTGTAATTGATGTGAATACGGGCAAGTTTACTGGAAAACAAAATTTACAAGATACAGTCCTTCGTACAAATGGGGCGGCAGCTGAAGAGATTGCACGTCAATTAAGATTGCGTGATATCGGTGGTATGATATTAATTGATTTTATTAATATGAAAAGAAGAGAAGATAAAGAAAAGGTAAGAGAATGTCTCATGGCTGCTATGCAAAATGATCGCACATATACAAGGGTGCTCGGTTTTACAGAGTTAGGGATTTTGGAGATGACACGTAAACGTAAGAAGCATTCTTTACGCGACGTATTACTAGAAGAGTGTGTACCGTGCAAAGCAACGGGATATGTAATGTCATATGAAACAATTGCGTACGAGTTAGAGAGAGAGCTAATTACATATGGCGATATAGAGGATGAGGCAGTACTAATCGCTGCACCTAAAGAATTACAAAAACAATTTTTGCGAAAAGAATTACAAAAAAATATTCCATTTGAAATTTATTTCAAAGATGATATGATCGAAAAGTACGCTATTATCCGTTTTGGAAGTAAAAAAGAAATTGCAGAACGGAAAAAATAGTTAGTAGAACTTTCATTGACAATAGTCAATGAATTATGGTAACATCTTTATGTTATAGTTTATAGCACCTAAACGGCTATATGCTACAACCGCACAAAACAGGTTCCCTAAAGACATTTATGTCTACCTCGTTTTTGGCGAGTCTTAGTAATTAAGAGGAGGTGCAAGTATGTACGCAATTATCGAAACAGGTGGAAAACAAATTAAAGTTGAAGCTGGTCAAGCAATCTACATTGAAAAATTAGATGTTGAAGCTGGTGAAACTGTTACTTTTGACAAAGTTCTTTTCGTTGGTGGCGAAAACGTTAAAGTTGGTAGCCCAGTTGTAGAAGGTGCAACAGTTACTGCGAAAGTTGAAAAACAAGGTCGCGCTAAGAAAATCATCGTTTTCAAATACAAAGCGAAAAAGAACAATCGTAAGAAACAAGGTCATCGTCAACCTTACACTAAGCTAGTTGTTGAAGCTATCAACGCTTAATCCAGGTTAACATGATTAAAATTACGATAAGTCGCACGAAATTAGGAAGTATCCAATCATTTAAAATGACTGGACATGCCAATTATGCGCCACATGGACAAGACCTTGTCTGTGCAGCAACTACAGCGGTTGTGTTTGGTTCTATAAATGCAGTGGAAGAACTTTGTAATGTGCAGGCAACTATTGAAATCGGAAGTGATGGCGGATTCTTAACGTATGAATTGCCTAATGATTTAGACGTTCATGCAGCAGAAAAAGCACAAACGCTTTTAGAAGGATTGGTTGTTTCGCTTAAGACGATCGAACTTGATTACGGAAAGTATATCCGTTTAATAGAAAAAGTGCAGGAGGTGTAACGTATGTTAAGATTAGATCTTCAGTTTTTCGCATCTAAGAAAGGTGTAGGTAGTACAAAGAACGGTCGTGACTCTCAGTCAAAACGTCTTGGTGCTAAACGCGCAGATGGTCAAACGGTTTCAGGTGGTTCAATTCTTTACCGTCAACGCGGTACAAAAATTTATCCAGGTGTTAACGTTGGTCGTGGTGGCGATGACACTTTATACGCGAAAGTTGACGGCGTAGTACGCTTTGAGCGTCTTGGCCGTGACCGCAAACAAGTGAGCGTATATCCTGTTGCTCAAGAAGCATAAGAACTCACGGAAAACTCTAACCTGAGTGCAGGTTAGAGTTTTTCTATATTAAGGGGTATCTAAATGAATGAAAAATGGACAATTATAGATGCATTGCGTCATTCAAGACATGATTGGCTCAATCGTATGCAGATGGTGAAAGGAAACCTTTCCCTTGGAAAAGTGGAAGAGATTCATAGTCTCATCGATCGTTTTGTCCAAGAAGCGAGACAAGAATCCAATCTGATAGGGCTATCAATGCCTTTATTTTCAGAGTGGATTTTAACATATAATTGGAAACAGCAGCCGTGCTTATTGGAGTACGAAGTATTAGGGAAATTACATAACTTATCTCACTTAGATGAGACTGTATGTACATGGACGAATCAATTTTTCTCAATGCTTCAGCATAGTTTAGACGTATATGTTGAAAATTATGTTTGTATCACAATTGAATGTGACGCGGAGAATGCTCGTTTCTTTTTTGATTTTCGTGGTAAGCTAACGAGTGTAGAAGAACTACAGAATTGGCTTGCGACCCAAAACAATAAATGGTATTCCATTTCTTATACAGTACGAGACGAAGAAGTCTCAGTTATATTACAACCAATTGAAAAAAGTGTGGTGAAATAATGTTTGTAGATCAGGTCAAGATATATGTAAAAGGCGGCGACGGTGGTAACGGAATGGTTGCGTATCGTCGTGAGAAATATGTACCTAAAGGTGGCCCAGCAGGTGGCGACGGTGGTAAAGGTGCAGATGTTGTTTTCGTTGTTGAGGAAGGCTTACGTACATTAATGGACTTCCGCTACCAACGTCATTTCAAAGCTGATCGTGGTCAGCACGGAATGAGTAAAGGTCAGCACGGCCGTAAATCTGAAGATTTAATCGTAAAGGTTCCACCAGGAACAATAGTAAAAGATGAAAAAACAGGACAAATTCTTGCCGATTTAGTAACGCATGAGCAAACAGCTGTAATCGCAAGAGGTGGTCGTGGTGGCCGTGGTAACTCACGTTTCGCAACAGCAACGAATCCAGCGCCTGAAATCGCTGAGAACGGGGAACCAGGTCAAGAACGTGATGTCATTCTAGAACTTAAAGTGCTAGCAGATGTTGGACTTGTTGGATTCCCAAGTGTAGGTAAATCTACATTATTATCTGTTGTATCATCAGCGCGTCCGAAAATTGCAGAGTATCACTTTACAACAATCGTTCCAAATCTTGGTGTTGTTGAAACGGGTGATAACCGCAGCTTCGTTATGGCTGACCTTCCTGGACTAATTGAAGGCGCACATGCCGGCGTCGGACTTGGACACCAATTCTTACGTCATATTGAGCGTACACGTGTAATCGTACACGTTATTGATATGTCTGGTTTAGAAGGCCGTGAACCATATGAAGATTACGTAACAATCAATAATGAATTAAAAGAATACAATATGCGTTTAACAGAGCGTCCACAAGTTGTTGTTGCAAACAAAATGGATATGCCAGATGCAGAAGAAAACTTACAAGCATTTAAAGAGAAAGTGGGAGACGAAGTAAAAATCTTCCCAATCTCAGCTGTAACAAAACAAGGTGTTCGTGACTTATTATTTGAAGTAGCGAACTTATTAGAAACAACACCAGAATTCCCAATGTACGATGTTGTCGAAGAGTCTGAAGCAAGTGTAATGTACAAATTTGATGCTGAAAGCCTTAAATTTGAAATTACACGTGAAAGTGACGGCACATTTGTTATTTCTGGTTACGATATTGAGAAGACATTCAAAATGACAGACTTCTCACGTGATGAATCTATACGTCGTTTCGCTCGCCAAATGCGCGGAATGGGTATTGATGAAGCGCTTCGTGCACGCGGTGCAAAAGATGGAGATATTGTAAAAATTCTTGAATATGAATTTGAATTTATCGACTAAGACTGCCGAAATATGGCAGTCTTTTTTTTTATGTAAATGTCTGATTCGTATAGGAAAAAATACCCACTAATTAAATTTTCAATTTATAATAGAACAAGGAGTGGTGTTGGAAGAATTTTTTTATGGGGAGAAAACGAACATGTATAAAATATTAATTGTAGAAGACGATGAAAAAATAGCGGGAATATTAGAGGAGCATTTAGAAAGGTATGGGTATCAATCATTTAGAGCAAGTGATTTACGTCATATAAAAGATGAGTTCGTCAAAATAAATCCGCATCTCGTATTACTGGATATTAATTTACCATACTTTGATGGGTTTTATTGGTGTCGTCAAATTCGTACTGTATCGAATGCGCCGATTATTTTTGTTTCTGCAAGAACAGGGGAAATGGATCAAGTAATGGCAATTGAAAATGGCGGTGATGATTACATTACGAAGCCTTTCCATTTAGATATCGTAATGGCAAAGGTGAAAAGTGCACTTCGCCGTGGGTATGGTGAGTATGCCTCTGTTGCGGAGAGTGATTGTTTAGGTGTAAATGGACTGTTGTTATTCCCGTCACAACACATTGTTGAGTGGCAGGGGCAACAAACGGAGCTGACAAAAAATGAATTTTACTTATTAGAGTGTTTAATGAAACAAGCAAATCAATATGTAACGCGCGAAGAACTGTTAGAAGCCCTGTGGGATGAGGTAGCTTTTGTTGATGATAATACATTAACCGTTAATGTAAAACGCGTAAGGAAGAAACTAGAGGAGCTAGGCATTAAGAATGCAATTGTAACGAAACGTGGATATGGTTATGCGCTTCTTACAGAGTGGGGCGAAGGGCATGAAGGTTAAAAATTACCTCATGGACCGCTTTTCTTTACTTCTTTCTTATATTGTTAGCCTTTGTTTATTTGGGCTTGTAATGCAGTTGCAAAGTCTTTTAGAAAAACGATCCATTGATTGGAGTACATGGTTATATGGACTTTTATTAGGGACAGTTGTATTTACAATATACCTCATTTACGATTATCGAAAACGGAGTGTGTTTTTAAATAGGATTGAAAAGTATGTTACTGGCGGAAATACATTACACGATTCTTTACTTATTGATACTTCTTATACGTCAGAGCAAGAGATGGTCGTTGAATCGTTTACGCTATTAAGACAGCAATACATGAATGAAATTCATAAACAACATGCGAAAGAACAACAGCAAATGATATTTATGAACCAGTGGATTCATCAAATGAAAACACCAGTATCGGTTATAGAATTACTATTACAGAAGTTTGGTAAAGAGCATCGTGAAGCAAGGGCAACAGTTGAAAGTATTCGTGAAGAAAATAACCGCATACTAAATGGTTTAGATTTAGCGTTACATATGGCAAGGTTAGAGCAATTTGCGAAAGATTATAAAGTAGAAGTAGTAAATGTAGTAGATATTATTCGAGGTATTATTAATGAAAATAGAAAGTCGTTCATTCAATCGTCTGTATTTCCGAAAGTAATGTTTGATGAAGATACTTGTATGGTTGCATCTGATAGAAAATGGCTGAGTATTGCTATAGGGCAAATTGTTGTAAATGCAATTAAGTATACGAAAATTTCAGAAGTAGAGAAAAAGGAAATTCAATTTCAAATTGAAGAGAAAGATCAAAAGGTGTTACTACATATTAAAGACAATGGAATTGGTATTCCAGAGCAAGATATAAAGCGAGTATTTGATCCGTTCTTTACAGGAATAAATGGCCGTAAAACGAGAGAAGCGACTGGGATGGGTCTACATATTACAAAGGAAATTTGTGATAATTTACATCACGGTATTTATGCACAATCGATTGAAGGGGAAGGGACAACATTCACGTTCCAATTTGCAAAAGATGAAGAATATCATACATTAATGAGAAAAATGACAAAACTGTAAGATAACAAAACGTTTTGTAAGGGAAATCACTCGTTTCTATTTCTTATTTTTCTTATAGTAAATGTAAGAAGAAAACACATAGGGGGATTAGAAATGAGTGTTCTTGAAGTAAAAGGATTAACGAAGGTGTACCAATCAAAAGGTTCAGTAGCGACGACTGCTTTAAATGATATAAATTTTAAAATAGAAGAAGGTGAATTTGTAGGGATTATGGGTCCTTCAGGAAGCGGGAAAACAACGCTTTTAAATTTATTAGCAACAATCGATAAGCAAACTTCAGGTCATGTGCTTGTAAATGGCGAAGAAATTAATCAAATGCGTGCTGCAAAATTAGCGGAGTTTCGCCGTACACATTTAGGGTTCATTTTCCAAGATTTTAACTTACTTGATACGTTATCGATTAAAGAAAATATCATTTTACCACTTGTCATGGCGAAGAAATCTGTAAATGAAATCGATGCAAAGGTGCTTGAGATTGCAAAGTTTTTAAATATCGAAGAAATTTTAAATAAAAAAGTATATGAAGTATCAGGCGGACAACAACAACGTGCAGCAGCAGCGAGAGCAATTATTCATGAGCCTACGTTAATTTTAGCGGATGAACCAACTGGAAACTTAGATTCGAAGTCAGCAAAATCATTAATGAGCGCGTTGCAAGACTTACATGAACAAAAGAAAGTAACAATTGCAATGGTTACGCATGATCCGGTAGCGGCGAGTTATTGCGAACGTATTCTATTCATTCGCGACGGAGAAATTTTCTCAGAAATACATAAAGGAAGAACGAAACAAGCCTTTTTCCAAGAAATTCTGGACGTACTTGCGATGCTAGGAGGAGAATATCATGAACTTTCGCCAGCTCGCGCTTAATAACGTAAAAGGAAATTGGCGTAATTATAAAGCCTTTCTTATTAGTAGTTGTTTATCAATCGTAGTATTTTTCATGTATGCTTCCTTCATTTATCATCCAGATGTCGTAAGCGGTAATATTAGTATGAGGGATATGATCTCAAAAGGGCTAGAATCAATGAATTATATTGTAGTTATCTTCTCAGCACTCTTTATTTTATATGCAAATTCGACATTTTTACGAGCAAGGAAAAAAGAGTTTGGTCTACTAACATTAATAGGCGGAACGAAGTCTCAACTTGGCCGAATGATTATATTAGAACAGCTTATGTTAGGTAGTATTGCAATTGTAGTAGGTATTGGGCTTGGTATGCTTTGTTCGAAATTATTTTTCCAAGCATTAAGTGTAATATTGAAAATAGATAAAACACTTCCACTCGTATGGAATAGTAAAGCAGTTTTGATTACAGCGGGTGTATACTTTATTCTATTTTTAATCTTATCATTGTTTAGCGTTTGGACAGTAGGACGCTTGCAAATTATTGATTTATTAAGAGAAGCAAGAAAACAAAAAGTAGAACCTTTTGCATTTACATCGTTATGTGTAGCGGGGATAGGATGTATTATTGTTGCATATGTACTTAGCTTCCAAGTGACATTTATGAATTTTATCATGCTGTTTTTACCGATTGTAGGGCTGACGATAGGAGGAACTTATTTACTGTTTACGCAAGGTAGTACAGTCGTATTGAAGGCGTTACAAAAACGAAAAAAATCTTTTTATACATACCCAAATATGTTCGTACTTAGCAATCTTATTTATAAAATGAAAGATAATGCTCGTTTTCTATTTGTAATTTCTATCATTACGGCCGTTGTATCTTCAGCAGTTGGTACACTATACGTATTCTTTGAGGATATGAGTTATAAGGCAGTAACTAGTACCCCGCATGCTATTTCGTATGAGGAAAAAGGAATAAATACGCATAATGTCATAAAAGAAGGAAAAACAAAAGAATTAATAAAAAAACACGGATTTGAAGAAGCGCGAGAAGTAACGTACGTAAAACTCCCTGGAACTCAAAAAATCACGATGTTTAACGGTGAACATGAAGTACCAATGGCGATTGTTTCAGAAAAAGAATATAACGCTGAAGTACGTAAACAAAAGAGAGAGCAAGTTAGAGAAGTTCATAATGCACCAGGTAGTGCAACGATGGTCATAATGGATATGGCGAAAGATATGATGAAGATAGATCTTGCGAAACCATATGAATTTAAAGTGAATGGGCAAATGCAGTCTGTTCAATTAAATGAGCCAACTTCATTTTCTGTTTTTAATGATAGTGAATATCTCATTGTGAATGATCAAGATTTTGAGAAATACGCAAAGCTCGTACCAGATGAAGAAAAGACGAAATATTACGGTTATTATATAGAAGATTGGAAAAGTACCGAAGATCTTGTGTTAGATTTGAAAAAGGAAATTGCACCAGAAAAGCAAGGTGAATTGAGAAACTCAGTGTTTGCTTATAAAGATATAAGAGAAGGTGGAGCAATTACAATGTTCATCGGTTTCTTTGTAGCTGTACTGTTCTTCTTCTTCGCTTGTAGTATGACATACTTTAAATGGTTTAACGATAAAGAACAAGATCGTATTCAATTTAAGTCGTTAAAGAGAATCGGTATGACAGATAAAGAAATACGTAAAATTGCAATTCGACAAATGGGTGTTATCTTCTTTATCCCAATTTTAATCGGTGCCATTCATAGTGGATTTGCTCTTCATACGTTAGGGAAAATGCTTTATCTCGATTTATGGAAATCAGGTGCGATTGTAATTGGGGCATACATTGTAGCTTCTGCGATTTACTTTATGATTGCACAAAGAGGATATTTGAAACACGTGCAAAGCTAGAGAAACCTCTAGCTTTTTGCCTATGTAGTAAGTTATAGGAGGACGATAGATGAACATTCGGCAACTAGCGCTACAAAATATAAAAGGAAATTGGCGTAATTATAAAGTGTTTTTCTTAAGTAGTTGTTTCGCAATATTTGCGTCTTTTGCATATATGTCTGTCATTGTACATCCGTATATGCAGGAGACGATGTGGTATCAAAACGTACGCTGGGGACTTATCATATGTAATGTTATAATCATTTCTTTTTTCGTCATATTTATTTTGTATGCTACTTCTATTTTCATAGAGGCACGTAAGAAAGAATTAGGATTATATATGTTAATGGGAGCAACGAAATCTAACGTAATAGGAGTGATTATGACCGAGCAAATATTGATCGGGGTATTTGCTAATATTTTCGGTATAGGGATTGGCATGATCTTTTTGAAACTCTTTTTTATGGTGTTTAGCATGCTAATGCGTCTTCCAAAAGAACTCCCTGTCATATTTGACGTGAAAGCGATTGGGGTAACGTTTATTACATATATGGTTGTTTTTATTCTGTTATCTTTTATCAGTGCTTTACGTATATGGAATATAAAAATCATTCGGTTATTGAAAGAATTTCGAACTGATAAAAAAGAGAAGAAACCATCAATGTGGCTTTGTATATTCGGTTTTATTTGTTTAGGGATAGGGTATACGTTAGCGTTACAGGCGACGATGCCAACGATAGCATTCTATTTTTTCCCTGTGTCTATACTTGTCTTTTTCGGAACGTATTTTTCTTTTACACACGGAACTGCTCAAATATTAGAAATGATAAAACGAAATAAAAAGATTATGTATACATATCCGTATTTATTTATAGTGAATCAATTGTCACATCGAATGAAGGAAAATGGTCGCTTTTTCTTTATGCTTTCTATGGCAACGACATTTGTAGTTACGGCAACAGGTACGGTGTTCTTATATTTTTCTAGCATGCAAGATATGTGGCGGGATGGGGGCGCACACTCATTTTCATACATAGAAAAAGGTATTTCTACCCATGAAGTCTTTGAGGAAGGTACGGTTGAAAAATTATTGCACCAATATGGGTATGATGATTTTCAAACTATGAGTTTTGTTGGAGTGTATGCATCTTTTCAGTCCAATAAAGGAGAAACAGAAGTAGCGCCACTCATTAAAGAAAGTGAATACAATCAGGAGGCAAGAAAACAAAAACAGAAAACGTATCATCCGAAAAAAGGAACAGTTACACTTGTTTATTATAATAAAAGTAAGTATCCGAATGTATATAATCAAACAGAGATTCAATTACAAGTAATGAATCAAACGTATCAATTCGTATTTAACGGTCAGAAAGAAGGGGCGCAATTTAATTATCATCTCGCGCACATTAACGGTTTGTTTTTCGTTATGAATGATGAAGATTTTGACAGTATAGCAAATAAGATTCCTGATTCTGAAAAAATGATGTATCGAGGATACACATTATCAAATATCGAAAATACGAAAAAATTAAATGAAGATTTACGGAAACATATGAAACAAGATGATAATAACGCATTTCGAAGTAATATGGAGTTATATGTGAATATGAAAGAGTTCGGCAATATTACTCTATTTATAGGCTCATTCATTAGTATATTATTTTTCCTTACATCATGTAGTATCGTATATTTTAAATGGTTTCATAATATTTCATCGGATAGAAAGCAGTACGGGGCACTCTCTAAACTGGGAATGACGAAGGAAGAAGTATGGAAGATTTCTCGCTGGCAATTGTGTATGCTATTTTTTGCGCCAATTATAGTAGGGAGTATGCATAGTGCAGTTGCGTTATATACGTTTCATAATACGCTCTTTATGGATGGCTCATTAAGAAAAGTAGGCTTGTTTATTCTATTTTATATCGCTGCATGCATCATGTATTTCTTTTTCGCTCAAAGAGAATATAGGAAACATTTAGACTAGCAAATGCTAGTCTTTTTTTAATATTCGAAATTTACATAGAAGAATATAAAAAAGTATGGTATAACAGTAAGAAAACGAAAAAGAGGGGAAAAGACGATGATTCGAGTAGGATATTTAGGACCAGAAGCAACATTTACAAATATGGCGGTGAGTCGTTTTTTTCCGGAAGCAGAGCATGTACCGTATCGCACGATTCCAGATTGTATAGATGCAGCTGCAGATGAAAATGTAGACTTCGCAGTTGTACCGTTAGAAAATGCTATAGAAGGTTCAGTGAATATAACGGTTGATTATCTTGTGCATGAGCAACCACTTTCTATTGTAGGAGAAATTACAGTACCTATTCAGCAACATTTACTTGTACATCCGCAGTATGCAAAAGTGTGGGAAGAAGTATATGCAGTGCATTCTCATCCGCACGCTATTGCGCAATGTCATAAGTTCTTAAATGAAGAATTAAAAGGGGTCACTGTCCGAGATATGACATCAACAAGTGCTGCTGCGCAATATGTGAAAGAACATCCTGAAGAAAAAATCGCTGCTATTGCAAATGAAGCAGCTGCAGAAAAATACGGATTAACGATTGTAAGACGTAGTATTCATACACATAAAAATAATCATACACGCTTCCTCGTGCTCCATAAGAAAAAGAAAGCGGTACTCCCAAATAACGGAGAAAACCGCGGAGAGAAAACGACGCTTATGATAACGTTACCTGCTGATTATGCAGGGGCACTATACCAAGTGTTATCAGCTTTCGCATGGAGAAAATTAAATCTATCAAAAATTGAATCTCGCCCGATGAAAACAGGTCTTGGAAATTACTTTTTCTTAATCGATGTCGATAAAGCATACGATGATGTATTATTGCCAGGCGTAACGATGGAACTTGAAGCACTCGGTTTTTCTGTTACTGTGCTGGGGAGTTATTCTTCTTATTGGTTGTAAGGGGGAGTTAGGTTATACCGTCTGATAGATAAATAAAATCCCACCTATAAATGGTGGGATTCTTTATTTTAACTTCGCAAGACGATCTTCTAACTGACCACGCCAAATATCAGCTAGTTCTGGAACAGCAAGAATCCTTTCAATGCCATCTTTATCTTTTCTATTATGAAAATAAATTTCGTTAGAGAATAAAACAGATACATTGCTCGGTTGACGTTCTAGTAATGTAATTTTTGAATCTTTACGTACAGTACCTTCTTGAAGAACACGGCATAAGTAGCCAGTAAATCCAGTTGCTACGATGCGCGGCAAAATGCCAGGGATGCCAAGACGTTTTGAAATTGTGCTACAAGGTACGCGGGCTTGCGTCACTTGAATGATTGCTTCACCTAGTTGATATGTATCTCCGATGCAAACATCACGCTCTAACATATTTGTTACGGTAATGTTTTCGCCAAATGTGGAAGCTGGAAGCGTTGTTTGAAATTCCTCTTCCCATAGTGCGTAATGCTCATGTGGGTATACACAAACGGCGCGATCAGGCCCACCGTGATGTTTTAAATCTGCTACGTCATCACCAAGGAAGCCATCTTTTGAGAGAAAAGCTTCTTCTGTAGAATCTTTACATATACCTGTTATCATTTCTTTATCTTCGCCATATTTCATTTGTTTCGGTTTGCCAATGCTAAAGTGAACGAGTTCAATTCCCATATGTGATCTCCTTTACGATTGATTACAATATTATAGCACTAAAAAAGCACAGAGAATGATAAAAACTCTGTGCTTTGCATGAATTAATAAACGAGAAATCCTGCTTTATCTAGCGCCTCACAAGCAGCGTCTAGCTTTTCTTTAGAATCTGCTTCAATTGTATGTAAGTGAATACCATCTGTTAGTTGCGAAAGATAGGAAGCATTTGTGTTTTCGATTTTTTGTAAATATTGCTCTACATCAAAGCGATTACTTACCATGATGGATGCTGTTAAGTCACCGTATACAGGATGCTCAACTTTTACATCTTTAATCGTAACGCCGTGGTCAACAAGCATTGTAAGTTCCTGACGTACTTCCGCTGGTTTATGTTGGCATACGATTACGCGTTCGAAAGCTTGTTGTTTCTCTTGTGGTTTTAAATATAAATATCCTTGAGCAGTTGCAATAATCGGTTCGTTTCGTGCTTTGAGTAAGGAAATATCTTGCACGATCACTTGTCGACTTACGTTTGTTTTTTTCGATAGTTCATTCCCAGATAACGGTTCATTTGCAGCAAGAAGCCACTGAAGGATAAGCTGTCGTCTTTCTTCGCCTAAAATCTTTTTTTGTTCATTTTGTTTCATTATGATTTAACACCTCTATAAAATTGATTTCCAATTGTGTGTAGTGCATGAATAGTAGTATCAATTTGATCTTTCGTTGTTTGTTGCCCGAAAGAGAAGCGGACATATTGTTTCGCCTCTTCATACGTTTTTCCAATTGCAAGCATTGTTTTCGAAGGTTCTTGTTTACCGACTTGGCAAGCACTTCCGGTGGAAATGGCAATACCATGGCGATTACATTCTAGCATTGTATATTGACCTTCTATTTCTTTTATTGTAACCCCAATAATATGTGGTAAACAAGAAGTAGAATGACCTTCCACTTGAATTTCTAGAGGAAGTGTTTGTAATCGCTCTAAAAAGTAGGATCGTAACTCTTTAAAACGTAAGTTTTCTTCCTGTTGATTTTTTAATATATTCTCAGAAGCTGTTAAAAAAGATGCGATGCCAGGAACGTTTACTGTACCTGGGCGAAACCCTTTTTCGTGAGAAGTTCCCGGAAATATTTGTGTCCAGCGAACTTGCGGATTTATATAGCAAGCACCAACACCCTTTGGTCCGTATATTTTATGTGCTGAAACAGAAAGACTATCAATTCCCATCTCAAAAACATTGATAGGAAGTTTACCAAATGTTTGCACACAATCTGAATGAAATAAAACGTTATATTTTTTTAAAAGTGCTCCGATTTCTGCGATGTTTTGAACGGTTCCAATTTCAGAATTTCCGTGCTGTATGCTTGCTAGAACAGTATTTTCTGTAATAGCTGTTTCTAAATCATCTAAATGAATGAGCCCGCCTTCATCAACAGGAATTTCAGTAATTGTATACCCTTCTGATTGTAAGGATTGAAAATAACTTCGAATGGATGCGTGCTCCATAGGTGTTGTAATAATATGTTTCTCGCTTCTAGCCTTTAAAAGGGATTGAATCGCAAGGTAGTTGGATTCCGAACCACCGCTCGTGAAGAATACCCCTTGTTCCTTTCCGCCAATCATGTCAGCAAATGTTTTTCTGCAAACTTGTAGTAAAGAAGAAGCTGTTCCTCCAATATCATGTAAACTTTGTTCATTTCCGAAGTATTGCGATGCTGCTTTCATATATGTTTGTAACGCCTCTTCACTCATAGGTGTAGTAGCTGCATAGTCAAGATATATCATCATGTAAGTTCCTCTCCCTAGTAAGAGTTACATTTCTTGTATTTTTTAATGGTAGTGAAAATAAGAATTATAAAAAAACTCTTGTCATTATTTTAAAACTATGTAAATATAGGTGTCAAGACAGTTGAAAAGTGTAAAGTAGGAGGCAACAATTATGCCAAGTGCAGATGTCTTAATTATTGGAAGTGGCGTTGCGGCACTTCGTGTTGCGAAAGAGATTTGTCACGAAAAGAATGTGATTATTATCACAAAGGGAACGAATCGTAATAATAATACATATTTAGCGCAAGGTGGAATTGCAGCAGCGGTTGCTACATATGACAATCCAAATGATCATTTTGAAGATACGTTAGTAGCAGGATGTCATTATAACAATGAAGATGTGGTCCGTTATTTAGTCGAGGAAGGGCCGAAAGAAATGAATCATCTCATCGAAAGTGGAATGGAATTTGATGGAGATGAAACGGGTCCTCATCTTGGAAAAGAAGGCGCACATCGAAAGCGCCGTATTTTACATGCAGGTGGCGATGCAACAGGAAAGAATTTATTAGAGCATTTCATTCAAGAAGTAGCTCCGCACGTTACGGTAGTGGAACAGGAAATGGTGCTCGATTTTATTATAGAAAATGATAAATGTGTTGGAGTTTTAACAAGAACTAGTGAAGGGAAGTTGAAGCGTTACGTTGCAGATTATACGGTGTTAGCAACAGGTGGGATTGGCGGTTTATACGCCTTTACTTCTAACGATAAGACAATTACGGGTGATGGACTTGCGATGGTATACCGCGCAGGCGGGGAGCTCGTGGATTTAGAGTTTGTACAATTTCATCCAACAATGTTATATGCAAACGGGAGATGCTGCGGCCTCGTCTCTGAAGCTGTCCGTGGTGAAGGAGCTGTCCTTATAAATGGAAAAGGGCAGCGTTTTATGATGGATATACACCCTGATCACGATCTCGCGCCGCGCGATGTAGTAGCAAGAGCGATTCATGAGCAGCTTTTGGCGGGTGAAAAGGTGTATGTAAATATCGAGTCTATCCAAAATTTCGAAGAACGTTTTCCGACTGTAGCATCATTGTGTAAAAAGAATGGTGTCGATATAAATGAAAAACGCATTCCGGTCGTACCCGGTGCTCATTTTCATATGGGTGGCGTGAAAACGAACTGTGATGGAGAGACGTCCATTCCAAATTTATATGCGGTCGGTGAAGTAGCTTGTAATGGCGTTCACGGTGCAAATAGGTTAGCAAGTAATTCATTATTAGAAGGTCTTGTGTTTGGAAAAAGAATAGGACAACATATTTTAACGAAAGCGGCAAAAGACAGATTGAACACCCTAGCTGAGAAGGAAAAGAAGTTTATCGTTTTGAATCATTTGCCGGCGAAGGAAGAAATAAAAGAATGCATGATGAAATATGTTGGGATTGTGCGAACAGAGCAAAGTTTATCTTCTGCAAAGAGATGGCTTAGTAAGTACGGTGTTCGAAATATGATCTTACAACATGAGGCACTTACAAATGAAGAGATAACGCTCATTAATATGTTAACAGTCTGTGAGCTTATAGTCGTATCAGCTTTGCAAAGAGAAGAAAGCATTGGTGGTCATTATCGAAGTGATTATCCGGATAGAAATAGAGTAAAAAAAGAGATTGTTCGAGTGAAAAGAAAACTACAACTTGTGTGATGAAGGGAAGAGGGGCTTTATGAACACGATAAAGGTTAAAGAAGCATTAAATCGATTTTTTCTAGAAGATATAGGAGAACGAGATGTAACATCTCAGCTTATTTTTCCAGACAATTTACTTTCAAAAGGAACGTTTCTTGCGAAGGATACAGGGGTCTTTGCAGGGCGTTTAGTAATTGAAGAAGGATTTAAACTAATTGATGAAAGAATTGAAGTGGAGCTTCATAAAAAAGATGGAGATCTTGTAGAAAAGGGCGAAATAATAGCAACTGCGCAAGGACCAATTGCTTCTTTATTAACGGCAGAGCGCGTTATATTAAACGTTATCCAGCGTATGAGCGGGATAGCTACGATGACACATAAAGCTGTGCTTGCTTTAGATAGCGGCCATACACGTATTTGTGATACGCGAAAAACGATGCCAGGGCTACGTATGTTTGATAAGTATGCAGTCGTGTGCGGAGGCGGATTTAATCACCGTTTCGGTTTATATGATGGTGTCATGATTAAAGACAATCATATTGCTTTTGCTGGTTCTATTACGAAAGCTGTTACATCGGTGAAAGAAAAATTAGGACATATGGTGAAAGTAGAAGTGGAAACAGAAACAGAGGAACAAGTGAGAGAAGCTGTAGCTGCTGGTGCGGATATCATTATGTTTGATAATCGTACGCCAGATGAGATTCGGGAGTTTTCAAAGATTGTACCAAGTGCCATCGTTACGGAAGCATCAGGAGGCATTACAATTGAAGATTTATCGAAATACGGAAAAACAGGGGTAGATTATATTTCACTTGGAGCGTTAACACATTCAGTGAAAGCACTTGATATTAGTTTCAATATTGAGGCGTAAGGAAAGTGGCTTAGAGGGGGAGAAAGGGATATGAGTATTTTAGAAAAAGTACAACCGATTGAAACGATGTTACCAGAGCGTTATTACACGATGTCAACAGAAGATATGGAAAAGCGTGTTCGTGAAATTAAAGAAAAAATGGGGAAAACACTATTTATTCCAGGACATCATTACCAAAAAGATGAAGTGGTACAATTTTCTGATGCAGCAGGAGATTCACTTCAGCTTGCGCAAGTTGCAGCGAGCAATAAAGAAGCGAAATATATTGTATTTTGCGGCGTACACTTTATGGCAGAAACAGCAGATATGTTAACGACAGACGATCAAATCGTTATTTTGCCAGATATGCGTGCAGGCTGTTCGATGGCAGATATGGCAGATATTGAACAGACAGAAAGAGCGTGGAAAGGGCTCACGAAGTTATTTGGAGATACGATGATTCCGTTAACGTATGTTAACTCTACAGCTGCAATTAAAGCGTTTTGCGGTCGTAATGGCGGAGCGACAGTAACTTCTTCTAATGCAAAACAAATGGTATCTTGGGCGTTTACACAAAAAGAGCGTCTTGTCTTTTTACCGGATCAACATTTAGGAAGAAATACAGCATACGATTTAGGTATCCCGTTAGATAAAATGGCAGTATGGGACCCGCATACAGATTCATTAGAGTACGATGGAGATATAGAAGAAATTCAAGTGATTTTATGGAAAGGGCATTGTTCGGTTCATCAAAACTTTACGGTGAAAAACATTGAGAATGTACGGAAGAATCATCCGGATATGAATATTATTGTACATCCAGAATGCTGTTATGAGGTTGTTGATGCTTCGGATTACGCAGGATCAACGAAATATATTATTGATATGATTGAAGCAGCGCCACCTGGAAGTAAATGGGCAATTGGTACAGAGATGAATTTAGTGAATCGAATTATTCAGCAACATCCAGATAAAGAAATTGTTTCACTTAATCCATTTATGTGTCCGTGTTTAACGATGAACCGAATTGATCTGCCGCACTTATTATGGGTGCTTGAAACGGTAGAAAGAGGAGAAGGGATTAACGTTATTAGCGTAGATAAACAAGTGACCGAAGAAGCGGTTCTTGCATTAAATCGTATGTTAGAGCGTGTATAAAGCAGCGGGGTTTCCGTTGCTTTTTTTCGTACATATAATCATAACGAGAATGAAATGGGCATACATTGTTGTGAAGAAATCATTGCGATTTTCTTATGCTTATTCCACTTCTAATGATATTGAAAATCGAAGAAGTGATACAAGTGAAAAGAAGTTAACGTTATTTAGAAAGGGTTACTTCATGAGATTTGTTACTTATAGATAAGTTGTACAGGAGGGGGAAAATTTGAAAATTCATATCGTGCAAAAAGGGGATACCCTTTGGAAAATTGCGAAAAAGTACGGAGTGGATTTTGATACGTTGAAAAATACAAATACACAACTTAGTAATCCCGATTTAATCATGCCAGGTATGAAAATTAAAGTACCATCAAACAGCGTTCACGTAAAACAACATGCTGGGGCAGGTTCAGCGCCTCCGAAGCAATACGTAAAAGAAGTGCAACAAAAAGAGTTTGCATCAACGCCAACTCCGCTTGGAATAGAAGATGAGGAAGAAGTTACGTATCAATCAGCGCCAATTACACAGCAACCTGCTATGCAACAAACACAAAAAGAAGTGCAAGTGAAACCACAAAAAGAAGTTCAAGTAAAACCACAGAAGGAAATGCAAGTGAAACCGCAAAAAGAGGTACAGGTAAAGCCACAAAAAGAAGTGCAAAAAGAAAAGCCAATTCAAATAGAAAAACCAGTTGAAAAACCGTCTGTTATTCAAAAACCACCTGTTATAGAAAAACAAAAACCAGCAGAAAAAGAAAACACAAAGTTTTCGGTAAATGTGTTACCACAGCCTCCGCAACCACCAATCAAAGCGAAAAAAGAGTATAAAATTTCAGATGTAATTAAAAAAGGAAGCGAGTTAATTGCTCCTCAAATTACTAAAATGAAACCTAATAACATCATTTCTCCGAAAACGAAAAAAGATAATATCGTGTCGCCACAAGTGAAGAAAGAAAACGTAGGAAATATCGTGTCACCGCAAGTGAAGAAAGAAAATGTAGGAAATATCGTGTCACCGCAAGTAAAGAAAGAGAACGTAGGAAATATCGTGTCACCGCAAGTAAAGAAAGAAAATGTAGGGAATATCGTATCGCCGCAAGTGAAGAAAGAAAATGTAGGGAATATCGTGTCACCACAAGTGAAGAAAGAAAATGTAGGGAATATCGTGTCACCACAAGTGAAGAAAGAAAATGTAGGAAACATAGTGTCACCAAATGTATCGAAAGAAAATGTAGTTATTCCACAAGTCATACCGCCAAATATTCAAGTACCAAATATCATGCCAATCATGGACAATATCCAACCACCGAATATTATGCCAATCATGGATAACAATCAACCACCAAATATCATGCCAATCATGGATAACAATCAACCACCAAACATCATGCCAATTATGGATAATAACCCAATACCAAACATGATGCCAATCATGGATAACAACCAAATGCCAAATATGATGCCGATAATGGATAATAATCAAATGCCGAATATGATGCCGATAATGGATAATAATCAAATGCCGAATATGATGCCGATAATGGATAATAATCAAATGCCGAATATGATGCCAATCATGGATAACAATCAAATGCCAAATATGATGCCGATCATGGATAACAATCAAATGCCAAATATGATGCCAATCATGGATAACAATCAAATGCCAAATATGATGCCAATCATGGATAACAATCAAATGCCAAATATGATGCCAATCATGGATAATAATCAAATGCCGAACATGATGCCAATCATGGATAACAATCAACCACCGAATATGATGCCATATCAAATGCCATACCAACAGCCTATGATGCCACCAAATCCATATCAAATGCCATATCAGCAAGGAGCACCGTTTGGACCGCAATATACGTCTATGCCAAATCCAAATATGATGCCAATGGATAATAATATGCCGCCGCTCGTGCAAGGTGAGGAAGATTGTGGATGCGGAGGAGAGAGTAGGTTATATAGTCCGCAACCAGGCGGTCCGCAATATGCGAACCCTTTATATTATCAACCAACTCAATCGGCATATGCACCACAGCCAGGAACGATGTATTATCAACCAGATCCACCAAATGTATTTGGTGAGCCGGTTCCAGAAGAAGAGGATGAAGAAGAAGTTTAAAAAAGGTGGGATAATTCCCACCTTTTTTGTATGTAGAGTCGTTCTGAAAATGGAAGATTTACATCAAATGTTAGAAAATCCCCAGTGAAATATTAACAGTGTAAAAACCTTCTCCTTTACTCATCATAAGAGGGAGCTTTTCAGAAGAGAAGTTCATTCTAACAGAGGGGGTTTTTGTATTGAATACGAAAGTAAAAGTGATTGCTGCTTCTTTGTTAGTTACCAGTGCGTTAGCTGCATGTGGTACACCAAAAGATAACAATGCAATGGATGGACGTAACTACAATTACGAGCGTACATCTTATAATGATACACATCAGTATCGTGATAATGTAACGCGTAATGATCGTTATACAGATTATGTAACATATAGAAATGGTCGTAACGATACAGGATATAACAATTATTACCGTGATGTAAATTACAACGGTCAAATTGCAAATCCGCATCCAACACGTAATATTACAATGAACAATTCATACATTAACAATGATGGTAAAACAGCAGAAAGAATTACAAATCGTGTGAAACGTATGAATAACGTAGACCGTGTGTCTACAGTTGTATATGGAAACGATGTAGCGATTGCGGTGAAACCACGTAATCCAGTATCGAATGAAACAGCGCTTGCAAATGAAGTTCGTCAAGCGGTTGTAAATGAAGTTGGAAACAGAAACGTATATGTTTCTGTAAGAAATGACATGTTTACTCGTGTTGATGCAATGAGTACACGACTACGTAACGGTACAGTTACAAACGATTTTAATCGTGACATAACAAATATGTTCCGAGATATTCGTTACGGTTTGACAGGTACTGTGCGATAGCAAAACAAAAGAGGAAGGGGGAGCCCTTCCTCTTTATTCATCGTTATCGTGTAAACGACGCTTTTTAATAAAATAACTAATGGAATAAGAACCTAAAAAGCAAATGAAGAGAATACCACCTGTTAAAATGGCTTCAAATAAAGGTCTTTCTGGACTAAAAATGATATAAATAATAGCCATAACGATTCCTATAATAAGAGAGCGTAAAATAATTTTGTAATAAGGAGTTAACTTTATCTCCTTTTCACTTTCTTCTACATCGATAGAAACGCTTAACTGTAAATAACTAAGTACGATACTTGTAAGGATAAATAATAGCCATAATGGAGATTTCGTAATTTGATCTATTCCTTCAGTGAATCCGATATAGCCTAAAATGCCAATTATACCAAGTGATTGAAAAAGAAAAGCAATTCGAATGTTTTTTAACGTTTGCAGAATGAGACGTTCATCCTTAATTTTTTTCATAATATCTATCTCCTGTTTTATTATGATTTCGCTGTTATATTAATTGTAACATATATATTACATTTATCAATTTATAATTTACATATAATTTTTTTTGATGGAAGAGGAAATAAAATATTTTTATAAACATGTTGCACTTATACTTTATTAATGTTATATTAGCAAAGCGATGAGCTAATTTACGTAAGACGAGAGATATGCTTAAGTGCTAAACACGCGAATGTGGTCGCCTGGTCTCTCGCCGTAAACGCATCAAGACGCCTGCTTTGCAGGCGTCTTTCATTTTTATATGAATGTAATGGGAAGAATGGAGGAATCCAAGCTTCCCTTTTTTATTGGAATAAAAGTCGGAAAATAAAGTTATTTACAAGTGTATGTGAAAGAGTTACTATTTAATGGTAATATATTACAAGTTTTTTAGATATAAAAGGTTGGGATGAATAGTATATGGAGAACTTTGAATGTAGAAATACAGAAGTTGTATTAGAGAAATTTCAGGTTGTAACACCTATATTTCAGGCGTTAGGAGATGAGAATCGTCAGCAAATTATTATGCTGTTATTAGAAAACAAACGGATGAATGTAACAGAAATAACAGATAAAATGGGGATTTCTAGACCAGCTGTTTCGCATCATTTGAAAATTTTAAAACAAGCAGAACTAATTGTAGCGGATCGCAATGGAAAAGAAATTTTTTATTCTATAATAGCTGGAGAATTTTTAAAACAGGTGAAGGATTTACTTCAAGCAATAGAATCAAATTATTAATTTTTTTAACTAACACGTAAATGAGTTTAAACTTTTAAACCTGTTTACGTGAAAGGGGTAATAAAAATGAACAGAATAAATAGTATGTATTTCATTATGTTGCTTGTTCCGTTATTTTGGGGTGGATCTTTTGCAACAGCAGAGCATGTTATTACTGAAATTCCACCTATTACTGCGGCAACAATTCGTTTTGGTTTAGCAGGTTGTATTTTAATAGGCATCGTGTTTATGAAATCTGAGTGGAATACAAGTTTGTTATTAAAGAATTGGAAAGGGCTGTTATTTGTATCGTTAACAGGTATTTTTGGCTACAATGTTTTTTTCTTTATGGGACTTCACTATACTTCCACTCTGAACGGCTCACTTATTATTGCTACAATGCCCGTTTTTGTAACATTGGGAGCAATATTGTTTTTTAAAGAGTCTTGGAGTATAAAAGTCGGAATAAGTTTAACTTTGTCCCTTGTCGGTGTAATAGTGGTTATTACGGGTGGTTCAATGAATATACTTATGTCTTTGTCATTTAATAAGGGAGATCTTTTATTTATAGCTGCTTTAACCTGTGGGGTTTTATATAGCTTAACAGGAAAAAAGGTTATGAGTGGTGTCTCCCCTTTGTTAACAACAATGAGTATGACGGTATTGGGTACTGTGTTTTTAGCAGGCCTTTCTCTATATGAAGATGGGTGGGGAAAGGTTGCAACGCTCTCTTTACAGGGATGGATAGAAATGTTGTATATGGTCGTATGCGGGACGTTAGTTGGATATATCGTGTTTAATAAAGGGGTTGAAGAACTAGGTGCAAGCAAAGCTAGTATGTATTTAAATCTAACTCCTATTGTGGCTACTGGTATATCAGTTGTATTGTATGGAGCAGCTGTTACGTGGCAACAAATAGTTGGGATGATAATCGTATTAATTGGGGTTTATATAGCAACGGTACAATCAAATAAAGGTATAAAAAAGTTTTCACGTAATCAATACGTTTCGAAATAGGTAGAAATCATTGCACTCTATAAGTCTTAATGAGAGTAATCTATGAGTTAGGGATAAAACCCCCATTTCCGGAAAAACTACTAATGAAAGTTTGATCTTTCCTAAAAGAGGTGAACGGAAATGAGATGGATACTGATTGCGATGCAAGCTTTCGTTATGATGTTTTGTTTCGTTTATGAAACGAATGTGAAGGCGGAAGGTCCAGTACCAGAAGTAACAGAAAAAGAGCCTGAAGTTACAATTTTATTAGAGCGAATGTATGTTGATGGAGAAGTAAGTGAGGAAATATTTACAGAAAAAGTAGCGGACTTAGAAAAGTTTTTACAGCAATATAAAGAATGGCAGCTCGTTGATCGTGATGATGTACAAATTGTATTACAAAAGAAAGTTGATGATATTTCTCCGTTATTAAAGACGAGCGGTTATTTTGGTGTGTCAGAGGAAGGGATATTACAAATTTTCAATGGTGTACCGAAAAGTGATAATGCGATTCATTCCTTTTTTCAAATTGATATGAGAAAACTGGAGAGTTATGAGCGTGCGAAATTAAAGCGTGGTATTCGTATTAAATCAAAAGAAGGTTTTGTGAAGACGATTGAAAAAATGAAGCAATACGCAGTGCAAAATAAGAAAAAAAGCAGCTCATGGTGAGCTGCTTTTTTCTTATTTATTTTTATCTAAAATTTGTTTTGCGATTTCATCGATTAGCATGTCTTTTCCGATTGGATTGAATGCTTTCGTATTGAAGATTTCATTCGATACTTCGTATACGTGATTATTTTTAACTGCTTTGTTGTCTTTCCAAACAGCACTGTTTTTGTAGTCTTCGTAAACTTTATCAGCTTCGCCGCCGAAGTTTACAACGAACATTTGATCAGGTTGGAATGCAACAAGACCTTCTAGCGATACTTGTGCCATCGTTTGTTTTAAATCTGTACCTTTTGTTGCTGGAAGTTTTAAGTCGTTAAAGATGATGTCACCGTATCCGAAGCTACCGTATACACGGAAGTTTTGTGGTGTAACTGCGACGAACATAAAGTTCTCATCTTTTGTTTTTTCTTTAATCTTTTTAGATAAAGAGTCTGCTTTTTTATCGTAGTCTGCAATCCATTTGTCTGCTTTCTTTTCTTCGTCAAATAGTTTACCTACTTCTTTAAACTTACCACGCCAGTCTTCTAAGTTTGTTTCTAGAACAACTGTCGGTGCAACTTTTTCTAATTGATCATAAATCTTCAATTGACGATTATTTAAAATAATTAAGTCTGGTTTTAAAGCTGTAACAGCTTCTAAATCAACTTTAGGTGCCCAGTACCAACCTACTGCTTTTACACCATCTAATTTCTCTGTTAAGTGATTTTGGATTTTATCTTTATATGTATTCGCCGTACCAACAGGTTTGTGTCCAAGAAGTAATAATTCTTCTGTTGATCCAGATAAGTCAACAATTCGCTTTGGATTTACTGGAATTGTAGCTTCGCCTTTAGCGTGTTTTACAACTTTTGTTTTCGGTTGTTCTTTCGCTTTTGCTTCTTCTTTTTGAGAAGAACAGCCAACGATAGAAAGAACGACTAGCATAATAGTAAATAAAATAAATAACTTCTGTTTCATCCTGATGTAACCCCTTTAATTAATATTGATAATCATTATCGACTTCTGTATATTAAGGTGCTTCGCTCTTTCTGTCAATGGAAAATAACAGAAGTTTCTAATAGAGAACATTTGTTGGGGTAGTCTCGCTTTTCTATCATTAAATATGTTAAAATGGAATACATGATTTAAGAGGGAGAGATCGCATTTTGTTTGAATATGTTACAGGTTACGTGGACTATGTAGGACCGGAATATGTCGTAATTGACCATAATGGAATTGGGTATCAAATTTTCACACCAAATCCGTATGTATTTCAAAGAAGTAAGCAAGAAATCCGTGTCTTTACATATCATTATGTGAGAGAAGATATTATGGCACTTTACGGGTTTAAAACACGTGAAGAGCGTTTATTATTTACAAAGTTGTTAGGTGTATCTGGCATTGGACCAAAAGGCGCTCTTGCAATTTTAGCTTCTGGTCAAACAGGACAGGTCGTTCAAGCGATTGAACATGAAGACGAGAAGTTTTTAGTGAAATTCCCGGGCGTCGGAAAGAAAACAGCACGCCAAATGATTTTAGATTTAAAAGGAAAACTAGCTGACGTCGTACCAGATGCATTTGTTGATTTATTCTCAGATACAGAACGTTTTGATGAGAAGAAAGGTTCATCAGCTGAGCTTGATGAGGCACTGGAAGCTCTGCGCGCACTTGGATACGCAGAACGAGAAGTTTCTCGCGTTGTACCAGAGTTATTAAAAGAATCATTAACGACGGATCAGTATATTAAAAAGGCACTTAGTCTTTTACTAAATGGTAAGAGGTGAGTATAATGGACGAACGTCTCCTTTCAGGGGAATCTGCATATGAAGATTCGGATTTAGAATATTCATTACGGCCACAGACGCTCCGTCAGTATATTGGCCAAGATAAAGCGAAACATAATTTAGAGGTGTTTATTGAAGCGGCGAAAATGCGTGAAGAAACGTTAGATCATGTGCTTCTATATGGACCACCAGGACTTGGTAAAACGACGCTTGCAAATATTATAGCAAATGAAATGGGCGTTAATGTTAGAACAACTTCAGGTCCAGCAATTGAAAGACCAGGAGATTTAGCAGCTGTATTAACAGCGCTTCAGCCGGGGGATGTATTATTTATTGATGAAATTCATCGTTTGCATAGATCGATTGAAGAAGTGCTCTATCCTGCGATGGAAGATTTTTGCCTTGATATTGTAATTGGGAAAGGACCGTCAGCACGATCTGTACGTTTAGATTTACCTCCATTTACATTAGTTGGAGCGACGACACGTGCAGGGGCATTATCAGCACCACTTCGTGACCGTTTCGGTGTACTTTCAAGATTAGAGTACTATACAGTAGATCAGTTGTCTGAGATTGTAGAACGTACAGCAGAAGTATTTGAAGTTGAAATTGATTCGTTAGCTGCACTAGAAATTGCAAGACGTGCTCGTGGTACACCTCGTATTGCGAATCGTTTATTACGACGTGTACGAGATTTCGCACAAGTTCGTGGTAACGGAACAGTTACAATGGAAATTACACAAATGGCGTTAGAACTACTGCAAGTAGATAAATTAGGTCTAGATCATATCGATCATAAATTATTGCTTGGTATTATTGAGAAATTCCGTGGTGGCCCAGTCGGGTTAGAAACGGTTTCGGCAACGATCGGAGAAGAATCGCATACGATTGAAGATGTGTATGAGCCGTATTTATTACAAATTGGCTTTTTACAACGAACGCCAAGGGGCCGAATTGTAACGCCGCTTGCATATGAGCATTTCGGAATGGAGATGCCAAAAGTATGACGGAGATGCCAAAATTGCTTATTACAGCAGGTATCTTACTCATTGTTGTCGGATTAGCTTGGAAGTTCATTGGAAGACTTCCAGGCGATATTTTTGTGAAAAAAGGAAACGTTACCTTTTATTTTCCTATCATTACATGTATTGTGTTAAGTATTGTATTATCTTTTATTATGTATATAATAAATCGATTCAAATAAGAAATAGGTGGATATAGTTATGGATATAAATCTGTTTGATTTTCATTTACCAGAAGAACTTATTGCGCAAGTCCCGTTAGAAGATCGTGAAACATCAAGATTAATGGTGTTAGACCGTGAAACAGGCGATATTGAGCATAAACATTTTACGGACATTCTTTCTTACTTACATGAGGGGGATTGCTTAGTTTTAAATGAAACGAAAGTAATGCCTGCTCGTTTGCATGGTGTGAAAGAAGATACAGGCGCGCACATTGAAGTACTTCTTTTAAAACAAGAAGAAGGCGATACGTGGGAAACGCTTGTTAAGCCAGCGAAACGTGTAAAAGAAGGAACTGTTATCTCTTTTGGCGAAGGGAAATTAAAAGCAACTTGTACAGGGACTGCAGATCAAGGGGGACGTCAGCTTGAATTTTCATATGACGGCATCTTCTATGAAATTTTAGATGAACTTGGGGAAATGCCACTTCCTCCATATATTAAAGAGACGCTAGAAGATCGCGATCGCTATCAAACAGTATATGCGAAAGAAATCGGCTCAGCAGCAGCGCCAACTGCAGGACTTCACTTTACAGAAGAGTTACTGGAGAAGTTAAAACAAAAAGGCGTCGGGTTAGCTTTCATTACACTTCACGTAGGACTTGGAACATTTAGACCAGTTTCTGCCGATACGATTGAAGAACACCATATGCACGCAGAGTATTACCATATGTCTGAAGAGACAGCGGCATTATTAAATCGTGTGAAAGAGAGTGGTGGACGTATTATTACGGTAGGTACGACTTCAACTCGTACGTTAGAAACAATTGCGACAGATCATGACGGCAAGCTTTGTGCTGCTTCTGGCTGGACAGACATTTTCATGTACCCAGGTTATGAATTTAAAGCAATTGATGGCTTAATTACAAACTTCCATTTACCGAAATCGACATTAATTATGCTTGTAAGTGCATTTGCAAACAGAGATAATGTACTTCATGCTTATAATGAAGCAGTAAAAGAAAAATATCGTTTCTTTAGCTTTGGTGATGCAATGTTCGTTGCATCTCACGCTAAAATGGGAAACAAATAAAAGGAGTAAATTATGACAGCAATTCGTTATGAATTTATTAAAACTTGTAAACAAACAGGTGCCCGTTTAGGACGTGTACATACGCCGCACGGTTCATTTGATACACCAACATTCATGCCAGTTGGTACACTTGCAACAGTTAAAACAATGTCACCAGAAGAATTAAAAGCAATGGATTCTGGCATTATTTTAAGTAATACGTATCATTTATGGCTGCGCCCAGGTCACGAAATTATTCGTGAAGCAGGCGGGTTGCATAAATTTATGAACTGGGATCGTGCAATCTTAACGGATTCGGGTGGTTTCCAAGTATTCAGTTTAAGTGACTTCCGTCGTATTGAAGAGGAAGGTGTTCACTTCCGTAATCACTTGAATGGAGATAAATTATTCTTATCACCAGAAAAAGCGATGGAAATTCAAAATGCATTAGGATCAGATATTATGATGGCATTTGATGAGTGTCCACCATTCCCAGCTACTTTTGAATATATGAAGAAGTCTGTAGAGCGTACAAGCCGCTGGGCAGAACGTTGTTTAAAAGCGCATGAACGTCCACAAGATCAAGGTTTATTCGGTATCGTACAAGGTGGAGAGTTCGAAGAGCTTCGTCGTCAAAGTGCAAAAGACCTTGTTTCAATGGACTTCCCTGGTTACGCTGTAGGTGGTTTATCTGTTGGGGAACCAAAAGATATTATGAACCGTGTACTTGAGTTTACAACACCACTTCTTCCAGATAATAAGCCACGTTACTTAATGGGAGTAGGTTCTCCTGACTCATTAATCGACGGTGCAATTCGTGGTATTGATATGTTTGACTGTGTACTTCCAACTCGTATCGCTCGAAATGGTACATGTATGACAAGTGAAGGTCGTCTAGTTGTAAAAAATGCGAAATTTGCAAGAGACTTCGGTCCGCTTGATCCAAATTGCGATTGCTATACATGTAAAAATTACTCTCGTGCGTACATTCGTCACTTAATGAAATGTGATGAAACGTTCGGAATTCGTTTAACGTCTTATCACAACCTTCATTTTCTGTTAAACTTAATGGAGCAGGTGAGACAAGCTATTCGTGAAGACCGTCTTGGCGATTTCCGCGAAGAATTCTTTGAACAGTATGGCTTTAATAAACCGAATGCTAAAAACTTCTAATACATAATTTAAAAGGAGGAAACAAAGATGAATCCAGGTATGATGAATATCGTTATGATCGTTGCGATGTTTGCGATTTTCTATTTCTTATTAATTCGCCCGCAACAAAAGCGTCAAAAAGCAGTTGCTCAAATGCAAAGTGAGTTATCAAAAGGTGATGCTATCGTAACAATCGGTGGTTTACACGGTACAATCGAATCAGTAGATGATACGAAAATCGTTATTAAATCTGGTGGTTCACACTTAACTTTCGATCGCAATGCGATTCGTGAAGTTGTGAAAAACTAATGAGGAAGGCCCTGCATGAAATGTGCAGGGCTTTTTTTAGTTATTTTGTTTTGACATATTTACCCCGAAAATACCACCGAGTGTACTCGCCCCCATTAATGCTAATTGATAAAGTAACTGTGAGTTCGATAAAGTTTGAGAGAAGCCTAAATAGTTAACTAGAAAAACAAGTATAGCGAATGTAAGACCTGTTGTGAAACCTACTAGCCAACCTTTCCCTTGTGCCTTTTTGCCGGCAGTAAATCCGGATATAAGCATAGATAAAAGAGCAAGTATAAAAATAGTGACGGCTAATGTTCCTTCATTCATATCTGTAAATTTTAATAAAAGAGCCATAACCATGCTAATAATTGTTGCCAGAATTAATAAGGTAATGATACCAAAGCCGATTGCAGTTGATAATTTTTTCGTTCCATCCATTTATACATTCCCCCTTTTTAATACAAGCATATTTTCTTTTTGCTGAAGTTAGACTAGTTTATTTTTTATAGGGGAGTCTATATGTAAAAAAGGAGATGTAGAAATGGAATGGGTATCAATCATTGGTCGGACGATGCTTTTGTATATCATCATATTAATTATTTTTCGTCTTATGGGTAAACGTGAAATTGGAGAGCTAAGTGTATTAGATTTAGTCGTATTCATTATGCTTGGTGAAATGGCTGTAGTTGCAATTGAAAATACCGATAAATCACTTTGGCACCAATTAGTTCCGATGACTTTTCTTATGTGTATACAAATCATTTTGTCAGTTATTTCGTTAAAGTATCAACGTTTTCGACATTTAATAGAAGGTGAGCCGGCTATTCTTGTAAATGCGGGAAAGATTGATGAAAAGAAGATGAGAAAGCAACGTTATAATATAGATGATTTAATGATGCAATTAAGGGAGCAGGGAGTCGGAGATGTAAGGGATGTAGAATACGCCATTTTAGAACCTTCAGGAAAGTTATCTGTCTTTCAAAAACAAAAAAGTAAAAAGAGTAAAAATGATACGCCGGTTTTTACACTCCCGTTAATTATTGATGGAGAAATCCAATCGAATCATTTACAAATGATTGAACATACAGATGAATGGCTGATTGAGAAATTAAAAAACTTAGGTTATAACGATATCAAACAAATTTTATACTGCAGCTTTCAAAATGGACAATTTTTTGTTGATGTGAAAGAAAACTAGAGGCTTACTATATGAAATAGTAAGCCTGTTTATTTCAAAAATGAAAGTTTTCGAATGATAGGGAGCCTACTTAACTCTTCTTTTCGAATGAGTTTGAAAGTGAAGAGGAGAACGATATACACGAGTGTTGTTAAAGTGATTTCCCATAAGGTTTGTACGCCAAGTGAATGAGAAAAAATAATGTACTTATGAAGGTGAAAACCGAAGGAGCCTGCAATACCGATGGCAAGTCCGCCGAAAATGTAATCTTTCGCGTAAATGGTAAATGTAATTTTCTTTAAAACAGTAGCGTAATGAAGGAATGTTACGGTTACTATATTTGCTGCAATTGCAAGTGCAACCCCCATCATTTGAAATTCTGGCCTTGAAGCTAGTACAAAAATAACGATTAATTTCACGATTGCGCCAATAAATGTATTCATCATCGCAGCCCGTGCTAAGTTTAAAGCTTGTAAAACAGATGTAAGTGGACTTTGAAAGTAATGAAATAAAAAGCAAGGTGCAAGAAGCTGGATGAATGCTGTTGCACTATCCGATCCATACATAAGAGTTAAAATAGGAGAAGCGAATACGTATAATATAACAACTGACCACCCGCCAGTAATTAATGAGATCCGAAGAGCTTGTTGTAGGCGGTGTTCCACTAATTTATGCTGTCTTTTCGCCATCGCTTCACTAATAGATGGAACGAGTGCTGTAGAAAGGGCGTATGTAATAAAGGCTGGCAGTGAAAGAAGTGGGAAGGCATAACCGTTTAATATACCGTATTGCTGGGTTGCGACAGAGGCAGCAACGCCGGCAATCGCTAAGCTTTGCATAACGACGATAGGCTCAAAGAAATATGAAACGGAACCGATTAAACGACTTCCTGTAGTTGGAAGAGCGATATCCATAAGCGAATAAAATGTCCCTTTGCTTTCTTTTACAGTAGTGAAAAATCCAGAGCGTATAGATAAATGTTTTTCGCGCTGAAATAAAGTGAGTAAAAATAATAACGATGCAACTTCACCGAGAACGGCTGATAACATAGCACCAGCTGCAGCGTATTCTACACCGTAAGGTAAAAATAACTGAATGCATATGGCGATAATTGTAATGCGGACAACTTGTTCTATAACTTGGGCGTAAGCACTAGGTTTCATGTTTTGTTTCCCTTGGAAATAGCCGCGTAAAACAGAAGAAACGGCAATAACAGGAACGACAGGTAAAATGGCCATTAATGGATAGTACGTTCTTTCATCAGTTAATAATGTTTTTGCTAAAATAGGTGTGAGGAGCATAATTCCAATTGTTAAAATGATACTAATAACGGATGTAACTGCTAATGATACTGTTAATATTTTTTTAACTCTTTGTTTATCATTCACAGCTTCTGCTTCTGCTACAAATTTTGCGATTGCGACAGGAAGGCCGATTTGTGTTAATGTAATTGCTAGAATGAATGTAGGAACGGCCATCATATAAAGACCAACGCCTTCTTCTCCTAAAATACGTGCCATTACAATCCGGTTAATAAATCCAAGGATTTTGGTAATAAAGCCGGCAATCATTAAAATAAATGCGCCTTTTAAAAAGCTTTGTCTCGTCATGGTCTTCTCCTACCTTCTCAAAATCAGTGGAATGATTTACAATAATTTATATGCACGTACGAGACAAGAATGACAAGCATTTGAGAGAGTGAAGTATGATTGTGCTCTTGAAAGTAGTTATTGCTGTCCATTAGAGCGGGATTAAAAGCGACTTTTCGTGCTGAAATAAGAAGGAGATGTTATGTATGTTAGAAAAAGAGGCTTTGGTAGAATCATACCGCGGACAGTTACAAGTCGTTTTAGAAAGCAAAGTAGAAGAGTTCCACATGTTCGGTTATGACCGAGTAACAGATGATGACATTTGGAAGTTTCTTAAAGTGAAAAAGTGGAAGAAGATAGACAGCGATGTGAGGTTATATGAATTAGTAAATGATGTATTAAGAGTAAGTGCTAATGAATATATGACTTATTTAACTGTTGAAGCATATCAAGCGCCACTTTGGTCATTTGATGAATATGAAAATAAATAACCGACTGCAATTGGTTTGTTCTTCCTTTTGCAGTATAATGATAGGTATTGATAATGAGGAAATAATTATGTCTAAGATTATATATAAAGGGGGTAGTGAAGAGAAAAAATAAATAATGAAAGTGTAGGTATTGTGAAAAACTTACCGACACAGCTAGTGATGAACTAGCAAAATTATAGAAAGGAAGTCTACTAACTAGGCGTATGCACACGTGTAAAAGTGAATCGTAAGAGATTTATTTAAAGTGTTAGTAGCAGAAAGAGGGTACATATGGCAAAGCGTGGTACGAGAATTGCCGCCTTTTTCCTCATCGTTTTATTAATCGGTGGAGTAATTGGTGCGGCAGGAAAAGACATAGCAAAAGGAATTAGTCTAGGACTAGACCTTCGCGGTGGTTTTGAAATTCTGTATGAAGTAAAACCAGCCAAAAAAGGTGATAAAATCGATCGAGACGTACTTGTAAGTACAGTAGGTGCTCTGGAAAATCGTGTCAATGTTCTTGGTGTAAGCGAGCCGAACATTCAAATCGAGGGGCAAGATCGAATTCGTGTACAGCTTGCTGGTGTACAAGATCAGCAAAAAGCACGTGAAATGTTATCAACGCAAGCGAAATTAACATTCCGTGATGTAGATGACAACCTTCTTATGGACGGAACGGATTTAAAAGGCGGCGGAGCGAAGCAAACATTTGATGAGCAAGGTCGTGCGAGCGTAGGTCTTACACTAAAAAGCGCTGAAAAATTCCGTGAAGTAACTGAAAAAATTTCAAAAATGCCACCACCAACGAATTTAATGGTAATCTGGCTAGACTTTGAAGAAGGAAAAGATTCGTATAAAGCAGAATCTGCAAAACCGAATCCGAAGTTCTTATCAGCAGCAACAGTAAGCCAAGTATTTAACCAAGCTGAAGTATCTATCGTAGGTGGAAACTTCACAGTTGAAAGTGCGAAACAACTTTCATCTTTATTAAATGCAGGTGCACTTCCTGTTGATTTAAAAGAAATGTATTCAACATCAGTTGGAGCGAAATTTGGTCAACAAGCATTAGACCAAACGATTTTCGCTAGTGCGATCGGTATCGCTCTTATTTTCTTATTTATGCTTGTATATTACCGTTTACCAGGGCTTGTAGCGGTTATTATGTTAGGTCTATACATTTTTGTTACGCTACTCGTATTTAACTGGATGCATGCGGTTCTTACATTACCAGGTATTGCGGCATTAGTGCTCGGGGTAGGTATCGCGGTTGATGCGAATATTATTACGTACGAGAGACTGAAGGAAGAGCTGAAAATTGGTAAGTCAATGATGTCAGCATTCCGTGCTGGTAACCATCGTTCATTAGCGACAATTTTAGATGCAAACGTTACGACTCTGGCAGCTGCAGGTGTGTTATTCGTATATGGTACAAGCTCAGTACAAGGGTTTGCGACAAGTTTAATTGTAAGTATTTTAGTCGGTTTCGTTACAAACGTATTCGGTACTCGTTTCTTACTAGGATTACTTGTAAAGAGTCGTTACTTCGATAAAAAACCAGGATATTTCGGTGTGAAACAAAAGGATATTATTCCATTAACAAAAGGTGTAGTACATCCACCAACGAAATTTGATCGTATTAACTTTGTAAATGTCGGTCATAAATTCCTTATCTTCTCAATGGTAGTTGTAATTGCGGGTGCAATCATTTTACCAATTTTCAAACTGAATCTTGGTATTGACTTTGCGAGTGGTACACGTATGGACTTGCAATCAAAACAAGCAGTTACCGTGTCTGATGTTCATAAAGATTTTAAAGAATTGAACATAGATGTGAAGGAAGAAAATATTGTACCGACTGGGGATGACAATAAAGGGTTCGCAGTTCGTACATTAGGTGTTCTATCAAAAGATGAAATTGCGAAAACAAAAACATTCTTCCATGATAAATATGGTACAGAGCCAAACGTAAGTACAGTTTCACCGACAATTGGTAAAGAGATTGCACGAAATGCATTTATCGCTGTACTGATTGCTTCTGCGGTTATCATCCTATACGTAAGTATTCGATTTAGATTTACGTATGCATTATCTGCAGTACTTGCATTATTACATGATGCGTTCGTTATGATTGTTATGTTTAGTATTTTCCAATTAGAGGTAGACTTAACGTTTATCGCTGCAGTGTTAACGATCATCGGTTATTCTATTAATGACTCGATTGTTACATTTGATAGAAACCGTGAGTTATACAAACAGAAAAAACGAGTTCGCGATATAAAAGACTTAGAAGAAATCGTAAATGCAAGTATTCGCCAAACGCTTGGTCGTTCGATTAACACCGTATTAACAGTGTTATTCCCGGTAATTGCGTTACTTATCTTCGGTAGTGAGTCATTACGTAACTTCTCGTTTGCTTTACTTGTCGGATTAGTTGTAGGTACGTACTCTTCTGTTTTCGTCGCTTCTCAAATTTGGTTAATGCTTGAAAACCGTCGTTTGAAAAAGGGCAAAAACAAGAAAAAGGTTGAGAAAGTAGAATCTGAACCGCAAGTATAAAAAAAGATGATGTCTCTTTATGAGGCATCTCTTTTTTCGTTTGTGGATACAATAAGATAGCAACTTTGAAATGGGAAAATGGAAGAAACTGGTGATGTTATCGCTATTTTTGCTACAATAAAGTGAAACTTTAATCAGTGGGGGTTTTCTGCATCCCCCACTGATTATTAGTTGAACCAATCGGACTTTTAGGGGCAGTTGATCCCCCACCTAACTTCTTCGCTTGCGCTGAATTTTGAGGTGGGGGTCTTACTGCCCATTAAAGTGGGATAAAAAGATAGGTTAAGAAAAGAAGGGATTTTAATTATGGAAAAAGATGAACGTTTTAAACAGGCCGAGTTTGGTGCTATTGTCGGGATCGTTGGTAATATTATATTAGCGATTGTAAAGGCGGTAATTGGTTATATTGGGAACAGTAAAGCGCTATTAGCGGATGCCGTGCATTCTGCATCAGATGTAATTGGTTCGCTAGCTGTACTGTTTGGATTGCGAGCAGCAAAGCAGCCGCCTGATGAAGATCATCCGTATGGTCATGGTAAAGCGGAATCGATTTCAGCTATTATTGTTGCAGTATTATTATTTATTGTGGGAATCGAGATAGCAATTTCGTCTATAAAAGCTTTTTCGCAAGAACTAGAACCACCGAAAGGAATTACGATTTTTGCTGTTGTTCTTTCGATTGTCGTGAAAGAAGGAATGTTTCAATATAAATTCCGATTAGGGAAGAGAGTAAATAGTGATGCAATTATTGCAAATGCATATGAGCACCGTTCGGATGTATTTTCTTCAATTGCAGCTTTAATCGGTATTTGTGCAGCGATTATTGGTGGTAAGTTTGGGATAGATTGGCTTGTATATGCCGATCCAATTGCAGGATTATTTGTTTCACTTCTTGTTGCTAAAATGGCATGGAGTATTGGGGCAGAAGCAATTCATGCAACGCTTGATCATGTTCTGCATGAGGAAGATGTTGTTCCGCTTAGAGAAGCAGTACTTCAAATAGATGGTGTGAAAAAAATCGGTTCTTTATATGCAAGGGAGCATGGCCATTACGTTATTGTTGATATTAAAGTTTCTGTAGACCCATACATTACTGTAGAAGAAGGGCACCGCATTGGAAAGCATGTGAAAGAAACGCTGATGGAACAAGATAACGTACAAAATGTGTTTGTACATATAAATCCGTATTCTCCAAATTAAACATCATTAACATTTTAGTATATAGATATTGCATCCTAGTTTGCATTATATTGTCACCCCTTAATCTGTCTTGTATAATAAACAGGTTAAGGGGTGATTTCGTGTTACAACCGAAGACGCGTTGGAAAGAAAAAGAATATAATAATGAGCGAGTGAGTGAATTAGCAAGTAAATTACAATTATCACCACTTGTCGTTTCGTTATTCCTCGGTAGAGGACTAGATACAGAAGATAAGATTTTAGATTTTTTAAATACAGAAAATCAAGAATTTCATGATCCATTTTTATTAGAAGGAATGGATAGAACGGTAGAACGTGTAAATAAGGCGGTTCAAAATGGAGAGCAAATATTAATATTTGGTGACTACGATGCGGACGGAGTAAGTAGTACGACTGTGTTATATCTTGCCTTGCAAGAATTAGGTGCAGACGTAGAATTTTATATCCCAAACCGTTTTACAGAAGGGTATGGACCAAACGAAGAAGCGTTTCGTTGGGCACATAGCGCAGGGTTCTCGTTAATTATTACTGTTGATACTGGTATCGCAGCAGTGCATGAAGCGAAGGTAGCGAAGGAGCTTGGAGTAGATCTGATTATTACAGATCACCATGAGCCACCACCGGAATTGCCAGAAGCACTTGCGATTATTCATCCGAAATTAGATGGCGGTGTGTATCCGTTCCACTATTTAGCTGGTGTAGGTGTTGCGTTTAAAGTTGCGCATGCACTATTAGGCCGTGTACCAGAACATTTATTAGAAATTGCAGTGATTGGTACAGTAGCCGATTTAGTATCACTTCATGGTGAGAATAGATTGTTAGTGAAGCGCGGTTTAAAACATATGCGCATGACGAAAAATATCGGACTAAAGGCGCTGTTTAAAGTTGCTAACGTTTCGCAAAGTGAAATTACAGAAGAGAGCATTGGCTTCGCGATCGCACCGCGTATTAATGCAGTTGGACGTTTAGAAGATGCTACGCCGGCTGTACATCTCTTATTATCAGATGATCCAGAAGAAGCGAAAGAGCTAGCTGAAGAAATTGATGAGCTGAACAAACTGCGAAAAGATATTGTAAAGCAAATTACAGAAGAAGCTATCGCTGAAGTGGAAAATAATTTCCCGCCAGAAGACAATAAAGTACTAGTACTGGCAAAAGAAGGCTGGAATCCAGGTGTAATTGGAATTGTCGCATCTAAATTAGTTGAACGTTTTTATCGTCCAACGATTGTATTATGCATTGATCCTGTAAAAGAAACAGCAAAAGGTTCAGCACGTAGTATTGCAGGATTTGATTTATTTGCAAACTTGTCAGATTGTAGAGAGTTATTGCCACACTTCGGAGGACATCCAATGGCAGCGGGAATGACGCTACATATGAATGATGTAGATGAATTGCGCCGCCGCTTAAATGAACAAGCAGAGGTAATTTTAACGGAAGAAGATTTTATTCCAATTACAGCTGTTGATGTCTTTTGTAAAGTGGAGGATGTAACACTTGCAGCAATTGAAGATATGCAAAAGTTGGCGCCATTTGGTGTTGGAAATCCAAAACCACGTATTGCAGTGAAGGACGCAGAGCTAGAAAGTATTCGTGCAATCGGATCAGATGGTTCACATTTGAAAATGGCTCTTCGCGATGGACAAGCGACACTGGATACAATCGGATTTGGTTTTGGTGCGTATGCGAAAGAAATTTCTCCAGTTGCAAAGGTATCTGTAATAGGGGAAGCATCTATCAATGAATGGAATAATTTTAAGAAGCCGCAATTAATGGTACAAGATATTGCTGTAGAGGCGTGGCAATTATTTGATTGGCGTAGTATGCGTAACGTAGAAGCGAATGTAGCAGAACTTCCGAAAGAAAAAATAACGATGGTGTATTTTTCTGAAGAAGTATTGAATAAATTTTCTTTAGAAGACTATAAAGAGCATATGATGCATGCATCCGAAGTCACCCAATTAGATGATCAATACATCGTGTTACTTGATTTACCAAAAGGAACAGATGAATTACGAGATTTATTTAAAGTGGGGTTCCCGTCACGAATTTATACGCTATTTTATCAAGAGAATAATCATTTATTTAGTACTGTTCCAACGAGAGAACACTTTAAATGGTACTATTCGTTCTTGAGCCAAAAAGCACCATTTTCTTTAAGACAATACGGAGCACAACTCTGTCAACATAAAGGTTGGTCAAAAGATACAGTAAATTTCATGACACAGGTGTTTTTTGAGTTAGAATTTGTTACAATAAAAGATGGCGTCATTTTTATGGCAGACAAAAAACAAAAGCGTGATTTAATTGAATCGAACACATATCGTGAGAAAATGAACCACTTACAATTAGAAAAAGAATTGGTTTATAGCACATATCAGCAACTATATACATGGTTTGAAACGATTCGTAATCATAAAGAAGTAGAACAGCTAGGGTAAAGGATTTGTATTTACAAACCTTTTAGATCTGAGGAGGATTCAGAAATATGGATTTCAAGCAACATATCGCAATTGTACCGGATTATCCAAAAGAAGGTATTGTATTTAAAGACATTACACCGTTAATGAACGACGGTAAAGCATACAAAGCAGCAACAGATGCAATCGTTGAGTATGCAAAGAAAAGAGACATTGACGTTGTAGTAGGGCCAGAAGCACGTGGCTTTATTATTGGTTGCCCAGTTTCTTATGCGTTAGAAGTAGGTTTTGCACCAGTTCGTAAATTAGGAAAATTACCACGTGAAGTAATTACAGTTGACTACGGTAAAGAATATGGTAAAGATGTTTTAACAATCCATAAAGATGCAATTAAGCCAGGTCAACGCGTATTGATTACAGATGATCTATTAGCTACAGGTGGAACAATTGAAGCGACAATTAAGCTAGTTGAAGAACTTGGCGGAGTTGTAGCTGGAATTGCATTCTTAGTAGAGCTTACTTACTTAGATGGTCGTAAAATGTTAGATGGTTACGATGTATTAGTATTAGAAAAATACTAATCACTATATAGGTAAAACTACGGTGATAAGAAGTACCCGTGAATCTCTTGGAGAGGAGCGGGTACTTTTGTATAATTGCACAAAAAAATAAGGTGAAATGTCAGTAAAATCTTTTCCTTTTCACAATTCACAATCATTAGGTTATAATGATAGAATATAATTTATTCTACTTAATTAAGATAAAGTCAATTTTCAATAAAAGGTGATTCGATGGCAAATGAGCAGGTACTAACAGCTGAACAGGTACTCGAGAAAGCAAGTCAATATTTAGCAGATGAAGATATTGAGCTAGTGGCACGTGCCTATGAATATGCACGTGATGCGCATAGCGAACAATACAGAAAATCGGGTGAACCGTACATTATTCATCCAATTCAAGTTGCAGGTATTTTAGTTGATTTACACATGGATCCAGCTACAGTATCAGCAGGTTTCTTACATGATGTAGTGGAAGATACAGAAATTACATTAGAAGATATTGAACGGGAATTTAATAAAGAAATTGCTATGCTTGTCGATGGTGTAACAAAGCTCGGAAAGATTAAATATAAATCTCATGAGCAACAACAAGCAGAAAACCATCGCAAAATGTTTATTGCAATGGCTCAAGATATTCGAGTTATTTTAATTAAACTAGCTGATCGTCTTCATAATATGCGTACATTGAAACATTTGCCTCAAGAGAAGCAGCGTCGCATTGCGAATGAAACGTTAGAAATCTTTGCACCTTTAGCACATAGACTCGGAATTAGTACTATTAAATGGGAGTTAGAGGATACGTCACTTCGCTATTTAAATCCACAGCAATACTATCGTATTGTAAATTTAATGAAGCGTAAACGTGCAGAGCGTGAAGAATATTTAGACGAAGTAATGACTGGTATTCGTGAGAAATTAAAAGAGGTTTCAATTCAACCTGAGATTTCTGGAAGACCAAAGCATATTTACAGCATTTATCGTAAGATGGCACTGCAAAATAAACAGTTCAATGAAATTTACGATTTATTAGCTGTACGTGTCGTTGTCAATAGTATTAAAGATTGTTATGCAGTGCTTGGAATTATTCATACGTGCTGGAAGCCGATGCCAGGTCGTTTTAAAGATTATATTGCGATGCCGAAAGCAAATCTATATCAATCTCTTCATACGACTGTAATTGGGCCGAAAGGTGATCCGCTTGAAGTGCAAATTCGTACGAAAGAAATGCATGAGATTGCAGAATTCGGGATCGCGGCGCACTGGGCGTATAAAGAAGGAAAAACAGCAGAAACAACAGGTACATTAGAGAAGAAACTTACTTGGTTCCGTCAAATATTAGAATGGCAAAATGAAGCTTCTAATGCAGAAGAGTTTATGGAGTCATTAAAAATTGATTTATTCTCTGACATGGTATTCGTCTTTACACCGAAAGGCGATGTAATGGAATTGCCACTTGGATCTGTTCCGATTGACTTTTCGTATCGCGTGCATTCAGAGATTGGAAATAAAACAATTGGTGCAAAAGTAAATGGGAAAATGGTGACACTTGATTATAAATTAAAAACTGGTGACATCATTGAAATTTTAACATCGAAACATTCGTATGGACCAAGTCAAGATTGGGTGAAACTTGCCCAAACATCTCATGCGAAAAACAAAATACGTCAATTCTTTAAGAAGCAACGTAGAGATGAAAATATTGAAAAAGGCCGTGAACTTGTTGAAAAAGAAGTACGTGGCTTAGAGTATGAGATGAAAGAAGTGCTAGCTCCTGACAATTTAAAACGTGTTGCTGAGAAGTTCAATTTTGCAAATGAAGAAGATATGTTTGCAGCAGTTGGATATAGCGGGATTACAGCGTCGCAAATTGTTACGCGACTAACGGACAAATTCCGTAAGCAACGTGAAGAAGAAGAGATTGTTGAAGTTAAAGAAGTTCGTAAACCGATGAAAATTCGAAAATGGGATTCTGGCGTTAAAGTAAGTGGTGCGGATAATTTATTAATTCGTTTATCAAAATGCTGTAACCCGGTTCCAGGTGATGATATCGTTGGGTATATTACGAAAGGCCGAGGTGTATCGATTCACCGCCGTGATTGTGTAAATGTTCATACAGAAGAAGCTATAGAACGTTTATTAGAAGTAGAGTGGGAAGGTAGCCCTGAAAAAGAAATTGAGTATAACGTTGATATCGAAATTTCAGGTTACGATCGCCGTGGCTTATTAAATGAAGTATTACAAGCTGTTACAGAGACGAAAACGTACATTTCGGCAGTTTCTGGTAGAAGTGACCGTAATAAGATGGCGACAATTAATATGTCAATCTCTATTCGTAACTTACAGCATTTGAAAAAAGTAGTAGAACGCATTAAACGTGTTCCAGAAATTTATGCAGTACGACGCATGATGCATTAATAGGGAGTGTAGAAAAGATGAGAGTTGTTTTACAACGATCAAAAGAAGCGTCTGTCACAGTAGACGGTGAGATCGTAGGACAAATTCCGTTCGGTTTAACATTACTAGTTGGCATTACGCATGAAGATACAGAAAAAGATGCAACTTACATTGCAGAAAAAATTGCGAACTTACGTATTTTTGAAGATGAGAGCGGAAAGATGAACCATTCTGTACTTGATGTAGAAGGACAAGTTCTATCAATTTCGCAGTTCACATTATACGGAGATTGCCGCAAGGGAAGACGTCCAAACTTTATGGATGCTGCAAAACCTGACTATGCAGAGCATTTATACGATTTCTTTAATGAGGAAGTTCGTAAACAAGGATTGCATGTAGAAACAGGGACGTTCGGAGCAATGATGGATGTTTCTTTAATCAATGATGGTCCGGTGACCTTAATTGTGGATAGTAAATAGTGTTATTTAAGAAGAGAGGGTGGTATCATCCTCTCTTTTTTATACATTGTTGTATGTTTTGTTCATTTATCACGCTATTTGTGGAAAGTGAACTCCCACGGATGAAAGGTTCACTTACTTTGGAATTAATAGCGTTTTCGTTTATGTATAACTCTCTAATCAATATGGAACAATAAAGAGTAAAACATCCATATTGAATGTGAGGGATATACGTATGCGTATGAATGAAAAAGGGCATTCTGTTACAAATGGTGCAAATCAATTGTTTAACGTGAATTTTCATGATTTTATTTCAAAAGAGCAAAACAATACTTCAATGGAGCTCGCTTCTGAGTTTGGAATTTCTCTTCAAGATGTAAAGCGTCTAAAGAAGCAGATTGAACGCTCTTAGAGTACTTGACAATCCTACTCAACAAACGTATAGTAATTTTATATTTACATATGAATATAACCGTTGATAGAGAAGAGTAAATGAGACACACATGGCAAGAGAAGAAATGTCTTAGGCTGAAAACATTTCTACATGATGACTGATTGAATGACACTCTAGAGGTTTCAACTTGAACGGCGTATATGCTTAGTAGAGATGAACGCACATTTAAGCGTTATTAAAAAAGTGGAAGCATACGTGCTTCAATTAGGGTGGCACCACGGGTATAATACTCTCGTCCCTACTGTTCAAACAGTAGAGGCGGGAGTTTTTTTATTTTTATTAAGATTAAAACAATTTGAGGAGGAACTGAATATGTCTATTCAAATCCCACGCGGAACGCAAGATATTCTTCCAGGCACTGTTGAGTTATGGCAGTATATCGAAGGGCAAGCACGCGAAATTTGCCGTCGTTACAATTATAAAGAAATTCGTACACCAATTTTTGAACACACTGAGCTATTTTTACGTGGTGTTGGTGATACGACAGATATCGTACAAAAAGAAATGTACTCATTCCAAGATCGTGGAGAGCGTAGTTTAACATTACGTCCAGAAGGTACTGCACCTGTTGTACGTTCTTACGTTGAAAACAAAATGTTCGGTGACGCAACACAACCAACGAAATTATACTATATCGGCCAAATGTTCCGTTACGAAAGACCACAAGCAGGTCGCTATCGTCAATTCGTACAATTCGGTATTGAAGCAATCGGTAGTAACGATCCTGCAATTGATGCAGAAGTAATTGCACTTGCTGTAGAGTTTTACCGCGGCATGGGCTTAAAAAATATTAAAGTTGTATTAAACAGCTTAGGTGATGCGGCGAGCCGTCAAGCGCACCGTGATGCGTTAATCGCACACTTCGAGCCACGTATTGGCGAGTTCTGTTCTGACTGTCAATCTCGTTTAGAAAAGAACCCTCTTCGTATTTTAGATTGTAAGAAGGACCGTAACCATGAATTAATGGGAACAGCACCATCTATTACAGAATACTTAAACGAAGATTCAGCAGTATACTACGACAAAGTTCAAGAGCTATTAACGATGATGGATGTTCCATTTGAAAAAGATCCGAACTTAGTACGTGGTTTAGACTACTACCAACATACTGTTTTTGAAATTATGAGTGAAGCAGAAGGATTCGGTGCTATCACTACATTAAGCGGTGGTGGACGTTATAACGGACTTGTACAAGAAATCGGTGGACCAGAAATGCCAGGTATCGGTTTTGCAATGAGTATTGAACGTTTAATTATGGCACTAAAAGCTGAAAACATCGAATTACCAATTGAACATAGTATCGATTGTTACGTTGTAGCTCTTGGTGAAAAAGCAAAAGACCATGCTGCGAAAGTTGCGTTTGATCTTCGTAAAGCTGGGTTATCAGTTGAAAAAGATTATTTAGATCGCAAAATGAAAGCACAATTTAAATCAGCAGATCGTCTAAAAGCGAAATTTGTAGCTGTATTAGGGGAAGATGAGCTAGATAAAGGCATCATTAACTTAAAAGATATGGCAACAGGCGAACAAGAAGAAGTAGCATTAGATGTATTTGCTTCATACGTAGCAGAGAAATTAATATAGGGGGAACTTACAGTGGCTGAAAGAACACATGCATGTGGAAAAGTAACAGTAGAAGCAGTTGGACAAACAGTTCAATTAAAAGGTTGGGTACAAAAACGCCGTGATTTAGGTGGATTAATCTTTATCGACTTACGTGACCGTACAGGTATCGTACAAGTTGTATTTAACCCAGAAACATCAAAAGAAGCGCTAGAAGTAGCAGAAACAATTCGTAGCGAGTACGTATTACACGTAGAAGGTACAGTTGTTGAGCGTGGTGAAGGCGCAATTAATGACAATATGGCAACTGGTCGTATTGAAGTACAAGCAACGAAAGTAAACGTATTAAATGCAGCGAAAACAACGCCAATCATTATTGCGGATGATACAGATGCATCAGAAGATGTGCGTTTAAAATATCGTTATTTAGACTTACGCCGTCCTGTAATGTTCAACACATTCAAAATGCGTCACGACGTAACGAAAACAATTCGTAACTTCTTAGACACAGAAGATTTCTTAGAAGTGGAAACACCAATTTTAACGAAGAGCACACCAGAAGGAGCACGTGACTATTTAGTACCAAGTCGTGTACATGATGGTGAATTCTATGCATTACCACAGTCTCCACAGTTATTTAAACAGCTTCTTATGGTCGGCGGATTTGAGCGTTACTATCAAGTAGCACGTTGTTTCCGTGACGAAGATTTACGTGCAGACCGTCAACCAGAATTCACGCAAATCGATATCGAAGCTTCATTCTTAACACAAGATGAAATTTTAGATATGATGGAGCGCATGATGACGAAAGTTATGAAGGATGCAAAAGGTGTAGAAGTGAGTGCACCATTCCCTCGTATGAAATACGCTGATGCAATGGCTCGTTACGGTTCTGATAAGCCAGATACACGCTTTGAGATGGAACTAACAGACCTATCTGAATTTGCAGCAGGTTGTGGCTTTAAAGTATTTACAAGTGCTGTAGAAAGCGGCGGACAAGTAAAAGCAATTAATGCAAAAGGTGCTGCGAGCAAATACTCTCGTAAAGATATTGATGCATTAACTGAATTCGTAAAAGTATACGGTGCAAAAGGTCTAGCTTGGCTTAAAGTTGAAGAAGACGGCTTAAAAGGACCGATTGCGAAATTCTTCGGTGAAGAAGAAGCAAACGCGTTAATGGCTACATTAGAAGCTACTGCTGGCGATTTATTACTATTCGTAGCAGATAAGAAAAGCGTTGTTGCAGATAGCTTAGGTGCACTTCGTTTACGTCTAGGTAAAGAGCTTGAGTTAATTGACGAAAGTAAATTTAACTTCCTATGGGTAACTGATTGGCCACTTCTTGAGTACGATGAAGATGCAGATCGTTACTTCGCAGCTCACCACCCATTCACAATGCCATTCCGTGAAGATGTTGAGCTATTAGAAACAGCACCAGAAAAAGCGCGTGCACAAGCATATGACCTTGTATTAAACGGTTATGAGCTTGGTGGTGGATCACTTCGTATTTACGAGCGTGACGTACAAGAAAAAATGTTCAAAGCACTTGGATTCTCACAAGAAGAAGCACAAGAGCAATTCGGATTCTTATTAGAAGCATTTGAATACGGTACGCCACCACACGGCGGTATCGCATTAGGTTTAGACCGTCTTGTTATGTTACTTGCAGGCCGTACGAACCTTCGTGATACAATTGCATTCCCGAAAACAGCAAGCGCAAGCTGCTTATTAACAGAAGCTCCAAGCCCAGTTGCAGAAGCACAGCTTGAAGAGTTGAACTTAAAATTAAGCTTAAAAGAAGAGAAGTAAGAATAAAGTCTAGATGGTTATACTATAGCCATCTAGACTTTTTTTGAGAGGTTGTTTAAAAAGTCCGGTTTAGATGGCAGTCGCATCTCGTCGTTGCTTCGCCAGTCCGGTGCTCGAGTAGTAACGCTACACTGTGCTCCTCCTGGCTTCAGCGCCTCGAGCAGCTTGGCCCTCTGAATCCTCCTTTTTAAACGTATATTGGAAGGGAAGTTTAAAAAGTCCGGTTTAGATAACTGTCGCATCTCATCGTTACGTATGCTAGTCCGGTGCTCGAGTAGTACTTCTACCTCGATCTGCTCAGTTCTCTGGATTCTCTTTTTAAAACGTGTATTTAGGAAGGAATAAAATCCGGTTTATACTATGTTTTTATGCTTGAAATATGTATTTTTAGGAATTCTATAACTTTTTCTATACAAATAGTCGGAAAAACGCTAGAATACATGGTAGACCATTTTTGTAATAGGAGTGTAGAGCTGAATGTTACATCAATTTTCACGTAATGAATTAGCCTTCGGTAAAGAAGGACTTGAAATATTAAAAAATAGTACAGTCGGTATTTTAGGAATTGGCGGCGTAGGTTCTTTTTCGGCTGAAGCGTTAGCGCGTTCTGGCGTAGGACGTCTTGTATTAGTTGATAAAGACGTTGTAGATATTACAAACGTAAACCGTCAAATTCACGCTTTAGTATCTACTGTAGGACGTTCAAAAGTAGAGTTAATGAAAGAGCGTATCGCAGACATTAACCCAGAGTGCGAAGTAATTGGACTAGAAATGTTTTATACTGATGAAACATATGAAGAGTTCTTTAAACACGGTTTAGACTTCGTAGTGGATGCATCGGACACGATCACGTTCAAAATTCATTTAATTAAACAATGTTTACGTCGTAAAATTAAAATTATCTCATGTATGGGTGCAGCAAATAAAATGGACCCAACTCGTTTCCGTATTGCAGACATCTCTAAAACACATACAGATCCAATTGCGAAAGTAATTCGTACGAAACTTCGTAAAGAGGGTATTAAAAAAGGTGTAAAAGTTGTCTTCTCTGACGAAAACCCAATCGTAATTCGTGAAGAAGTACGTAAAGAAATCGTACCAGACGAAAATGCAAAAATTCGTAAAGCGAAATTACCACCTTCATCAAATGCATTCGTACCATCTGTGGCAGGCTTAATTATGGCAAGTCACGTTGTACGTGAACGCATTAAAAACGTAGAAGTGAAACGTGTAGGGCAAGAATAAAGTAAAAGCATATATCCATTTCGGATATATGCTTTTTTTGTATGTATTAAAGAAATAGGGATATTTGCATTATTACTAGTTCAAATGTAAGTAAGGCTAGTAAGTAATGATCATATTTATCTGATGTATAGGCGGACGTCTTTTTTAAACTGTTAATGGTGAAAAGAGCCAAAGTTAGGACGAGAACACCGAGTGTTATTTTGAAAACTATTAAAGAAATAGTAACCAGCTCCCTTTAAAAGTATATGTTTATAATAACATTTAAGTGGAAAATATCCAATTATTTCCTGGTGTTTCCTTGTGTGAACTTAAGGGTTTTTATTGTCAACTTTTGTCGGTAAGTCGATATTCTTTGTCGAATCGTCGATATATTTGAAAAATCGTTGATATAATTTCATTTACCGACACACACATACATATATACTCTCCACCAAAAAAAGGGATGTCACTTAGTCAAAAAAGTGACATCCTTTTTCTAATTCTCAGCAGAATATATAATATCTAAATTTCCATTTTGATCTGTCTTGAAAATTGGAGCGATCTGTTCTTCTTGTTCTTCAACTGAAACGAGTTTTCGAGCACGGTCCATAATTCTAACAAGCATTGCATAATCTTCTTCGATTGCTTGTTGTTTTTTTGAGAGTACCGCTAATTTTGCTTCCAGTTCATGATTCGTTTTTTTCAAAGTCGTGAGCTGAGCTTGTAATACTTCATTTTCAGTTTGTAACTTTGCGAGTGAAGGGTTATTGTGCTCTAAGTTTTGCAAAAATGAAATGACACTTTGCATTGTAAGTTCTTGTTTATTTGGCGTAATATCTTCTGAAAACTCGGCATCGATTACGAGTTGTTTCGTTTGCGTGAAATGCTCTTTTTCTATTTTAGCTTCAGAGCGTTTTAATTCTTTACGTTGTTTTTTTGCAAGTTGCACCGCATCTTCGTAATGCGGTCGTACTTCAGCATTCCATCTAAAGCCGCAAGCTGCTGAAGTGCGGTTCAATGTATCGCCGACTTCATCGAATGCTTTTATTTGTGTACTGCCGCTACGAATGTGTCGTAAAACAGTTTCTGCTAAAAGGAGATCGTCTTCTTTTGTCCATGCATCTTGACGTGTTTTCATAAGCGAAGCCTCCATAATGGTGACGTTTTCGCTTATGTTACCCTTTATTTTTCGTTTTATTCGAACTTTGTAATCTTTCATATACAGTAGAAAGTGCTTGCTCAAATTTCCCTGTCGTTTTCGGTTTATAATATTGTTTGTTTTTAATTTTATCAGGTAAGTATTGTTGTTGTACCCAGCCATTTGGATTGTCGTGTGGATATAAGTATCCAATGCCTCTGCCAAGTGATTCTGCGCCTTTGTAATGACTATCTTTTAAATGACTTGGGATGTCGCCTGTTTGACCGTTACGTAAATCGTGTAGTGCAGCATCAAGTGCTTTATAAGCTGAGTTTGATTTTGGTGATAGGCAAAGCTCGATAACAGCATTTGCAAGTGGTATACGTGCCTCTGGGAACCCAACTCGTTCAGCCGATTCTATGGCTGCTAGTGTACGCGGTCCGGCTTGTGGGCTAGCAAGTCCGATATCTTCATATGCCATAATAAGAAGCCGTCTACCAATGCTCTGTAAATCACCAGCTTCAATAAGGCGTGCTAAATAATGAAGTGCTGCATTTACATCACTTCCGCGCACCGATTTTTGAAATGCCGATAATACGTCATAATGAGCATCTCCACCTTTGTCGTGAACGAAGCTCTTTTTTTGTAAGCATTCTTCTGCGACTTCTAGCGTAATTTCCGCAGCTTTGTCATCTGTTGTAAAGCTAGATAAAACAGCTAGTTCAAGTGCATTATAAGCGGAACGCATATCTCCGCCTGATGCATTTGCAAAGTGATGTAATGCTTCAGGCGTAACAGTTACATCATATTCTCCAAGACCTTTTTCTGTATCTTCAAGTGCTCGTTTTAAGCCAATTAAAAGATCATCTTCTGTTAATGCGTGTAATTCGAAGATTTGACAACGACTTCGAATAGCAGAATTAATAGCATGGAACGGATTACTCGTCGTTGCACCAATTAAGGTAAGGAGTCCACTTTCTAAATGAGGTAATAGAAAATCCTGTTTTGCTTTATCTAGACGGTGAATTTTTGTATAAGTATTAAACTAGTGGTTATAATTATTATGCTCTGTATTTATAAGGGTTGTATGATTTTTATCCATTATAAAATGGATAAAAATCATACAACTTAATCTTAATACAAAAACATATTTATATAATGATTTTTAAAAATTGGAGGATTATTTTTAGAGGCGACAGAATTTTAATTTTTTATTAAAATTTTTATGCTATTAACCAAAAGTGTTATAAAATAAAAGGGGAACTTAATTCAATTAATTATAATGTTGAGGTTGTTGTTTACATATTAAAATTTAGTTAAGAAATTATCGGGAGAAAAGTGATGAATATGGAAAATATCCCTATTTATTGTTATAGAATTACAAAAAATAAAACGAGGGGTTAAAAATGAGAATTAGTGATATAACAAATTTAGAGTCAGGTGTAGAATATGAAGAAATTAATTGTTTTTCAGTCGAAAAGTTAAAAAAATATGCTGAAAGACAAAAGAAATTTGCGGCTAAATACACAAAATCTTGGTCAAAAGAATATAAAACGGAATGGATTTTACGAAATTATCTATCAACGAAGATGATTTTATCTTCTACTTTATTATTAAATTCACTAGAATTTGCCGCAGAAAGAAATTTAAGAATAGTTGAACCGTACCTATTATATTATTCGGTATTAAATACTAGTAGGGCGCTGCTTTTCGCTGATCCATCGATAGAATGGAGGGACGGTAAATTAATAAGGCTTACTCATCACAGAATAATTGCTCAAACTTATGAATCATTAAGGGCTATTTCTTCAGAAGAAGCAGATAAGGTGAAATTTATTCTTGAGGAAGCTAAGGGATTACGAGAATTATTTTCTTATAGATTTCCTGCAAGGGGAATCTCAGAAGTTACAAATCAAAGTACAAATATAGAATATGCGGAAGTAATCAAGGTATGTCGTTTATTAACTGAAGTTGCTCAATTTAATAGTGAAATTTTTCAGGTTTCTAGGGAGAAAAACATTACAGAAATGATTGAGATAGTAACATCTGATTTAAATGATGGTTATGTTTATAAAGGATATATGAAATCCGAACATAAAGAAGAGGCTGATTGTGTATTTGATCAAGAGGATTATTACAGATTAGGCTATTTTATTCGTAAAAAATTAGATCCAGTTAATATATATTGGATTGCAAGGGAAGGGCTAGTTGAGGATTTCTTTGGAGCCTGGTCCTTAGATGAAGAAGATAGAGCTGAAGATTACTTCGATCCAGATGATAATTGGGGATTATTATTATCGCCTTTATAAGTGTGAGATTTAATGTGTTTAAGTATTAAGTGATTTTTATGAAGTTAGAGAATTTATGGGGAATATGAGTTTTAACTATGATTGCAAAAAATGATAAAAATAGGGGTTATTTTGTATCCGTAAGGGATAAAGGGGAAACAGCTTATTAAAAGTTAAAAAGAAAGAAAATAAGGTAGAAATAGTGACTTATTGGCGTAATGAAATAGCTTTTTTTATTTTAATATTTATATATAAGGACTTTATGTTGGAAGTCCTTATTAATTAGAAGTGTTTTTTTATCAGAATTTGATTTTATAACATAAATGAAAAGGACTATGTTATTTTAAATGTTGGCTATGTTAAATAACTCTGTTGATATTTGATTAAACCAAACTAATGTTCTACAATAAATGGACGAACATTAGTTTTGAGGGCTTTAAATGACGTTAAGGGAATTAATAGCAGAGATAAAAAAATTAAATTCAGCAGAACAACATAGATTAAAAGAATTTTTTATCAGTTCACTTGCGTCATTTTCAGCAAGTGAACCTGTATTTCAAGAAGTAACTGAACGAAAAAATAAAGATGGCTATACTTGTGTGAGTTGTGGCTCTAAACAAGTTGTGCGTTTCGGTAAGTATATGGTAAAACTCGGTCTTAAGGAGATTGAACGCCAACGATACCGCTGTAAATATTGCCGAAAAACTTTTACAGATGTAACCTCGACACCCCTTTACCGTACTCATAAACCTGATAAATGGTTGGATTTTATTAAATGTATGTTGGAAGGCTATTCTCTTCGTAAATCAGCAGACCTTATTGGTGAAGTTCATTATGTTACTTTGTTCTATTGGAGACACAAAGTATTGTCCGCCCTAAAACAAATGGATTTCAACGCAATTTCAGGGATTGTAGAGATGGATGAAACATATTTTTTGTACTCTGAAAAGGGGAAAAGAAACATTGAAGGTCGTAAACCTCGAAAACGTGGGGGTTCTTCAAAGTTTCGGGGCATTAGTCACGAACAAATTTGTGTTTTAATCGCAAGAGATCGCCAAAAAGCAACGTTTTCAGGTGTACTTGGTAGAGGTCGAATTGTGAAAACTCAATTAGATAAGGCTATCGGTTCTAAATTATCATTAGGTAATATCCTATGTACCGATGCTTGGAGGGCTTTTTCTACGTATGCAAAAAGCAAAGGATTGGAGCATTACCGTTTTAAGTCAGATGGAACAGAACGAGTAAAAGGGCTTTATCATATCCAAAATGTAAATAACTATCACAGCCGTCTAAAAGGCTGGATGCAACGATTTAATGGCGTGGCTACAAAATACCTCGACCATTATTTGAGTTGGTTTCAATTCTTAGATATTGTTAAACACCAAAGTGACAATGTATCTATTAGCAAAATGATTGTCGAAAGTTGCTTATTCTCAATTAATACAACCTACGATAGTCTTAGAACATCACTTTATACCGATTGTTATGAGGGGGAATAAAATGAAAAGTTCTGATTCTCAGTTAAAAAGTCGTGGGAAGATTACAAGCAAAGATTTACAACAATATAGCAATCATACACAAATTGAACTATTTGAAATGCTTAAATCCAAAGAAGCATTTAAAAGAACTATCGCTGTGAATATATTATCAGAGAAATATGATTTGACCGATGACTTGATTCGTTTGTTTCTTCATACTCTTAAACAAGAGAAAAAACTCTATACAAAGATTGAATTATGTGACGCACTTTCAAAAGGCAATGTCCAGTCTGCAAAGATTATGGTCGAATATTTAGGACAGATAGGCAATAATCAACATATAGTATTACCTACTAATGGTTTCAATAAGAAAAGTTATCCTCTACCGAGGGATATTATTGCTCGAACTTTAGCTCATATGAAAGAAGAGATTATACCAGTTTTAATGGATGTACTAAAGACAAATAACATTCCTGCAATTAGGGAAGCTATTGATGCAATAGGTTTCATTTGTTTCTATAACAAAATACATTCTAATACTCAAATTATTGATGCACTTATTCTGTGTTTAGGGAACAATTTCAACGATAACATTATCCGATGGAAATTGGTCAGAGCATTTGAAAGTTTTAACGACATCAATGTCATTAAAACTCTTGTGGAAATAGAACAAAACGATAGTCAATTGGTTATAAGAAATGAAGCCAAGAGGTCACTGAAAATTATTAATAACCGTACTAATAGTTAAAAATGACTTATTAAGAGAATAAGTCATTTTTATCGAAAATATCAACATTATAATTTAACAAAGCCTAAATGTTAAAAATGAAGGAGCAATAAATTCTGCTGAATAATAATCTGTATAATGGAGTGAAGTAACTGTATGAAATTTAATATTTATTACTTAAACTTGTCTAAGGCATATGAAATTTCAATGATGATTGATAATACGATAACAACCAAAATAGAACGTGAAAAAACACACAGTAGAGAGAAGAATAGAGGGGGAAATGCAGAGGTATCATTATCACTTCCTTGGAAGAATAAAGCGGCTTTGAAAACGAATTTAGCTGGTAAAGATATTAATAGTGATATCCTTAGAGAGATAATTGAAGTTAAGACAACTAAATCCTTATATTTATCTAAAGTAATCGAAAAAAGTAAACAAGTAAATGCCATAGAAGAGCTTAAAGAGGGAGATTTAGTCAAATTAAATAAATCAAAATTATCTTTACATAATGAGGAAGAAATCAGGCAGTTGAAAATCTTAAATAATGGTCTGTTAAAAGGAGTAACAGTTGATGAGTATGATGTTAATAATCTAATTGATTCGGTATTAAAAGATTATGCGTACTTATTACGAGGACAGGTAGAGGATAAAGAGATTGTCTTAAAAATACCAATGAATGTAGATAATGAATTTGAAAATGAATATAACATTGATGATATCCTTATTGGAGATGTTAGTATAGTAGGGATATATAAAGGTGAAGTTGGTTTAGAATCTATAAAAAATACATTCAATTATTTAACTAATCAAGCGACTGAGCAACAAGATACGGAGGAAGAAGAGTTTATTCCCTCTGATCAAAGTCAAATTCCAACCGAGCAAGCTGACACGGCAGAGGAAGGAAGAAAATTGTACTTTATAGATATTATCGCTATTGTTCAAGAAATCAACTTTAATGAAGAAGTGCAAGTGGTTCAAGAAGAGGGTAGGATAAAAAAATGGATACAGAGAATGCAGTTTTGGAAGTAGATATATATACTAAGAAAAGTATTTGAGGTGGAAATATGATGCGACATACTATTTATACGTATTCAAAAGAGTATTTTAATAAGTTGTATGAAGATAGGGATGAGCAGGGAGCCATTGTTCTTAGTATATCGCAAGTTCCTAATAAAACTCATCTTGATAATTATATAGACAGAGGATTGGATGTAGAAGTTGATCTTACATCCGCAATTTCTTTACTAATGATAAATCAGGAATCATTATATCAATTTGAACTCTATTTAAATACAATTGTAGAGGTAGAAATAAGATTTATTATTGAAGAAAAGTATGCAGAAAAGGCATTAGATCTTTTTAAATTTATTTTTGATGAATCTGAAAAACTTCCTCTATATACTATAAATAAAAGTGAAAAAGAAGATGGAAATCTCAACGGCGAAACTGTTGAAGAGGCTTTAATAAAAAAGGTGACCAATCTAAAAAATGATGGAATTGATCGTTTAGATAATCATTTAAACACCAATATCATTGGGCATAATGATTTTAAGAATGCATTTATAGAAAAGCTAAAAAGTTTTAGTGTTTTTAATAGTATAGGTGAACATAAAGTCTTATCAGTATTTTTGCTGGGCCCTTCAGGAATCGGGAAAACAGAGTTTGCAAAAGAGATTCATAACTTTTTTAATGTTGATACCTCATTAATAAAGATAAATTTTGGTAATTATAGTAGTCAGGATTCACTGAATAGTTTAATAGGGAGTCCTAGGGGGTTTATTGGTAGTGATGATGGTGAATTGCCAAGAAAGCTTTTAAAGAGTGATGTAGGTATTATACTAATAGATGAATTTGAGAAAGCAGATAAGAAAGTGTTTAACTTTTTTCTAGAACTATTGGAAGAGGGGAGTTTTACTAATTCTTTGGGGGAAGTCTTTGATTTAAATGGATATGTAATTATTTTTACTTCTAATCTAGATAAGAAGTCGTTTACTACAAAATTACCACCTGAATTAAGATCCCGTTTTGATATTAAGAGTGAGTTCTTTCCACTAAGTGTAGAGGATAAAAACACATATTTGAGCTTGAAGCTTGAAAAGTTAATTTCGAAATTAAATATAGAGGATAAAGAAGCATTCAGAGAAGAAATCGAGCAAGAAATAAAAGATATAGTATATACGCAAAATAATCTTAGAGAAATTAATAGGATATTACGCGATGCAATTACTCGAAGGATGTTTAGCTGGTTGCCTTAATACTATTTGGTGAATTCCCCTTGGTTTTAAACGATAAAGTATTATACTGATTGATTTAGAAAACTGGATGGTTATATGGATTTCTAAATAATTTTTTCTCCTTGTGGTGCACAAAGATATTTTTCCATAAATAAAACTCTTATATAATACAAAAAATAGCATTGAATATAACATACAATAGGATTGTTTACGAGTGAAACAATTTTGAATATGTTTTCAATTTAAATGATAAATTGTATTAGAAAGATTTTGGTGGAGTTATTTGTAATGCTTTGGAAAGTAACACAGGAGAGATTGTTTTAATTTATAATTCATAATGATATTATGTTGATTTGGCATACTTTTGAATTTACTTTATATTAGCTTGAGGTGTATATTCATATGAAATCCAGTGAAATGAATCATCAAATAATCTTTGGCGAAAATTCGATGTGGTGCTTGGATATTTACAAAAGATGCTCTGTAATAGAAGAATCATTAAAAAGACAATTCGAAGAAATGTTAGGTATAGACATTTTTGAATTTAATAAGCCTTTTGAGGCTGCATATGAAAAAATGTTATTTGCAGTGGTATGTGAATTAGGTGGACATAAAGGACATTATAATACCTTACACCAAACCGATATAGTTTATCAATATGCATACCAAGAAATGAAGCCGTCTATTTTTATAGCGCATATACAAGATATTATTCAAAGTAATGATCAAACTGGTCAAACAAAAGATTCTATTACCGTTTTGCAAGCCGCACATAGTTTAAATGATGGAATCACAAGAATTAAAAAATTTATGATAACTTTTTTAACAGAAGTTTCTGGTAATGAGTATTTGGTTCCTTTTAAGCGGTTTGATTCTATCCTGGAAGAGATAACTGTTTTTATAAAGAATAGGATTTAAAAGTTTTGAATTGTATTCAATCTAGTCAGTAAAGAGTGATGGCAGAACAATATTAATTAAAGTGAAAAAACAATGCAACATTGAAAAGTTAACTAAATAATAAATTGAATACATTATAACCTATTAGCGATGTTCCTAAATTTTGAGGAAACGTTTTTGGTGTTGTGAAGAATTTCTTTGAGCTATAATCAAGACGAATTATAAATAGATTATGGCAGTGTTTTGGGGAAAGGGCGTGTAGTATGTTAAATTCTGAACCTTTGTCATATCAAATGAGGCCTACTACTATTGAACAAATAGTAGGACAAGAGGAGATTATTGGATCAGATACAGCTTTATATAAGATGATAAAAAATGGACATTTACCTTCTTTAATTTTATATGGCCCACCTGGTACAGGTAAGACGTCTCTTGCGTTTGCTATTGCGGGCACAATGAAAAAAGATTTTTATGCTTTAAATGCAACAGTTGCAGGAAAGAAAGATATTGAATCAATAATAGAAGAGGCAAGGTTGACAAGAAATGCTCTTATTTTTATTGATGAGATCCATAGGTTTAATCGTAGTCAGCAGGATTCTCTTCTTAAAGCAATGGAGGAAGGGGTATTTACATTTATTGGTGCAACAACAGAAAATCCATACCATAGTGTTAATAATGCTATACTTTCAAGATGTGGGCAAATCAAGCGCTTAAAACCTTTATCTCCTTCAGCAATTACTACTTTGTTGAAAAACGCATTAGAAGATAAAGTGAACGGTCTTGGGAAGATGAACATTATGATGAACGATGAATTATTAACAACCATTGCTCAGGTTACTGGTGATGGAAGAACTGCTCTTAACTTACTTGAAGATATAGTTTGGGCCTCAGAAAAAGATGAAAAAAACAATATTATAGTAACAGAAGATACTGTTAAACAGTGTGTTCAGAATAAAGGTTTTATTCACGATAAAAAAGGGGATATCTATTACGATCTGCTGTCTAGCCTTCAGAAGAGTATCCGAGGAAGTGATGTGGATGCGGCGCTGTATTATCTAGCGAGGTTGATTGAGGGAGGGGATTTAGTATCAATCAGTAGGAGGCTTCTTGTCATAGCCTACGAAGATATTGGATTAGCTAATCCTGAATTATGTGCAAGGGTACTACCGGCAATAGAGGCAGTAAATAAACTAGGATTGCCAGAGGGAAGGATACCTTTGTCGGTTATAACGATTGAGTTATGTTTGTCGGCGAAATCAAATTCTGCATATAAATCATTAGATAAAGCAATTGAAGACGTTAGAAATGGAAAGACTTTTGAGATACCTATACATTTGCGTGATAGTCATTACCAAGGAGCTATAAAGTTGGGACACGGTACAGAGTACAAATATCCACATAACTATCCTAATAGTTGGGTTTATCAGGAGTACTTGCCTAAAGAGTTACGTGAAACAACCTATTATAAGCCAAAAGAATCTGGAGAAGAAAAACGGTATGCTAGAATACACGAGAAATTAGAACTTCTAAGGATTAATAATAAACATAGTAGTAATAATTAAAATAGAAACCACCTTTACTATATAGTAAAGGTGGTTTCTATTTTAGAAATCGATGTCATCTAATATGCTTTTACGAGTATGCTTTACTGGCGATGGTGGTATATCTTTGTTTGAAGTAACTTTATTAAGTAAATCCAGGCGTGTTTGATACATTTTATGAAATATTTCTAAAGGATCGTTAGATAAGGCTGATTTTAATAATTCAGTGGTTTCTTTTGTTCTTGTCGTTCCAGTTGTTATTAAATTTGATAATGGTACATCATTGTTTATACTAAGTTCCATCCATTGGAACATTGTTTCTTGATATTTTGTAGCAGTTTCTTTCCACGATTGAGTTTCTTTTTTGATATCAGATAGTTGTTTCTTAGTTTGATATAATTCCTTATTAAGTCTTTGGGTAATATGTATATATTTTTTTAATTTTATTTCGTTCATTTTTAGAGTTTGGATAAGTTTTTGTTTGTTTTTTTCATTGTTAGGAAAAAACTTATTTATTGCATCTTCTGTATCTACATATACTTCATCTTGATCAAAGGGGTCAGTAAAAGAATGTAAAATAACCTGGTTGGCTGTATCTACTGCGTTCCTTCCTTCTCCTTTTCGCCAGAAGAACTCACCGAGTGAATACGGAATTTCCCCTTTTACAAATAATTCTTGTGAATAGCGGAAAATATCCATATAAGATATTTTTCCAGATGTTTTTTGGCTCTTTGAATAATTATATATTATATCTTGAATAAGCTCGGCAGGAATTTCTTTTTTTGGTCTACCTCTTTTTTTTGTCATAGTATATTTATTTTCCTTTCTGTACTAACCTATTTGAAAAATGAATTGTTTTATTTACTATATGATCTAATTGACTTTTGGTATAAAAAAGGTCTTTGTTATATTCCTGGCTGAATTCAGACAAGTCATTTTCAAAGCTTTCATTTAAGGCAATACGATATAAATCATTCATAGTTTTTATTAATCTTTGGATTTCATTTTTACAAGATTGCAATTCAGCTTCGATTTCTTTCTGTTTTTGTAAATATTCGTCTGAATCAATTTGCCAATGCTCACAGTAAAAACACTTATCAACTTGACAATACATATTTGGATCTGTACAAAATCCGATTTCAACTTCAGTCTTAAATCCAGTGCTATTTCTCTTTAATACTTTTTCTTGGATAAATTCATCATCTAAGTAATAAAATGAGTGATTCTTAGAATAGTTGTTGATATTTTTTGGGGGACGAGCATCATTTTCACGGAAAAAATTGAAACGTTGCATTAATTGGACGATTTCTACGTCTACCCAGTATGTTAAATGCTGTTGATAGTGATATTGAGCTTGTAGCGAGGTATGTCCACCCAATCTAGCGATTTCAACTGGGTGATAACCTTGTCGCATAAGATTTAAAAATGCAAAATGTCTAGTGTCACCTAGTCGAATTCTGTTTTTATAAGATATTTTATAAATTTCTTCCACTATATTCTTGTAAAACTCATCAAGTAGTACGCAAAGGTTATTATAAGTAAATCGGTTTTCAAAATAATTTATTCTAGAACCGAGTTTACGTAATCTAATAGAGGATGAGGAAATTAATGTTTCTGACTCTCCAAAGGGATCGGTTAAAGAAATATAATTTTTCAACTTAGAAAAAACGGAAAAGGGGATAGAAATTTTGTCTATAACTTGAATTTTACGAGTGTTTTCTTTTTGCTTAAGTCTAGGTAATCGGATATAGAACCTATTGTTTTCTTCAACCAAACAATTTCTTTCAATTCCGCAGAATTCCGAGGGCCTCATTGGAATTAAGTTACTTATTTCCCACCAGATAGCTATGGGAGCGTATCTTAAGTAATTCTTGTCCTCTTTTTGAATACTTAAGAAAAAATCTTCAAGCACCCAAGAAAAAGCCAAGATATCTTGGGCAGAAGGTAAACTTCTCACTAGTCCCATAACGTTATTTATATTGATATCTTTTTTTATACTTAATAGCAAGTTCGTATATAATTGATTTTTATCGAACTCCTCGTAAAAATCCAAAAAATTTAGAGTTGGTATACAAAGATTCCACCTTTTTCTGTCATCACATTTATGGAGTAAATAGAGTTGAACTTGTTCTTGAAACGTTTCATCGAGATTATGAGATAAAAGTAAAAATTCTTTAAGGTATTCATAATAACTTTTTATTGTTTCGATAGAATAATTAGGAATTAAGGTTGCGATCCAACATTTTATAGCAGTAATTTTTTTTGTGATCCCATTCTGTAAAGAGGGAATTTTGGGGGATTCTCCAAAATTTATATGAAGGGTATTATGGCGAGTGATAGAGATAAATCTCCATTTATCACTATTGAATTCACCTTCAATCATTCTACCCGCTCGGACTTCTTCAGAAATAATAACTTTGGCTTGCTCAACTATATTTTCAAGGTTAAAAGTATAATCATTAAATTCATCGAGTGCTTCCAATGTATAATTGAATGTGGATGTCAATTAACTATTACCTCCTTTTAAGTATGGTATGGTTACTAATTCCTTTGCGCTAGGGATACTAGCCAATTCTATTTTTACATCATCAAGACTTTTATTGAGAAACGTAGCAACGGTAGGCGCCCCAAATTGCTTTATAGCAGAAGAAACCAAATGTAAATAAGTGTATAAGTTGTTTGCTAAACGTATTTTTTCCCCCTTTTTCTTTGTTACGGGGAACTTTATTTTAAATTCGTTTAAGTGAACAAATAAATCTTCACTTAATTGAGAGAGTGCATAGAAATGTATAATAGCAAATGGACATCTTTCGCAGTCTTTAGATGGGAAAGGACATTCATTATAGATACATTGAAACCCCTCTTTTTTTGCTGGTTGTTGATTATATCTTATAAGGTTAAAAAGTTCTTCTTTTTCTTTTAGAGAGTATCCCATTAGCACTTTTCTTACAGATTTTTGATCTTCTATCAAGTTTGTTAAATATGTAGCAAGTTGCTCGATTTGATGAATATCTCCAAAAACTTCTTTAACCATCATAGCTTGGGCAGTTCTTTCTTCTCTGGTATCAGAAGAATTGTTAGTAAGGAGTTGATTTAAGGCGTCGTATGCATAGCCGAAATGTCCCATATTAAAGAGTTGATGTGTGATAAAGTCCATTTGTTCCTGAGGAATGTCGACGTATATATGAGTTGTTTCTTCATTAATATGACCTCTTATATATTTTGTAACTTCTAGTGGATTTCGGTTGGTCATTTTTTTGATAACACTGTAAATATAACTAATAAGAGTTCGATTCATTTGTTTTGATTTAAAATGAAAATTAGAGTTGAAATTCGCAAAAAAGGCATTTTGAAATTTCTTTTTGAAAAGGCTTTTCCTATTATTAAAATTAATAAGTGTATTAGATAAGGGAGTACATATGCGACAATGTATTTCGCAAATTACAGCAGCATAGACAAATGCAGTCGTTAATTCTTCTGAGCAAAAGAAATGTCTTCTTTTCTTGGTTTTAGAGTGGAAAAATTTTATTTGATCTACTTGATTTAAAATAGCGTTTATTTCATCTGAATTTAAATCATTTTTTGTTAGCCATTTTAAAGCGTTTATAGGATCCAAATGTTCCAGTCGAGTACAATCAAGTTGAATTCTAGGGAACGTTGTAACATCAAAATGTCTCCAAGCGTTATTTAAGTGTAATAGTACATACAGCCAAGAAGAATCATAGTGATCATTGTTTTGGTTATTGATACAAAGCTCAATACTTTCTATGGCCTTAGTTTTATGATGGGAAACGTTTTTTACATAATCAATTAAATTGATGAACATATCAATGGAATAAATGGTTTTATCATTTGTTCTTTTTGATCGCTGTTTATATAAATTTGGTAGCGAATCTATTTTGAATTTGATGGTTCCAGGACTGGTTTTATAAAGGTTATTTAATGCTTTTAGGAATTTATAAAATTCAATTTTGACAGTAGAGCCAACTTCGGTATTGAATACGGCTATATCCAACTCTTTATTAGAGTATAAGAAGATTTCTTTGGTATTAGTTAATTTGGTAAGTAATTCAGTTGTATTGAAATAAACCCTAAGTGCTTTTTCTATAGAATGATTTGAAGCTGTCGTATTTGCTAATTTTAGCTTTATATATTTTAACCAATAGTTTTTGGTTAACTTGCCAGTATCATTAAAGATAATATCGGCTTCTTTTAAAGCAGTTAAAAAAATATTAAAAGGTTCTGATTTAGTCGAGAAAATAATTTGTTGTATGTTTAGCTTTTTTTGTAGATTTTTATTAAGGTTATCAACATCGAGCTTACGGTAAATCATTTTTTTTCCATTCCTAAATGAGATGCCATCTTTGTTCATACAAATTAAGGGCGGCACAAAAATTGATTGAATACTGTTGTGATAAGAACTGCTATGTATTGAGTTAGGAGCGATTTTGAGTATTGTTTCTACCTGTTCAGATGTATAGTAATTATTTAAAGTTTCATCCCATACCTTTTTTTGTAAGCTTTTTAAGTGTTGAATATCTTCTTTTATAAAGTAGTGATGGGCATTTTTTTGTTTTTGAGAATGAGGAATATTGTATTCTTTAGCGACTTTTAACAAATTATAAGTTGTTATACCTAAATCATTTGCAGCACGATCTAGAGCGATGTAATAAGTCTTTTTTTTGTTGTGATAGAATTGATTCCAATCTTTTCGATGGATATAAAAAAAGTTAATATCTTTTTTATTAAGGCGGAATATATCTTTTTTATAGTCTTTCAACCAAAATTTGATAGAGGCACTTGAAATATTCGCTTCCTTAGCAGCTTCTGTTAAAGAAATATATTCTTTTTGAAAGTGTGCAATACTATTTTTGGAGATGAAGTATTTGTTATTTTTAATCTTATGATCCAGTAAGATAATATCCATAAGACCAAGTTTGTGCATTAATAAAAAATCATTTATATAAGAATGAGCATAGTTATTTTTCTTTTGATATCCCAGCAGTAGTAAAGCTTCTCCGAGTGTATAATAACAATCTTTAAAAATCTGGTAGTAAAGGTTGTAATGAGCGATAGATAAAAGTGAATACAGCGTTTTTCTTTTAATAATTGTAGTTGTAATTACTTTTTGTTTACTTAGACTTATAAATGACTTATGTCCAAAAAAACGTAATAATTCTGGATATGTCTTTTTTATGTGACAAAATGTTTCATAGGAGTTTTTATAGGTATTGAATTCTTCAGGAATTAAAGGGAGGTGGTCAATAGTTAGCAAAGCTTCTTTTATTGAAATAGGTTGTAACGTCATTTGTATAACCCTTCCTTAAAAGTGAAATTATTATTTGTTGTCTTTTTAATAGTCGCTTGTTGAGACTTATACGCTTTTTGAATATTATTTAAAGCTTCTTTAGTTAATTCCAGGGCATTTTTCTCTTCAACATATTTCATCATTGAGGTAATACTTTTATCGCCTCTTGCAATGGCGATTTCTGGAATGCTAGCATTAATTTGTAATAAAAAATTAGTGAATATGCCACGACAAATATGGGTTGACCATTCTTTATCTGTTAGGAATAGGTAATCTTGAACGCGTCCTTCTTGACTTAGTTGATTTAAAAAGCTTTTTTGGATTTTTTTAAATTTATTTTGATATGAACTTCCTGATATTGCATTCCCAGTTCTAGTACAAACAAAAAGGGCATCTTTGTTCTTTACTTTATTCCGGTTTTCCATTCGTTTTAGGAATAGTTTGTGTTCTTTATATATTTTAGATAGAACTGGATTTACTAATAGTGCTTGGTCACGTGGTTTTTTTACTTGTTCGTGTGCAGTATTCTTTTTTTGAGGAAATAATTGAATAGTCCTATCCCTAATTTGTAAAATAAATTTTTTCTCACCAAAATCATTTTCGTTCCAATAATAAGGGGTCTGTATAGAATTTTTAGTTAGATTTACTACTTCACCCAATCTTAATCCTCCAAATAGTTGAAAACAAATGCCTAAAGCTATATCAGGTGATTCATTTTGTGCAATTTTAATGAATTTTAGTACTAAGTCATATCGATTCTCCCCGAAATCTACAAGTCTACTTGAAACATTCTCTTCTCTTCCAGGATATATGGTTTCCAAATTAAGAGAGTTAAAAGGAGATTCTACTTCGAAATTTATTGGTTCTGAAATAATTTGATTTTCAGTTAGCCACTTATAAAAGTTAATTAAATACCCTTCCATCCGGTATACATAATTAGAAGATAGTTCTTTGTTTTTGGTTTTTATAGACATATGGGTAATATAATGTGAACCGTGTATGAGCTTCAAACCAAATACTCCATCGTATCTTAGCGTAATAAAATCCTCGTGACCTTGTTTTATTTGATCCCTTACATAGTTTAAAAATTTGATTAGTTCGTAAGCTGCGTTCCTTTGAGAGCTTAGGGATTTTGTTTTTCTTCTATATTTATTTCTAATATAGTTGGTAATAGGAGAGGGATAAATTTCGTTAGTATGCATCTGTTTAATTCCAATCCCTATTACACGTTCGTTAATAGCCTTTCCCTGTATATAATGAAACATAGTGTACTCTTTAACTATAAAAGTATAATCATTTGTAAACATTCCATCCCCCTCGCTCTATTTTGTTTTGAATAATCAGAATTATTTAATTTTAATTTAGTGTATTTTTAATTTTTTGTCAATGTATTTAATCCTTTTGTGTATAAATTGGATAAAAAGAAATCCCCTTATAGTAGAAGGGATTATTAAGGTTATGGTGTTAATCTTTATATTAAATCCAAAAACATTTATACAAGTACTTCATCTAAAATTAAAACGAGGTGTCGATGCATCTTTGCCTCTTGTACGACAACTTCCATATCTTTTTTATTATGAGTAACAGCGTTTAATAAGCGAAAAGGGGTTCCGGTACTTCCTGCAATTGCGCTCGCAATGGATGTTTTTCCAGTGCCTGGAGGACCGTATAAAATCATAGATTGAAAATGATTTGCTTGGACCATTCGCCATAAAATTTTTCCTTCACCAACTAAATGTTGTTGTCCGATAATTTCTTGAATATTTGTAGGGCGCATTCGATGTGCGAGTGGTTGTTTCATTTTTACCGTCTCCCTTAATGTATAATCTCTTTCTATCGTATCATTTTTTTTAGTGGAATTTGAAATAGGGTGCCGTTTTGTGAGAAAAATGAATATGAATATTTTCATTTTTCTTTCAATTGTAATAATTTCCGAGTTTTTCAATGTGATTTTATGTTATCATTTTGATACACAAGTTGAAATTTCTTATAATACTATATTATGCTATAATTTCATAGGATTTTAAATTGTGTTCTTTTATAAATAAGATATAACCAATAGAAGTGAAAATTTGAAAAGAGGTGCAAAATAGATGAAGATTTCAACGAAAGGCCGCTACGGCTTAACAATTATGATCGATCTTGCAAAAAAGTTTGGTGAAGGTCCGATTTCCTTAAAATCAATTGCGCAGGCACATGACTTATCGGAACATTACTTAGAGCAATTAATTTCACCACTTCGTAACGCTCGTCTAGTAAAGAGTACGCGCGGGGCATATGGCGGATATGTATTGTCAGATCAGCCAGCTAACATTACAGCTGGGGATGTAATCCGTGTACTAGAGGGTCCAATTAGTGTTGTAGAAATGATAGAAGAAGAAGAACCAGCACAACGCCAATTATGGATGCGTGTTCGTGATGCGGTGCAAGAAGTGTTAGATAGTACAACGTTAGAAGATTTAGTACGTTATGAGGAAGAAAATCACGGGGGCTATATGTTTTACATTTAATTCCTTGTGAAACGATTTGGAAAGAAGGAGATTTAATGGAACGCATTTACTTAGATCATGCTGCGACATCTCCGACTCACCCAGAAGTGGTCGAAAAGATGATTCCATATATGACAGAGATATTCGGGAACCCGTCTAGTATTCACTTTTATGGACGTCAAACGCGCCATGCAGTAGATGAGGCGAGACGTGTGTGTGCACGTAGCATTCATGCGAATCCGAATGAAATTATATTTACGAGTGGTGGTACAGAAGCTGATAATTTAGCACTTATCGGTGTAGCACGTGCGAATCGTCATAAAGGTAACCATATTATAACGACGCAAATTGAACATCACGCAATTTTGCATACGTGTGAATTGTTAGAGCGTGAAGGGTTTGAAGTCACATATTTACCTGTTGATGAAACAGGACGCGTTCAAGTTTCTGACATACAAAAGGCATTAACAGAAGAGACAATTCTCGTATCCGTTATGTTTGGGAATAATGAAGTTGGGACGATGCAACCAATCGTGGAAATAGGGAAGTTGCTAAAAGAGCATCAAGCTTATTTCCATACAGATGCGGTACAAGCTTACGGATTAGTAGAAATAGATGTGAAAGAGTTCGGCATTGATTTATTATCGATTTCAGCTCATAAAATTAACGGGCCAAAAGGTGTAGGGTTCCTATTCGCTGGTGCAAATGTGAAATTTGAACCGTTATTAATAGGCGGGGAGCAAGAAAGAAAACGCCGTGCTGGTACTGAAAATGTACCGAGTATCGTTGGTTTGCAGCAAGCAATTTTGCTAGCTGAAAAAACTCGTGAGCAAAAAAATGCCCAATATGAAGAGTTTAAAGATATAATGGTATCTGTCTTCAAAAATGAAGACATTACTTTCGAGGTAAACGGAAACTTAGAATATCGCTTACCGCATGTGCTTAATATTAGTTTTACAGGAATGAACATTGAACCGTTCCTTGTGAACTTAGACTTAGCTGGCATTGCAGTGTCAAGTGGTTCTGCTTGTACAGCTGGTTCGATTGATCCATCACATGTATTAGTAGCGATGTTCGGCAAAGACTCCGATCAAATACGTTCATCCGTACGCTTTAGTTTCGGACTTGGAAATACGAAAGAGCAAATTGAGAAAGCGGCGTACGAAACAGTGAAAATCGTGAAGCGATTAACACAAAATTAGCATGGGAGGTGACATGATGAACAAACTACCTCAAGAAACACGCGTTGTCATCGGGATGTCCGGTGGCGTAGATTCATCTGTAGCAGCTCTTTTATTAAAAGAGCAAGGTTATGATGTAATCGGAATTTTTATGAAAAACTGGGATGATACAGATGAGAATGGTGTCTGCACAGCAACAGAAGATTACAATGATGTAATTGAAGTGTGTAACCAAATTGGCATTCCGTATTATGCAGTAAACTTTGAAAAACAATACTGGGATAAAGTATTTACGTACTTCTTAGATGAGTACCGAGCTGGTCGTACACCAAACCCAGATGTAATGTGTAATAAAGAAATTAAATTTAAAGCATTTTTAGAGCATGCAATTGCGCTTGGTGCTGATTATGTAGCGACAGGTCATTATGCACGCGTTGCTTATATGGACGGCGAATATAAAATGCTTCGCGGTGTTGATGACAATAAAGACCAAACGTATTTCTTAAATCAATTAAGCCAAGAGCAATTATCAAAAACAATGTTCCCGCTCGGTGAACTGAAGAAACCGCAAATTCGTGAAATGGCGAAAGAAGCTGGTTTAGCGACAGCGGCGAAAAAAGATAGTACTGGTATTTGCTTCATTGGTGAGCGTAACTTTAAAGATTTCTTAAGTAATTATTTACCAGCACAACCAGGTGTGATGCAAACATTATCTGGTGAAGTGAAAGGAAAGCATGACGGTTTAATGTACTATACAATTGGACAACGTCATGGCCTTGGTATTGGTGGTAACGGTGATCCGTGGTTTGCTGTTGGGAAAAACTTGAAAGAAAACATTTTATATGTTGACCAAGGATTCCATAACGAACTGCTATATGGTGATGAAGTTATTGCTACGAATATCGGTTGGGTAAGTAATGAAGCGAAAGAAAAAGAATTTAAATGTACAGCGAAATTCCGTTATCGTCAAGAAGACAATAAAGTAACGGTTCAAATCGTTGATGAAAATACAGTTCGCATTCTTTGTGACGAGCCAATTCGTGCAATTACACCAGGACAAGCAGTTGTTTTCTATGATGGAGATGAGTGCTTAGGCGGTGCTACAATTGATGAAGTGTACCGTAGCGGTAAGAAATTGGATTATTTAGGATAAAACGAGAAGCCTCTGCCGATTCGCGGTTAGAGGTTTCTTTTACATAAAGCGAATTTTCGTTCGCTTGGAAAATACATTCTTTGTTATAATTTGTTGTAGAGGTGAAGGACATGTCAAACAAACTTGAAACAGGTATTCAATATATGCAAGAAGGAAACTGGGAAGAAGCTGCTAAAAATTTCACAGAAGCAATCGAAGAAAATCCGAAAGATGCGCTTGGATACATTAATTTTGCGAACTTATTAGATGTACTAGGTGATAGTGAAAGAGCAATTTTGTTTTATAAACGTGCATTAGAGTTAGATGATAAATCTGCTGCTGCTTATTATGGATTAGGAAACGTATATTACGGTCAAGAGCAATTTGCAGAGGCTAAAGCTGTATTTGAACAGGCGATGCAAGCTGGATTACAATCAGCTGATGTAACATTTATGCTAGGTATTACACATGTGCAACTTGGAAATGATCGTCTTGCGCTGCCATTTTTACAAAGAGCAACAGAATTAGATGAAAACGATGTAGAAGCTGTGTTCCAGTGCGGACTTTGCTTTGCACGTTTAGAACATATTCAAGAGGCGAAACCTTATTTTGAAAAGGTATTAGAAATGGATGAAGAGCATGCAGATGCGTATTATAATTTAGGTGTTGCGTACGTATTTGAAGAAAATAACGAGAAGGCTCTTGCTTTATTTAAGAAAGCAACTGAAATTCAACCAGATCACTTTTTAGCTGGTAATGGTGTTCGTTTATTAGAGCAAGAAGCTGAATAAGATGAAAATATAGTTTAATGGGTAGTTATCCCTCATCTAAAAAGGTGGGGGATGTACTGCTCATTAAAGTGAAATGAAACCGGAAAGGAGAGGAAGAATGGGAAATCAACATGCAATGGATTTGTTTGAGGAAGAGAAAAAGTTTATAAAAGCGCAAGTTCTTCATACCATTTTCCACAACGAAGAAAACCTCTATTCCGTTGTCAGTATGAAAGTCATTGAAACGAATGAAACGTACGATGAAAAAAAAGTGATGATAAACGGTCATTTTCCCCGCATGCATGAAGATGAAGTGTTTACATTGACAGGACATTTTAAAGACCATCCGAAGTATGGGAAACAATATTTAGTTGAAACGTTTAAGAAAGAATTACCGCAAACAAAAGCTGGTATGGTGCAATATTTAGCGAGTGATTTATTTAAAGGGATCGGAAAGCGTACAGCTGAAAAAATTGTGGACCATCTCGGGGAACATGCCATTTCTAAAATTATGGATGATCCTGATGCGCTAAATGGTGTTGTCAACAAACAAAAAGCTCAGGAAATATATGAGACGATTGTTGAACATCAAGGGCTAGAGAAAGTAATGAGCTTTTTAAATGGCTACGGTTTTGGAACGAAGCTTTCTATTAAGATTTACCAACAATATAAAGAGATGACATTAGAAGTGATCCGTAAGAATCCATATCAGCTTATTGAAGAAGTGGATGGTATTGGATTTGGAAGAGCGGATGATATAGGACGTGCGTTAGGGATATCGGGTAATCATGATGATCGTGTACGTGCGGGATGTTTTTATACGTTAGAAAATGTATCACTACAACTTGGTCACGTTTATATGGGAAAAGATCAACTCGTAAGAGAAACGATGTCACTTTTAAATAATCAAGAAGGAAGAGTGACAGAGGAAGATATTGTAGGTTGCGTTGAAATGATGCAAAGTGAAGGGAAAGTTATCATAGAAGAAGAACGAGTGTATTTAGCTTCGTTATTCTACTCTGAAAAAGGTGTTGTAAAGTCTATCCGCAGGCTCATGAATCAAGAGGAAACACCTTCATTTCCTGAAGCAGAAGTGTTAAAGACGTTAGGTCAAATTGAAGAACAACTGAATGTGCAGTATGCACCATTTCAGCAAGAAGCGATTCAAACGGCACTTCATAAACCGATGATGTTATTGACAGGTGGACCGGGAACAGGGAAGACAACAGTTATTAAAGGGATTGTTGAAATGTATGCATCACTTCACGGGCTATCGTTGAATCCGAATGAATACAGTGATGATAATCCATTTCCGATATTATTAACGGCTCCAACAGGAAGAGCAGCGAAGCGAATGAGTGAATCAACAGGGCTTCCAGCTTGTACAATTCACCGTTTACTTGGCTGGACGCCAGAAGGGTCTTTCCAGCGTAATGAAACGGATCCGGTACAAGGGAAATTACTCATTATTGATGAATTTTCAATGGTTGATATTTGGCTTGCAAATCAGCTGTTTAAGTCATTGCCGACTAATATTCAAGTTATCGTTGTAGGCGATGAAGATCAATTACCATCTGTAGGCCCTGGACAAGTGTTGAAAGACTTATTGAATGCAGGTGCAGTTCCGACAGTAAAGCTTACTGAAATTTATCGTCAAGCGGAAGGCTCATCTGTTATTCAACTTGCCCATGCGATAAAAAATGGAACGCTCCCGCCAGATTTAGCGCAAAATCAAAAAGATCGTTCATTTATCGGCTGTACAGGAGCTCAAATTGTTGAAGTTGTTAAGAAGGTTTGTGACAATGCTAAGACAAAAGGGTTTAGTGCAAGAGATGTACAAGTATTGGCGCCGATGTACCGCGGGCCTGCTGGTATTAATGTACTAAACGAAGCGTTGCAAGAAGTGTTTAATCCGAAAAGGGAAAAGAGTAAAGAAATTGCTTACGGTGATGTTGTATACCGTAGAGGCGATAAAGTATTGCAGCTCGTTAATCAGCCGGAGAGCCAAGTGTTTAATGGTGATATCGGAGAAATTGTTTCGGTGTTTTATGCGAAAGAAAACGTTGAGCAACAAGATATGATTATCGTTTCATTTGATGGAATTGAAGTAACGTATACAAAGCCAGACTTAAATCAAATTACACATGCCTATTGCTGTTCGATTCATAAGTCGCAAGGTAGTGAGTTCCCGATCGTAATTATGCCGATAGTAAAAAGTTACAATCGTATGTTACGTCGTAATTTAATTTATACTGGTATTACAAGAAGTAAGAAGTTCCTTATTATTTGCGGAGAGGAATCCGCATTCCAGTCTGGTGTAAATCGCCTTGATGATGCAATGCGTCAAACAACTTTAGCGAGTCGCTTGAAAGAATCACAAGGAGAAGTACAGATGGTAACAGTTAATGGTGAAGAAATGGACGTGGAAAACATTTCACCGTATGATTTCATGTAACAAGGTGAAATTATATAGTGAAACTTTCAAACGTATAACGTTGAAAGGCTCCAGCAATGTATAAATGAATGCGGTTTGGACATAATGGCGAATAGAATCTGGGAGACTGTAAGGAGATGAAAGCCATATGTTCATTTGTCCAAATTGCAAAGGGAAAGACATTGGAAAAATAGGTGTCAACCAATTTTATTGCTGGAATTGTTATATCGAATTATCGGTTTCAAAGGGGAAAATCCATACGCATCAAGTAGAAGAAGATGGTTCATTAAGCTCACTTGATGATTTATTTGATGAGAACGAAAGAACGATCGGATAACGAAAAGGGGGATTTACTTTGAATCTACGCAATTCATTAATCGCATTAGGTGTTGGAGCGGCAGCATACCAATATGCTCGCAAGCAAGATGTATTTTCAAAACGCAATATGAAAAAAGCACGTAAGATGATTAAATCTTATCTATAAGCGCAAAAAACTCCCTTCATCATAAGGGAGTTTTTTTATGCGCTTGTATGCAAATATAAAAGTCCAATTTCAGAGAAGAGATAAGATAGGCCGTAACATCCAACGCCAAGCATTCCGTAATGAAATAATTGCTTCGCTCTTTCTTTTCGTGAGGAACGAATAAAGAAACCTTTCCAAATACCAAACCCGATACAAACCCATTCAAGAATCATAAAAAGTGCTGATAATACGAGCATAAATAAAACCATCATAAACCCTCCTGATTATATTGTTTCATGCTGCATTCTCAGGGGTGGTTGTCCTTGTTATGTTATGTATATGTACGTCTTTACAAAACAGTATGGTCTGGATAAAAAGATTTTAAAACTTTTGCACATAACCTACCCTATTTATTTTCAAAATAAAGGTGGAGGAGGTTTTTCGTGTGAAGAATCTTAAAATTATTTGGATATATCGTTTAGGGTTATTGTTACTCATATTTCTTTGCTTGCTCGTCTTTTTAAAAATTAAGCCGCTATGGGCACCGATTATTTTTGTATTTAAAGTGGCCATTACACCGTTTCTTATTGCGTGTTTTATTGCGTATTTATTGCATCCTTTAATTGAAAAAATTCATAAGGAAGGGATGCCGCGCACACTCGCTATTTTGCTCATTTACATCCTTTTCTTTGGTGGAATTGGTTATGGAATTTATAAAGGAACGCCAGTTGTGATTAAGCAATTACAAGAAATCAATGAACAATTCCCGCAGTTTACAAAAATGTATGATTCTTGGATGGATGGCGTTACGGAACAAACAGCGAATTTTCCGTCATTTATTCATGAAAAGGTGAAACAAATTTTTGGTGGGGTAGAAACGAAGATACAGTCACTTTTGAATAAAGTGATGAGCACAGCTCGTGGTGTACTCGATTCGTTACTCATTATTTTCTTAATACCGTTCATTGTATTTTACATATTAAAAGATTACGGTGAGTTTTATCATATCTTTTGGAAACTAGTCCCGAGTAAGTGGCGGAGTACTGGACAAATGCTAGCGAAAGAAATTGATAAGTCACTCGGAAGTTATATTCGAGGACAGTTATTTGTTTGCTTAGTATTAGGGGGCGTATCTGTTCTTTCTTTTTGGTTTATCGGTATGAAATATCCATTATTACTCGGCATTATTATTGGGGTAACGGATATAATCCCGTACTTCGGTCCTATTTTAGGAGCAATCCCGACATTAATGATTGCGGCAACGGTATCAACGAGTTTACTTATTAAGGCGGGAATTACAATTGCTATTTTGCAGTTTTTGGAAAGTAACATTTTGTCCCCTTACATCGTTGGTAAGTCGCTTCGTATGCATCCTGTTATTATTATGCTGGCATTACTAGTTGGAGGAGAAGTGGCAGGAATTGTAGGATTACTCATATCAGTTCCAATTTTAGCGGTCATTCGTACAGTGATCGTTCATGTAAGACCTCTTTGGAAAAAAGAAAATGTGTAATAAGAAAGCCCTCTACCTATAAAGGTAGAGGGCTTTCATTATTTTGAGAGTTGCTCGTGTATTTGTTGAACGAGAGAGCTTACATCATTTGTTTGAATATGTTTTATTTTTTTCCATTCATGATCATACATAAAGATAATTTGATTGCTGAAAAGACGCTTTTGTTCTTTTAGGTCAGAAATTTTTTCGAAAGAGTACTCCTCAAATAATGAATTCTTACTTACATCTGGTCCATAAAAGAAGAGCCGTTTGTTCGTTAAAATTAACAGCCCTGGCCTTGCGACGGAGCGATAAATAAATATATCTAATGAACATGCTACGTAAAACAATATTGCTTCGTCAGTCGTTAGTATGGTTTTGGCTTTGCTTAATAAGGTTGTCATTGTAATCGCTCCTTTATTGTTGATAATTTAATTATAACAAAAATATAATATTCAGAAAAGTTTGTAGAGGTAGTACAATTTATTGATACATGCATAATATATGAAAAGGCTGTTAAGAATGACTAGTAGAATAGCTATGATTAATAAGCAATTGATATAATATAAATGATTATCTACATTGACAAACTTAAGAGAATTCTATTATATTTAGTCATATAATACATTAAATCAATGACGGAACAAGTACGTTACAGTCCATTTATAGAGAGAAGCTTCCATATGGCTGAAAGAAGCTTTAAATGAAGGGTAACAGAAAGCTAATCCTGAGAGCAGCTAATCACTGCCGTTTTGCCACGTTACGGCACCATGAGGTGATGAGTTGATTGTTATAGTAATCAATTCATAATTAGGGTGGTATCGCGAGTTAACTCTCGTCCCTTTTATAGGGGCGGGAGTTTTTTATATTTAAGGAGGAAAATACAATGAAACAACTAACAGGCGCACAAATTCGTCAAATGTTTTTAGACTTTTTCCAAGAAAAAGGACATGCAGTAGAACCTAGTGCATCACTAGTTCCACATGAAGATCCATCTCTTTTATGGATTAACAGTGGTGTAGCAACATTAAAAAAATATTTTGATGGACGTGTAATCCCGCAAAATCCACGTATTACAAATGCTCAAAAATCAATTCGTACAAACGATATTGAAAACGTAGGGAAAACAGCTCGTCACCATACATTCTTTGAAATGTTAGGAAACTTCTCAATCGGTGATTACTTTAAAGAAGAAGCAATTACTTGGGCTTGGGAGTTCTTAACGAGTGACAAATGGATTGGATTCGATAAAGAATTACTTTCAGTTACAATCCATCCAGAAGATGAAGAAGCATTCACAATTTGGAATGAGAAAATGGGTGTTCCAAAAGAGCGTATCATCCGTTTAGAAGAAAACTTCTGGGATATCGGTGAAGGACCAAGTGGACCGAATACAGAGATTTTCTATGACCGCGGAGAAGCTTATGGTAATGACTTTAGTGACCCAGAATTATATCCAGGCGGAGAAAATGAGCGTTACTTAGAAGTATGGAACCTTGTATTCTCTCAATTTAACCATAATCCAGACGGTTCATATACACCACTTCCTAAGAAGAACATCGATACAGGGATGGGTCTAGAGCGTATGACATCTATCGTTCAAGATGTACCTACAAACTTTGACACAGACTTATTCATGCCGATGATTGGTGCAACAGAATCAATCTCTGGTGAGAAGTATCGTAATGGTGACTTAGAAAAAGATATGGCGTTTAAAGTAATTGCTGACCATATCCGTACAGTAACATTTGCTGTTGGTGACGGTGCTCTTCCATCTAACGAAGGCCGTGGTTATGTATTACGTCGTTTATTACGCCGCGCTGTTCGTTATTCGAAGAAATTAAACATCAACCGTCCATTCATGTTTGAATTAGTGCCGGTTGTTGGAGAAGTAATGAAAGACTTCTACCCAGAAGTACTTGAGAAGAAAGATTTCATCGCAAAAGTTGTGAAAAACGAAGAAGAGCGTTTCCACGAAACACTTCATGATGGTGAAGCAATTTTAGCTGAAGTTATCACAAAAGCAAAAGAAGAAAAAACAACTGTTATTTCTGGAGTAGATGCATTCCGTCTATATGACACATACGGTTTCCCAATTGAATTAACAGAAGAATATGCAGAAGAAGCTGGTATGACAGTTGATCAAGAAGGCTTTGAAAATGAAATGGAAAAACAACGTGAGCGCGCACGTGCTGCTCGTCAAGACGTTGACTCTATGCAAGTTCAAGGCGGTGTCCTTGGAGAAGTGAAAGTAGCGAGTGAGTTCGTTGGTTACGGTACAGTTGCAACAGAAAGTAACGTTGTTGCACTTGTGAAAAACGGCGAATACACAGACAGCTTACAAGCTGGCGAAGAAGGACAATTAATGCTTGATGTAACACCATTCTATGCTGAGAGCGGTGGACAAATTGCAGACCGTGGTTACCTTCTTGCTGACGGCGTGAAAGTTCTTGTAAAAGACGTACAAAAAGCACCAAACGGCCAAAACTTGCACAAAGTTGTTGTTGAAGAAGGTACATTAACGAAAGATGCTGCTGTGAAAGCAATCATTGATACAAAGAACCGTAGTAGCGTTGTGAAAAACCATACAGCAACTCACTTACTACACCAAGCATTAAAAGACGTACTTGGAACGCACGTAAACCAAGCGGGTTCTCTTGTAACTTCTGAACGTTTACGCTTTGACTTCTCTCACTTCGGTCAAGTACAAGCTGACGAATTAGAAAAAATTGAGCGTATCGTAAACGAGAAAATTTGGGAAAGTATTGATGTTGAGATTTCTCAAAAAGCAATCGAAGAAGCGAAAGAAATGGGCGCAATGGCATTATTCGGTGAAAAATACGGTGATGTTGTACGCGTTGTACAAGTTGGCGATTACAGCTTAGAGCTTTGCGGTGGTTGTCACGTTGATAACACAGCTTCTATCGGTATTTTCAAAATCGTTGCTGAGTCTGGTATCGGTGCAGGAACGCGTCGTATTGAGGCGGTAACTGGTAAGTCTGCATACGAATTAATGAACGATCAAGTAGGTTTATTAAAAGAAGCAGCAGGAAAAATGAAAACAAATCCGAAAGATATTTTAACAAGAGTTGACGGGTTATTTGCTGAAGTAAAACAACTTCAAAAAGAAAACGAATCTCTTGCAGCAAAATTAAGCAATATTGAAGCTGGAAACTTAACTGATTCAGTAATGACAGTTGATGGTGTGAACGTATTAGCAGCAAAAGTAAATGTTGCAGATATGAACAACTTACGTACGATGATGGATGACCTAAAAAATAAATTAGAATCTGCAGTTGTCGTATTAGCGTCTGTAAATGATGATAAAGTAAACATCTTAGCTGGCGTAACGAAAGATTTAATTAGCCAAGGATACCATGCTGGTAAACTTGTGAAAGAAGTAGCTTCTCGCTGTGGCGGTGGCGGTGGTGGCCGTCCTGATATGGCACAAGCGGGCGGTAAAAACCCAGCGCAAGTTGAGGAAGCTTTAGCATTTGTGCAAGAGTACGTTAAATCTGTTTCAAAATAAAGAGATAGTAGTGTACAATGGTAGGGAGAGGAGAAGTTCTTCTCCCTATACTTACTATATAAGTGAGGTGCTTGAAATGGACGGTTTTGATAAAACAATGAAGTTTAGCATTCAAGATGAAAAACAGAGTGTCCATGTTAATGATGTACTTTTAACTGTGTATGATGCACTTCAAGAAAAAGGTTATAATCCGATTAACCAAATCGTCGGTTATTTATTAAGTGGAGACCCAGCATACATACCTCGCCATAAAGATGCACGCAGCATCATTCGCAAGCTTGAACGTGATGAGTTAATTGAAGAGCTTGTGAAGTCTTACTTGAAACATCATCGTGAGGAGTAGTTTATGCGGATATTAGGTTTAGATGTAGGTACAAAAACAGTCGGAGTTGCAATGAGCGACGAAATGGGCTGGACAGCGCAAGGACTGGAAACAATCAGGATTAACGAAGAACGAGGCAACTTTGGTTTTGACCGTATTTCTGAGTTAGTAAAGCAGTACAATGTGGACAAAATAGTAGTAGGTTTACCTAAAAATATGAATGGTACAATTGGCCCACGTGGTGAAGCGTGCCAACAATTTGCAGAAAACCTACGAGAGCTGTTACAATTAGACGTTGTAATGTGGGACGAGCGTTTGTCGACGATGGCAGCGGAACGTCTGCTCATTTCAGCTGATGTAAGCCGTAAGAAGCGAAAGCAAGTAATCGATAAGATGGCTGCAGTCGTAATCTTACAAGGATTTTTAGATAGTAAATAAGAGGTGACCAAAATGGAAGAAAATCAAATTACAATTGTAGACGAAAAAGGTAACGAACATTTATGTGAAATTATTTTCACTTTTGATGCTGAAAAATTTGGCAAAAAATCATACGTAGTCTTCTCTCCAATCGGTGAAGTAGACGAAGATGGAGACCCAATTTATGACGCAATGGCTTATGAGCAAAATGAAGAAGAGGGCGGAAGTTTACTTCCAATCGAATCTGAAGAAGAGTGGGAAATGGTACAAGAAATGTTCAACACTCTAGCTGATGAGCAAGAAGCTGAATAATAAGTACTGAAAAGATGGACGACATATAGTCCATCTTTTTTTATATGTAAAATGAAAGATTTTTTGTCGAAACCTTGCAATCCTTTGTAGTATAATGAGACGGATTGTAGAAAAATAAAATGTCTATCTAAAAAAGATAAATAAATTTATTGTGTTTTTATGTCGTGTTGTATAGAAAGATATACATGCGGTCTACAATTTAATTAAGGAGGAAGAGTGTTGATAGAGAATCAAGTGAAAAAGAAGCGTAGACGTCTTTTTTTATTTTCGATTATTGCACTGCTTTTAGTTTGTGGTTCAGTCTATGCGTATATTTCATCCGCATTAGGACCAGTTGATAGCGGGAATAAAAAAGAGATTGAAGTAGAAATTCCCAAGGGGTCATCTACTAGTAAAATTGGTGAGATTTTAGAAGAAAAAGGTGCTGTGAAAAACGGTACAGTTTTTAGTTTTTATACAAAGGCTAAATCGAAAAATTTACAAGCGGGTACATATTTATTAAATCCTTCAATGAGTGCCTCAGATGTGATTGAACAAATGTCATCTGGTAACGTTCATCGTCCAGCTCTTTATAAAGTGACGATAAAAGAAGGTGCGCAAGTAACTGAAATTGCAGAAACGGTTGCAAACGAATTAAAGTGGAATAAAGATGATGTTGTACGTCAATTAAACGATAAAGCATTTATTCAAAAAATGCAGCAAAAGTATCCGAAGTTATTAACGGATAAAATCTTTGATAGCAATATTAAATATCCATTAGAAGGTTATTTATATCCTGCGACATACTCTTTCTATAAAAAAGATACTACGTTAGAAGAAATCGTAATTCCAATGCTTGAGAAAACGAATGCAATCATTGTTCAAAACGAGGCAAAAATGAAAGCGAAGAACTGGGATGTTCATCAGCTTTTAACATTGTCTTCACTTATTGAAGAAGAGGCAACAGGCTTTACAGATCGTCAAAAAATCTCTAGTGTCTTTTACAATCGTTTAGCGAAAGGTATGCCACTGCAAACTGATCCAACGGTATTATATGCACTTGGAAAGCATAAACAACGTGTATTATACGAAGATTTAAAGATAAACTCACCATACAATACGTATGTTGTGAAAGGATTGCCAGTTGGTCCAATCGCAAACTCGGGTAAACATTCAGTGGAGGCGGCGTTAGAACCTGCGCAAACAGATTATTATTATTTCTTAGCTGCACCAACTGGTGAAGTGTACTATGCGAAAACATTAGACGAGCATAATGCATTAAAGCAAAAATATATTACGAAAAAACAGTGAAATGGGGAGGGATAGCGAAAAAGGTCGCACATCCCTCTTTTTTATGGTAAAATATATCGGGTTAAAAACTGGCAGAAGAATCGTTTTTAATATCAAAACGGGACGTACAAGCTAAGGGTGAAAATGGCTTGTATTTTTATTGCATTCTATGTGTGAAAAGACGTCATAGAGGCACTTCTCCATGTAAATAAGGAGGACCATTATGGAGGATGCAGTTAACGAGTACCTATTATCATTTATTGATCCGAAAGATAAATTAATTCTTGAAATGGAAGACTATGCGAAAGAAAATCATGTGCCGATTATGGATCGACTTGGAATGGAATTTATGTTGCAATTTTTACGTTTAATTGGACCAAAAAGTATTTTAGAGCTTGGTACAGCAATTGGTTATTCTAGTATTCGTATGATGCAAGCTATTCCAAATTCTCGTATTGTGACAGTTGAACGCAATCGCGAGCGATATGAAAAAGCACTTGAATATATAGAACGTTCACCAGTTAAAGAACGTATTTCCGTTATTTACGGTGATGCGTTAGAAACGGGCGAGCAAGTAGAAGAACATGGAACATTTGACGTTATTTTTATTGATGCAGCAAAAGGACAATATCGTCGCTTTTTTGACTTATATGAACCGTTATTAAATCCTGGTGGCGTAATTATTTCAGATAATGTTATGTACCATGGGCTTGTAACGACAAAAGAGAAAATTGAAAACAGACGTACACGTGGTTTAATCCGTCGTATTAAGACGTACAATGAATGGCTTATGAATCATGAAGGATATGATACAACGATTTTCCCAATTGGTGATGGAGTAGCTGTTAGTAAAAAGAGAGGGTGACCAAGGTATGAAGAAACCTGAATTGTTAGTAACGCCAAAAGCAGTGGCGGATATTGAACCTCTTGCGAAAGCAGGAGCTGATGCGGTAATGATCGGTGAGCAAAAGTTCGGTTTACGTTTAGCAGGGGAATTTTCACGTGAAGATGTGAAACAAGCTGTGAAGATTGCACATGAAAATGGTGTGAAAGTATACGTAGCAATGAACGCTATGTTTCACAATGATAAAGTAGATGAATTAACAGATTATGTTGCATTTTTAAACGAAGTAAGTGTAGATGCAATTGTTTTCGGAGATCCAGCAGTATTAATGGCGGTCCGAGAAGTAGCGCCAAATATGCAATTGCACTGGAATACAGAAACAACAGCAACTAACTGGTTTACTTGTAACTACTGGGGACAAAGGGGAGCAAAACGTGCTGTATTAGCTCGTGAGCTTAGCTTAGATGAAATTGTTGAATTAAAAGAAAATGCTGAAGTGGAACTTGAAGTACAAATTCACGGTATGACTTGTATGTTCCAATCGAAGCGTTCATTAGTAGGAAACTACTTTGAGTACCAAGGACGTAATCTTGACATTGAAAAGAAAAAATATGAAGAGAATATGTTCTTATATGACCCAGAGCGTAACAATAAATATCCAATTTATGAAGATGAAAATGGTACTCACATTATGAGTCCAAATGATATTTGTTTCATCGATGAGTTAGAAGAGCTAATTGATGCTGAAGTCGCTAGCTTAAAAATTGATGGTGTACTAAAAAGCTCTGCATACATTATTGAGGTAACGAAGAAATATCGTAAAGCAATTGATTTATGTGTAGAAGATCGTGATGCGTATTATGACGTGAAAGACGATTTATATAAAGAGATAGAAGAAATGCAACCAGTGAATCGTCCGTTAGACACGGGATTCTTCTTTAAAGAGACGGTTTACTAAACGAGGAGGGTGTAGGAAATGACTGTACAAGAAATTTCACGAGTAGTCGATGGCAAACGCGTTATTGTGAAGAAACCTGAACTGTTAATCCCTGCGGGTAACTTAGAAAAATTAAAAGTAGCTATCCATTATGGGGCAGATGCTGTATATTTAGGTGGACAAGAATTTGGTCTTCGTTCGAATGCAGGTAACTTTACACTGGAAGATATGGCAGAAGGTGTTGAATTTGCAAAGAAATATGGAGCAAAAATATATGTAACAACAAATATCTTTGCACATAATGAAAATATGGACGGGCTAGAGGAATATTTAAAAGGGATTGAAAAAGCTGGCGTAACGGGAATTATCGTTGCTGATCCGCTTATTATTGAGACTTGTAAACGTGTAGCGCCTTCTGTTGAAGTGCATTTAAGTACACAACAATCACTATCCAACTGGAAAGCAGCACAGTATTGGAAAGAAGAAGGTTTACATCGTCTTGTATTAGCTCGTGAAGCAAGCTATGAAGAAATGAAAGAAATTAAAGAAAAAGTGGATATTGAAATTGAAGCATTCGTCCATGGTGCAATGTGTATCGCATATTCAGGCAGATGTACGTTAAGTAACCATATGACAGCACGTGACTCTAACCGTGGTGGTTGTTGTCAATCTTGCCGTTGGGACTATGATTTAGTTCAAACAGTATCACAACATAAAGATGCAAAAGAGCTGCCTCTATTCCAAGAAGAAGATGCTCACTTTGCAATGAGTCCAAAAGACTTAAATTTAATTTTATCAATTCCGAAAATGATTGAAATTGGAATTGATAGCTTAAAAGTTGAAGGACGTATGAAATCAATCCATTACGTAGCGACTGTAGCAACGGTATACCGTAAAGTAATTGATGCGTATTGTGCGGATCCGGATAATTTTGAGTTTAAACAAGAATGGTTAGATGAGCTTGATAAATGTGCAAATCGTGATACAGCTCCCGCATTCTTTGAAGGGGTTCCAGGACATCAAGAGCAAATGTTTGGAAATCATAGTAAGAAAACAACGTATGATTTCGCTGGTTTAGTGTTAGATTATAATGAAGAAACGGGCATCGTAACGATTGAGCAACGTAATCATTTCAAACCAGGACATGAAGTGGAGTTCTTTGGGCCAGAAATAGAAAACTTTACGCAGACGGTGGAGAAAATTTGGGATGAGGATGGAAACGAATTAGATGCAGCGAGACATCCGTTGCAAATCGTGAAATTCAAAGTGGATCAACCAGTGTATGTGAATAATATGATGCGCAAAAACATACTTCAATAAGAAAGAGTGATAGTCGAATGGGGACGAATAAGCCTGTTGTAATTGGAATTGCTGGTGGTTCGGGATCAGGTAAAACGAGTGTAACGAAAGCGATTTTTGACCATTTTAAAGGTCATTCTATTTTAATCTTAGAGCAAGATTATTATTACAAAGATCAAAGCCATTTACCAATGGAAGAGCGTTTAAAAACAAATTATGATCATCCGCTTGCGTTTGATAATGATCTGTTAATTGAACATTTGCAGCAGTTGCTTGCATATGAGCAAATTGATAAGCCTGTATATGACTATACATTGCATACGCGTTCAGAAGAAGTTATTCCAGTTGAGCCGAAAGATGTAATCATTTTAGAAGGAATTCTTATTTTAGAAGACCCACGTCTTTGTGAGTTAATGGACATTAAGCTATTCGTTGATACAGATGCAGATCTTCGTATTTTACGCCGCATGCAGCGTGATATTAAAGAGCGCGGTCGTACGATGGATTCAGTTATTGATCAATACGTAAGTGTTGTACGTCCAATGCACAATCAATTTATTGAGCCTTCTAAGAAATTTGCGGATATTATTATCCCTGAAGGTGGACAAAACCATGTTGCAATTGATATTATGGTGACAAAAATTGCAACAATTCTTGAACAAAAAGTAAATTTGTAATAGCATAGTAAAAGATATACGATAGGAAGGGATTTTTTCCCTTCCTATCGAATACAATGAAACATGCAACCTCATCTATATATAGGTGAGGGCATATTTATATCAACTTTCCATACATATCTTCTTTATATAAAGAAGAATTGGGAATACGGGGTTGTATGTGACAACTCCGCTAGTACAGGCGTGCTAGAAACCTCCGCTATACATATAAGTGGGGGAGTTTTCATATGGAACTCCTCTTTTTTTCGGGGGATTGGTATATAAAAGGAGTGGAAAATATGGCAACAGAAAAAACATACCCTATGACGCAAGAGGGTAAGCAAAAGCTAGAGAACGAACTTGAAGATTTAAAAACGGTAAAACGTAAAGAGGTTGTAGAGCGCATTAAGATTGCACGTAGCTTCGGAGATCTTTCTGAGAACTCTGAGTACGATGCAGCGAAAGATGAGCAAGCGTTCGTAGAAGGACGTATTACACAATTAGAAAACATGATTCGTAACGCAGTTATCATCACAGATAATGGCGAAGAATCTACAGTTGTTACACTAGGTAAAACAGTAACATTTAAAGAGTTACCAGGTGGAGATGAAGAATCTTACACAATCGTAGGTAGCGCAGAAGCAGATCCATTTGAAGGAAGAATTTCTAACGATTCTCCAATTGCAAAAAGCTTATTAGGTAAGCAAATTGGTGAGAAGGTAGCAATCCAAACTCCAGGTGGAGAAATGCAAGTAGAGATTATCTCTGTAAAATAATAAAAAATCACTCGTGTAAAAGCGAGTGATTTTTTATTTGTATAAAAGATGAAACACTCCGTCTAAACTATAATAGACGAGGTGTTTTTTTATGAAAATAAAACGGAGAATTACAATTGTTTTAATTTGTTTTATAGGTGTCATGTTTATTTTACTTTGTCGTTTAATTCAAATACAAATTATAGATACAGAATCATTTACAAATCGTAAGATAAATTTAATTGAAAAAAGTGTTACACAACGGACGCAGTCCGTTACGGTAGATGATGGACGAGGCCATTTTATAGATCGGAACGGTAAGGAAATAGGTGAGAAAAAGTATCCGGTTTTGATTATTTTTCCATTTCTACAAATAAAAAATGACATGTTAGAGAAAATTGCGCATATCATTGGTGTGTCGAGACAAGAGATTGAAAGTCAAATGAAAGACAAGAAAAGTGCATTTATCATGCAAAGGGGAAATGGTCCATTTCACTTGGCACGAGAGCAGATGGAGAAGGTGAATCAATTAAATGTATTAGGTATTGTAGCAGCTGAAGTTCGTTTACGGCAAACTGGCGCGATGAATCATTTAATTGGCAATGTAGGGGAGAATGAACGAGAATTTCAAAAACGATACGGAGAAGTAAGAAGAATTTCAAGGCAAACGCCAATTGGCATTTCAGGATTGCAGCAATCATTTGATGAATTTCTTTTGACCGATGGAGAGGCAAAAGTATTGTATCAAGTGGACCGACAAGGAGAACCGATTTTTGGAAAACAAGCGAAATATACTGCGCCTGGAAATCCATTTTATCCGGTGACGATTCAAACTACTTTACATAACGGATTACAGCAAAAAGCAGAAGAAGTGGTTGAAGCAAGCGAAATAAAGAAGGGAGGACTAGTATTACTTGATGTAAAGAAAAATGAAATTTTAGCGATGGTCAGTAAACCATCTGTACAGGTGAAGGATGAGCGTTTATATACAACTACACTTGAAAATCAAATGTTAACACCACATTTTCCCGGTTCTGTTTTTAAAACAATAGTGGCAGCAGCAGTGATTGATCAAAATGAAAATGTGTTGAATCGTACATTTAATTGTAATCAAGATTTATATGGTGAAGACCACCCGCAAGTTATGATGGGTACACTTAGTTTTAAAGAGAGCTTTGCTAGAAGCTGTAACAGGACATTTTCAGAGTTAGGTAATGAGCTAATACAAAAGGATAAGATGGTGTTAGAAACTTACGTAGCAGCGTTAGGAGCCGCTGGTAAGGTTGGATGGAAAGGTTCTGTATTTCATACAACTCATTTTGAGCAAATGCCAGAGGAGAAGAAGGTTACGATTTGGGGAAGTGAAGGAAATAAGAATAGTAAAAAGGCGGTAGCGCAAACAGCAATTGGACAGAAAGATGTACGTATATCACCTCTAGCGATTGCAAATATGATGGCGACGATTGCTAGGGATGGAGAAAAGATGGAAGTGAAAGCTGTAGAAAAAATAATATATAAAAATGGAACGGACTTTTATACATTTGAAGACCATACATTAGGTGGAAAACAGCTTTCGTATGAAGCGGTGAAAACATTACAAGAGTTATTAAGGGGCGTTGTAACAACAGAGAAAGGAACAGGAGCCGCATTCAGGTCGTTGCCACTAAGTGTCGCCGGAAAATCTGGGACAGCGCAAACAGGAAAAGGGGCGAAAGTGAATCGTTGGTTTGCAGGTTATTTTCCATATGAAAATCCAAGATATGCTTTAGTTGTCGTGGATATAGAAACGAATAGCAGTGAAAATAAAGTTACACCTATTTTCAAAGCTATCGTAGAATCAATCTATCGATTAGAGAATGAAAAGTAATCTTGCAATTCATAGTGAAATGTTTTCATTTCGTGAAAATATTATTGTAAATGTTCAACCTTTCTAGATTTAATGTTACAATAGCAAGTATGAAAAACTGCATGGAGGTTTGAAGAATGGCAGGAGGATCTAGATTCCAACAGAAACAACAAAAACGTCGTCAAAACGGTGTTTTAAATATTGCAATTGCAATTGTATTAATATTAGTAGCTATTGTATCATATCAATTGTTTGTTCCTGAAAGAAAAGAACAAGCGTCTTCTAGTGATAAAAAAGTAGCTCAGCAAACAACGAAAGAGAATAAGGCTGAGAAAGCTAAAGGCAAAGAAGAGACGAAGAAGAACGAGCAAGATAAGGCAGATGCTAAGAAACAGGAAGAAGAGAAGCAAAAGGCTGAAGAAGAACAGAAAAAAGCTGAAGAAGAAGCGAAAGCTAACGAGAAGGTATCAGCTGAAAAAACACAGCCAAAGGCAACTGACGCTTATACGAAACCTTCATGGAAGCCAGTAGGTACAGAGCAAGGTGCAACACCTGCGATGACGTTTAAAAAAGGTACAGCAGATTGGAATGAGATGAATCAAGCTATTTCAGCTGCAATTGACGTTCCAGTAGAGCAATTAGTTATCCATAGAATTGGAAATAACGGTAAGAATAAAGCTTACGGTAACGTACAAGATAAACAATCAGGCAAAAAATATTATGTGAATATTGATTGGGTAGACAATGAGGGCTGGAAACCAGTACTTGTTCAAACTCTAAACTAAAAAAGAGAAGCTCCTTAGGGGCTTCTCTTTTTTAGTTAGCGTAATTTCTTTAATTTAAAATGAACAACCGCGCTATAATATGGTCTTTTGCTTTCGGGATCCATAACCATTTGATGCGAGATGTGATGAACTTCAAGCATAAGTGCTTTATTATTATCGATTTGTTCACTAATTTTTCGTTCCAAAGAAGCTAAGTCTCCTGCTTCGAAAAACTCTACTTTATCTTCTAACATTTCAAAGGTAAATGACACGAAGACGACCCCTCTCCTATGTAATCAACTATAGTGTAACAAAGAAAAGAAGGAAATACCATGTACATTTCAATTGACATTTTTGGAAAGAGGGCATATTATACTGATAAAACCGATAAGAAAAAGGGGAATTTTTATGGGTACAGAATTTAATGGTTTATTTGATGAGTGGGCTCATACGTACGACTCATTTGTACAAGGCGAAGATATACAATATAAAGAAGTTTTCGCCCGTTATGAGGACATTCTAGAGGATGTAGTTAACAAGTCATTTGGTAATGTATTAGAATTTGGTGTTGGTACAGGTAATTTAACAAATCAATTATTACTTGCTGGCCGCACAGTTTACGGTATAGAACCGTCACGTGAAATGCGTATGATTGCAAAAGAGAAATTACCGCAAGAGTTTTCCATTACAGAAGGTGATTTTCTTTCGTTTGAAGTCCCAAATTCAATTGATACCATAGTAAGCACCTATGCATTTCATCATTTAACAGATGATGAAAAAAATGTAGCGATTGCGAAGTATAGTCAATTGCTAAACAAAGGTGGTAAAATAGTGTTTGCTGATACGATATTTGCAGATCAAGATGCATATGATAAAACTGTTGAAACAGCAAAACAAAGAGGTTTCCATCAGTTAGCAAACGATTTGCAAACGGAATACTATACACGTATTCCGGTCATGCAGTCTATTTTTGAAAACAATGGCTTCCATGTAACGTTTACGAGATTAAATCATTTCGTTTGGGTAATGGAGGCAACTAAGCAATAGAAAGAGGGATTAGATTGAGAATTGCTGTAATTGGAGCAATGGAAGAAGAAGTACGTATTTTACGTGACAAATTAGAACAAGCAGAAACAGAAACGGTTGCAGGTTGTGAATTTACGAAAGGACAATTAGCAGGACATGAAGTAATCTTGTTAAAGTCTGGTATTGGTAAAGTAAATGCAGCGATGTCAACGACAATTTTATTAGAAAGATATAAGCCTGAAAAAGTAATTAATACTGGTTCAGCTGGTGGCTTCCATCATTCTCTAAATGTTGGAGATGTAGTTATTTCAACAGAAGTTCGTCATCATGACGTAGATGTAACAGCATTTAACTATGAGTATGGTCAAGTACCAGGAATGCCGCCTGGATTCAAGGCTGATGAAGCATTAGTTGCATTAGCTGAGAAATGTATGCAGACAGAAGAAAATATCCAAGTTGTAAAAGGTATGATTGCAACAGGTGATTCATTTATGAGTGATCCAAACCGCGTTGCAGCAATTCGTGATAAATTTGAAAATCTTTATGCAGTAGAAATGGAAGCAGCAGCTGTTGCACAAGTATGCCACCAATATGAAGTTCCGTTTGTTATTATTCGTGCACTTTCTGATATTGCTGGTAAAGAATCAAATGTTTCATTTGATCAATTTTTAGATCAAGCAGCTCTTCATTCTACAAACTTTATCGTAAAAGTACTAGAAGAGTTAAAGTAATGTAACAAAAAGGCAACTGTCTCATATAAAGAAAATACATACAGTTGCCTTTTCTTTATTGGCAAATAAGGGGGAGAACACGATGAATGTATATCGTGGAGTTCATGAGTTGATTGGTCATACACCAATTGTAGAAATTACTCGTTTTTCACTTCCAGAAGGGGTCCGTTTATTTGCAAAGCTTGAATTTTATAACCCAGGTGGAAGCGTTAAGGACCGTTTAGGAAGAGAATTAATCGAAGATGCGCTAGAAAAAGGGCTTGTTACCCAGGGTGGAACAATTATTGAACCGACTGCTGGAAATACTGGTATTGGACTGGCACTTGCAGCGTTACAACATGATTTACGCGTTATTGTTTGTGTACCAGAGAAATTTAGTATTGAAAAACAAGAATTAATGAAAGCACTAGGCGCAACGGTTGTGCATACACCAACTGAGCAAGGAATGACCGGTGCAATTGCAAAAGCAAAAGAATTAGTAAATGAAATACCGAATTCGTACTCTCCAAGTCAGTTTGCGAATGAAGCAAACCCGCGTGCTTATTTCAAAACACTAGGTCCTGAACTTTGGTTGGCACTGAACGGAGAGATTAACATATTTGTTGCTGGAGCAGGAACTGGTGGTACATTCATGGGGACTGCATCTTATTTGAAAGAAAAAAATGTAGATATAAAAACGGTTATTGTGGAACCAGAAGGGTCCATTTTAAATGGTGGTAAAGCTGGTTCGCATGAAACAGAAGGGATTGGCCTTGAATTCATCCCACCATTTTTGAAAACATCTTATTTTGATGAAATTCATACAATTTCTGATCGAAATGCATTTTTACGAGTGAAGGAATTAGCTCAAAAAGAAGGACTGCTTGTTGGGAGCTCGTCAGGAGCAGCATTTCATGCAAGTTTACTTGAAGCAGAGAAAGCGGCGCCAGGTACAAACATTGTAACGATTTTTCCTGATAGTAGTGAGCGCTATTTAAGTAAAGACATATACAAAGGATGGGAATAAAAAATGAGAGCAAAGACAAAGTTAATTCATGGTATTCGCATAGGAGAACCTTCAACTGGATCTGTAAATGTACCGATTTATCAAACAAGTACGTACAAACAAGAAGCAGTTGGTAAGCATCAAGGATATGAATATTCACGTACAGGCAACCCAACACGTGCAGCTTTAGAAGAAATGATTGCTGTATTAGAAAACGGTCATGCTGGTTTTGCATTTGGTTCAGGAATGGCTGCTATTACAGCTACAATTATGTTGTTCTCAAAAGGTGACCACGTTATTTTAACAGATGATGTGTATGGTGGAACGTACCGCGTTATCACAAAAGTATTAAACCGCTTCGGTATTGAGCATACATTTGTAGATACAACAAATCTAGAGGAAGTTGTAGAAGCAATTCGTCCAAACACGAAAGCGATTTATGTGGAAACACCAACGAACCCATTACTGAAAATTACTGATATTAAGAAAATATCTACTCTTGCTAAAGAGAAAGATTTATTAACAATTATCGATAATACATTCATGACGCCATATTGGCAGTCGCCGATTTCTTTAGGAGCAGACATTGTACTTCATAGTGCAACGAAATATTTAGGAGGTCATAGTGACGTAGTTGCAGGCCTAGTAGTTGTAAATAGCCCGCAATTAGCAGAAGACCTTCACTTTGTACAAAACTCAACAGGAGGCATTCTTGGCCCGCAAGATAGCTTCTTACTACTTCGTGGTTTAAAAACATTAGGAATTCGAATGGAAGAGCATGAAACGAATTCACGTGCAATTGCTGAGTTTTTAAATAACCATCCAAAAGTAAATAAAGTATATTATCCAGGTCTTGCATCACATCAAAACCATGAATTAGCAACAGAACAAGCAAATGGATTTGGTGCTATTATCTCATTTGATGTAGATAGTGAAGAAACATTAAATAAAGTACTAGAGAAATTACAATACTTTACACTTGCTGAAAGTTTAGGAGCAGTAGAAAGTTTGATTTCTATCCCATCTCAAATGACACATGCATCAATCCCAGCAGATCGCCGCAAAGAATTAGGAATTACAGATACATTAATTCGTATTTCTGTCGGTATTGAAGACGGTGAAGATTTAATTGAAGATTTAGCACAAGCTTTAGCATAATAAAAATGCACTGCTTATATAGGCAGTGCATTTTTATTACGTTAATTTGTGAAAAAATTCACAAAATAGACATACACAAATGAAATAGTTTCATGTATATTAAGTTCATGAAGTGTTACTCACGAACAAACTTGTGAAATATTTCACAAACAATGAGGTTCATGTAGGAAAGCAACTCTATTTTTTTTGCGCTAATCGGGACTTATTATGACCTGCAGGGTCTTATTTAGTCCACGGTAGCAGAATAGGAGGAATTTACATGGTAGTCAAAGAGAAAGTTGTAAATGAAATGCAGGAAGTAAAAGAGATGATTGATACGTTAGTGAATAACGGTCAAAAGGCCTTACAAGCATTAGAAAGTTTTACACAAGAGCAAATTGACAACATTGTTCATGAAATGGCATTAGCAGGTGTTGATCAACATATGCCGCTTGCGAAGTTGGCTGTTGAAGAAACGGGTCGTGGTGTATATGAAGATAAATGTATTAAAAATATTTTTGCTACTGAATATATTTGGCATAGCATAAAAAAAGATAAAACAGTAGGGATTATTCATGAAGATCCTCATGAAGAAATTATAGAAATTGCGGAACCTGTCGGTGTAGTAGCTGGGGTAACGCCAGTAACGAATCCAACGTCGACAACAATGTTTAAAGCGTTAATCGCGATAAAAACGAGAAATCCAATTATTTTCGCATTTCATCCTTCAGCACAAAACTGTTCCATTGCAGCGGCGAAAACAGTATACGATGCAGCGGTGAAGGCCGGTGCACCAAAACATTGTATTCAGTGGATTGAAAAACCTTCTGTCGAAGCAACGAAACAATTAATGAACCATGAAGGTGTTGCGCTTGTTTTGGCAACTGGAGGAGCAGGTATGGTGAAATCAGCTTATTCTACTGGAAAACCAGCGCTAGGCGTAGGTCCTGGTAATGTACCATGCTATATAGAGAAATCAGCGCACATAAAACGAGCTGTTAATGATTTAATTTTATCAAAAACATTTGATAACGGTATGATTTGTGCATCAGAACAAGCAATCATTGTAGACAAGGAAATTTATGATGATGTGAAAACAGAAATGATTGCAAACAATTGTTACTTTGTAACAGAAGAAGAGAGAAGAAAATTAGAAAAGCTTGTTATTAATGAAAATACATGTGCAGTAAATAGTGATATTGTAGGGAAATCCGCACAGTACATTGCCGCATTAGTTGGAATTACTGTTCCTGAAAATACAAAAATGCTTGTAGCGGAAATACAAGGTATCGGAGCAGCATATCCGCTATCTCGTGAGAAACTGAGTCCAGTATTAGCTTGTGTAAAAGCAAATTCACTAGAAGAGGGATTTATATATTGCGAAGACATGTTAGACCTTGGTGGCCTAGGACATTCAGCAGTCATTCATTCTACAAGTAAAGAAGTACAAAAGCAATTTGGATTACGTATGAAAGCGTGCCGTCTTATTGTAAACGCCCCTTCATCACAAGGTGGAATCGGTGACATATATAATGGATTTATTCCATCACTTACGCTTGGTTGCGGTTCGTATGGGAAAAACTCAGTTTCTCAAAACGTAACAGCGACGCATTTATTAAATATAAAAAGGTTGGCAAATAGAAAAAAGAATATGCAGTGGTTCAAATTGCCACCAAAAATTTATTTTGAAAAACATGCGACAGCATATTTAGCAAATATGCCTAACATTTCACGTGCATTTATTGTAACGGATCCAGGAATGGTTGAGCATGGATATGTAGATACGGTTACGCATTATTTACGTAAACATGCAAATGATGTAAAAGTTGAAGTTTTCTTTGAGGTCGAGCCAGATCCATCAGATGAAACTGTCTTTAAAGGTGCGGAAATGATGAGAAGTTTTAAGCCAGATGTAATTATTGCACTTGGTGGTGGTTCAGCGATGGATGCAGCGAAAGGGATGTGGCTTTTCTATGAGCACCCAGAAACAACATTCTATGGAATTAAACAGAAGTTTTTAGATATAAGAAAACGTACATGTAAATATCCGGAATTAGGGAGTAAGGCACAGTTTGTTGCTATTCCAACAACATCAGGAACAGGATCAGAAGTGACACCATTCGCGGTTATTACAGATAAGAAAAATAATATAAAGTATCCACTCGCAGATTATGAATTAACACCGGATGTAGCAATTGTTGATCCACAGTTTGTAATGACAGTGCCACCACATGTAACAGCAGACACTGGTATGGATGTATTAACGCATGCAATCGAGGCGTATGTGTCTGTTCTAGCAAATGACTATACAGATGGATTAGCATTAAAGGCCATTGATCTCGTATTTAAATATTTACCAAGAGCATTTAAAGATGGAAATGACGAAGAAGCACGAGAAAAAATGCATAATGCTTCTGCAATCGCAGGGATGGCATTTGCAAATGCTTTCCTAGGTATTAACCACAGCTTAGCACATAAAATTGGACCAGAATTTCATATTCCGCATGGGCGTGCGAATGCAATTCTTATGCCGCACGTAGTTCGCTATAATGCTATTAAGCCAAGAAAACACGCATTGTTCCCAAAATATGAGTACTTTGTAGCTGATGAACGCTATGCACATATTGCGAGAATGCTCGGGCTTCCAGCGAGCTCAACAGCGGAAGGCGTGGAATCACTCGTCCAAGCAATTATTGAACTTGGAAAAAGTTTAAATATTAATATGAGTATTGCGGGACAAGGAGTTGCTAAAGAGCAGTTTGAAGAGGTTGTTGGATTATTAGCAGAAAGAGCTTTTGAAGATCAATGTACAACAGCTAATCCCAAATTACCTCTTATTTCAGAGCTGAAAGAAATTTATATGGAAGCATATAAAGGGGAGTAATGCTTATAAAAGAGTCGCGATAAAGCGGCTCTTTTTCATTTGGAAAACATCTCCCAGAATGTCTGTATTTACTTGTCTTTAAGTGTAATAGAATATGATACAGTGAAATGGAGGAGTGAGAATATGATGAAAGAATTGCAAGAAAAAATAGCAGATTATACTCGGTTCGGACAAATCCTTCTCGCTGTAAGTACATTGTTAATGGTCGGCTTGTTGATTCCGAATGGAGCAAAAGAAGCAATACAATCTTTTGTTATGATGGGGAGCATCGTTATATTTTTAAGTTTATCCTTCTTTTTCTTCCAGCGTGTAAAAGTGATGCGAGACGAGTTAGAGGGAAATGAATGTGAATAATATTGATAAATAGAGCATTACAAAAAAGAAGGAATCTTTTTTGTAATGCTTTTTGTTTTTTCTAGAAAATGTATGCGTTTTATATTGACAATGATAATCCTTATCAATTAAAGTAGAATAGTAGTTAATGATTATCATTATCAGTTAGAGGTGGAAGAATGAAAAAATCTATTACGCTATTCACAGCGATTTTATCTATTTTTTTCTTGTTAATAGGTTGCAATGCAAAGGAAAACGAAAAAGCATCGGCAACAAAAACAGAAAAAGGAAAAGAGAAAATCGAAGTTACCGACCTGTCAGGAAGAAAAGTAACATTCGATAAAGTGCCAGAGAGTTTTGCAACATTAAGTATGGGAGACATGAATATTATTCATGAGTTAGGCGGAAAAATAGTAGGTCGTCCGGATGCAAAAATAACTCTTCCAGAGGATATAAAGAAAGTACAAGTAATCGGGAATGCGCATCAGCCTAATTTTGAGCAAATTGCTAGCTTAAAGCCGGATGTACTTATTGCTAATAATGGGTTCCAAAAGAATGTTCCAACAGTTGAAGGACAAGGAACGAAAGTAATGATTTCTTCTGCGAATTCTGTACAAGATATTCAAAAGAATATTGAACTATACGGAACGATTATGAAGAAAGAAGATAAAGCAAAAGAACTTAACAAAAAAATTAATGATCAAATGAAGACATATGAGAAAAAAAGTGATGTGAAAGCATTGCTAGTGTATGGAGCACCAGGTACTTATTTAGCAGCATTACCAACATCTTTATCAGGTGATATTTTAGAAAAAACAGGCGGGAAAAATATTGCAGCGGAATTTCCGGAAATGAAGGAATATCCGCAATATGCGCAGTTAAGTGTAGAACGTATAATTGAGGCAAATCCAGATGTGATTTATTTAATTACACATGGAGATCCAAGTAGCGTTAAAAAAGCATTTGAAGGCGAAATGATGAAAAATGAAGCGTGGAAAAATTTAGATGCAGTAAAACAAAATCGTGTAGTGATTTTGCCACCCGACTTATTTGGATCAAATCCGGGAACAAAAGTTACAGAAGCGATGGACTTTATGTATAAAAGTATACAAGATGTAAGGAAATGATACGTATGGAAAGTAGTGAAGTAGTAAGGGAAAAGGAACATCCTTTTGCGAAAAAAAGATGGATAATAGCAGTTACTTTAGTAGTATTAACGATTTTAGGTCTTTTCTACGGCCTTTTCGCAGGAAGTTTATCCTTTTCATTACGAGATATTCTGATAGGGATACAAGATGAAGATTCGACAGTTCATCGAATTGTATGGGATCTTCGTATACCGAGAGTGCTCGTTGGATTTATAGTAGGAACATGCTTAGCAGCATCTGGTGCCCTGCTGCAAGGGGTTATGAGAAACCCTCTTGCAGATCCTGGTATAATCGGGGTTTCATCTGGAGCAGGCCTTGTAGCAATTGTAATTATGATTTTATTTCCTCAGCATATGGCTTTTTTACCGCTCGGAGCGTTTTTAGGAGCTTTCATAACGGCGATGGTCATTTATGCTTTATCATGGCAAAGGGGGGCACCGCCTTCAAGGATTGTCTTAGTAGGTGTGTCAATCAATGCATTAATTGGTGCAGCCACGTCAGCGTTAATGTTATTACATAGTGATAAAGTACAATCTGTGTTGCCATGGTTAGCAGGTGGCATTGGTGGGGTAAGTTGGGCACATTTAAACATGATTATTTATTATGCAATATTTGCTATTATATTAGCCTTCTTTGGTATTAAACATATTCGAGTGTTAATGCTTGGAGATGAAATGGCGAAATTATTAGGCCATAACGTAGAGAGAAGCCGGTTTTATTTAATAGTCGTAAGTACATTATTAGCTGGAATTGCGGTTAGTGTTTCTGGTCTTATTGGATTTGTCGGTCTTGTCGTACCACATATGTTACGTTTATTAGTTGGAAATGATTATAAATATTTATTGCCATTATCATGTCTTGGCGGAGGGATATTACTTGTTTTCGCGGATGCGATAGCTCGAAGTTGGTTCGATCCAATTGAATTGCCTGTTGGTATTTTATTATCCTTCTTAGGCGGTCCGTTCTTCTTATATTTAATTCATAGAGGAGGAAAACAACGTGATTTCCGTTAATAAAGTGTTTTACGCACATTCTGAAAGATTTCAAATGCAAAATATGAATGTACATATTAAAGCTGGAGAGGTCGTTAGTTTAATTGGGCCGAATGGATCTGGAAAATCTACTTTGCTTCGTTTAGTGGCAAGACTACTTAAACAAAGCGAAGGGGATATCATTCTAGATGGAAAAAATATTCATACGATGAAAAGTGCCGATGTAGCGAAGCAATTAGCGATGTTACCACAAATGCATGATCATCAATTAGATTTAACAGTGAAAGAATTAATCGAATTTGGAAGAGGCCCTCATAAATCATGGAGCAGTCGCTTAAATAAAGAAGATGAAAAAATTGTTGATTGGGCATTGTCAGTTACAAATCTTGGAGGGTATGAATATCGTCTTTTACAATCTTTATCAGGAGGAGAAAGACAACGTGCCTGGATTGCAATGACGCTAGCACAACGTACAAATGTCTTATTATTAGATGAGCCAACAACTTTTTTGGATATCGTTCACCAATTGGAAGTGATGGAACTTGTGAAACGGTTAAACGAGGAGTTTGGCATGACAATTGTAATGGTTTTACATGATATTAACCAAGCGGCTCAATATAGTGATCGTTTACTCGTATTAAAGCGAGGGCAGCTTCAGTATGACGGTATACCAGAAGAAGTGTTATGTCATGAAATGTTTCAACGTGTGTTCGGCATTGAGGTAGATATTTTTCAAGGAAGCGACAAGCCATTTTTTACACCGAAAAGAATTTCTAAAAGGAGAGAAGCGCGATGCGAACAGAAGAACGTATTACCACTGAGTTAGTAAGAGAATTTGTTATGGCAGCTCACGGAGATTTAGAAAAAGTACAAGAACTGTTGGCTGAATCACCAAGCTTACTTCATGCCTCTTACAATTGGGGCGGATCAGATTGGGAAAGTGCGTTAGGAGCAGCGGCACATGTAGGTCGTAAAGATATTGCTCTCTATTTACTAGAAAAGGGTGCTCGAATGGATATTTTCGCAGCCGCGATGCTTGGAGAATTAGAAGTCGTACAAGCTATTTTAGTGGCACAACCAGAGGCATTGCGTGCATCGGGTCCACATGGTATTTCCCTTCTTCAACATGCACGAATGGGTGGAGAAAAAGCGGAGCGTGTATTTGAGTACTTAACGGTACTCTCTTAATGACCGCAAAGGTTCTTATGTGCGGTAAACTTTTCACTTTCATATAATTGAAAAGTTTACCGCCCGTTAGAACGGGATAAGTATCTAGTATATTTGAAAATCCTACACCCCCCTCAATTGTAGTTTTCTTTATGCTAGTTATGATATGGATGCAGTAGACAATATTTGTCTACTGCCTTTTTTTAATTCTTTTGAAATTGAATATTCTGTATTTTGTTGTTAGTTCCTTTATAATAGACAGTAACATTTAGTATATATTCAAAACATGGTCGTGTAGTTAAGCACAAATGAGTGGGAAGGAGTGCAGAGATGTTTCATACAGATCGTTTACAAATTCGTAAATATACAATGGATGATTTACAGTTCTACGCTTCACTATGGGGAAATGAGAAGGTAATGCGCTATATTGGAAATGGGACGTTAAAAACATATATGCAATGTAAAAAAAGTTTGGAGGAGTGGGTGATTCCTAGCTATAAAAACGGCCTTGGTTTATTTGTATTGATTGAAAAGGAAACAGGAATACGAATTGGTCATGCAGGATTAGTAAAGCAGCAGATAGATGGAAAAGAGGAAATTGAAATTGGGTATTGGTTACTGCCTCAGTATTGGGGAAAAGGGTATGCGAAAGAAGCAGCGGCAGCGTTTCGAGACTATGGCTTCCAAGCGTTACGAATGAATAAACTAATTTCTCTTATTAATCCGGACCACCCGGCCTCCATCTTTGTTGCTAGAAAAACAGGACTTAGTTATGAGAAAACAACTTCATTTCATGGTATGGATGTTCTCGTTTATTCTATTAAGCGCGTTGGATGAAAAAGGGTAAATTGCATCTTTTGAAGAATGGTATATAAAAATAAAGGGGGGATTACATGTATATTTATCATAATGGACTTATTATTCGTGAGGGAACGAATGGTGTACCTGCATATGCAATTAAAACTTTATTCGAAGATGCCGGTTGGAGCAATGATGATATCCCTTCCTGGCAAATTGAAAAATTCACGATAGCATTTGAAAATTCAACATGGGCATTCACAATTTGGGATGAAGAAGAGATGATTGCAATGGTTAGAGTCATTTCTGATGGAATTATGGTCGCGAACATAGTAAATTTAGTTGTGAAATGTGAATATAGAGGGAAGGGATTAGGTAAGAAACTTGTCGCTCTTTGTTTGCAAAAGCTGCCACATGGCGATTGGTTTGCGCATACATCGGCTAGTAATTTTGATTTTTATAGAAGTTGTGGCTTTGAGGTGAGGGAGTTATCAAGAAATGGAACATGTGCGTACTACGGGTATCAAGCAGCAAAAAAAGATGGGCACCGATAAAAGTAAGGTAATGTAGAAAAAGGATCGCTATTTTAATAATATAAACTGAACTGAGACTCCTTTTATGATAAAATAAAAGAAAATTCTGTTTATTATTAGGGGGATACAAATGAGTATAAAAGTTGGGGATGTATTTAAATACGAAAGAAGATTTACTGAGGAAGAGGTTTTTGAATTTGCAAATATTACAGGAGATAAAGGCAGGCATCATATGGAATATGATGAAAATGGACGTTTAATGGTTCATGGTTTATTGACTGCTAGTATTGGAACGAAAGTAGGCGAAGAATTACATTACATAGCAAGAGAATTAGTAAGTGAGTTTATTAGACCGGTTTTTACAGGGGATACGATCACTTGTGAATTGACTTTAACAAATGTTGAACAGATGGAAGGATACAAAAAGGTTTCAATCGAGTCAGTTTATCGCAATCAACACGAAAAGACTGTACTAGTTGGGACAAGCTATGGAGTTATAAGGGGATAAAAAAGAAGCCTAATTTACAGGCTTCTTTTTTAGTTAATAAACACGTTTTCGATTTTCTGCATGACTAGAGATGAGTAATAATGCCGTTTCTTCCCCTATATTACGCACGATATGAGGAACACATGCATTCCAAGAGAAAGAATCACCTTCTTCTACAATTGCAATATCTTCTCCATGTTGAACTTCTAGTTTTCCGCGTAATACAAGGTGACACTCTTCCCCCTCATGGGCATTTGGTGAGTTTTCTTTCGGAAACCCAGCAGGAATTTCTACGAGATTGAGTCGGAGGCCACCTTGCTCCGCAACATGTTCAATTCTTTGTTCATCTTTTCCGTATACACTGTATTTACGCTCTACCTTTTTGACAACTTTCAACCGATCTTTTTGTTCTAACAATAAATAGGGAAGAGGAACGTTTAAAAAATTGGAGATCGTTTCTAAAGTTGAGATAGATGGTGAAGTTTTATTATTTTCAACCTGACTCATAAATCCTTTAGAAAGACCTGTTCCCTCACAAATTTGTGCGATTGTTATGCCTCTACGTTGACGAATTTCACGTATTGCAGAACCAATATTCATAAAATCAAGCTCCTTTTTGTAAACAACTATTTGTATCATAGCAAAAAAAATATATTTTTTCCCAGTGAAAATGAATTGACGAATAAAAAAAAGTAGTGTATGTTTTGTAATGTAAATAAAAGTTTTGTATAAGAAAACTATAAAGGAGAGAAAGAAATGAATCAACATATCGGTAACTTAATTATTCGTATCGTGTTAGGGGTAACATTCTTTATGCACGGTTTAACAAAATTCCAATCGGGGATTGACAATATTGCAGCGTGGTTCACAAGCATTGGTTTACCAGGAGGACTTGCATACGGCGTAGCAACAGCGGAAGTAGTTGGTGGTATATTGTTAATACTAGGTTTAGGAGTAAGATATATTGGATTATTATTTGCACTTGTTATGGTTGGCGCAATTGTGAAAGTAAAATGGTCAGCTGGTTTATTAGGAGATGGAAAAAATCCTGGCTTCGAATTAGAGCTTGCATTGTTAGCAATGGGTGCGTACTTATTTGTTGCGAAAGCAGACGGTTTTGTAGATAATTTCTTAAAAGAGAAAATGTTAAAGAAGAATTAAATGAAATGGGGGCTAACAAGATGAGTTTTCAACTTCATCCCGACACAACACTTGATGTTGTTCATTTATATGTATCAAATATAAAGAAATCACTAGAGTTTTATACAGAAGTACTAAGTATGAAAGTACTAAAAGAAGATGAAATGGTTGTTACATTTGGGAATGAAAATAACGAACCACTCCTTATCATTGAAGAAAAGAAAGAAGCCATACCAAAGCAAAGAGGGAGAACGGGGTTATATCATTACGCAATTTTATTACCAAGTAGACAGGATTTAGCGAATATTCTTCGTCATCTTGTAGAAATGGTATATCCACTGCACGGCGGAGCCGACCATTACTTTAGTGAAGCCCTTTATTTAGCTGATCCAGATGGAAACGGGATTGAAATTTATCATGATCGCCAAAAAGAAGTTTGGCGTGATGAGAATGGAGAACTACCATTTGTTAGCAATCCGTTAGCTGGTGAAGAGTTATTACAACAAGGAAGTGCATGGAATGGTTTTCCAGCGGGTACTGTGATGGGGCATGTTCATTTCCATGTAGCTGATTTAGAAGAAGCAAAACGTTTCTATGTGGATGGTCTTGGTTTTGAAGTAACAATCCCAGCTCGTAATGGCGCGTTGTTCGTATCGGCAGGTCGCTATCATCACCATATTGGTTTAAATACGTGGCAAGGTGAAGGAATACCACCGCAAATGCCAAATTCCGTTGGCTTGAAATATTTCACAATTGTACTAGCGGATGAAAAACAAAAAGAGCAAGTATGTGAAAGTTTAAAAAATATTGGCAAGATTGCTACGTACAAAGATGGAATATTGCAAGTCGAGGATCCATTTGGACATTGTATCCAATTCAAAGTAAAAGGAGAAGCCTAAAAAAGGCTTCTCTTTTTTACTTTCTTATAATTGCTTTTTCGTTTTGTAAAAATAGTTCATCAAATTGCTTTGCAAGCTCAAAATCTAGTTTCGTTAAACCTTTTGCATTCCAAGATGACAAAGTAATAATGACTGCTTTATACTGGATAAGGATAAATGGGTGGTGATTATGTTCTTCTGATAGTTTGGCGGCTTCAGAGACAAATTCGACTCCTTTTAAGTAGTCGGAAAACATATATTTTCGTTCAATCCATTTCTCATCTTTTACCATCCATTTATCTACCTTCAATAATTCCTCTTGAACTTCTTCCTCAGTTAATCGTAGCATCATTTTTCACATCCTTTATCGGAAGTAACGCAAGACCATTGTTAATAAGGCGTGTTACAGCTTCGTCAGTTGTGAAAGTAGAAAGTTGATGTAGTAATGTTGCCGATGTTTCATGCCCTTTGTTATGCTCTAAAAGTAACTCTAATACTTCAAGGCGCAGCAACCATTCTTTCGCATAAAATTTATTTAATACCTCTTGAATTGCTACTAATTGATCGATATGCGCGTCGTGTAAGATTCCCTCACTTCGAATATCTCGAACTGTTTGATACATACGTTCAATTTCATTCAGTACAAGTGGAGCAGGAATTTCTTGAACTTCTTCATCCATTGGGAAAAATGCTGCTGCATCTGCGGCACCTGGGAATACTGAAGTGATTTGTGAGCCAACAGCCATATCAAATGCGCCCCATGAGGCATCGAATAAAACGCGGGCGTTATAAGTAACTGTGCAATCGATAAAGGAAATAAGAGCAATTTTCTTATTGTTTTTTACAATATCTGTTACTGTTCCTTTTACATGAATACCACTTGCAAAAGTAAACTCAGCGATAGTTCCAATTGTAATTCCTAATGATTGTAGTTGTTCGTCTGTACAAGTTTCTAATGCAATATTTTCAGTGAGTAATCCAATCGGTGTTCCAAATCCATCACTGTGTACAGAAGTAGAATGATTCGCTAACTGTTTATTATGAAGCGCTAATGCCGTTGGCGAATTTGTTCGCATGTAAATTAATTCACCTGCATCGTTTTCAATTGTCTCGCTAAATGTACCTGTAATTTGTAGTCCGCTATTTAGCTCAGCAGTTGCATAGTTTTCAGAGCGAATTGCTTTTTCTAAACCTTCTTTACCACCTGTTTTAAAGGCCATCGTTTCAGCAAATGTCTCAAGTGCTTCAGTCAGCTCTTCAAATGATTCACAAACAAATAGTTGTGGTTGCATTTTTGTTACGTCATAAGTTGTCCCTGTACATGCTTCGATAGAAAATGGAACCTTTTCTACAGCGTCAGTTAAGCAATGTTTGCTTTCGCCAACAGAAGAAAGGAGGCCAGCACCATATATTTTTGGATCATCTATATTTCCAATTAATCCATATTCTACTGTCCACCAGAAAAGACGTGAAATTTGTTCAGCTTCTGATAAACCAGAAACTAAGTTTTGTTTTTCAATTACAGCATTTTCAGCAGCCTTAACTTCATCAGGAGTAGAAGTAGGGCTTTCTTTTACTATCGTTAATGTACGAACAGTTTCAAATGCATCATGTTCTTCTTTTGTAGAGAAAGCTTTTGCACCAATTTGCCCAAAACGTTTCACATATTTTGCATATGTAGGATCAAGTAAAATCGGTGCGTGTCCTGCTGCTTCGTGTACGATATCTGGAGCTGGTGTGTACTCGATATTTTCTACTTTCCGAATATCTGTTGCGATCGGTAGTAATCCGTGTCCTTGAAAATCGAAGAATGCTACGCCGGGAATAAGTCCGTCAATCGTTACAGCGCCCCATCCACTTGGTGCTAAACACTCATTCATTTCTTCTACTTTTGGAATTGCATCTATATTAATACCAGATGATTGTAGTCCGTTCACGTAGGCTGGATGAGCAACGTCTTTTAAGAAGCTATGATTTTGTCTCATAATATAACGCCACACAGCGTGATTCACCGGTGTGTATTGATCATAATGTTGTGTGGATACGAATGGTTTTAAATGCGATGGAATTTCTGTTTTCTTTGTCATTTAGACATCCTCCTTTTTTTCAATAAAATTGAATATCGATTTCGTATAGCTTGTATCACCTCCTTTCATTTTTTGTAAGCGCTTATAAAATTTTATCATAAGATTCGGAATTATTTAACATCTGTTTCTATGAGAAATAGAAAAAGCCCCCATCGGAAAATCCGATAGGGGCGAAAGAATCGCGGTACCACCCTATTTGTAAGTGAAAATATACTTACATCTCAATTAATGATAACGGAAAAATTCCGTCTTTTCCTTCATGCATAAAAGCACTACGAAAAAGAAGCTCCAGAATTGTAATTCATACTTATATATGTGCTAATTTCCACCGACCATTAGCTCTCTGTAACAGGGATATAAGATACTACTGCGATTCTTTCAACGCGTATATATGAAATTGTGTAAGAGGTTGGACGCAAAAAAGTCCCTATCGGAAAATCCGATAGGGACGATAAAAATCGCGGTACCACCCTATTTGTAAACAACTAATTGTTTACCACTCACTTTACGATAACGGAAAGATCCGTCTTTCTCTTCATGCATAAAAAGCATTACGGGAAAGAAGCTCCAGAATTGTAATTCACGCTTGTATATGTACTGATTCGCACCAACCATCAGTTCTCTGAGACAGTGATATAAGTCGCTACTAGTATTCCTTCAAAGCCGATATATAATTCGTTCAACTAAACTATGTTTTGTATTATAAAACTATATTAAAAAAATTGTCAATAAAAATTTTTTATCCCATGTTAATGAGCGGTAAAACTCCTACCTCAAAATTCGGTGGGAGTAAAGAAGTTAGATGGGAGACTAACTACTCGTGAATCCCGATTGGTGAAGGCTAATAATCAGTGGGGGATGAATAAAATCCCCACTGATTAAAGTTTCACTTTATTTTACTTCTAAATCAACATTTAAATTAGTTGTATTTCCAGCTGCATCTGTTGCAACAATATGAATTGTATTCTTTCCTTGTTGTAATTGATTACGATCGAAATAAATTTCGTAGTTTTTCTCCCAAGTGTTTAGGAATGCACTCTCCCATACACCATTTCCGTTAATCTCATATTGCATTCTCACTGGAATACCAGGTGCAATCCAACCGGATTCTGTCATCCAATCTAGTAGAATATCGTCAACTTTCCCTCTAATTATAAGGTTTTCTTGATCAACTTCGTGCGTTAACTTAGGTGCTGTTCGGTCAACAAACACAGCTCCTGTTTGCTTTGTTTCTCCACCAGAGTTAGAAGCAACAGCTTCGATTTGGTATAAGCCATCAGGCAACGGTGATCCGTCAGTTCTTGTACCATTCCATTTGAAAGATTTATAACCTGGTGTTTCGTTTTTACCTTGATATACCGTGCCTTGATATGTCACACGGTCTTTCGTAATTAAATTGGCATGAAACGCTATATCTTCAACTGGTGTAACTAAATAGTAATTGATTAGGTTGTCATCTAGTATGTTGTCATTATTTGGACTGAAAGTAGAATTAACGATTTCAAGGCCATCAATACGCTTGTATTCTTTCGGATCGATGCTGAATGTAAATGGAATACGCATTTCTTCAGTTTTCCCTTGCTCTTTTACATACAGATTCCCTGTATATACGCCTTGTGGTAAGGAGCTATCTACAGTAATAGTAAAAGGTTTTTTAATATTACTATTCGGTTTCAAACTAATTGAAGAAGGGAAAGAAGTCTGGATTTTTGTTTTTGTATCTAATAATTCAATACGGGTTGAAAAGTTTTTCTTTTTGTTAGAAAGATTTTCTAACGTAATATTTTGTGTTAGTTTCAGTTTGCCGCTATTCGGTTTAATAAGACCGAAGCTTACGTTGTTCGGTTTCACTAACGCATCCGTTTGAGCTGCTTTCGGAATGTTAATTAAACCTGATCCTTGTGCCATGACAGGATATGTATTTTCATTGACATCCTTTAATGTTTTTGCAGTGTTGGCAAGAGCAGATTTCAATTGTTCTGTCGTCCAATCAGGATGCATTTGACGTAGTAAGGCAACGGCTCCTGCTACTTGTGGCGCAGCCATACTTGTTCCGTTGTGAGATTCATAGCCGCCTCTTGGTACAGTACTAGTAATTTGTACGCCAGGTGCAACAACATCAGGTTTTATGAGCCAACTTCCTTGTGATGGCCCTCTTGAACTGAAGTTACCAATCAGTTCAGTTTTATTTGGTTGTCCAATCTTTATATTTTTCTTTCGTTTTGTAATTGAATTTTTCAACTCTTCGCCATTTATATTTGATAGTTGCATAACTGGAAGAGCTATATCTTCACGTCCAAAATATTCGGGCATAATATTAATTTCTTTTTCGTTAGAAATTAATAGCACGCCGAGAGCGCCAGCTTGCTTTGCTTGTTCTGCCTTTACTAACGTGCTCGAAGTTCCTTGTAAAACAAGGGCGAACTTACCTTTCACATCTTGTTTAGCGTAATCGCTTGAATTACCGTAGCCAACATAGACAAGCTGAGCATCGTTTCCAACTTGGAAGTCCGCTTTTGATAATGGTAATCCTTGATAAGATTTATTAGAACCAGCTACTTGGAATGTTGGGAATGGAATAGAAACAGTAGATGCACCAACAGAGATGACGCTACTCGCGTTACCAGGAGCATCAACAGACCAAGGTTTTGGTCCATCATTTCCATTTGAAACGACTGCAGTAACACCAAGCTTTGCTGCACGTTCTAACGTCATTGTTACAGGTTGATCAGGAACATTCAAATCTTGACCGAGAGATAAATTTAAAACGTCAGCGCCATCTTGAATCGCGCGCTCAATACCTTGAAGAATATCTTCGGTCGTACCAGTACCGCTATCATTCATTACACGATAGGCTAGAATAGACGCATTTGGAGCAACGCCTTTAATTTTTCCGTTACCAGCAATAATGCCAGCTACATGAGTACCGTGTACGTTGCCATCCATTGGATCGTTATCCTCATCGACAGTATCATAACCACCGATATAATTTGCTTGTAAGTCAGGATGTGTATAGTCTACGCCAGAATCAATAATAGCGACTTTCATACCTTTTCCATCAAGCGGTTTGCCAGATGGATCTTTTAAATTCCATGCTTCAGGTGCACCGATTGTCGGTCCGCCGATATTTGGCGCTTCTTCTTTAGTAGCGCTTTTTGCTGTTTCATGCAATTTATATGTTAAGTTCGGATAAACAGCTTTTACTTCAGGCAAAGAAGCTAGAGCAGCAACTTGATCTCCTGGGACAGAAATAGAGAATCCAGAAAATAACGTACTATACGTTTCTTTTATTTTTGCTTTTGGTGCTTTTTCTTTAATTTTCTTTGTAGTATCCTCTTGTGCCTTTTTTAGTTGTGCATGGTATGATTGCACATTTCCATTTTTTAAATCTGGAGCATGCTGAATGTTACTTTGTGAAGCAAGCGGAGCATGTTGTAATTCTACAATGACTGAAATTTCTTTTGATGTTTTTGTTTCAACATTTTGCGCGATTTTGTTTTCTCCCCATTGCTCAATATTTGCCTTTAACTGTGGACTAAATTGCTTCTCTTTTTGCAGCGATTCAGCATGCGCGCTTAAAGCTCCAAAACTAGAAAAGACAAGCGCCATACTTAATAGTGCAGATGTAGTTTTTTTCATTGAAACTCCCCCTAATAAAAAGTGCCAATATTCCGAAAAGTTATCTTACATTTTTGTTATGAAATATAACATTGAATGTTGGCTAAACTATACTTTCGACATAATTCATACCAATCCTCTTTGAATTAAAAATTTCTTGGGAAATTTTTTGGTATTATGTCGAATGGATAATATTCAGTGTGGGGAGGCCCCACCCTTACTGGGCATAAATCCACAACAATTGTGCAATGAATCTGGAGTAAAATTCGCATATAGTAAGCGGAATATGAGGAATGCTATAAGAAAAATGGAGGGACGTATGAAAAAAATTATCGTGAGTAGTAGTGTGGGTTTGTTTATTTTTCTATCTTCAGTTTTTAGTACTAGAGCGGAACATAATGAGATGAAAGTTGCTTTCATTCGTCATCATGACCTTTGGATTAAAATTGATGGGAAAGAAAAACAAATAACAAAAGGCGAGTACATAACAGGGCCGAAATGGTCCCATGATGGAGAATGGCTTGCCTATGCTAAAGGAAAGAAGCAAAACACCTTGGAGTTGTACCAACTGGAAGATGGAAAGAAAGTTAGGCCATCGCAATCTGAAGTATCGAATTATCAATGGTCACCGAAAGAGAATATAATTGCATTTGTATTTATGAATACATTAAATACGTTTGATGTCAAAAAAAAGAATACAGATTTTGAAAATGTATCAGCGGGTGTAGGTGATTATGCATGGTACCCTGATGGAAAGAAGTTTCTTGTATCTTCTGAAGCACACATACTTCCAACAGGATGGACAGGAGCCCAGCTATATGAAGTGCAACAAGATGCACATATGAATCCTCACAAAATGAAGCATTTGTATGCATTACCAAATGAACATGATGATTTTCTAGCGCTAGTTGCAAGTGGGTTTGAGTGGTCACCAGATCAAAGGTGGATTTCATTTTTAGCGGTACCGACAGCTTCATGGTCAGCTGATAGTAATACGCTTTGCTTAGTTCGAGCAGATGGCAGTCGGTTTGAAAAAGTAGATCAAATGTTATTAAACCCACAATGGTTCAAATGGGCGCCATCCAACAATATATTAGCTTATATTGAAGGGAGCGGGAGAGTTGCGTTAGAGAATAAACATTTAAAAGTAAAAGAACTGCCGGCACTTCAGCAGAACACATTTACGCCGAAAGGATATGTCGATTGGGATTTTGTATGGAAGAATGATAAAGTAATTATCGTTTCACGGGCAAAAGAGGCAGGGATAGAAACTCCGCAGGAAAAAAGGCCACTGCCATCTTTATATGAGATCAATCGTACAAGCGATAAACAACAGCAAATCACAAAGCCACCTCATAAGCAAGGTGATTATCATCCGATTTTTATGAAGAAGAGCAATCAATTAATATGGATACGTTCAGACCGTAAGAAAGCCAATGTATGGCTTGCTAATAGTTATGGAAAACAGGAAAAGAAGTGGATTGAAAATATAGACGTGCCAGAATGGTATTATGAGAAATGGAGCTGGGAAAATGTTATCTCGGTGAAAGAAGAATAAAAAACGTGCCTAAAAAATGATTTTAGGCACGTTTTTTATTGTTATTTATGAGTTTTATTCGGCTTTTTCTTCGCGGGGTTCCCGTTTCCCTGACGCTTTCTGTTTTGCTCATCTTTTGCTTGTTTTTCATGCAGTGTATCTAAAAAATCATTCGAGTTACTCATTTTTATATCGCTCCTTTCATTTCGTCCTAATTACTATAACCATTTAGGAGGATAATCATGAGGTAAAAGTTAAACGCTTAATTTTCTTCGATAGTATACGTAAAATATGCCATACGTAATAAATAGCATAAATAAAATTTGTAACTCAACATTTTCTTTTAAAATAGTTGAGATAGAAGATGGTAAGTAAGGTGATGTATCGCTCGTTCCTATACCTAACCATTTGTTTAAGAGGTTAATGGTACAAAACATAAAAACACCAGACCAGCTTGCAATAATTGCCTTCTGTTTAATTTTTGTTTCACGTTCATCATCTGTAATCCAAGGATTAGCAGTTTTATCACTACTAAAAAATCCGTTTATATATCCCCATATAATCATTCCGATTAAGATAGTTATCCATTTCATATTTGTGATTCCCCTCTCTCTTGTAAAAAGTATTTTACATATATGATTGTAATATTTCCAAATTGTTTGTGTCAAATCTTTTTTACATATCGTTTTTTCTTATAGCAGGAATAATGGATGAGATAGGGAAGGAATTATGTTGAAGGATTTCATAGAGAGAGGAGGATGAGTATGAAACTCGTCTTTGTTCGGCATGGAGAAGGTGAACATACAAAAGATTTGCCGTCAACTTTACAAGTATTGCATCCATCATTAACGGATGAAGGAAGGAATCAGGCTAAATTACTTCAATGCAATGTGCCATTGCAAGAAACGGATATATTAGTTGCCAGTCCTACAATTAGAACTTTACAAACGGCGACAATATGGAGTGAGAAGGTATCTTGTCAAACAATTGTTCATCCATATGTATCCCCACGTATTTTTCCTTATCGAGAAGGAGCGAAAACATTACCATGTGATCACATAGTAGATCAGGAAATGATAGCAAATTTATTTCCACATTTTTTGATAGAGAAAAGCACAAATAAGCAGTTATGGACGGAGGGTATAAATATTATTTCAGAGAGTAGCTTTCAGCAAATAGTAGATGAATTTCTTCTTTGGTGTTATGAGCTAGGTGCTGAAAGAATTTGTATTGTATCTCACGACGGGACGATTACAGCATATAGGCAATATTTACAGAAGGTCGTTTTAACTAGATCAGACTTTTTGCAAGAAACGGGTATATATGAAATGGAGGTATCCCTTAAAAGTTTGATTGATGAGATTTAATGATAGGATGGAGGGTATATGTTGAATGTTGCACTAGTAGTTGGCTTTAACTCTGATTTAGAGGCGCAATCAATCCGGGCATCACTTGAATATTTTGGGGCAAAAGTTATAACATACTGGATTGGTAGACCGAAAGAGTTCATCGATATTCTTTCTGGAAAAGGTTTATATAATGATATCAATTATGTTGTCTTTTGCTTTCATGGTGAGGAAGGAAAGTTTGTTATGGAAGAGTTGGGTGAAGATATATATGAACAAGATGAACCGAGGGGATACTTTGGTGCTGCAGAAATTTATAAATATGCAAAATTGCATAATACACATATTGTAAATAGCGGGTGTACGTTAGGGGATCGAAAACTAGCAGAATCTTTTTTACGTAGTGGAGCGAAATCGTATATTGGATCGATAGATTATGTAGATGGGAATGCGGCACTTATGTTTACAATACGCTTATTTTATGGGCTTATTAACCATGAAAAAACGATAGAAGATGCTTTTCAAGAGGCGATATTAATCGATGAGGAGACACGTACATTTCAATTCTATAAATAGAAAAAACGCCTTTATTTTATATTCGAATAAAGGCGTTTCACATTTAACTCACATTTTTTTTACAATTTCTTCAATGAAAATGATTATCACCTATGGTATGATATGTTCAAGTTTTTACAGGTAAAAAAAGTTACTATATAAACGTTAGTTTTTAATGTTTCATACACATGTCACAAATTATTCGTAATTAACATTTTAAAAATAAGTAACTAATGTTATTATATTATCTGTAACTAACTTAATTACAACTTTAGGAGGAAGATATGGTTATTCAATTTTTAAGAGAAAACAAAGCAGTTTCTTTTGTGTTAGCAATAATTCGAGTATATCTTGGTTACACATGGTTAATGGCTGGAATCGGTAAACTACAAGGAAAAGGATTCGATGCAACTGGTTATTTACAAGGTGCAATTGAAAAATCTAAAGGAGCACAACCGGCTGTTCAATCTTGGTGGGCATCATTTTTACAAGATTTCGCAATTCCAAACGTTGATCTATTTAATTCACTTGTAACGTGGGGAGAAATTTTAGTTGGAATTGGTTTAATTGTAGGCTGTTTAACAAAAACAGCGGTCTTTTTCGGCCTTGTAATGAACTTTTCCTATATGCTTAGTGGGTCAATTGGTGTAAACCCTGAAATGGTTATCCTATCAATGTTCGTTCTGGTCTCTAGTATGAATGCTGGTAAATTTGGAATAGATGGTTTCGTTATTCCGAAAGTACTAGGATCAAAAACTCAAAAACGCCAAAAGCAAGCTGCTTAATATATGAAAGCGGGTATCTCAAAATGAGATACCCGCTTATGTTATTTTTCAACTTTGATTGGATTGTTCTTAAAGAATTCTTTTACATAACCTACAAATTCTTGTGGCTCTTGACGAAATGGTGCATGGTAACCTTTTTCGATAATATGGAAAGTACTATTTTTTAAGAATTGATGATACGTTTCTCCTTCTTTCCAAGAAACGCTACTATCATTTCTTCCCCATATAATTAAGGTTGGTTGTTTCATTTCATTTGCATTGATTTGAAGACGTCTAGGCCATAATTTCATTTTATTGTAATGCTCTTCATCATTACGTTTAAATTTCACTTTACTTTCATCATAATCTGCAATAGCAGAGACGGTATTTAAATCAGTGGACAACTGTGGTTTTGGTGAACCTTGTTTATTAACGAGTGTATGCGGACCGCCTGTAGCATCAGTTAAAATAAGGTGAGTAACGGCTTCGGGGTATAAATATGTTAAATTAAGAGAAATTTCTCCGCCCATTGAGTGTCCTAGTATTGCAAACGAATCATAACCTAATTTTTTCATTAATTTATAATACAAATTTGCATGGGCTGGGAAAGAATAATAAAAATCCATCGGCTTAGATGAGCGCCCGAACCCTAAAGCATCTACAGAAATAATTGTATGATCTTTCGCTAAGTCTGAATAAATTTTTTGAAAACCATCCGAAGATCCTCCAAATCCATGAATCAGAAGTAAAGGTGGTTTTTCATTACCGATCTTTTTAAAATAAATGGTTTGACCATCTATTTCCACCATCTTTTCCTCGGTAGCTAGTTTCGCTGTAAGTGTATTTTTAACTTGTTTTACTTGTTCTACTGGCTTTTCTGCTGCACTACATCCTACTAATAGTGTAAGAGTAAGACAACCTACCATAAAATAGCTAAATCGCTTCAATGAGGTGTCCCCTTTCTAACATAACGCTGTATCTATCATAGCAAATAGCATATTACGATTTCCAGGAAGTTGGCTACCATTTTTTATCATAAGAGGTGAAAGGAGCGTTTCTTGGAAATTTTCTGTTTGAAGAAATTGACGAAATGAAAATTGTGAATGTGGGACATCAATCCTTACTGTGCCACTCCAGCTTTCACAGATTCTCTTGAATAATTGAATAGCATCCTTCTCTTGCTTTGCGATAAGTGGATTGACGCATAATATATTACCTTTTTGTACACATAAGGAAAAAGCTTCTATACAGTTATTTCTCTCAATTTTAAAAGAGTGGCTCGTTCTTGGTAATAGCGATGAGTAAAGTAAGGAACGATTAGCACCAGTTGTAATTTGATCGAGAGAAATAAGTGAGACAAGATCTTGTTCTTTCACTTGTTGTGTATGAGCAATATGTGTCTTAGTAGTTTGTTTTTCGAAACGATGAATCGTCGTGACAGTTTGAAATCCGCACGATGTATAAAGAGGCTCGCCAGCCTTTGTTGCAATAAGTGCAATTGGTTGTTTTGGGTAGGTGCGTTCTAAGCAGCGATTAAGCAACATACGCCCGATGCCCTGGCCTTGAAAATTAGGATGGACGATTAACATACCAATAGTAGAAAAACTATCTTTAAAAGGAAATACTCCTCCAGTTGCAATCAGTTTATTTTCATGCATATAACCGATAAGTGTGCCAAGAGAAAGGTACATTTCGAATTGTTTTTTCATAAATGTTTTATCTTGTAACCATCCAACAGCTTTACAAAGGTCGAGTAGATCAAAAATAAAAGATTTATCTAGCTGTATTGTTTTCATAAATGTTCACCACGTTTCTATTAATTTTCATGAAAGTAGATTGAAAATGTTAAATAAGAGATTTATGTTACATGAAATCCAACTTGTTTATATTTTGATTGTAAAGGGGAAGATGGTTGATATGAAAAGACAAAGTTATACAAATTATAACTGATATTTACATAAGTTAACAAAAAATTTACATATAACTAATTTTCTCTTAACAGTATTCTATTAAATTTGATAGTGGGAAATGAATAACCTAATTAGGGGGACAAGACAGTGAAAAAGTTTGTGAAAAAAGCATGGCCATTTGCAGTTGTGGCGTCGTTAGCAGTTACTTCGGTGGCAACATGGAATTTTACACGTTCTAGTGAAGTAAATGCAGATGAGAGCGGAAGCAATGCAAAGATTAAAAATGTTATTGTGTTAATTGGAGATGGTATGGGTCCTTCATACATGACGGCTCATCGTTATATGAAAGATAATCCAAAAACATTCGAGATGGAATCTACAGAATTTGATAAGCATCTTGTAGGAACACAAAAGACATATCCGGAAGATGAACATGAAAATATCACAGACTCTGCATCAGCAGCAACAGCTATGTCAGCAGGAATTAAAACATATAATGCGGCAATTGCAGTTGATAATGATAAAGCAGAAGTGAAAACTGTTCTTGAACAAGCGAAAGAAAAAGGGAAATCAACGGGACTTGTTGCTACTTCTGAAATTACACATGCAACACCAGCTGCTTTCGGTGCGCATGACATTAGTCGTAAAAATATGGACGCAATTGCAAATGATTATTTTGATGAAAAAATTAAAGGGAAGCATAAAGTAGACGTTATGCTTGGCGGCGGAGTAAATAACTTTGTTAGAAAAGATCGCAATCTTACAGAAGAATTTAAGAAATCTGGTTATAGCTATGTAACAGATCGTAATCAATTGTTAAATGATAAAAATGATCAAATTCTAGGTTTATTTGCACCAGGTGGTTTAGATAAAATGATTGACCGTACTGATAAAACACCTTCATTAGAAGAAATGACAAATGCAGCAATTGAGCGTTTGAACAAAAATAAAAATGGTTTCTTCTTAATGGTTGAAGGAAGTCAAATCGACTGGGCTGGACACGATAATGATATCGTGGGTGCAATGAGTGAAATGGAAGACTTTGAAAAAGCATTTAAAGCAGCGATTGAATTTGCGAAAAAAGATAAAAATACATTAGTCGTTGCAACGGCAGACCACGCTACTGGTGGATTATCTTTAGGTGCGAATGGTGAGTATAACTTTAAAGTAGATCCAATTAAAGCTGCAAAACGCACACCAGACTTCATGGCAAACGAGATTGCAAAAGGTGCAAATGTAGAGGAAACATTGAAAAAATATATTGATTTACAATTAACACCAGAAGAAATTAAAGCGGTAAATGATATTGCTCCTTCAAAAGATGTAACAAAGATTGATAACGCGATTGAGGATATTTTCAATAAGCGTTCGGTTACAGGATGGACGACAGGTGGACATACAGGGGAAGATGTAAACGTATATGCATTTGGTCCAGGTAAATACTTGTTCTCTGGCGTTCAAGAGAATACAAATATCGCTAAACGTGTCTTTGATATTGTTGGCGGTGGTGATCCGAATAAAGGAAGACGCTAATTATAAATGAAAGTGAGGCGAAATGCCTCACTTTTCTTTTTAGGGGATGGAAAGATGAGAGCTTTTTTCAGGGGGATAGGATCCCTTCTAATAGGTACATTATTACTAGGTGGGTGTCAATCCAAGGAGAGTCATATAGAACAAAAATCTACTACTACAAAAATTGAGGAAAAGGTACAAATAACGAAAGAAGAAGAGAAATCGATTCAAGATGTTATGGAGACATTTGTACGGACGACAAATGAAAAAAATCTTGCTGAACATATGGACTTATTCTCAAAGAAGATGCCTAGTGCTGAAGACTTAAAAACACAAAAAGAAGCAGCTTTTCAAAAGGGGAATAAGAAAATTGAATTGGAACATATAGATATGAAAGCTAGTAAAGCAGGGTATGTTGTTGTTGAGACAAAGGAAAAAGAAATAGAGGGCGAAATCACCCTTCAGAAGAAAGTACAGTATGCACTTGGAAAAGAAGAGGATGGCTGGAAAATTGAAGAGGTTCGCACGATAGAGAAGAAATAAAGTACAACTTTAATCAGAGCGTCTTCCTGCCTGTAAATAGCGAAATAAAAAAGGTTCTCATTGGCGAGAACCTTTTTTAAAGTGGTAACATAATTTGATTTGAACATGCTTCGATATCATCAATATCTTGGCGGATTGTTGCCATTTTATTATCGAGGTCTTCAGCTTTCATTGCTGCATCATGTAGTTCATCTTTTAAATACTCAGGTATTTTCCCTTCATACTTATAGTAAAGTTTATGTTCTAAACTTGCCCAGAAGTCCATTGCGAGCGTACGTAACTGAATTTCTGCAAAGACTTCTTTTGTACCAGAATTCAGTGATAAAGGATATTTAATAATCATGTGTAAACTTTTATAGCCGTTTCCCTTTGGATTAGCGATATAATCTTTTACCTCTATGATTTCCATGTCTTCACGCTTTTGAATGACTTCTTTTAAATGATAAATATCTTCTACGAAGCAACATGTAATACGAATGCCGATGATATCTTGTAAATGCGTCTGCGCATTTTCAATTGTCGGTAATAAATTTTTACGCTCAAGTTTTTTAATAATACTTTCAGGTTGTTTTAATCTTGTTTTTATATGTTCAAACGGGTTGTAATCCTCTAAAAATTGGGCTTCCCGGTTCATAATTTCAAATTTAGTTTTTAACTCTTCTAAAGCAAATGTATATGGTAGTACAAAAGCTTTCCAGTAGTTAACTGTTGATTGATTATATTCCATTTATATACACACCTTTTCCTATTTACAAGTGAGGTTGTTATTATACTAAATACCAAAGCATATAAGCGCAAGCGGCAAATGATGAGATCATAAAACGATATTTAGTTTTCATACTTTCAACTCCTTTCGAGTAAGATTCTATATGAATAAACGTGATTGTTAATAAATTCACTATGTACAATTCCTATAGTAATAGATTCGTGTGAATTTCGTATGAACTAATTGTTTCAGATTTTTGTCTTTTTTTATAATTGACAAATGGAATAAAGTTATATAATGTATAAATCGTAATCATTACGTTTTGGTTTGCGATCTTTGAAAGAAAGGAGAATGACATATGCGTGTAAATATTACACTAGCTTGTACGGAGTGCGGTGATCGTAATTATATTTCTAAAAAAAATAAGCGAAATAATCCAGAGCGCATCGAATTAAAAAAATATTGTCCGCGATTAAAGCGAGTAACGTTACATCGTGAGACGAAGTAGAAGACTAGAGATAATCTCTAGTCTTTTTTATTTGTTATAATTACCTTAAATTGTAATAAGAGGAGAGGTATGATGAATCAAAAAGATAAAGCAAGAAAAGAGCAAGTGGCTCATATGATTGATATTCCAGATGATTATAGGCTTGTTGTAGATGATCAAGAAGGCGTGGATGACCCGTATCATCTATTATGGTGGGAGCATAAAGAGGATGAGGAGAGAACGATACAAATTACGTTGAATAGACATACTGGTAATTTAATTGAATTTAGTATAGATGATGAAAATTCTTTTTCGAGCGATATGAAAGCACTAGAGGAGAATAAAGCAAGAGAGATTGCAAATGCATTCTTAAAAAAATATTCAAAAGAAGGATATGAGTTTTATACATATGAAACGGTTAAGGACTGCAGGCGTGGTCGGAAAGAAGTAAATTATATGCAAGAAGTGAATGGCTACCCATTGCCGAATACAGGGTGTGTTGTGCAAGTTCATCCTTCAGGTAATGTTGTGCATTTTCGTTATAATGGACAAAAAGCTATCGAGAAAAAACCTTTATGGCCAAGTGAAATCGTTGAAGAGAACGTCGTTTTAGAAAACTTGAAAGCTAGACAAGATATGAGACTTGTATTTGTGGATTTAACACACTCTTCATGTGAGTATGAAAATGGAGAGGAAGTAAAAGGGTACCATCTTGTATATGAACCAGAGCCTAGTCATGCATCTATTAATGCAAGTACGGGAGAAGATTTATTTGGACCAGAACATTATAAATTACCGCCGACAGTAGCGGTTGAAAAACCGAAAAAAGGTAGCCGGCAAGATGACATATTCGAATTATTTGATTGGGATAAAGAAAGGTTTACAAAAGTAGCTGAGACGGAAAATGATGATGAAATAAGGATGAAATTTGTTCCGAAAGAGGAACTGCAGAAACAGAAAGAAGAAAAGAATCCCTATTTAATGAATGAATTCTTTAAGAAGCATTTAACGATGTTAAAATATAATAATTTTGTTTGCATTATGATTGATAAATCTACCAATGGATTAACTGGTTTTATAAAACTGACAGACGATAAAGAAGTAAAGCAAATATTGTCTAGAGAGGTATGTTTACAAAAAGCACTTCAATTTTTGGAACAAGTTATTCCAGATGTCACACAATATCTACGTCTTTGGGAAGAACGTGAAGAAGCAGAAGATGGGATTGAAAGATTTATCTTTTCCGTATATGTGAATGGTATTCCAGCAGAGTGTAAGCAATTTATGGTCAACATCAATACAGAAAATGGGGCTGTGATGCATTATTCAGGAGAATCTAGCAACTTTATAAAAGAATTACTTACATACGAAACAATACCAAAAGTAACAAAGGAAAAAGCGTTAGAAGTATACAGAGGGGCCATGCGAGTTCATTTGGAATGGTTTTTAGAGAATGATGTAGAGGAAACGAACTACGAATTACTGTATAAACAAACGACAGATGAAAATTGTAAAGAACCTTTCGAGTGTAGTCGAGAAATTCGTTATATTGATGCGCATACTGGAGAGGGAATTTGGAGTAAATAAGTCTTTAAATAGGGAAAAAGGTCTTCGAGGGAAGACCTTTTTTAGAAAGAACGATTATTTTTCATAGGTATCAATTTTGTATAACCACTTCTGTACACTAGCAGGTGGTCCGTCTGTTCGCCACTTGGTTGTACACATTCCACAAGAACAGTGGACTTTTCCTTTTGCAAAAATACCGGCAATTTCAGGCGTATATCCCCAGGCATGTTTTACGATATTCATCTTTCGGCGCATTGTACGTTGACGTTGGTGTCTTGTATAAGCACGTGTTCTTTTAAATTTCATATTTGTAATCCCTCCTTGTAGTACAAGCAGCTTGCAAGAGCGTACAAGGAGTTCATCTCTTACAAGCTACTCAGGTACAAGAAGGTAATAAAATGTTTCATATTTTATCCTCCTATCTGTTGTTTAAGTATCGTAGCAAAGCTTTGTGAGACAAGAATTATGCTTAAAAAGATGTTGGAATGATATCGTACAGACACAAACAACCTCACGCCCACATACACATAATAAAGACCACTATTTTGGCGGAGGTGAAAGGTTTGAGTCTATTCGCCGCAATTGGATATATGGTTCGAGAAGTGTTTGTCTTTGTTTCTTATGTGAAGAATAATGCGTTCCCGCAGCCGTTATCGTCAGACGATGAGAGAAAGTACTTAGAGTTAATGGAGCAAGGTGATGCTCAAGCGAGAAATCTGTTAATTGAACATAATTTACGGCTTGTAGCTCATATCGTTAAAAAATTTGAAAACACAGGGGAAGATGCAGAAGATTTAATTTCAATTGGTACAATTGGGCTCATTAAAGCAATCGAGAGCTATTCGGCAGGAAAAGGCACAAAACTTGCGACGTATGCAGCACGCTGTATTGAAAATGAAATTTTGATGCATTTACGTGTACTGAAAAAAACGAAAAAAGACGTTTCACTTCATGATCCAATCGGGCAAGATAAAGAGGGGAATGAAATATCGCTTATTGATATATTAAAATCAGAGTCTGAAGATGTAATTGATATGATCCAGCTTAGTATGGAGTTAGAAAAGATTAAAGAGTATATCGATATTTTAGATGAACGAGAGAAAGAAGTAATCGTGAAGCGTTTTGGACTGGGGCTTGATAAGGAGAAAACACAACGAGAGATTGCAAAGGCACTTGGTATTTCCAGAAGCTACGTATCAAGAATTGAAAAGCGCGCTTTAATGAAAATGTTCCACGAATTTGTAAGAGCTGAGAAAGAGAAAAAAGCGAAAGAATAATGTACATTACAAGCAGCCTTATTTTAAAATGGGCTGCTTTTCTGTTTGGAAATTAGGGAAGAAAAAGAGTTGTGTTCAGAAGAAATCTATGTTCACTGTTGAAAATGACGGATTCTATCTGTAATATTAGAGGGTGCTAAACAATTTAAGAATAATACCATACTTAGTTTTCCGCATGTATAATATGGCAGTTCTATATGATATGTGGGAATAAGAACCAATTTTACATATGATATAGAAGGAAAAGAAGGGGAAGCTAAAGTTATAGGCTGATTAGGAGGTTTCGCAATTTGCGACGTACATTATATCGACTTATGATCGAACTTACAAATGGTCGTTTTACTTCTTATATATTACGTAAATTTGCACAATCTCGTTTGAGCTCTATCATTATTCCATCGTATGCGAAAGTTTTTCAAATTAATCAAGATGAGATGGAAAAGGGTTTGAAGGAATATAGAACATTGCATGAACTATTTACGCGTAAGCTAAAAGAAGGAAAGCGTAGTATTGATACAGATGCATCGAGTATCGTTAGTCCTGTTGATGGTGTTTTTGCTGATCACGGTCCTATTGAGGACACAAAAACATTTGATATTAAAGGAAAGCGTTATTCAATCGTGGATATGCTAGGTAATGAAGAACGTGCACAGCGATATGCAGGTGGTACATACATGGTTATTTATTTAAGCCCAAGTCATTATCATCGTATTCATAGTCCGCTTTCGGGATCCGTGACTGAAAGATTTGTACTCGGTAGAAAATCATATCCGGTAAATGCAGCTGGTATGGAATACGGGAAAGAGCCATTGTCAAAAAATTATCGCTCTGTTACAGAAGTAAATAGTGACGGTGAACATATGGCACTTGTAAAAGTAGGAGCTATGTTTGTTAATAGTATTGAGCTGCTGCATGAAAGAGACACTGTTCAAAAAGGTGAAGAAATGGCATACTTTACATTTGGTTCAACAGTTGTGTTATTGTTTGAAAAAGATATGATAGAAGTAGTGCAGAATTTGAAGAGTGGACAAGAGCTTCGTCTTGGTGAAAAAATTGCTACTCGATTGGCTCATAAGTAAAGAAAACATTTTATAACTGTAAGTAAGAGTTATGGACAAAGATGCTTAATGATGAAATTCCCTAGATGGGAGTACTTGTTTATTCGAGAGCCATCGCAGGATGGCTCTTTTTACAAGTTAGCTAGTTAAAATTTCACTTTATATGTAATCAAGACGATTTGACAAGCTTGTCCTCTAATGAGCGTCTAATCATTTCTTGTTTTATAAGTAAAATGAAGTCGGGATTTAATTTTAGTTCTTTTGCTTTATAATAAGACTCAGTGAGTAACTCAGTAGATAACTGTTCCATATATTTTGTTTTCAAGGTGAGTCACCTCCTAATAATTTAAGGATTGATTCGTTGTTGCATTTAATGTACCAAAAAAATATGACAGTCACAAACGAGTGGTTATCCACATACCTAGGTGGATAAAATGTGTATAGATTGTTAGTAAATTCCAAATTGACTGAAAAATTAATGTGGAAAATGTGTACAATTTTATCCACAGGTCATATATCGAAATATGTTGTCGAAAAATTTTTATGAAAACTCCTCAAAGAGGTGAAAGAAATTGAAGCTATTTTTACCAAACGAATATGTGAAAAATGTATATCATGTTCAACCAGAAGATTTGAAAAAACGTGGAATTAAAGGTGTTATTACTGATTTAGATAACACGTTAATTGAATGGGATCGTCCAAATGCAACGCCACAACTTGAAGAATGGTTTTTGAAAATGAAAGAGCAAGGCATTCAAGTAACGGTCGTTTCAAATAATAATGAGCAACGTGTGAAAGACTTTGCTGATCCATTAGGTATTCCGTTTATTCATAGTGCGCGCAAACCATTTGTTCGTGCATTTAAGCGTGCGATACAAGAGATGCAACTGCAACCAGATGAAGTTGTAGTAATTGGAGATCAGTTACTAACGGATGTTTTAGGTGGAAACCGAGTGGGACTTCATACGATTTTAGTTGTACCGGTAGCACAAACGGACGGATTAGTAACGCGCTTTAATCGAAAAATTGAACGAAGAATTATGAGAAATATGAAGAAAAAAGGTTTAATTAACTGGGAGGAATAAAGTTTGACTGAAACAATTAAATGTATTGGTTGCGGTGTAGAAATTCAAACAGAAGATAAAAATGAAGTAGGATATGCTCCTGCCTCATCTTTAGAGAAAGAACAAGTAATTTGTCAACGCTGTTTTCGCTTGAAGCATTACAACGAAATTCAAGATGTATCATTAACAGATGATGACTTCCTACGTATTCTAAACGGAATTGGAAAATCAGATGCATTAGTAGTTAAGATTGTAGATATTTTTGATTTTAATGGTAGCTGGTTACCTGGCTTACATCGTTTCGTCGGAAATAATAAAGTATTACTTGTTGGAAATAAAGCTGATTTAATACCTAAGTCAGTAAAACATGATAAAGTAAAGCATTGGATGCGCTATAGTGCAAAGCAGCTAGGATTAAAACCAGAAGATGTCTTTTTAATTAGTGCAGCAAAGGGACAAGGGATTGCTGAGCTGGCAGATGCTATTGAGTATTACCGCGGCGGAAAAGATGTTTACGTTGTTGGATGTACGAATGTAGGAAAATCAACATTTATTAATCGCATGATTAAAGAATTTAGTGATGAGACTGAAAATGTAATTACAACATCTCATTTCCCAGGAACAACACTTGATTTAATTGATATTCCGTTAGACGAAGAATCTTCTTTATATGATACGCCGGGTATTATTAACCACCATCAAATGGCTCATTATGTTGGAAAAGAAAGCTTAAAGCTTATTACACCAACAAAAGAAATTAAGCCAATGGTGTTCCAATTAAATGAAGAACAAACATTATTCTTCAGTGGATTGGCACGTTTTGATTATGTAAGTGGTGGTCGTCGTGCATTTACTTGTCACTTCTCGAATCGCTTAACAATCCATCGTACAAAGCTCGAGAAAGCGGATGAATTGTATAAAAATCATGCTGGGGATTTACTAAGCCCGCCAACACCAGAAGAATTAGAAAATATGCCAGAGTTAGTGAAATACGAATTTAATATTCGTGAACCAAAAACGGATGTTGTATTCTCTGGATTAGGATGGGTTACTGTGAACGAACCGGGAGCAAAAATTGTTGCACACGTACCAAAAGGAGTAAGTGTTTCATTGCGTAAATCTTTAATTTAATATGGAGAGGGATTTATGAAACAATTATATGGTGTAATCGGAAATCCAATTGGACATTCATTATCACCCGTTATGCATAACGATGCATTTGAACACTTGAATATGGATGCCCATTATCATGCATTTCTTGTTAAAGAGGAAGTGCTAGGGGAAGCAGTAAGAGGTTTAAAAGCATTAGGTATTTCAGGATTTAATGTAACAACTCCGCACAAAGTTGCTATTATGGATTATTTGGATGAGATTGACCCGCTAGCAAAACAAATTGGTGCAGTAAATACAGTGGTTCATAAGGATGGAAAATTGATTGGCTACAATACAGATGGAATTGGTTTTGTCCGAGCATTGCAGTCAATTAGTAGTGAACCACTTCAAGGGAAACGTATTTTATTGCTTGGCGCAGGTGGTGCTAGTCGAGCTATTTATTTTTCGCTTGCTGATGTAGGTGTGAAAGAGATTGATGTAGCTAATCGTACAGTAGATAAGGCGAAAGAACTTATTGCTGCGTGTACGGCTACTGTTCATTCTGTTGCTTTATCGTTAGAAAAAGCAACAGAAGAACAAGGGAATTATGATATTATCATTCAGACGACAACAATAGGTATGCATCCACGCGTTGAACATACGCCATTACAAATTTCTTCGTTAAAAAAAGGGACGATTGTATCAGATATCATTTATAATCCATTTGAAACGAAAATTTTATGTGAGGCAAAAGAGCAAGGTGCAGTGGTTCAAAATGGTATTGATATGTTTGTTTATCAAGGAGCGCTTGCATTTGAAATGTGGACAGGGCGTGTACCGAATATAGATAGAATGAAACAATTAGTTATAAGAAAGCTTGGAGGCTAACATATATGTTAACAGGAAAACAAAAAAGATTTTTACGTGCACAAGCACATCATTTAACACCAATTTTTCAAGTAGGAAAAGGCGGAGTAAATGAAAATATGATTAAACAAATCGCAGATACTTTAGAAGTTCGTGAATTATTTAAAGTAAGTGTGCTACAAAACTGTGAATTCGATCGTCGTGAAGTTGCAGAAGAACTTGCACAAGGCGCACGTGCTGAAATCGTTCAAGTAATTGGAAGTACAATCGTTTTATACAAAGAATCTAGAGAAAATAAACAAATTAAACTTCCACGATAAAAAGACTAGCATACGCTATTTTTATCGTTAGTGCGTAATGATGTAGAGAGCGAAACCAATTGAACTTTTATTAACAGTGAACTCTCTTCGGATAGGAATGAAGAGAGTTGCTGTACGTAAAAGGAAGGGGCGTTTCTTTTGAGAAAAATTGGCATCATTGGCGGTACGTTTGATCCGCCACATTATGGTCATTTGCTAATTGCGAATGAAGTATATCATGCTTTGAATTTAGAAGAAGTATGGTTCTTACCGAACCAAATTCCACCGCATAAACAAGGGCGGAATATTACAAGTGTAGAAAATCGCTTGCAAATGTTAGAGCTTGCGACTGAGGCGGAAGAACATTTTTCTATTTGTTTAGAAGAGCTAAGCAGGAAGGGCCCATCTTATACGTATGACACTATGTTACAATTGACGAAGAAGTATCCGGATGTGCAGTTTCACTTTATTATTGGTGGAGATATGGTTGAGTATTTACCGAAGTGGTATAACATTGAAGCGTTACTCGATCTTGTGACGTTTGTTGGGGTTGCAAGACCTGGTTATACATTGCGTACACCTTATCCTATCACTACTGTGGAAATTCCGGAGTTTGCAGTTTCTTCATCTTTATTGCGTGAGAGATATAAAGAGAAGAGAACATGTAAATATTTACTTCCTGAAAAAGTACAGGTGTATATCGAGAGGAATGGGTTGTATGAATCGTGAGAAAGCACTTCATATTGTCAAACAACAAATGCATGAAAAACGTTATATACACACAATTGGTGTAATGGAGACAGCAATTGAACTTGCTAAGTTATACGGTGTGGATGAAAAAAAGGCTGAAGTTGCAGCTATATTCCATGATTATGCGAAGTGTAGAGCGATTTCTGAGATGGAAGAGATTATTAAAAGTGAAGATTTGCCGAAAGATTTACTTTGTTATAACAAAGAGTTATGGCATGCACCTGTTGGGGCATACTTAGTAGAAAAAGAAGTAGGCATTACGGATCCCGAAATCCTGCAAGCTATTACATATCATACAAGTGGTCATGAGAACATGACGATGTTAGATAAAGTAATTTATGTAGCTGATTACATTGAGCCTGGGCGAAAGTTTCCAGGTGTGGAGGAAGCTCGTAAACTCGCATATATGGATATAAATCAAGCTTTATTATTTGCGTTAAAGCGAACAATTCAATTTTTAATGGAAAAAAATCAAACGATTTATCCATTAACATTCCAAACATACAACGCAGTTATCAAGGAGGAAATTAGTAAATGAAAGATAAAGATTTATTAGTATTAGCAGCAAAAGCGGCTGATGATAAGAGAGCAGAAGATATGGTTGTCCTAAATATGCAAGGTATTTCACCAATTGCAGATTATTTTATTATTTGTCACGGTAACTCAGATAAGCAAGTGCAAGCAATTGCGCGTGAAATTAAATCAAAAGCACATGAGTTCCAAATCGACGTACAACGTATGGAAGGTTTTGATGAAGCGCGTTGGGTATTAGTTGATCTTGGAGATGTAGTTGCTCATGTATTCCATAAAGATGAGCGTAATCACTATAATTTAGAGCGTCTTTGGGGCGATGTGCCGCGTGAAGATATTACAGACGAGCTAGACCAATGAAATACGAACAATTTGCATTGTTGTACGACGAACTAATGAATGATGTTCCTTATGATAAATGGGTGGAATTCACAGAGGAAAGTTTACAGCAAGCGGATATGAAAGAGGCGAAGATTCTTGATGTAGCATGCGGTACTGGTAATGTAACACTTCCGCTTGTACAAAAGGGTTACGATTTAATCGGTGTCGATCTTTCAGAAGAAATGTTAACGGTCGCTCAGCAAAAACTAGGCGGAGAAGGACATTTTATTCCTTTTTATCAACAAGACATGCGAGAGCTGGATGTTCCGGGTGAGTTCGACTGTGTAACGATCTTTTGTGATTCATTAAATTATGTATTGCAAGAAGATGGAGTACAAGAAACATTTCGAAGAGTGTTTCACCATTTACGTCAAGATGGTTTGTTTTTATTTGATGTACATTCTTTATATAAAATACATCATGTATTTCAAAATGAAACATACACAGTGAATGGAGAAGAAATATCTCTTATTTGGAATTGCTTCCCTGGTGAAGAATCAAATAGTGTAGAACATGACTTAACATTCTTTGTTCAAGACCCAGAAGAAGATGTGTACCATCGTTTTGACGAATGTCACGTGCAACGTGCATATCCGGTTGAAGAGTTAACAAAATGGCTCGAAGAAGCTGGTTTTACAGTGCTTCGCGTGACCGGTGACTTTGAGCGACTTGAAGTTACAGAACAAACAGAGCGTATTTTCTTCATGGCGAAGAAAAACGGATAAAACAAAAGCAACCGAGGAGGTTGCTTTTGTTTTGTAAAGAAGATGTAATTTTCGTTCTAGCATAATAAGAAGATGATATACGTGAAGTTGAAAATGCTAGTTTAAGTAAAAATGTAATGTAAAAAAGTAAGTATTTATAAAAAGGATTTGGAATGACGATGACGTATTTATTATGTGTGTTTATTGAATTGCTGATCAACGCATTTTAAATCTTCATCAAATTTCTCGTGTGTCCGCTCGATTAATTTATGAAACATATCCCCAACATGTTCTTCTAAAACACGAATGCCTTCTCCTGTAACGCCGCCTTTAACACATACTTTTTCTTGTAAAGTAGGCAATGTGAAAATCCCTTTTTCAAGTAGTTTCCCCATTCCAACGACCATTTCACTTACTAAAGTAGTGGCTTCTTCATGTGTAATATTTGTTTTATCTACAGCAGCGTTAATGAAAGATTGTAATAAATAACTAAAGAATGCAGGGCCGCAGCTTGCTATATCAGATGAAACGCGCGTTATATCTTCTTTTATTACAAGGGGAGTAGAAATGTTTTTGAATAGGCGAAATAGTTTCTGTTGCCACTCTTCAGAGCATTTACTTCCGAATGTAAATAGTGATGCGCCAGACAGGGCACGGTTTGTAATACTCGGAATGATACGGGCAACGTGGCAAGGTACAAGTGTCTCTAATTGTGATGGAGATATTGGACTTGTGATAGAAACTAAGCACTTTTCATCAGAAAAATGTTCAGCGTATTTTTGTAAGATCGGGTATATATCTATCGGTTTTACACAAATAAAAATAAGATGTGATCGTTCAATTACCTCATCAATAGTTTTGGCTATATGAACAGAAGGGTATTTTTCCTTTATATGATATGCTTTGGCGGGCGTTCGATTAATGATTGTAAGGCACGAAGGTTTGACAACACGGGTTTCTAAAAATGCATCGATTAGTATATTCCCCATGTTTCCTGTCCCTATAATTCCTATGTTCAATGTTTCATCCCTCCTTCGTAACAGCTTTCTCCTAAACAATATGAATGATGTTATAAATTTATGATTAGAGGTGAAAAATGATGTGGGATTTTCCAAAGAAATGGTTGGGATTAGTAGCTATTATTGGAACTGTACTTTTTCTTCTGTTTTGGAAAACAAACCAGCACACAGAGCGAGCGGTCATTGCAACGGATGTGCAAGCGAAAGAGATAGAGAAAAAAAGTAAACCGAAAATATCGGATACAAAAGAGCAGAAAAAAATAATGGTAATTGATATGAAAGGGGCTGTTGTTAAAGAGGGAGTCTATGAAATGAAAGAAGGGGATCGGGTCAAGGATGCCATTGAAAAGGCAGGCGGTTTTTTGCCTGAGGCAGATAGGATGAAGGTAAATTTAGCGCAAATGGTACAAGATCAAATGATCCTTTATGTACCAAATAAAAACGAACAAGTACAAGAAGCTGCGGCTGCCTTAAAGGGAGAGGGGAAAGTTCAAATAAATGCAGCTTCTAAAGAACAACTTGAAAAAATTACAGGCATTGGTTCTCGGAAAGCAGAAAGTATTTTGAAATATCGAGAGGAACATGGTCCGTTTCAGAAAATAGAAGATTTGTTAGAGATTGATGGGATCGGTGTGAAGTCATTGGAAAAAATAAAAGATCAAATTATTATTCCGTAAAAGATTGACGAAGTTTTTCTTCATTCGCTACACTACAAGTAGACAAAAAAGTAGGTGAAAAAGATGGAACGAATTTCATGGGATCAATATTTTATGACGCAAAGCCATTTGCTATCTTTACGTAGTACATGTACAAGGCTTGCAGTAGGAGCGACAATCGTTCGTGATAAACGAATTATTGCGGGTGGATATAATGGTTCAATTAAAGGTGGCGTGCATTGCATAGATGACGGGTGCTACGTTATTGATAATCATTGCGTTCGTACAATTCACGCAGAAATGAATGCTTTATTACAATGTGCAAAGTTTGGTGTGAAAACGGAGGAAGCGGAAATTTATGTTACGCATTTCCCTTGTTTGCAATGTTGTAAGGCGATTATTCAAAGTGGTATTACGGCAGTTTATTATGCGCAGGATTATAAAAATCATCCATATGCAGTAGAGTTATTTGAAAAAGCGAATGTAAAGGTAAAACACGTTCCGCTAGAATATGATATTGCAGCATTAGAGGATCAAAAGCGTCATATCGAGTTAAAAGAACTATTTGCATCTTTAGAAAAAGAGAACTTATCGATGGAAGAATTACAGCATGTATTCACGAAAGCAAAAATGATGCTATAAGGAGTGAGTATAAGTTGCATGGACAATGGGGCTATGTTGCAATCTCATTTATAATAGGGATTGCAATTGCCTTTTCCACTTCAGTTTTATTACTGACTTGTTGTCTCGTTTTGTATGTTTTCTTTTGTTTATATCGTACTTCGCGTAAAACCTTCCTTTATTGTATGATAGCGTGTTTTAGCGGCGCTATGTACACTACGTATGTTCAAGGGCAAAACAAGCCTCTAGGAGAGTCCTACGAAGCTACAAGAGGGGTGATACACAATACACCTCTTATTAACGGGGATCGCCTATCATTTCAAGTTGAAGATCAGAATAAAAATATAGTGCAGTTAAGTTACAAAATTAAATCAGCCTCGGAAAAGAAACAACTGCGACAATTACATGCAGGAGTATCATGTGTATTCGAAGGGAAGAGGAAAGAACCACCAATAGCTCGGAATTTTCATGGTTTTAATTATCGTGATTATTTGTATAAGCAAAATATTCATTTCATATTGGAGGCTACATATATTTCTGAATGCCATAAAACATCGTTGTCACTCGTGCAATGGATTCTTCTTTTGAGGCAACAAGCGATCTCAGGAGTTACAGAAATGTTTCCAGCGCAATCAGGTGCTTTTATGAATGCGTTAGTATTTGGTGATAGACAACAAATGACATTTGAAGTTGAAGAGCAATATCAGCAATTTGGTCTTGTACATTTGCTGGCGATTTCAGGATCACATATCGTATTGTTAATGGTGATTGTGTATTTTATTTTGTTAAGAAGTGGTGTGACGAGAGAGGTAGCGACAGTATGTCTTATCTTTTGTATTCCTCTATATATGATTTTAGCAGGAGCATCACCGTCTGTTATAAGAGCTTCTATAACAGGAGTTTTCATGTTGATTGCTTTCATATGTTCTATTCGTTTATCTAGCTTAGATGCTTTAAGTATCACGGCTATATGCATGCTTATATTTGATCCGTATCTTGTTTTTAATATTGGCTTTCAGTTTTCTTTCGTTGGTAGTTTTGCTTTGCTTTTATCAGCCCCGCTTTTACTAGAAAGTAGTAATGGAGTGATCCGAAATTCCATTTATATTTCTCTTATTTCACAACTCGTTAGTACTCCGATTTTGTTATATCACTTCGGTTATTTTTCCCCATATAGTATTTTTCTTAATATCCTATACGTTCCGTTTTTATCTCTCATTGTATTGCCGTGTAGTATTATTATTTTGGTATGCATACCGATCGTCCCATTTCTTGCGAAAGGACTTGCGAATGTACTATCAATAGGTTTGAATCTTTCTAATGATTTTCTAATTTATTGTGAAAATTTACCGTTTATTCGCTTTGTTTTCGGGCAAACACCGTTACTTCTTGTAGCTCTATATTGCGCAAGTATTGTTAGTGTATTGATGGTCTGGGAAAGGCGAGTGTCGAAGAAAATTACGTTCATAGCTTCGGGTATATTTCTTTTTGTTTGTACATGTCAGTATGTATATCCGTATTTTCGAGAAAGTGGGAGTGTGACATTTCTTGATGTTGGACAGGGAGACGCAATATTAATTCGCCTCCCATATGACAAAGAGATTTATCTTATTGATACTGGTGGAACAATTCGTGTAAATAAGGAAGAATGGCAACGGAAAAAGCATGAATTTTCTGTCGGAAATGATATTTTAATCCCTTATTTACAAAAGGAAGGTATTAAAACAATCGATAAATTAATCGTAACGCATGGAGATGCGGATCATATAGGTGCTGCGCAAGAGCTATTATCAAATATAACTGTAAAAGAAGTTGTATTTGGGCGAAAAGAACAAGAGGCGGTATTAGAAAAAGTGTTAAAGAAACAGGCGTTAGAAAAGGGAGCGAAAATAAGTGAAATGGGGGAAGGAGAGAGTTGGAGTGTAAATGAAGCGGAATTTTTTGTGTTAGCTCCAACAGAAAAAGCAAGAAGTGAAAATAACGCTTCAATTGTAATATGGGCAAAATTAGGAGGGATAACGTGGCTGTTTACAGGTGATTTAGAAGAAGAAGGAGAGCGGTTTTTAGTAGATACGTATCCAGAGCTACAGGCCAATGTTTTAAAGGTTGCTCATCATGGGAGTAACACGTCATCTATAGCGCCGTTTTTGAGCGCTGTAAAGCCTGATGTAGCGATTATTTCTGTCGGTGAGCGTAATAGGTATGGGCATCCTCATAAGGAAGTTATAGAGCGTTTTGAGAAGATGGGGATTGAAATATGGCGTACGGATAAGCAAGGCGCTATTTCCTATGTTTTTAAAGGGGAACACGGAACCTTTCGTAGCAAAATCACATATGATGAAACACATAATAGATAAAAAGAAGACTGCCAGTAAGCAGCAGTCTTTAAGAACCGATAAATTTAATAACAGTTGCAATGATGAAAAGTGTTGCGAAAAAACCAAATGAGACGATAAATCCTACCCCTGAATCAATAGCGTCATTGCGTTTACTTTGAACGTTTTGTTCAAAATCATTCATTTAGAATCCCTCCCCAACATTCCACTTTAGTATAAAATATTGTCAGAAAAAAATCTACAATTTCCAGTGTGAAGAGAAATTGAGCGTTCTTACTACTTTTAGATCATGAAGGAACGTGAATTTTTTGTTTCCAAGCATGTTAACAGTTGGCACTTATACTCGAATTTTTATTGTGAATAATAAAGGGAAGGTGATTACCGCACACCAATAAGAAACCCGGGACTTATTGCGTGGCGTTTAATATAAATAAAGGGACGGGTTATACAGCCTGTTCCTTTGTACTTGTAAAACGAAAGCTAGGGCATTAGTATAAATATATATTGCCAAGTTAGGGAGTAGGAAAAAGTATGAGTGATGTACATAAAAAGATTAAAAAAAAGCAGTTTGCTCCGTTGTATTTAGTGTATGGAACGGAAGCGTTTTTTATAAATGAAACGATAAAGCTTATTACAACAGAAGCGCTTGAAGAGGAAGATCGCGAGTTTAATGTTGTGACATACGATTTAGAAGAAGCATATTTAGAAGATGTGGTTGAGGATGCACGTACACTTCCTTTTTTCGGAGAACGTAAAGTGCTATTAATAAAATCACCACTATTTTTAACTTCACAAAAAGAAAAGTTAGAGCAAAATATAAAAATTTTGGAAGAATATATTGGGGAGCCGTCTCCATTTTCTATTCTTGTTTTTGTTGCGCCTTATGAAAAACTTGATGAACGAAAAAAAATTACAAAATTATTAAAGAAAACAGCGGACGTAGTAGAAGCGAATGCGATGCAAGTGCAGGATGTTCAGAAGTGGATTGTGGCTCGTGCAGATGAAGTGCACGTGCATATTGATAATGCAGCTGTTAGTTTGTTGTTAGAGCTTGTGGGAAGTAATGTAACGATGTTGGCGAAGGAAATGGACAAGTTAACGTTATACGTCGGTATGGGCGGAGAGATTAGCCCGAAACTTGTTGCGGAACTTGTGCCAAAATCAGTTGAGCAAAATGTGTTTGCTTTGACAGAAAAAGTGGTAAAAAAAGATATCGCGGGTGCGATGCAAATATTGGATGGATTATTTACGCAGCAAGAGGAACCCATTAAACTGCTTGCATTATTAGTAAGTCAATTCCGCTTGTTGCATCAAGTGAAAGAGTTACAGCAGCGTGGTTATGCACAAAATCAAATTGCGTCTCATATTGGTGTGCATCCATATCGTGTAAAATTAGCGATGAATCAAACGAAGTTTTTCTCTTTTGAAGAATTAAAAAAAGTGATTATAGAATTAGCGGAAGCTGATTATAGTATGAAAACTGGAAAAATGGATAAGAAACTTGTGCTTGAGTTTTTCTTAATGCGGTTAAATCATATGTAATGAAACAAAAAAGTTCACGTGCTTAGCGCGTGAACTTTTTTGTATATAAAAAAACGATCCAAATGGATCGTTTTTTAAACGCCTTACGCGTTTACTTGTTTCGCTAAGCGAGATTTTTGACGAGCTGCAGCGTTTTGGTGGATAAGACCTTTACGAGCTGCTTTGTCAAGTTTTTTAGAAGCAGTTTTGAAAGCTTCTTTAGCATTTTCAAGATCGTTATTAGTAACTAAAGCTTCTACAGTTTTAACAGCAGAACGCATGTCAGACTTGATAGAAGCGTTATGTGAACGACGCTCTTCGCTAAGTTTAGCGCGTTTGATAGCAGATTTGATGTTTGCCATACTTTTCACCTCCCTGGTGCAATCGAATGACTCGATTCTTAACATAGAACAAGTGATATTCTATCAAACGGTGAAGAGAATTGCAATAGTATATCAATGAAATTTCACGTAAAGGAAAGAATGACCTTATATAACTTTGGGAAATCTAACGATATTTACTATGAATTACGGAGGAGATACGATGAAAGAACCATTAGATTTAAGTAAATATAGTGTTAGAACTGACCTTGCTGTAGAGGCACATCAAATGTTGCAAGAGCGCCAAGAAGAGCAAAATGGGATACAAGGAGTTATTGTAAAAGAGAGGGAAGAAGAAGGTATTACCATTACGAAAGTAACGATTGATGAAGTTGCCTCTGAATCAATGGGTAAAAAACCTGGAAATTATTTAACACTTGAAGTACAAGGTATACGTCAACAAGATACAGAGCTGCAACAAAAAGTAGAGCGCATTTTTGCAAAAGAATTTTCTTATTTCTTAGAAGATGTTGGTGTTACGAAAGAAGCGAGTTGTTTAATTGTTGGTCTGGGGAATTGGAATGTAACGCCAGATGCGCTTGGACCGATAGTTGTAGAAAATGTATTGGTAACGAGACACTTGTTTCAATTGCAGCCTGAAAGTGTAGAAGAGGGGTTTAGACCTGTTAGCGCAATTCGGCCGGGGGTAATGGGAATTACAGGGATTGAAACGAGCGATGTTATTTATGGAATCATTGAGAAGACAAAGCCAGACTTTGTCATTGCAATTGATGCATTAGCTGCTCGTTCTATTGAACGAGTAAATAGCACGATACAAATTTCTGATACGGGAATTCATCCTGGATCGGGTGTTGGGAATAAGCGTAAGGAACTTAGTAAAGAAACATTGGGTATTCCTGTTATTGCGATTGGTGTCCCGACTGTGGTAGATGCCGTTTCGATTACAAGCGATACAATTGATTTTATTTTGAAACATTTTGGACGGGAGATGAAGGAAGGAAACAAACCTTCCCGATCTTTGTTACCAGCTGGCTTTACATTTGGAGAAAAGAAAAAGTTAACAGAAGAAGATATGCCGGATGAAAAGAGTCGGAATATGTTTTTAGGTGCTGTAGGTACACTGGAAGATGAAGAGAAGAGAAAATTAATTTATGAAGTGTTATCTCCTCTTGGTCATAATTTAATGGTGACTCCGAAAGAAGTGGATGCTTTCATAGAGGATATGGCAAATGTAATAGCGAGTGGTTTAAATGCAGCCTTGCATCATCAAATTGACCAAGATAATACAGGAGCATATACGCATTGATGGGAAGAGACGATAATCATGTAAGCCGCTTTTCGCTTTTATGTATATGTAGTGCGGCCATATGTTTACTCATGATAATAGCAGGGGTGGCACTTGCTAATCATGGTTTGAAAAGTATGAAAGGTTATCAGCAAATGTCGTATGAACAAATCGCTCATATGACAGGAACAGAGGGGGCGGGTGCAGAATCAGAAATTTTGGAAAGTTCGTTTTCCGTTACTGAAAAACAAAAACAATTAGAAAGCTTAAAGAGTTTTAATGTTGTAGAAGGAATTGGTATGGCAATAGCAAGTGCTACTTATGAAGTAACAAAGTTTGGAACGGATATAGTTATTGGGAAAGTGAAAGAGATTTTTAGTTAAGGGTAGCAAGAAGAACGGTTGTCTTACCATTTTGTACGACAGCCGTTTTTTAATTTGAAAAAGGTTTGTCTCTTATGGTTTGTTCGCATAAGATATAGATAGAATGATTTGTATTGTAAGCAGCACGAGTTTTCATTGAATCTTTGCTGCTCTATTGATATAATCAGTGCTAGTGTATATTGGCGAGACTATTAGGAGTTGAGAACATAGATGAACAAAGAAGAAAGAGCAAAAAGACAGTCCAAAATTCGTAATTTCTCTATCATTGCTCATATTGACCACGGAAAATCAACGTTAGCAGACCGTATTTTAGAGAAAACAAACGCGTTAACACAACGTGAAATGAAAGCTCAATTGCTTGACTCTATGGATTTAGAGCGTGAGCGTGGTATTACAATTAAATTAAACGCAGTACAGTTAACGTATAAAGCAAAAGACGGTGAAGAATATATTCTTCACTTAATTGATACACCAGGACACGTCGACTTTACGTACGAAGTATCTCGTAGTTTAGCGGCTTGTGAAGGTGCAATTCTTGTAGTGGATGCAGCGCAAGGTATTGAGGCGCAAACGTTAGCGAACGTATACTTAGCGCTTGATAACAATTTAGAAATTTTACCGGTTATTAATAAAATCGACTTACCAAGTGCAGATCCAGAACGTGTGCGTCAAGAGGTAGAAGATGTAATCGGTTTAGATGCATCAGAAGCGGTACTTGCTTCAGCGAAAGCTGGTATTGGTATTGAAGATATTTTAGAACAAATCGTTGAAAAAGTACCAGCACCAACAGGTGATTCAGAAGAGCCGTTACAATGTATGATCTTTGACTCTTTATATGATCCGTACCGCGGTGTAATTGCTTATATCCGTGTTGTAAATGGAACGGTAAAAGTTGGCGATAAAGTACGTATGATGGCAACTGGTAAAGAATTTGAAGTAACAGAAGTAGGTGTATTTACACCGAAGACTACGCAACGTGATGAGTTAACTGTAGGTGATGTAGGTTTCTTAGCGGCATCGATTAAAAATGTTGGTGACACACGCGTTGGTGATACGATTACACATGCGAAACGTCCAGCTGCAGAGCCGTTAGCAGGTTATCGTAAATTAAATCCAATGGTATTCTGTGGTTTATATCCAATCGATTCTGCACGTTACAACGACTTACGTGATGCGTTAGAAAAATTAGAGTTAAACGATTCTGCACTTGAGTTTGAACCAGAAACATCTCAAGCACTAGGATTTGGTTTCCGTTGTGGATTCTTAGGACTTCTTCACATGGAAATCATTCAAGAGCGTATTGAACGTGAATTTAAAATTGACTTAATTACAACAGCGCCAAGCGTTATTTATAAAGTGTATTTAACAAACGGTGAAGATGTAATTGTTGATAATCCATCTAATATGCCAGATCCACAGTCTATCGATCGCGTAGAAGAGCCGTTTGTGAAGGCTTCAATTATGGTGCCGAATGACTATGTTGGAGCTGTAATGGAAATTTGCCAAGGTAAACGTGGAACGTTTATTGATATGCAATATTTAGATGAAACACGTGTTACATTAACGTATGAAATCCCATTATCAGAAATCGTATATGATTTCTTCGATCAATTGAAATCAAATACAAAAGGGTATGCATCATTTGATTACGAGTTAATTGGTTATAAACCATCTAAACTTGTGAAAATGGATATTCTTTTAAATAATGAACAAGTGGATGCTTTATCATTTATCGTACACCGTGATTCAGCGTATGACCGTGGTAAAGTAATCGTAGAGAAATTAAAAGAATTAATTCCGAGACAACAGTTCGAAGTGCCAATTCAGGCGACTATCGGAAACAAAGTTGTAGCACGTTCTACAATTAAGGCGATGCGTAAAAACGTACTTGCAAAATGTTACGGTGGTGACATTTCTCGTAAGCGTAAACTTCTTGATAAGCAAAAAGAAGGTAAAAAACGTATGAAGTCTGTTGGTTCTGTAGAAGTACCGCAAGAAGCATTCATGGCTGTACTGAAAATGGATGACAATTAATAATTGATTGTTATTTCATGCGAATTGATATAAAAAAGAAGTCGTCTATACGGCTTCTTTTTTATATCATTACTTTTTAGACAACGTAGCTTCTCTCATTTACAATAGTGAGAGAGCTTTTTAGTTCATATAGAGTTAGGAGTTTGTTAATGTCCGAAAATATTCGAAAAGATATTCACGAGAAAATACAAAATGGTAATTTTAATTGTGAAAAGGAATTGACGCTTTCTATTATTAGTGGGAAGTGGAAAGTTGTGATACTGTGGCATCTTGGTGTGGAAGGGCCTCATCGTTTTAGTGAATTACAACGATTATTCCCAAGCATCTCTCATAAAGTTTTGTCAAATCAATTAAAAGAGTTAATGGAAGATGGGATTGTTGACAGAACAGTATACCCAGAAATTCCTCCGCGAGTGGAGTATTATATGACGGAATTAGGCATGTCGCTTTTACCAATCGTTGAAATGATGTATGATTGGGGAAAAATGCGAATGGAGCAAATTCGTAATACGTTAGAGAAGTAAAGAAGCCTCCCGAGCGCGGAGGCTTTCTTTTTAGAAAGGTAGGAGTTATATTTGGTGCAAGCTGCATATATTCATATTCCGTTTTGTCAGCATATTTGTCACTATTGTGATTTTAATAAAGTATTTATTGAACGCCAACCGGTCGATCAATATTTAGAGTATTTAGAGAAGGAAATAATAAATACAGTTCAAAAGGTACCATTTGATAGTATGAAAACGATTTTTGTTGGTGGAGGAACTCCGACAGCGTTAAATATGGAGCAGACAAAAAAGTTACTCGATATTATAAACCGTCGCTTACGTCCATTTGCTCCGAATTGTGAATTAACATTTGAAGCGAATCCAGGTGATTTACCGAAAGAGAAGTTACATGTATTGCTAGAAGGTGGAGTGAACCGCATTAGTTTTGGTGTGCAAACATTTCGAGATGAATTGCTTGAGAAAATTGGGCGCAAGCATACGAGGGAAGATGCGTTTGTAGCAATTAGAGAAGCGCAGGAAGTAGGCTTCAAAAATATAAATGTGGATATTATTTATGCTCTGCCAGGGCAGACGATAGAAGATGTGAAAGAAACGTTAGATATTGCTTTTACGCTCGGTGTACAACATTTCTCGGCCTACTCATTAATTGTGGAACCGAAAACTGTGTTTTATAACTTAATGAATAAAGGGAAACTAAGACTTCCAGGTGAAGACCATGAAGCAAAAATGTACGAAATGGTAATGGATGAAATGGAGAAACATGGCTATACTCAGTATGAAATTAGCAATTTCTCAAAAGGTGATAATGAAAGTAGACATAATCTCACATACTGGAATAATGAAGAGTATTATGGGTTTGGAGCTGGAGCGCATAGTTATGTAAATGGAGAACGTATCCAAAATGTAGGGCCGCTCAAGCAATATTTCAATAAAATTGATGAAACTGGATTTCCGTATTTAGATGTTCACGCGGTGACGGAGAAAGAAAGAATGGAAGAAGAGTTGTTCTTAGGGCTTCGAAAAACAAAAGGTGTATCTAAAATAGGGTTTCAAAAGAAATTTAATATGGAAATGGATAAAGTTTTCGCGAAGCAGTTACAAAGCAACGAAGAACAAGGGTTGCTTGAAGAGAGCAATGGATATGTTCGTTTAACGCGAAAAGGAAAATTATTAGGGAATGAAGTATTCCAATCATTTTTGATTGACTAATTAAATGTTCCATTAACGTGAAAAAGTTTCATTATTTCGTGACGTTTCCGTTGACAATTGAATGTCAATTTTGGTAAGTTATTAATAGATTTAGCACTCGAAGACAAAGAGTGCTAACAGAGGTGATGATGAGATGCTTACGGAACGTCAGCTCTTAATTTTACAAACAATTATTGATGACTTTATTGGATCAGCGCAACCTGTTGGATCGAGGACGTTGGCTAAGAAAGATGAAATTACGTTTAGTTCAGCTACTATTCGAAATGAAATGGCTGATTTAGAGGAACTAGGATTTATTGAAAAAACGCATAGTTCTTCAGGACGTGTTCCTTCTGAAAAAGGATATCGTTTTTATGTAGACCATCTTTTAGCGCCGCAAAACTTACCGACCGATGAAATTGTACAAATTAAAGATTTATTTGCTGAAAGAATTTTTGAAGCGGAAAAGATTGCACAGCAATCGGCTCAAATTTTATCAGAGCTTACGAATTATACGGCCATTGTTCTTGGACCGAAGTTAAGCACAAATAAACTTAAAAACGTACAAATTGTACCGCTTGATCGTCAAACTGCAGTCGCTATTATTGTAACGGATACAGGGCATGTACAAAGCAAAACGATTACCGTTCCGGAATCTGTTGATTTATCAGATTTAGAAAAAATGGTTAATATTTTAAATGAAAAGCTGTCGGGCGTACCAATGTCGGAACTCCATAACAAAATCTTTAAAGAGATTGTTACAGTTTTACGTGGGTATGTTCATAATTACGATAGTGCAATAAAAATGTTAGATGGTACATTTCAAGTTCCTTTATCGGAAAAGATATACTTTGGAGGCAAAGCAAATATGCTTTCGCAACCAGAGTTCCATGACATTCACAAAGTAAGATCCTTACTGACGATGATTGATAATGAAGCCGAGTTTTATGACATCTTGCGTCATAAACAAGTAGGTATTCAAGTGAAAATAGGTAGGGAAAACTCTGCGACAGCCATGGAAGATTGTAGTTTAATTTCTGCAACATATTCGATTGGAGAAGAGCAACTTGGAACAATTGCTATTTTAGGTCCGACAAGAATGCAATACTCTCGGGTAATTAGTTTGTTACAGTTATTTACGAGACAATTTACTGATGGACTTAAAAAGTAAATGAGAGTAATACATTCGCTCAAGTAATGAAATTTTCATTGCTGTGTGTAATATATAATGCTTAGGTAATTGTGCTTAGCATAATACCTAATACCTTTTAAGGAGGTGAATATTGTGGAAGAGCGTAACGAACAAGTGGTAGAAGAAGTAAAAGAAGCGCAAGTTGAAGAAGCTGTCACGACAGAAAACAGTGAAAAAACTGTAGAAGAAAAAAGTGAGGCTGCTCTTTTACAAGAAAAAGTAGATGAGTTACAAGCGAAACTAACGGAAACGGAAGGTCGCACATTACGTCTACAAGCTGATTTTGAAAATTATAAGCGTCGTGTCCAAATGGATAAACAGGCTGCTGAAAAATATAGAGCACAAAGTCTAGTTTCAGACATTTTGCCAGCTCTTGATAATTTTGAAAGAGCGATGCAAGTGGAAGCAACTGATGAGCAAACGAAATCCTTGTTACAAGGTATGGAAATGGTGCATCGTCAATTGTTAGAAGCGTTGACTAAAGAAGGCGTTGAAGTGGTTGAATCTGTTGGTAAACAGTTCGATCCTAATGAACACCAAGCTATTATGCAAGTGGAAGATAGTGAATTTGAATCAAACGCGGTAGTTGAAGAATTCCAAAAAGGTTATAAACTAAAAGACCGTGTGATTCGCCCATCAATGGTAAAAGTAAATCAATAATTTACATAAAAGTAGGAGGATTCGCCATGAGTAAAATTATCGGTATTGACTTAGGTACAACAAACTCTTGTGTAGCTGTTATGGAAGGTGGAGAACCAAAGGTTATCCCAAATCCAGAAGGAAACCGTACAACACCATCTGTTGTAGCTTTCAAAAATGAAGAGCGTCAAGTTGGGGAAGTTGCAAAGCGTCAAGCAATTACAAACCCAAATACAATCATGTCTGTTAAACGTCATATGGGTACAGACTACAAAGTAGAAGTTGAAGGTAAAGATTATACACCTCAAGAAATTTCTGCAATCATTTTACAAAACCTAAAAGCTTCTGCTGAAGCATACTTAGGTGAAACAGTTACGAAAGCTGTTATTACAGTACCTGCATACTTCAACGATGCAGAACGTCAAGCAACAAAAGATGCTGGTCGTATCGCTGGTTTAGAAGTTGAGCGTATCATTAACGAACCAACAGCAGCAGCACTTGCTTACGGTTTAGAAAAACAAGATGAAGAGCAAAAAATCTTAGTATATGACTTAGGTGGCGGTACATTTGACGTATCTATCCTTGAGTTAGCAGACGGAACATTCGAAGTTATTTCAACTGCTGGTGACAACCGTCTTGGTGGAGATGACTTTGACCAAGTTGTTATTGACCACTTAGTAGCTGAGTTCAAAAAAGAAAATAACATTGATTTAAGCCAAGATAAAATGGCGCTTCAACGTTTGAAAGATGCAGCTGAAAAGGCGAAAAAAGATCTTTCTGGCGTAACACAAACACAAATTTCATTACCGTTCATTAGTGCTGGAGCTGCTGGTCCATTACACTTAGAATTAACGTTAACAAGAGCGAAATTCGAAGAGCTTTCAGCGGGTCTTGTTGAAAGAACGTTAGAGCCAACTCGTCGTGCATTAAAAGACGCTGGTTTTGCTCCAAGTGAATTAGATAAAGTTATCCTTGTTGGTGGATCTACTCGTATCCCAGCTGTACAAGAAGCTATTAAACGTGAAACTGGTAAAGAACCATATAAAGGTGTAAACCCTGATGAAGTTGTAGCATTAGGTGCTGCAGTTCAAGGTGGCGTACTTACTGGTGATGTAGAAGGCGTACTATTATTAGACGTAACTCCACTTTCTTTAGGTATTGAAACTATGGGTGGTGTGTTCACGAAATTAATCGAGCGTAACACTACAATTCCAACAAGTAAGTCACAAGTATTCTCAACAGCTGCTGATAACCAACCGGCAGTAGACATTCACGTATTACAAGGTGAGCGTCCAATGTCAGCTGACAACAAAACATTAGGTCGTTTCCAATTAACAGACCTTCCGCCAGCACCACGTGGTATTCCACAAATCGAAGTAACATTCGATATTGATGCGAACGGTATTGTTAACGTACGTGCAAAAGACTTAGGAACAAGTAAAGAGCAAGCTATTACAATCCAATCTTCTTCAGGTCTTTCTGATGAAGAAGTAGATCGTATGGTACAAGAAGCAGAAGCAAATGCTGACGCTGACCAAAAACGTAAGGAAGAAGTTGAACTTCGTAACGAAGCGGACCAACTTGTATTCCAAACGGATAAAGTTGTAAAAGATTTAGAAGGTAAAGTGGATGCAGCTGAAGTTGCAAAAGCAACAGAAGCGAAAGAAGCACTACAAGCTGCGATCGAGAAGAACGAGCTTGAGGACATCCGTGCGAAAAAAGACGCTTTACAAGAAATCGTACAACAATTAAGTGTTAAATTATACGAACAAGCTCAAGCAGCTGCAGGGCAAGCAGAAGGTGCACAAGGAGCACAAGATGCTGGCGCGAAGAAAGACAATGTAGTAGACGCTGAGTTTGAAGAAGTAAAAGAAGATAAGTAATATAAATAAGTAAGATGACAAAAAGTCAAAGTCAAGCGTGCCTTGGCTTTGGCTTTTTTCATGAATGAGAAGAAAAGTGTGAGGTTCTTAAGTTTTTTACTTTGCATACTGTAAGTGAGGAAACTTTGTTGCAAAGCACTTTCTTTCGGTGTTAAAATTACGTTTATGTGAAAGATTCGGGGGTTGTAAATTTATGAGTAAACGAGATTATTATGAGGTCCTTGGACTTAGCCAGGGTGCTTCAAAAGATGAAATAAAAAAAGCGTATCGTCGTTTGGCTAAAAAATACCATCCAGACGTAAGTAAAGAAGAAAATGCAATTGAAAAGTTTAAAGAAGTACAAGAAGCATATGAAGTATTAAGCGACGATCAAAAGCGCGCGCAATATGATCAATTTGGTCATGCTGGTGCAAATCAAGGTTTCGGTGGCTTTGGCGGCGGAGGAGACTTCGGCGGTGGCTTCGGTTTTGAAGATATCTTTAGTTCGTTCTTTGGCGGCGGTGGTGGCGGTAGACGTCGTGATCCAAATGCTCCGCGTCAAGGTGCTGACTTACAATATCAAGTTACTTTAGAGTTTGAAGAAGCTATTTTTGGTAAAGAATTAAATGTCGAGATTCCAGTTGAAGATCCATGTGATACTTGTAAAGGTAGCGGAGCGAAACCAGGAACTTCAAAAGAAACATGTAAACATTGTTCAGGTTCAGGGCAAGTAAGTGTAGAACAAAATACACCATTTGGTCGTATCGTAAACCGTCAAGCTTGTAGTCACTGTTCAGGAACTGGTCAAATGATTAAAGAAAAATGTACGACATGCCACGGTTCTGGTAAAGTGCGTAAACGTAAAAAAATCAACGTTAAAATTCCAGCGGGTATCGATAATGGTCAACAAATTCGTGTATCCGGAAAAGGTGAAGCGGGCGTAAATGGCGGACCAGCAGGGGATTTATATGTAGTTGTTCATGTGAGAAATCATGAATTCTTTGAGCGTGAAGGAGATCACATTATTTGCGAAATGCCATTAACATTTGCGCAAATGGCACTTGGTGCTGAAGTGGAAGTTCCTACTGTTCATGGGAAAGTGAAGCTGAAAATTCCAGCAGGAACACAAACAGGAACAGAATTCCGCTTAAAAGGAAAAGGTGCTCCGAACGTACGTGGATACGGTCAAGGAGATCAATATGTAGTTGTTCGTGTTGTTGTACCGACGAAATTAACTTCACATCAAAAAGATTTATTACGTGAATTTGCGGGACAAGAAGAGCAGGATGATAGTTTGTTTGGAAAGCTTAAACGTGCTATCAAAGGGGAATAATGGAAATAAAAAATGGAGTTGGTAAATTGTGAAATGGTCAGAAGTTAGTATTCATACAACAGAAGAAGCAGTAGAAGCTGTCTCTCATATTTTACATGAAGCTGGTGCTAGTGGAGTTGCGATTGAGGATCCAGCGGAGTTGACGAAAGAGCGCGAGCAACAATATGGTGAAATTTATGCATTGAACCCAGATGAATATCCGGCGGAAGGTGTATTAATAAAAGCATATTTCCCACAAACGGATTCTTTACAGGAAACGATTGCGGGTGTAAAATCATCTATTGATATGCTTCCATCTTACGACATCGAAATTGGTACTGGAAATATTACCGTTAACGAAGTCAATGAAGAAGATTGGGCTACTGCTTGGAAAAAGTATTACCATCCAGTACAAATTTCTGATACATTCACAATTGTGCCGACGTGGGAAGAATATACACCATCTTCTCCGGAAGAAAAAATTATTGAATTAGATCCAGGTATGGCGTTTGGAACGGGAACTCATCCGACAACAACGATGTGTATTCGTGCTTTAGAAAAAACAGTTCAGCCAGGTGATACGATCATTGATGTAGGAACAGGTTCTGGTGTACTTAGTATTGCAGCAGCAAAATTAGGTGCGTCTTCTGTTCAAGCGTATGATTTAGATCCGGTTGCAGTGGAAAGTGCAGAAATGAATGTACGTTTAAATAAAACAGATGATATCGTGTCTGTTGGGCAAAATAGTCTTTTAGAAGGCATTGAAGGTCCTGTTGATTTAATCGTAGCTAACTTATTAGCAGAAATTATTCTATTATTCCCTGAAGATGCAGCGAGAGTTGTGAAGTCGGGCGGATTATTTATTACATCGGGCATCATTGCTGCGAAGGAAAAAGTAATTTCTGAAGCGCTAGAAAAAGCCGGATTTACAATTGAAGAAGTGTTACGAATGGAAGATTGGGTAGCAATTATTGCACGAAATGCGTAATATAGATTTTAGTCTATAATGAAAAGGGGAGTCTCTCACTATAAAGTGAGGGACTTGCCGTTTGTTATATGAAAAATGATAACGTTTCGTTCTTTTCGTAAGTATTGACTTACGAAAGGAACGAAACTCTACTAAGGTGATTATATGCAACGTTATTTTGTAGAAGAGAAATATGTAAATGAGACAAGTATTCGCATTGTAGGTGATGACGTACATCATATCGCAAGAGTGATGCGTATGTCAGCTGGTGATCACATTTATTGCTGTGTAAACGGAAAAACAGCCGTATGTTCAATTGATGAAATTACCAGTGAATTTATTAATACGGCTATTGTAGAATGGGTAGAGGCGTCAAGTGAACTTCCTGTTTTCGTGACGATTGCAAGTGGACTGCCGAAAGGAGACAAGCTAGAGTTAATTTTTCAAAAAGGAACTGAGCTTGGGGCAGCTGCATTCTTACCATTTCAAGCATCTCGCTCTATTGTAAAATGGGATGCGAAAAAAGCTGATAAAAAAGTTGAGCGTTTAAGAAAAATTGTGAAAGAAGCTGCGGAACAATCACATAGAAGTGAAGTTCCAGAAGTGCATGCTCCGGCATCGTTTAAACAATTGCTTTCGATGAGTGGTGAGTATGATGTTTGTCTTGTTGCTTACGAAGAGGAAGCAAAACAAGGCGAGAAATCTAACTTTGCGAAAGCTTTAACGACGATGAAACCAGGTCAAAAGCTATTGATTGTATTTGGCCCAGAAGGCGGTTTAGCTGAGGAAGAGATTACAACGCTTCGTGAACATAAATTTGTACCATGTAGTTTAGGACCAAGAATTTTAAGAACAGAAACGGCGCCGTTATACGCGTTAAGTGCTGCTTCGTATCATTTTGAATTGATGGGGTGATGATCAATGTCAACTGTTGCGTTCCATACGTTAGGTTGTAAAGTAAACCACTATGAAACAGAAGCCATTTGGCAATTGTTTAAACAAGGTGGATATGAAAGAACTGAATATGAAAAGAAATCTGATGTATACGTTATTAATACGTGTACAGTAACGAATACGGGAGATAAGAAAAGCCGTCAAGTTATTAGACGTGCTGTTCGCCAAAACCCGGATGCGGTTATTTGTGTAACTGGATGTTATGCACAAACATCTCCAGCGGAAATTATGGCGATTCCAGGTGTAGATATTGTAGTTGGTACACAGGATCGCGAAAAGATGTTAGGATACATCGAAGAATTCCGCAAAGAGCGTCAGCCAATTAATGCCGTCCGCAACATTATGAAGACACGTGTATACGAAGAACTGGATGTACCTTATTTCACGGATCGTACACGTGCATCTTTAAAAATACAAGAAGGTTGTAATAACTTCTGTACATTCTGTATTATTCCTTGGGCGCGTGGTTTAATGCGCTCTCGTGATGGGAAAGAAGTTATTAAACAAGCGCAGCAATTAGTAGATGCAGGTTATAAAGAAATCGTATTAACAGGTATTCATACAGGTGGGTACGGTGAAGATATTAAAGATTATAACTTAGCTGGATTACTTCGTGATATGGAAGCGGAAGTAGGCGGATTAAAACGTCTTCGTATTTCTTCTATTGAAGCGAGTCAGATTTCAGATGAAGTAATTGAAGTGTTAGATAAGTCTGAAGTAGTTGTACGTCACTTACACATTCCGTTGCAATCTGGATCTAATACAGTATTAAAACGTATGCGTCGTAAGTATACGATGGAATTTTTCCAAGAGCGTTTAGATCGTTTGAAAGAAGCGTTACCAGGTCTTGCGATTACATCGGACGTAATTGTTGGTTTCCCAGGTGAAACAGAAGAAGAATTCATGGAAACATACAATTTCATTAAAGAGAATCGCTTCTCTGAGTTACACGTATTCCCTTACTCAAAACGTACGGGAACACCTGCAGCGCGTATGGAAGATCAAGTTCCTGAAGATGTGAAGAACGATCGTGTTCACCGTTTAATTGAACTATCTAATCAATTAGCAAAAGAGTATGCGTCACAGTTTGAAGGCGAAGTACTTGAAATCATTCCAGAAGAGCGATTTAAAGAGGGCGACCGCGAAGGGTTATATGTAGGTTATACAGATAACTACTTGAAAATTGTATTTGAAGGATCAGAAGAATTAATTGGTAAACTAGTGAAAGTGAAAATTACGAAAGCCGGTTATCCATATAACGAAGCGCAATTTGTTCGTGTTCTTGAAGATGATGTAAAAAAAGAATCAGCAAGCGCATAAATTGAAACTTTAATCAGTGAGGCATCCCCCACTGATTATCAGCCCGACCCCCACCTAAGTTCTTTATTTTCGCTGAATTTTGAGGAGGGGGTCTTACTGCCTTACTGTCTTGGTAAATAGCGGGATAAAAAGGCATGCAAACGGAAACGATTTGCATGCTTTTTTGTGGAGAATTTAAGTGCTGAAAAAGCAGGTACATCGAATGAGTAGTTATTTAATATTTTCTTGTATTAAAAAAGGTGTAAAGATAAAAATATAGTTGTCTTCAGAGGGAAAGAATAATAGCTATCTACATAGCTTTTGAACAGGGAAGGGCATCTATTCTTCTTTTATTCTGCCAAATAGTTGACCTGAAGTGATAAAATGTATTATAATCGTAAAAGACATGCTGAAGAAGGGTTTCTTTTTGCATGCTGAAATTAGTATGTAAGTGTGATGTTTCGGAGGGAGGGAAAGAGAATGTCAAAAACAGTCGTTCGTAAAAACGAGTCTTTGGAGGATGCACTTCGCCGTTTTAAAAGATCGGTTTCTAAAACTGGTACACTTGCTGAAGCAAGAAAGCGCGAGTTTTATGAAAAGCCAAGTGTAAAACGTAAGAAGAAATCTGAAGCGGCAAGAAAGCGTAAATTCTAAGAGAGGGTGTAAGTTATGAGTCTTCTCGGTCGTTTAAACGATGATATGAAACAAGCGATGAAGAATAAACAAAAAGAAAAATTAACCGTTATTCGTATGGTTAAGGCTGCTTTACAAAATGAAGGTATTAAACTGCAACATACTCTTACTGAAGAAGAGGAACTAACAGTTTTAGCTCGTGAAGTAAAACAGTATAAGGACTCCCTCCTTGAATTTAAAAAAGCTGGTCGTGAAGACCTTGTTAATAAACTGCAAAGTGAAATTCAGATTTTAAGCGCATATTTGCCGGAGCAATTAACAGAAGAAGAACTAGCGAATGTAATTAAGCAAGTTATTTCTGAAGTTGGTGCGACATCTAAAGCAGATATGGGTAAGGTGATGACTGCTGTTATGCCGAAAGTAAAAGGTAAAACAGACGGATCACTTGTGAATAAGTTGGTTATCCAACTATTAGCATAAAAAAACGTCTCATTTCGTATGAGACGTTTTTTTATGCTTTTTTTCAGTTTGGACGTGATATTACAAGCTCTTTTTTCATACATATGGGATGAGAGGGGGTCTTTTGAGATGAAAAAATTAGAACAAATGAAGAATTGGTTAACAAAGCAAATAGACCTGCCAGTGGATGTGCTAATGGATCTACCTCGGATCACGCTTGTCGGGCAAGTGCATATCTATATAGAAAATCATCGAGGTTTATTAGTGTTTTCAGATAAAGAAGTAAGATTGTTATTAAAGCACGGTCAATTATTAATTAAAGGGCAATCCTTTATTATTAAAACAATCCTTCCAGAAGAACTTTTACTTGAAGGAATAATTGAGCAAGTGACGTTTTTAGAAAACGAAAAAAAAGAGGAGTGAGGGAAACTTCCATATGTGAAGTTTTTCTTCGTTATTTTCGTGATTCGACCTTACTATTGATTTTATCTCGCTATTTATGGGTGGTAGAACTCTTTATTTCATTTTCGTACGAGCTATTTTGCTAATTAAAGCGAAAAAAGTAGTGTGTATACTTTTGGAAAGGTAGTGGAGATAGTAGATGAAAAATAAATGGTTTATAAAGTGGCTTGGATATGTAAAAGTGCGAATTGAAGGTAGAGGAGCGGAACGGTTCGTTAACGAATGTGTGCGTAGAAAATTATTAGTTTGGGATGTTAAGAAGATTGCTGATGAAACGTTAGTTTTTTGTATGTTATTACGAGATGTGAAGAAAATAAAACCAATTTATAGAAAAAATGAATGTAAACTATATTTTATTGGGCGTTACGGTTTTCCTTTTTTGAATAAGCGTTTAATTAAAAATAGTGGATTCTTAATTGGTTTTTTAATTTTCTTTTTTGGCATGATTGCATTATCTAATATGGTTTGGAAAATTGAAATTACAGGAGCGAAACCTGAAACAGAATATATATTGATGAAAGAATTGGACAAAATGGGTATTAAAAAAGGAAAATTACAATTCCAGATGCCTAATGTAGAAGATGTACAGCGTCACTTGACAGACAATATTAATGCGATTACTTGGGCGGGACTAGAAATAAGAGGAACGACGTACCATTTTAAAATTGTTGAAAAAAACGAGCCGAAAAAAGAAAAGGAACAAAGGCCGCAAAATTTAGTAGCAAAAAAAGAAGCAATTGTGACAAAAACATTTGTTGAAGTAGGAAAACCAGTTGTCTTGAAAAATGACCATGTCGAAAAAGGGCAGCTTCTCGTATCAGGGATATACGGTAATGAGGAGAGTCCGACGATTGTTTCGGCCCAAGGTATTGTATATGGAGAAACGTGGTACACATCTGAGGTGAATGTGCCACTAAAGACGCAATTTCAAGTATATACTGGCAATGCATATAATGAGCATTACCTTGCATTTGGGAGTACGAAAATAAAAATATGGGGATTTCAACATGATAAGTATAAACGCTCTCGTACGGAAAGTGTAAAACACGATGTGAAACTATTTGGTTTTACACTGCCAATCGCGTACGAAAAAGATATTGTGCGAGAAGAGGAAGAAGCGAATCGGGAATATACAGAAAAACAGGCAATGAAAGTAGCGAAAGAGATGGCTGAAAAAGAACTAAAGAAAAAATTGGATGAACATGCTATGATTGTAAGTGATAAGATTTTGAGTAAACAGGTTGAGGCGGATCAACTAAAAGTCACATTGCATTATACTGTGATCGAAAATATTGCAGAGCCACAACCAATATCCGAATCCGATATTCAAGGAGACTGAGTAATGGCAGAACAATTAGTAGAAATGAACCAACAATTGGAAAATACTAACGAAGCAATCGCTCTTTTTGGAGTCAATGATGCTCATTTGAAAGTAATTGAACGGGAACTGAATGTATCGATCGTAACTAGAGGTGAAACTGTTCATGCATCTGGAGCAGTTGAAACTGTGACACTCGTAGAAAAAATCTTACAGCAATTACTTGTTGTTATTCGAAAAGGTGTATCAATTGCAGAAAGAGATGTTGCGTATGCAATTCAGCTCGCACAACAAGGGAAAATTGCTCAATTTGAAGAGTTATATGAAGAAGAAATCTTTAAAACGGCAAAAGGTAAATCCATTCGTGTAAAAACAATGGGGCAAAGAAGATATATTCATGCAATGAAGAAGAATGATGTTGTATTTGGAATAGGACCTGCTGGGACTGGGAAAACATACTTAGCTGTAGTAATGGCTGTAAGAGCTCTAAAGCAAGGGTATGTAAAGAAAATCATTTTAACGAGACCGGCTGTAGAAGCTGGAGAAAGTTTAGGGTTTTTACCAGGTGATTTGAAAGAGAAAGTAGATCCATATTTACGTCCATTGTATGATGCGTTGCACGATATTCTTGGACAAGAATATACACAGCGTATGATGGAGCGAGGTGTAATTGAAATTGCGCCTCTAGCTTATATGAGAGGGCGTACGCTCGATGATTCATTTGTTATTTTAGATGAAGCGCAAAATACAACGGGTGCACAAATAAAAATGTTTTTAACTAGATTAGGTTTTAGTTCTAAAATGGTTATTACGGGAGACCCTTCACAAGTAGACTTACCAAAAGGGGTAAAATCAGGGCTTTCGCTAGCTTCTAACATTTTATCTGGTGTATCAGGTCTTTCGTTCATTACATTAGAACAAACGGACGTTGTGAGGCATCCGCTGGTGCAACGTATTATTGAGGCATATGATAAAATGGAATGATCCTATTTGTCAGGATCATTTCTTTTTGTATTAAGGTTGGCGAACGGCATATTTTTTACTATCATAAAAGATAAGAGAAATAAACTATAGGTACTGGTGTATCAAAGTGTTCTCTAAAAGTATCGTTGGCTAGAAGAAATGAAAGCTATAAATAGTTTCACTTTATTTCTGGAGAGGAGAAGGTATTGAAATCATGTTAAGAGCTCAAGAAATTTCTAAGTGGTTTCGTAATTTACAACATTCGAAAAAACTAAGTTGGATTTCTTACGTTTTGTTAGGAGCAGTGCTGTTTTTTGCACTTATGAATAATGTAAAACCAGAGCAATTAGATGTTGATATGTATTCTATTGCGAAAAAAACAATTCATTCTCCTATTAAAATTGAAGATAAGGTTATAACGGACAGAAAAAAACAAGAGGCTGCTCAAAAAGTCGGGGATCAATATACATATAGAAGTGAATATAAACAAAATAGAGTAGATATTGTAAATGATGTTTTTGCTAAGGTAAATGAAGTAATTCAAGAGATGAAAGCTGCTGGACCTGAAGAGCAAAAAAAGATGACCGATGCAAATAAATTAGAAAAGTTGAAGAAGAAGTTACCATCTAATTTAACAAAAGAATTATCGGATGAGAATTTATTATACTTTATTAATGCAGAACCAGATCAATTAGAATTAGCAAAAAACGCGGCTTTAACGTCTGTTAGTGTTATTATGGGTGGAAATATTAAAATGTCCGAAGAAATAGCAGCAAAAGAGCGATTTGTTAATGAAATGAAAAGCCTCAATGTGAATAGCGGCTTGAAGGAAGCTGTGAATGCGCTAGGATCATATGCGATTACAGCAAATTATTTTTATGATCCAGCTGTAACGAAAGAGAAGAAGAAAGCAGAAGAGGACTTGGTTCCACCTGTTTATATCCTTCAAGGACAAGTTATTGTTAGAGAAGGTGAAACAATTTCAAGTGATATGTATAATCAATTGAAATTAGTCGGTTTATTAGAGAAAGGTAATAGTTTTCAGCCTTATGTTGGATTAGCAGTGCTCATTGGTGTGTTACTGTACTTTATGCATAAGCAGTTTGAAGTATTTTTACAGCGCAAAAGAGAAGACCGGCCGTACATTTTAGCGTATATTACAATTTTGTCTATCACGATTGTTTTAATGAAAATTATTAGTTTGTTTCAAAAGCTTGAATATGCAGGAATTGCGTATGTTGTCCCAGTTGCGATGGGAACAATACTTGTAAAACTAATGATTGGCGATCGATTTGTATTTTTAACAAGTATGATTTTTTCTGTGTGCGGAAGTATTATGTTTAATGAAGGAGTAACAAGTACACTGAATTATAGTGTCGGTATTTATGTGCTATTAAGTTCATTATCAGTAAGCATTTTCTTAAGAGAAAAAAATCGTCGTACGATGATTTTGCAAGCTGGTATACTCGTTTCTATCTTAAATGTAGTCGTCTTAGCGGCGTTATTATTATTACGTAATGGGAATTTTTCACCTCTTGAAATTGGAACACAATTATTGATGGCTTCCGTTTCAGGTATTATCTCATCCGTTTTAGCGATGGGGATATTACCATATTTAGAGAGTGGACTTGGGATTGTATCAAGCATGAAGCTTATGGAACTATCAAGTCCGAATCATCCGCTTTTGCGTAGAATTTTGTTAGAAGCGCCAGGAACATATCACCACAGTGTAATGGTAGCGAATCTTTCTGAGGCAGCATGTGAAGCGGTTGGAGCAAATGGTGTATTAGCACGTGTAGGGGCGTATTATCATGATGTAGGAAAAACAGTACAACCGCAATTCTTTATTGAAAACCAGATGGGAATTGAAAATCCACATGATAAATTAGATCCTGTGACGAGTAAAGATATTATCATTGCTCATGTAACAGATGGAGTCAGAATGCTCGAAGAATACCATATTCCGCAAGAAATTATCGATATTGCTGGACAACACCATGGTACAACATTACTTAAATATTTTTATTATAAGGCGATTAAAGAAGATAAAGAAAAATATACAGAAGAGATGTTCCGCTATCCGGGATCAAAAGCAACTTCTAAAGAGTCGGCAATTGTTGGTATTGCTGATAGTGTTGAGGCGGCGGTACGTTCTATGAATCACCCAACGCCAGATCAAATAAATAATTTAGTACAAAGTATTATTAAAGATCGCCTGCAAGATGGGCAATTTAGTGAATGTGATTTGACGTTTAAGGAACTACAAATCGTTGGAAAAACGTTATGTGAAACGTTAAATGGTATTTTCCATTCGCGTATTACATATCCGGAACTACCGGAAGAGAAGGAGAAAGAATGAGTTTATTAATTGATTTCATTGATGAAACAGAAGAAGTGAAAGAAGAATATGTGAATTTAATTCGTGAGATATTAGAAAAAGCAGCTCAAATGGAAAAAATAGAGGATGGTGCGGAGTTATCAGTGACATTTGTAGATAATGAACGCATTCGCGAGATTAATCGTGATTACCGAGATAAGGATCAGCCTACTGATGTCATTTCCTTTGCTATGGAAGAAATGGGAGAAGGAGAGATGGAAATTGTAGGTGCAGAGATGCCTCGTATGTTAGGTGACCTTATTATTTCTATTCCGAGAGCGAAAGAACAAGCTGAAGAGTATGGACATTCTTTTGATCGTGAACTTGGCTTTTTAGCGTTACATGGCTTTTTACATTTACTTGGTTATGACCACATGACAGAAGAGGATGAAAAAGAAATGTTTGGAAGACAAAAAGAAATTTTAGAGGCATTTGGATTAGGTCGATGAAAAAAGGAAAATTTATAAATAGTTTTGGATATGCTATAGCAGGTATATTCTTTTGTCTTCGTCATGAACGAAATATGAAAATTCATTATTTAGCCGCAGTCATTGTTATATGCTGCGGCTTTTATTTCCATATTACGAAAGTAGAGTGGATGGTATTACTTATTGTAATAGGAATTGTAATGAGTTTAGAGATGGTAAATACGGCTGTGGAAAAAACAGTAGATTTAGCGACTACTGATATACATCCGTTTGCGAAAATTGCAAAGGATGTCGCAGCCGGAGCGGTTTTATTGTTTGCGATAATAGCCGTTATAATTGGTGCTATTATCTTTTTGCCGTATGTGGTATAGTTGCATTCCAAAGCTTTTATTAAGCTTTGGAAGTGCCGTAAAGGCCTTTAATCAGAGAGTGTATCTATTCACAGCTGTGGACAGGAAGGATGCGGGAACATGAATAGTGAACAATTAATTCAAGAAGCAATCGAAGCGCGTAAACAAGCGTACGTACCATATTCTAAATTTCAAGTAGGTGCAGCATTATTAACACAGGATGGAAAAGTATATCGTGGATGTAATGTTGAGAATGCATCATATGGCTTATGTAACTGTGCAGAAAGAACAGCTTTATTTAAGGCGGTTTCTGAAGGAGATAAAGAGTTTGTAGCTATCGCAATTGTGGCGGATACAAAGCGTCCGGTACCTCCTTGTGGAGCATGTCGCCAAGTTATGGTAGAATTATGTAAACAGGATACGAAAGTATACCTATCAAATTTACATGGTGACGTTCAAGAGACGACAGTCGGAGAATTGTTGCCAGGAGCATTTTTAGCGGAGGATTTACATGAATAGAAAAGGTTATAAATCAGGTTTTGTCTCTATTATTGGCAGACCGAATGTTGGAAAATCTACATTTTTAAATCGTATTATCGGCCAGAAAATTGCCATTATGAGTGACAAGCCACAAACAACTCGTAATAAAATTCAAGGCGTATATACAGAAAATGATTCACAAGTAATTTTCATTGATACACCAGGAATACATAAACCTAAACATAAATTAGGCGACTTCATGGTGAAGATGGCTCAAACGACATTAAAAGAAGTTGATATTGTTCTGTTTATGGTCAATGCAGTTGAAGGATTTGGTCGTGGTGAAGAATTTATCATTGAGAAATTAAAAGAAACGAAACAACCAGTATTTTTAGTAATTAATAAAATCGACCAACTTCATCCAGAGCAATTATTAGAGTTAATCGATCAATACCGCAAACTATATGAGTTTGCAGAGATTGTACCAATTTCTGCATTAGACGGTAATAATGTGGACGCTTTAATTGGAACAATTAAAAAGTATTTACCAGAAGGACCACAATACTATCCAGATAATCAAGTAACGGATCATCCAGAGAGATTTATTATTTCAGAGCTTATTCGTGAGAAAGTACTACATTTAACACGTGAAGAAGTGCCGCATTCTGTGGCTGTTGTTATCGATGCAATTCAAAAACGCGAAGGCGGGGCAGTTTATATCAATGCAACGATTGTTGTGGAACGTCCATCGCAAAAAGGGATTATTATCGGGAAACAAGGGAAGATGTTAAAAGAAGTTGGTAAGCGAGCACGTTTTGATATTGAAGCATTACTTGGTTCTAAAGTATTTTTAGAAGTATGGGTAAAAGTGCAAAAAGATTGGCGTAATAAAATGTCTCAGCTTCGTGACCTTGGTTTCCGCGAAGACGAGTACTAAAATAGAGTAAAGCTGTAATCAGCGGATGTTTTGTTCATCCGCTGATTATTGGTTTTTATGAGTTTTGATAAATTAGGAAAAATTTTTCTCACATGAAAATGGACAAAATGGGTCAATTTAATAACAACAAAGGAAATTGGTTTATAGGCTACGCTTATTGAGAAAGGTGGATTCTTATGCTAGATTTTACCTGGAAGTTTTTCTCCAAAACAGGAAGCATTGAAACGTACTTGCTTTTGAAAGAAATGGAAAAAGACGTAAACGATGAGATGGATCAACATGAAGAGGAGCTAGCACATCTAGACTCTCCAATTTCTTGACCCGTTTTGTTCAAACCTTGGATGGTGACGAACATGTTTCAAAAAGTTGAGGGCATCGTTATCCGTACGACAGATTACGGAGAAACGAACAAGATTGTTACAATATTCTCAAGAGAATTGGGTAAGGTAAGTGCAATGGCAAGAGGAGCGAAAAAACCGAAAAGCCGGTTAGCATCTGTTTCGCAACTTATGACACATGGTAATTTTCTTATTCAAATGGGATCTGGACTTGGAACTTTACAACAAGGCGAGATTATTTCAACTATGAAAGAAATTCGCGAGGATATATTTTTAACTGCTTATGCATCATTTATTGTTGAGTTAACTGATAAAGCAACAGAAGATAAAAAACATAATCCATATTTATTTGAAATGTTATATCAAACGTTGCATTATATGTGTGAGGGTGTTGATTCAGAAGTATTATCATTAATTTATCAAACGAAAATGCTTCCGGTATTAGGGATGCGCCCGTATTTTGATACATGTGCGATTTGTCATCAAGAAACAGATTTTGTCGCCTTCTCTGTCCGAGAAGGCGGTTTTCTGTGCTCGCGTCATGCTGAACAAGACCAGTATCGTATACCAGTGGGGGAAGCTGTACATAAATTATTACGTCTTTTCTACCACTTCGATTTACATAGACTTGGGAATGTATCAGTGAAGGATAGCACAAAAAAACAAATGCGTTTAGTATTAAATACATATTATGATGAATATTGCGGGATTTATTTGAAATCAAGACGTTTCTTAGAACAACTTGATAAGTTTCAAATATAATTTGGGGCCGTATACGGTCCTTTTTACATCCTATCTTTTTCAAATAGCATATTTAGTATATAATATTTAAGAGATAGTATAACTTTTTTCGTTGTGCACTGAAGGTGGTGATTATCATAGAGCTGAATAAACGGCAAGAACATATCATTCAGATTGTAAAAGATCACGGTCCTATTACAGGGGAGTCAATTGCTGCGCAATTGGGATTAACACGTGCAACGCTAAGACCAGACTTAGCAATTTTAACGATGGCTGGTTATTTAGAAGCGCGTCCACGCGTAGGTTATTTTTATACGGGTAAAACTGGGGGGCAGCTATTATCTGAAGCTGTTAAGAAAATTAAAGTACAAGATTATCAATCTAGACCGGCTGTAATTGATAAAAATGTATCAGTATACGATGCGATTTGTACGATGTTTTTAGAGGACGTAGGTACATTATTCGTTGTAGATCAATCGACTCTATTAGTTGGCGTTGTATCTCGTAAAGATTTATTACGAGCTAGCCTAGGAAAGCAGGATTTAACCTCTCTTCCGGTTAATATTATCATGACAAGGATGCCAAACATTGCGATGTGTCGTAGAGAAGATTCTTTATATGATATTGCGATGGAATTAATAGAAAGACAGATTGATGCGATGCCAGTTGTAAAAGATACGAAACAAGGTTTAGAAGTGATTGGACGAATTACAAAAACAAATATTACACGTGCGTTTGTAAACTTAGTAAATAACGAATAAGTGTAATTTGTTTAAAGTGAGGTAATGTAATGGATAATAAAATCGTATATGTCGTATCTGACTCTGTTGGAGAAACGGCTGATTTGGTTGTTCGAGCAGCGATGGGGCAATTCCCATTCGCTCCTGATATTAGACGTGTACCGTATGTAGAAGATACAGGGACATTAAAAGAAGTGATTTCAATTGCTAAGAGCAATCAAGCGCTTATTTGTTTCACGTTAGTAAAGCCTGACATGCGCCAGTATTTAGTGACAGAGGCCGCGAAAGAAGGCGTAGAGGCATATGATATTATCGGGCCTCTTATCGATCAAATTGAAGAAATTACAGGGCAAGTACCAAGATATGAGCCGGGTGTTGTTCGTAGATTAGATGAAGAATACTTTAAAAAGATTGAAGCGATTGAGTTTGCTGTAAAGTATGATGATGGTAGAGACGCACGTGGTATTTTAAAAGCAGATATCGTGTTGATTGGGATTTCGCGAACATCAAAAACACCACTTTCTCAATATTTAGCTCATAACAAACGTTTGAAAGTTGCCAATGTACCGCTCGTACCAGAAGTAGATCCACCTGAAGAGTTATATCAAGTGGCTAAAGAAAAATGCTTCGGTTTGAAAATTACGCCAGATAAGTTGAATCATATTCGAAAAGAGCGATTGAAATCACTTGGATTAAGTGACGGTGCAACATATGCCAATATTAATCGTATTAAAGAAGAAATTGATCACTTTGAGAATGTAGTCGGTAAAATAGATTGTCAAGTAATTGATGTATCGAATAAAGCGATTGAAGAAACAGCTAACATTATTGTGAATGCAGTGCAAAACCAAAAATTGTTTTAGCACATTTACCAAAGGTGAATGTGCTTTTTTCGCTCATGAAAAAAGCAATGCCTGTTGATTTCGTAATAGATTATAGCGGAGTGGTTATACTTATATTCTTCTGTCTTTTTATTAGGCTAAAGGTAGGGTTTCGTTATCCTGAAATAGAAGATGAAAAAATAAAGGGATATGTAGCGCAGTTGAAGAAAATATATTATAATAAAAAATTGTGATAAAAACCTATATTTTACGTTTAGACTTTAATTTTTCAGAATAAACTAGGGATAGGATTTACGAAAAGACATGTAATTACGTTAAATCGACAAAATCTATACAAGAAAACGCACATTATGGAAGGATTCGCAGAAGGGATGTAGAATACAGAAATATGCAAAACATCAATATCGTATTAGTTGATGCAGATGCATATCCTGTGAATGCTGAAAATTGTGCAAGTTGGAACGAAAGTTCATGTCGAAATTTTGTTTGTCACATCGTATGCTCATCGTTTAAGGAAGTAGCAAGGGAAATTGGATCTATGTAGATGCTGAATAAGCTAAAGTTGATTTTTTATATGTATCAACATGCAAAAGAAACAGATCTCGTGATCACATAGGATATGGTGCTTGCTAGTCTTCTTGTAAAAAAAAGTGTATATGTATTGTCTCCAGGAGGTACATTTGTAACAGGTGAGCAAATGGATACAATTTTATATAGTAGGTATGTATCTGCGAAATTACGCAGAAAAGGGCCTGCAAAATCGTTTGATAACGTGATCGACAACACTTTCTAATAAGTTTAGAAAAAATATTGTCGAATTATAAAGGAATTTTTTAATTTATATCGAATACAAAATACGACACGGAGATGGATTTATGGGGAACAGAATTCCCGAAGAAGTTGTTGAACAGATTCGGACGTCATCGGATATTGTAGAAGTGATTGGTGAATACGTTCAACTTAGAAAACAGGGACGTAACTATTTCGGCCTTTGTCCATTTCATGGTGAGAATTCTCCTTCATTCTCTGTTTCATCGGATAAGCAAATTTTTCATTGCTTCGGATGTGGAGAAGGTGGAAATGTATTTTCCTTTCTAATGAAAATGGAAGGATTGGCTTTTACCGAGGCTGTTCAAAAGCTAGGTGAAAGAAATGGAATTGCGGTTGCAGAGTATACATCAGGGCAAGGACAACAAGAAGACATATCTGATGACACTGTCATCATGCAACAGGCTCATGAACTTTTGAAAAAGTATTATCATCATTTATTAGTAAATACAGAAGAAGGAAATGAAGCACTTTCGTATTTGTTAAAACGTGGTATTACGAAAGAGATGATTGAGAAGTTTGAAATTGGTTATGCGTCACCTGCTTGGGATGCAGCAACGAAAATTTTACAAAAAAGAGGCTTATCGCTGTCTAGTATGGAACAAGCTGGTCTTCTCATAAGAAGCGAGAAGGATGGTAGTCATTATGATCGCTTCCGTGGAAGGGTTATGTTTCCAATCTATACGTTACAAGGTAAAGTGATAGCGTTTAGTGGAAGGGCGCTAGGAGATGATACTCCGAAATATTTAAATAGCCCTGAAACACCGATTTTTCATAAAAGTAAATTGTTGTATAACTTCCACCAAGCGAGGCCGTTTATTAGAAAACGTGGGCAAGTGGCCCTTTTTGAAGGGTATGCCGACGTACTAGCTGCGGTAAAAAGTGGTGTGGAAGAAGCTGTTGCGACAATGGGAACAGCTTTAACTGAAGAACAAGCAAAACTTCTGCGACGTAACGTTGAAACTGTTGTTCTTTGCTATGATGGTGATAAAGCAGGGCGAGAAGCAACGATGAAAGCAGGGCAATTATTGCTAAAAGTCGGTTGCCAAGTGAAAGTTATATCCTTGCCAGATAAGCTTGACCCTGATGAATATGTGCAACAATATGGGACAACTGCTTTTGAAAATCTTGTGAAATCAAGTATAAGTTTTGTTGGTTTTAAAATAAATTATTTGCGTTTAGGGAAAAATTTGCAAGATGAGTCTGGCAAAGAAGAATATGTGAAAAGTGTTTTAAAAGAGTTATCGTTGCTACAGGATGCGATGCAGGCAGAATCATATTTGAAGTCATTATCGCAAGAATTTTCGTATTCAATGGAAACACTTTTGAATCAATTGCACCAATATCGCAAAGAACAAAAGGTACAGCAAAAACAAGTAAAGCAGGTTTCTAAGCCGTCTCAAATTGTTCAAACAAAACCGAAGTTAACAGGTTTTGAAAGGGCAGAAAGAGAAATTATTTACCATATGTTGCAAAGTCCAGAAGTGGCTGTTCGTATGGAATCCCATATAGAAGATTTTCACACAGAAGAACATAAAGGGATTTTATATGAACTATACGCATATTATGAAAAGGGAAATGAACCTTCAGTCGGAACATTTTTAAGTTGGCTCTCTGATGAGAAGTTGAAAAATATTATCACTGATATTTCGACGGATGAATTTATTAATCCAGAATACACAGAAGAAGTGTTACAAGGCCATTTGGAGACGCTTAGACGTCATCAAGAAAAACTTGAGAAGACGGAAATCATCTTTAAGATAAAACAGATGGAAAAAACAGATCCTGTAGAGGCTGCTAAATATTATGTAGCATATTTACAAAATCAAAAAGCGAGAAAATAGCTTTTTTGATAAATTTTTAGTATAATGAATGTTTGTATCTCGCGTAAGGAGGGGAACAGATGGCTGACAAACCAGCTCGTTCTAAACAAATTGAAACTGAAATGACCCTTGAGCAAGTGAAAGAACAACTCACTGAGCTCGGAAAAAAACGTGGCGTTCTTACATATGAAGAGATTGCAGAACGCATGAATGGATTTGAAATTGAATCCGATCAAATGGATGAATACTATGAATATTTAGGTGAACAAGGGATTGACTTAGTTGGTGACAACGACAACGAAGAAGGTCCTAATAATCGCCAAATTTCAAAAACAGAAGAAGAATTCGACCTTAATGATTTAAGTGTACCACCTGGGGTTAAAATCAATGATCCTGTTCGTATGTATTTAAAAGAAATTGGTCGTGTAGATTTACTATCTGCAGAAGAAGAAATTCGACTTGCAACGCGTATTGAAGATGGCGATGAAGAAGCGAAACGTCGTCTTGCAGAAGCAAACTTACGTCTTGTAGTAAGTATTGCAAAGCGCTACGTGGGCCGTGGTATGCTTTTCTTAGACTTAATCCAAGAAGGGAATATGGGTCTAATTAAAGCGGTTGAAAAGTTCGATTATCGTAAAGGTTTCAAATTTAGTACGTATGCAACTTGGTGGATCCGCCAAGCGATTACACGTGCGATTGCAGACCAAGCACGAACAATTCGTATCCCAGTTCATATGGTTGAAACGATTAATAAGTTAATTCGTGTGCAACGTCAATTATTACAAGATTTAGGACGCGAACCATCTCCTGAAGAGATTGGTGAAGAAATGGATCTTGCTCCAGAAAAAGTACGCGAAATCTTAAAAATTGCACAGGAGCCAGTTTCTCTTGAAACACCGATTGGTGAAGAAGATGACTCCCATTTAGGTGATTTCATTGAAGACCAAGAAGCAACATCGCCTGCGGACCATGCAGCGTATGAATTGCTAAAAGAACAATTAGAAGATGTGTTAGATACACTAACAGATCGTGAAGAAAATGTTCTGCGTCTTCGTTTTGGCTTAGATGATGGACGAACTCGTACGCTTGAAGAAGTTGGGAAAGTATTCGGCGTAACGAGAGAACGTATCCGTCAAATTGAAGCAAAAGCACTTCGTAAATTAAGACATCCAAGCCGTAGTAAGCGTCTTAAGGATTTCTTAGAATAGGTTCTTTTTAAGTTTACTTCACCTTTGTGAAGTAAACTTTTTTATTTTGTTAACTTTTGTTAAACTTTAGCTATCGGCAACGATTACAATTTCTTGTAATTTATTTTACAGAATTGTCTTTTGATTTGCAAATGCTCATTTTTCGATTTTTCGATTAATTTTGTTTATTCTATACAAAAATATATGTAGAAAAGTGAAAAATATGATGAGAAACGTTAATAATTATCGAAATAATAAGCGATATAACAATAAAAAACAATAAACTGAATTTATGGAATATTTTTAACGATTAGTAGTTTACTCTTTTCTGATAGAGCGTTTTCAAGTACAATGGAAATGACTGAATCATCTAACTATTTAGGGGTATAGAGGGGGGAGAAGAGATATGAAACGTAATCCGCTGATTCCGTTCGCTCTTATTGCAGCATTAGGTATTATCGTTATGTTTGTATTTTCATTTCAGGGGCTAAATAAATCTAAAGAGTTAGCTGATGCAAAAAATGGTGGGAAGCCAGCGCAAACAGCATCGAAGCCAGAGGATATTGTGAAGCAAAGCTGTACGAGCTGCCACGGTGACCAGTTACAAGGGGCAGTAGGGCCTAATTTACAAAAGATTGGTGGGAAACTTTCGAAAGATGAAATTAAAGAAATTCTTTCGAAAGGAAAAGGAAATATGCCACCAAATATAGTTCCAGCTGATCAAGCGGCTAAAGTAGCTGATTGGTTGTCGAAGAAAAAATAAAGTTCCGTATGACAAGCCTTTTGCTTATGCAAAGGGCTTGTTTTTCTATATTTTCTAAAATACGATGAGTGATCGAGAAGTGAATTGTTGTTATGGGCTTGCAACAACTACTATAAATTCATTATCATGGAGACAGACTGACAAGAGAAGGAGTAATGGAAATACATGAATGAAGTAAAGCTTTCAAAACGATTAAAAGAAGTTGTGCGTGAAATACCAGTAGGATCTACAGTTGCTGATATTGGATCGGATCATGCGTATTTACCGTGTTATACAATTATAAATAACATTGCTACAAAAGCAGTTGCAGGAGAGGTTGTAGATGGACCATTTCGCTCTGCACAAGCAACTGTAGCTGAAAGTGGCTTACAAGATAAAGTGGATGTACGTAAAGGGAATGGATTAGCTGTTATCGCGCCAGGAGAAGTAGATGTAATTACGGTTGCTGGAATGGGCGGAGCGTTAATTCGTGACATTTTAGAAAGTGGTAAAGAAAAATTAGAAGGTGTAACGCGTTTAATTTTGCAGCCGAATATTGCAGCGCATCACATTCGTGAATGGTTTATTGAAAATGGGTGGGAACTTATCCATGAAAAAATCGTAAAAGAAGATGGGAAAATTTACGAGATTTTAGTAGGAGAGCGTGGAAACATTGCGATGCCTTACTCTGAAAATAAGCAAGCTGAATTGTTTATGGGGCCATTTTTAATAAAAGAAAAGGGTGAAGCTTTCGTTGAGAAATGGGAAGGAGAATTGAAAAACTTCCAAAATATTTTAAAACAGTTAGAACGTGCGGCTGATTCTGAAGAAACAAAAGCGAAGCGTGCGGAAGTAGCAGCGAAAATGAAAATGATAGGGGAGGTTTTATCATGAGTAAAATTCCAAACGGCCATGAAATTATTTCTTTATTTGAAAGTATGTATCCGAAGCATTTGGCAATGGAAGGAGATAAGATTGGCCTGCAGATTGGAGCGCTTAATAAACCTGTACAGCACGTATTGATTGCGTTAGATGTAACGGAAGAAGTTGTGGAGGAAGCAATTCAATTAGGAGCGAATGTCATTATTGCGCATCACCCTTTAATTTTTAATCCGTTAAAAGCAATTCATACAGATAAAGCGTACGGAAGAATTATTGAAACGTGTATTAAAAATGATATCGCCATTTATGCAGCACATACAAATGTGGATGTTGCTAAGGGCGGGGTAAATGATTTACTTGCTGAGGCGTTAGGATTGCAAAATACAGAAGTTCTGGCACCGACATATGCAGAAGAAATGAAAAAAGTTGTTGTGTTTGTGCCAGTAACTCATGCAGAAGAAGTACGAAAAGCATTAGGAGACGCAGGAGCTGGTTATATCGGCAATTATAGCCACTGTACGTTTAGTGGCGAGGGTACAGGTACGTTTGTACCTCAAGAGGGGACAAATCCTTATATCGGGGAAACTGGACAGTTAGAGCGCGTAGAAGAAGTGCGAATTGAAACGATTATTCCAGCTTCACTACAGCGAAAAGTGATTAAAGCAATGGTAACGGCACATCCATATGAAGAAGTAGCGTATGATGTGTATCCACTTGATAACAAAGGTGAAACATTAGGGCTTGGGAAAATAGGATACTTACAAGAAGAAATGACACTTGGACAGTTTGCAGAACATGTAAAGAAATCATTAGATGTAAAGGGTGCACGAGTTGTTGGGAACTTAGATGATAAAGTGCGCAAAGTAGCTGTACTTGGTGGTGATGGTAATAAATACATCAATCAAGCTAAATTTAAGGGAGCGGATGTATATGTAACAGGTGACATGTATTATCATGTTGCTCATGATGCGATGATGCTCGGTTTAAATATAGTTGACCCAGGACATAACGTTGAAAAAGTAATGAAGCAAGGTGTGCAAAAGCAATTACAAGAAAAAGTGGATGCAAAGAAACTCAATGTACACATTCATGCTTCGCAATTACATACAGATCCATTTACATTTGTATAAGAAAAATAAAAACCGTTGCTCATATAGGCAACGGTTTTTATTATTGTTCTTTTTTCACTTTTACACGAGGTAATATTTTTTGTAACGGTACTTTTCGAACTCTCTCCCACGTAGCGGGATTCATTGGATCATATTGATCTAAGAAAGCGATAACTTCTTTCGTAATTGGAGTTGGAGTAGAAGCACCTGCTGTAACAGCTACGTTTTCTACACCTTGTAGCCACTCTAATTTAATCTCACTTACGTCTGCAACGCGGTATGCTTTCGTACCAGCAATTTCTTGTGATACTTGTGCTAAACGGTTTGAGTTGTTACTTTTTGGATCACCGACAACAATTGTTAAATCTGCAACATCAGCTTGTTTAGCGACCGCTTCTTGGCGAACTTGAGTTGCTAAACAAATTTCCTTATGGAATTCTGCTGTTGGGAATTTCTTCTGAATGTCCTCCATTAAATGCTGAACATCCCATTGGCTCATTGTCGTTTGGTTCGTAACTAAAATTTTATCCGTTGGAATTTCTAATGTTTTTAAATCATCAGCTCTTTCAATAAGATGAACGATATCAGGTGCGATACCAACTGCGCCTTCTGGTTCTGGATGATTTTTTTTGCCGATATAAATGACATGGTAACCTTCAGCTTTCTTTGCTTCGATAAGGTCATGTGTTTTTGTAACATCTGGACAAGTGGCATCGATTGTCGTTAAACCTTTTTCTTTTGCACGTTGTTTAACTTCTGGAGAAACACCGTGTGCAGTGAAAATAACAGTACCAGATTCGATTTTATCTAAAATTTCTAATCGACTTGGACCGTCTAATGTAATGATGCCATCTTCTTCGAACGCATCTGTTACATGTTTGTTGTGAACAATCATACCTAAAATATAAATAGGTCTTGGTAATGATGTATCTAATGCGGCGTTACGTGCAATAACCATCGCGTCCACAACACCGTAGCAATAACCACGAGGGGAAATTTTAACAATTTTCATATGAGTAATCCTCTCCTTCTAAACAAGGGATACTTTTGTGCATAGTCTTTTACATTATAAAGGAGGAGTGGATAGAAAACAAAGGATTGTTACACATATAGTTTTGGTTTTGTTGCTATTTTTTGAACAGGCTCCTCTCGTAATTCTTTTTCTATGACAGGCTCAATCACTATTTTTTTTCTTTTTCTTTTTTTTTGTGGAGGAGGCGGAGTTGCTACCTCAACCTTTTCTGCTATGTCTTCAGCTTGATCTTCAGTTGAATCTTCTTCCGTACTTTTTCCAGAGGTGAGGATTTTAACAATGCTTGGTAAGTTACGCATAATAGGACCGTACTGTTCGACGACAGGGCTTACAGATTGAACGACTTGGGAAACTTTTTCAATATTGTTTATCATATTAGTTGGATTCGAAATTAAATTCGCAAAAAAACTGCCGATGCCGCTACTGGATGCTGCTGTAGTTGCTGCACCGCCGCGCGTTTCATTTGATTCATACATTTGAGGGGGAATCATTTGCTCTGGATGCGGCTGCATGTATGGTTGATATTGTTGTGAGTATTGCTGCGGGTATTGTTGTTGGTATTGGTATTGTTGTTGATATTGGGGCGGCGGTTGCTGGCGCTGGTGCTGGTGCATCATTGGCGGCGGTCCTTCCATTTGTCGATAAGGTGGAACCATTTGCATGAAAGGCTCGGTGGGATCATTTTTTTTAAAGAGTTTAGCAAGGAAACCTTTCTTTTTTTGTGCCATCGGTGGTAGTTGTGGAATTGGATATGGTGTATAAGGTTGCTGTCCTGGATTCGGATACATTTGCCTTGTAGGAGATTTTGGAAACATGTGAGAAATCCTCCTTTCTTCAGTTAGGTATATACACATACAATATGCAATAAGAGGGAAGAAGGTTAGTTTTTGAAGGAAAAACCTAAACTAAAGATGGATTTTACTTGTAGATTTCGATATAATGTAGACTTGACTGATTTGTGCGCGCAGTAGAAATTTAGAAAGAAGGTGTAACTTATGACACAACAAACTTTTACACAGTATGATTTTAAACCATTTTTAATAGATGCAGTTCGTGAACTACGCTTTACAGAGCCGACAGGAATTCAAAAGAAAATTTTCCCGGTTGTGAAAAAAGGTGTAAGTGTAATTGGACAATCCCAAACAGGTTCTGGGAAAACACATGCATACTTACTTCCTACATTGAACAGAATTAATGCAAGTCGTGAAGAAGTACAACTTGTTATTACAGCGCCTACTCGTGAGTTAGCACAACAAATTTACGAAGAAATCGTGAAATTAACAAAGTTTTGTGCGGAAGATCAAATGATTACAGCACGTTGTTTAATTGGTGGAACTGATAAACAACGATCAATTGAAAAGTTGAAAAAGCAACCTCATGTTGTAGTTGGAACACCAGGACGTATTAAAGATTTAGTAGAAGAGCAAGCGCTATTTGTTCATAAAGCAAATACGATTATTGTCGATGAAGCAGACTTAATGCTTGATATGGGATTCATTCATGATGTAGACAAAATTGCAGCACGCATGCCTAGAAACTTGCAAATGCTAGTTTTCTCTGCAACAATTCCTCAAAAACTAAAACCGTTTCTGAAGAAATATATGGAGAATCCAGAGCATATTCATATCAATCCAAAACAAGTTGCGGCTGGGAATATTGAACATTATTTAGTACCTTCTAAACATCGTAATAAAATCGATTTAGTGAACAAAATGTTGCTACAATTTAAACCATATTTAGCAGTTGTTTTCACGAATACGAAGAAGATGGCGGATCAGGTTGCTGACGGATTAATGGAACGTGGCTTAAAAGTTGGACGAATTCACGGAGATTTATCACCGCGTGATCGTAAAAAAATGATGAAACAAATTCGTGACCTTGAATTCCAATATATTGTTGCAACGGATTTAGCAGCACGTGGTATTGATATTGAAGGAATTAGTCATGTTATTAACTACGAACTTCCATCAGACTTAGATTTCTTCGTTCACCGCGTTGGAAGAACAGCACGTGCAGGGCATTCAGGTATTGCAGTGACGATTTATGATCCAGCAAACGAAGAAGCGTTAGATAGTTTAGAAAAACAACGTCATATTGAATTCAAGCATGTAGATTTACGTGGAGATGAGTGGGCGGATTTAGGTGAACGTCGTCGTCGTAAGAGCCGTAAGAAACCAAATGATGAACTTGACGTTATGGCAACAAAAGTTATTAAAAAGCCGAAAAAAGTAAAACCAAACTATAAACGTAAACTTGCAACAGAACGTGACAAAGTGAAGAAAAAATATAGCAATAAAAAAAGATAAGGGGAACCCCCTTATCTTTTTTTATCCCGCTTTAATGGGCAGTAAGACCCCCACCTCAAAATTCAGCGAAAGCAAAGAAGTTAGGTGGGGGTCGGGCTGCCCATTAAAGTCCGATTGGTGAGGGCTAATAATCCGTGGGGGATGAAGAAAACCCCCACGGATTAAAGTTTCACTTTATCTGGCTATTTGCGGGATAATAATCAGTGGGGAATGGAAAAAACACTGATTAAAGTTTCGGTGTAGCCAGTTACAATTTGCGTAGTGTTTTAGGAACAAACAATTCACTACATATTTCTACAAATTATGCTATCATTATATCTATTGTATATTGAAGAGGTGATTGTATGTTAAAGATGGGATCTCATGTTTCCATGAGTGGTAAGAAAATGTTATTAGCGGCAAGTGAAGAGGCTGTTTCATACGGTGCAACGACGTTTATGATTTATACAGGTGCGCCGCAAAATACACGAAGAAAACCAATTGAAGAATTGAATATAGAAGCAGGAAGAAAACATATGGAACTAAACGGTATTGAGGACATTATCGTACATGCGCCATATATTATTAATGTTGGGAATACGACGAAGCCAGAAACATTCCAATTAGGTGTAGACTTCCTTCGCATGGAAATTGAAAGAACATCGGCATTAGGTGTGGCGAAACAAATCGTTCTTCACCCAGGTGCGCACGTTGGGGCAGGAGCGGATGCTGGTATTCAACAAATTATTAAAGGGCTTAATGAAGTGTTAACGCCAGAACAGACGGTTAACATTGCGTTAGAAACGATGGCAGGAAAAGGAACGGAATGCGGTCGTAGCTTTGAAGAAATTGCAAAGATTATTGATGGTGTAAAATATAATGAGAAATTATCAGTATGCTTTGATACGTGTCATACGCACGATGCAGGATATGATATTGTAAATGATTTTGACGGCGTATTAAACGAATTTGATAAGATTGTTGGTATTGATCGTTTGCAGGTACTTCATATTAATGATAGTAAAAATGTACGCGGCGCAGGAAAGGACCGTCATGAAAATATCGGCTTCGGTCATATCGGTTATAAAGCGTTACATCATATTGTGCATCATCCACAGTTAATGCACGTACCAAAAATTCTTGAAACTCCATATGTAGGTGAAGATAAAAAAGATAAGAAGCCGCCATATAAATTAGAAATCGAAATGCTGAAAAATGGTACTTTTGATGAAGGAATTCTTGAGAAAATTAAAGCGCAATAAGCAATAAGGAGGGGATTTTCCCCTCCTTATTTTAGTAGTTGCTGAAATAAAGTATTTACTTGTTGGGCAGTAGCAGGGGAGGTTACTTTTGCTATTTGTTTTAAGAGCGCTAGCCGTTCGTCATTATCGTAAATGTTAATATTCTTTCCTTTCATAAGTAAAACAATTTGATCGGCTTGGGCAGTCGTAATAGAGACTTCATATTCTTTGCTATATTTCAATAACTCTTTTGTAGAAATATGATTTAATTTTTTATTTACGAGTTGTTTAATGAGGTTCATCGAGTTATCCTCCTTCACACGTTCTTCTATCGAAATATATGAGTACGTAGCTTGTACATATTCGTATAGAGTTTCTTTTTTCATGAGAAAAAGAAGCGTATGTTATAATATAAGGACAAAACTATAGAAAAAGAGTATGGGGAGGATTTATGGAGCAGAAGCAACATCGAAAAGAAAGTGTTATCCATCTTATTTATCGTTTAGTTATGATTATTTTTGGGGCGGCATGCGCAGCGGTAGCGATTGAACTATTTTTAATGCCAAATAAAATTATTGATGGTGGAATTATTGGTATTTCTCTTATATTAGATTATCTTACTCCTAATATTTGGTGGTTAAGTTTCTCTACTTTAGTCGTTATTCTCAATATCCCATTTATGTATTCAGGCTATAAGCAAATCGGAAAAACGTTCATGCTATCTTCGGCGTTCGGTATTGTAGCTTTAGCATTTATTGAATCAACGTTACATGCTGTTCCGCCATTTACAACAGAGCCAATTTTAGCGACAGTGTTTGGTGGTCTTATTTTAGGTCTTGGTGTAGGACTTGTTATTCGTCATGGTGGATCAATGGACGGAACAGAAATTATGGGTATTTTATTAACGAAGAAATTACCTTTCTCTGTTGGTGAATTTGTAATGTTTGTGAACTTATTTATTTTTGCATGGGCGGCATTTGTATTTGGTGTTGAACAAGCTATGTATTCTGTTATGGCGTACTATATTGCCTTCAAAACAATTGATACAGTCATTCAAGGTTTAGATGAAACGAAAGCCGTTTTAATTGTATCAGATCAATATGAAGAAGTATCAAATGCGATTTTGCATCGTCTTGGTCGTGGAACTACAAAGCTTGTAGCGAAAGGCGGTTACACAGATAAAGAAAAAGAAGTTATTTATGCAGTTGTAACGCGTCTGGAAGTGACAAAGTTAAAATCAATTGTGTATGAAATTGATGCGAATGCGTTTGTTACGATTATGAGTACGCAAGAGACAAATGGTGGTAAGTTTAAATCAGCTATTCACTAAAACATGTATCTTGAGGAAAAATAATCAGTAGGGGATGGCCTCATCTGATTAAGGTTACGTTTTATAGGGATATTTTTCGAAAGCAGAGAATTTTTCTCTGCTTTTTGTTATAATAGTAAGGTTTCTTGAAAAAAATGATATATTTTAGGCAGATTGGTTTACAACTATAATAAGCTGTACTATAATTCAAATAGATATAAATCGGAATCATTCTGAATTAAAATAGGTGAGATGCTATGAATAATATATTAGAAATAGAAGGATTGTCATTTCGATATGAAGATCGAAATGTGTTAGAAGATATTAATTTGCAAGTTCCGAAGGGAGCTTTTTTAGGTTTAGTTGGGCCAAATGGTTCTGGGAAATCAACTTTGCTAAAATGTTTATTAGGCGTTTTAAAGCCAAAGCAGGGAAGTATTCGTTTGTTTGGTGTTGATAGTAAGAAGTTTAAAGAATGGAACAAAGTTGGTTATGTGTCGCAAAAAGCAAATAGCTTTAATTCTGGTTTTCCGGCAACTGTTTTTGAAGTTGTATCAATGGGACTCGTTTCGAAAAAAGGGCTGTTTCGCTTTTTTACGAAAAACGATAAGGAAAAGGTAGAAAAAGCGATTGCTGATGTAGGGATGAGTGAGTTTCAAGGGCGCAATATCGGAGAACTTTCTGGTGGACAACAACAGCGTGTATTTATTGCTCGTGCGCTCGTTAGTGATCCTGAATTACTTATTTTGGACGAGCCCACTGTTGGAATCGATGTGAAGAATGTAGAAAGTTTTTATGAGATATTAGAGGATTTAAACAAAAGGTTAGGAATCACATTAATTCTCGTTACTCATGATATGGGAGCAGTTACGGAAAAGGTAACACATGTTGCATGCTTAAACCAACATCTACATTTCCATGGAAATGTAGAGAAGTTCCGAGAGTTAGAAGATGCGGAAATGTCGGTCTTATATGGACATCATGTTCATCGTTTAGAACACGAGCATGAGCATCACGGGAGGATATAATGATACAAGATTTTTTACAATATGACTTTTTACGTAACTCTTTATATGCAGGAATTTTAATAGGACTTGTTGCACCGCTTATCGGTGTGTTTGTTGTCATTCGCCGTATGTCGCTTATTGCGGATGCATTAAGTCACGTGACATTATCAGGTATTGCTGCAAGTTTACTACTAGAAAAAACAATTTTTACAGGAGGATTTTTAAATCCTTTATATATGGGAATGGTTTTTTCTATTGGTGGGGCGTTACTAATTGAAAAATTACGTACTGTATATAAACATTATCAAGAATTAGCAATTCCGATTATTCTTTCAGCAGGAATGGGGATTGGGGTTATTTTTATATCACTTGCAAACGGATTTAACACTGATTTATTTAGTTATTTATTTGGGAGTGTAAGTGCTGTAACAAGTACAGATTTAATCATTATTGGCATTGTAGCAATTGTTGTTATTGCAACGATTACTTTATTATACAAAGAGTTATTTTTACTATCGTTTGATGAGGAATACGCTGTATCAACTGGTTTGAGTGCAAAGTGGATTCACTTTATTTTCATTATATTGGTTGCTCTTGTCATTGCAGTATCAATGCGTGTAGTAGGGGTTCTGCTCGTATCATCATTAATGACTTTACCAGTTGCAGCAAGTATTCGTATTGCGAATGGATTTAAACAAACAATTTTCTTTTCCATTTTATTTGGTGAAATTGCAGTAATTGGTGGAATGTTTGCTTCATATCAACTTGATCTAGCGCCAGGTGGTACAATTGTTATGATAGCAGTTCTTATTTTAATTGGTGCGATTTTATGGAAAAAGAAAAAAACTGCATAAAGTAGGGATAGATATGAATCTAACAGAAGCTTTACGCCTAATGAAAGATAAAGGATACAAACATACTGGGAAAAGGGAAGAAATGCTCAGGTTATTTGCAGCTCACAATCGTTATTTAACGGCGAAAGACGTTTTAGAGCATATGAAGGATGATTATCCAGGTCTTAGCTTTGATACGATTTATCGTAACTTAACGGTGTTTGCTGAAATTGGTGTTCTGGAACAAACGGAATTAAATGGTGAAAAACATTTTCGATTTACATGTTCTATTATGGAACATCATCACCATTTTATTTGTTTAGATTGCGGGGGGACGAAAGAGATTACTTCCTGCCCGATGGATTTTATGAATAAAGATTTTAACGGTTATGAAGTAACCGGTCATAAGTTTGAAATATACGGCCGTTGTCCAAAATGTGCAAAGTAAAAGCTCGTCAGTTATATAACTGACGAGCTTTTTACGTAGAAAGGAAGGTTGCTCACAAATATTGTGGCAACCTTCTTTTTATTGTTCTTGTGTTTCTTTTTCTTTTTCTTTTTCTCGTTCAGCAGCCATTTCAGCAGCGATTACGTCGATTTCTTTTTTCAGTTCTTCTACCATGATTTCTTCTGGTACTTTACGAACAACTTGCCCTTTACGGAATAATAATCCTTCTCCACGTGCACCCGCAATACCGATATCAGCTTCACGAGCTTCACCAGGACCGTTTACAGCGCAGCCAAGTACTGCAACTTTAATTGGTACTTTTAGTGTAGAGATGTATTCTTCTACCTCGTTAGCGATGCTAATTAAATCAATTTCAATACGACCGCAAGTTGGACAGGAAATAAGTGTTGCTGCATTAGATGCAAGGCCGAATGACTTTAATAGTTCACGTGCAACTTTTACTTCTTCAACTGGGTCAGCACTTAATGAAATACGTAGTGTATTTCCGATGCCTTTATTTAAGATCGCTCCAAGACCAGCGGCACTTTTTACAGTTCCGGCAAATAATGTTCCAGATTCTGTAATACCTAAATGTAATGGATAATCAAAAGCACGTGCAGCTTTTTCGTATGCTTCAATTGCTAAATTAACATCAGAGGCTTTCATAGATACGATAATATCGTGGAAATCTAAGTCCTCTAAAATTTTAATGTGATGTAGGGCACTCTCGACCATACCATCTGCAGTTGGGTATCCGTACTTTTCTAAAATGTGACGCTCTAATGAACCTGCGTTTACACCGATACGGATTGGAATACCGCGTTCTTTTGCTGCATTTACAACAGCTTCTACTTTATGGCGACGACCAATGTTACCTGGATTGATACGTACTTTATCAATGCCACCTTCAATTGCTTTTAAAGCAAGGCGATAATCAAAATGAATATCAGCAACAAGTGGAATGTTGATTTGTTTTTTAATATCAGCAATAGCATTTGCTGCGCGTTCGTCTGGAACAGCAACACGAACGACTTGACAGCCAGCTTCTTCTAAACGTTTAATTTCAGCAACTGTTGCTTCAACATCATGTGTTTTTGTTGTTGTCATACTTTGTATAATTAATTCATTATTACCGCCAATTGTTAAATTACCGACTTTAACTGGACGTGTTTTTGTACGATGAGTCATTTCATTCACGAATAGATCGCTCTCCTTATAAAAGAAGTTTCTTATTTAGTCCCTCATATCAATGATAGTATACGTGATACAGGGCTATAGAAACCGAAGTGCTCGGTTTCACTTTTACTATTGTATCAGCGCCTTTATGTAATTGACAAGGATTAAGTGATTGCTTATTGATATAACGGGAATTTATAAGACTTTCCAATTTGTATTTTTGTAGCAGATGTATTTTTATTTAATTGTTTAAAATCATCAATTACTTTTTCGATAGAAGGAATTTTCTTCTTATTAATCGCTTCTGTAATGGAAAGAACCGTATCACCTGTTTTGACTTCTATTGTTTTATAAGTGACATCTGCTTCTTTTTCTGTTTTGTTCTCTTTATTTTGTTTTGTATCTGTATTTTCTTGTTTTATCGTTTGGGCCGCATTTGTTTTTTTATATGAACTTAACATCGGTAAAGTGCCGATTTTTATATCGTAATAAAATATATAACCAAGAACAAGCACGAATAAGAATATACCTAATCTCTTCATATTCTTCACTCCTTTGCTAGGAATATATGCTTGTCCAAAAAAAAAATGCCTATTTAGGCATTTTTTTCGTTCGGTTTTGGAACTTCTTTAATCGTTAAGTATAGAACAATTAAAACAACTGCGATATAAATGAATGTTGAACCAGGTACAACAATTTTGAATAAATCCATAATCATAAAGAAGATTGTTGGAATTGTGTAGCTGTATGCAGTTAACGTCCATACTTGCTTATAAGATAATTTACGTTGACCACTCATAGCAGAACCTATAAACGCAAGTAAAGTAATTCCTAAGAAAGTAATAAACAATTGGAATAGGTATACTAACACGCCGATAACGGCTAGTAAAATTGGATAAATACTATCGAATACAGAAATAAAATCTTGCAAATCTTTCTTCTCAAGAGATGTCCCTAATAAATCATTATAGGAGTATGTTTGTTGCTGACCATTTCCTATAGAAACTACTTTATCTTTTAAAATAAATAAACCAGTTTTGTTTTGATATTGTTCTATATCTGTTGTATTGGGATCAAATACGAAAAGAGCATCTCCCTCTTCCTTTTGAATAGGTTGTTCAATATCCGCTTTTAGTTCACCGTTTTCGATTTTAAAATCAGGTAAATCTTTTTCAATTGCTTGATTTACCATAGTAACACTATCTTGGATAAAGCTACCGTAAAAGAATGTTCTTGGAATAGTAGTGATTAGACAAAGTAGCATAATATACAAAATGGTTTTTCCGATTTTTTGAAAACGGAATAGCGCCATATCTTTAGGCGAATATACGCTTTTTGCTAATTGGGTAAATATGGACATAGATTCACTTCCTTTGTGTATGTATAAAATCATTGTAACGTAGGAATCTAGAGAATCTCAAGATATATTATATTTACATATAGTGGAGATAACTAAATTTCTTTTTATTAATTTTCTTCTTTTAAATGAGAAAAATACAATTGACACTTTTCTTTTTCGTATGGTAAATTTATCTTACATTTCTTAAAGGATATATCCGATAGGAATTCCTTTATTTGATATGTTGTTACATACATAATTGTGGACCCTTAGCTCAGCTGGTTAGAGCAGACGGCTCATAACCGTCCGGTCGTAGGTTCGAGTCCTACAGGGTCCATATCCATTTCACATGTTTATTACGTCAGTAGGAAGCTTCCTTGTAGAAGGGAGCTTTTTTTACGGAATATATGAGCATTTTAATTGAAAAGAAGTGGGAATTTTGCTACGTTAATGATAGCAAGACAATGTGATTTATTTGTTTGCACCCTATGGCAATTAGGGTAGAATGAAGTTGTATGTCACTTAAGTGGCAATACATAAACTGGGAGGAATATAACAATGGCAAAACACGAATTACCAAATTTACCTTATGCGTATGATGCTTTAGAGCCTCACTTTGACAAAGAAACAATGAACATCCATCATACAAAACACCATAACACGTACATTACAAACTTAAACGCTGCTTTAGAAGGTCATGCAGAATTAGCTGACAAAAGCGTAGAAGAATTAGTTGCAAACTTAAACGAAGTACCAGAAGCAATCCGTACAGCAGTACGTAACAATGGTGGCGGACATGCTAACCATACATTCTTCTGGACAATCTTATCTCCAAACGGCGGCGGACAACCAGTAGGCGAACTTGCAACTGCAATTGAAGCGAAATTCGGTAGCTTCGATGCATTCAAAGAAGAATTCGCAAAAGCTGGCGCAACTCGTTTCGGTTCTGGTTGGGCTTGGTTAGTAGTAAACAATGGTGAGTTAGAAGTAACAAGCACGCCAAACCAAGATTCTCCTCTAACTGAAGGTAAAACTCCAGTTGTTGGTTTAGATGTTTGGGAACATGCTTACTACCTAAATTACCAAAACCGTCGTCCGGACTACATCGGTGCATTCTGGAACGTTGTAGATTGGAACGCTGCTGAAAAACGTTACCAAGAAGCTAAATAATTGTAATAACGATAGAAAAAAGCTAGGAGAATACTCCTAGCTTTTTTCTATGCTTTCCTTTTACATAATTGGGCTTGTCTTTGGAAGACTAGAACATGAAGTAAAGGAGAGTTGTGTATGAAGTTGAAACATATAATTGGTGACGTTGAAGTGAATCGGGATTTAGTGTTATTGCTCCTTATTGGAGGTTTATACACGCTCGCAATTTCTTTATCGAATACGTTTGTTAACATTTATTTATGGAAACAAACACAAAATTATGTGAATCTTGGCTTGTATAATTTGGCCAGCGTTGTATTACAGCCTCTCACATTTCTTATAGGTGGGAAATTAGCGAAACGTATTGATCGCTCAATCTTGTTACGAATAGGAGTAGGCACGTTAGCAATTTTTTTTATCGTTGTTTTAGTAGCGGGAAAAAGCGCTTCTCACTATATTTTATTAATGGGGGCTCTTTTAGGGGTCGGTTATGGTTTTTACTGGCTCGCGTTTAATTTATTAACATTCGAGATTACAGAACCAGAAACAAGAGATTTCTTTAATGGGTTTCTTGGACTTCTTACATCCTTCTCTGGCATGATTGGACCGATAGCAGCTGGATACACAATTTCACGTATGGAAAAATGGAGTGGCTATACGGTCATATTCTTTCTTTCGTTACTGTTATTTGCAATTGCTGTCATTTTAAGCTTTTTTGTATCTAAGAGAGAATGCGAAGGACGGTATGAAATTGTACAAGTATTGAAAGAGCGGCAGATTGATAAAAATTGGGGAAGAATTACACGTGCTCATTTTTTCCAAGGGCTGAGAGAGGGAACATTTATTTTTGTGATTTCCGTGTACGTGTATTTAGCAACTGATAGCGAGCTCGCATTAGGGAAGTATAGCTTAGTAAATTCGGCTGTATCATTTGTGTGTTACTATTTAGTTACTCGTATGTTAAAGAAAGAATGGCGAAAAAAAGCAATTTTGCTTGGAGGCATTATTTTATATGCTGTCGTATTTTTAGTTATATTCAATGTTACATACGCAAAATTACTTATTTATGCAGCGTGTATTGCGATTGCATACCCTATTTTGCTCGTTCCGTACGGGTCCATGACATATGATGTAATTGGCAGAGCGAAAAATGCGAGAGAGTGGCGTGTAGAGTATGTAGTTGTCCGGGAATTATGGTTAAATGCAGGAAGAATTTGCTCGATTTTAAGTTTTTTATGTGCTGTACTATTCTTTCCGCCTGAAAAAAGTTTACCTTACTTATTATGTATTTTAGGTGCAGGACATTTTCTTATTTATTTTGCAGTTAAAAATGTCAAATATGATGAGGGAAATGCGAGTAAAACAAGTGTTGTAACGCAAGCGACTGCGCAGAACCAAACAGAACCAGAAGGTTAACTTCTCGGTTGTTTTATGCTAGAATAGAAAAAGATGTAAGACAGCAGTGAGGACACCTGTATGAAGGTGTCCCTTTCACATTACATAGCTGTTGGTAGAGGGGGTTTGTATGAGCAAGAAGCAGAAACAACAAAAGAAAAAGACTCACGTTCCTTTTCGGTTAAACGTGCTGTTTTTCTGCGTGTTTTTATTGTTCTCCGCGGTTATTGTAAGGCTTGGATATGTACAAATTGTTCGCGGTGAGGAATATAAGAATGAAGTGGAGAGGAAAGAGAACTCGACGATAAGTAATCCTGTACCACGTGGGAAAATATTTGACCGTTATGGACGAGCTGTAGTAGATAATGCAGCTGTACGTACGATTACATTTACAAAAATGAAAGGATCAACTGCAGAGGCTCGCTTAGAGACAGCGAAAAAGCTAGCAGATTTGATTGAAGTACCGACAGATAAATTAACAGATCGCGATAAAAAAGATTATTGGCTTGCTATGCATAAAGAGGAAGCGAAAGAAAAAATTACAAATAAAGATCGTCAAGAGTTAAAAGATAAAAAAATTGACGATAAAGAATTAGATGAGCGTCAACGAAGTCGCGTGACAGAAGAGGAAATGAATCAATTATCCGCAAAAGATTTAGAAGTACTAGCGATTAAAAGCAAAATGGACGGCGGATATGCAATGACACCTCAAGTCATTAAAAAGGATGCTACAGAAGTAGAATATGCGATTATTAGTGAAAACCTAGCAGCATTACCGGGTGTAGATACGAATGTTGATTGGGATCGAAAATATGTTTATGATGATTTATTCCGAAGTGTACTTGGCGGGGTGTCAACATCTGATGAAGGTTTACCTAGAGAAAGACTAGATTACTATCTTGTTCGTGATTATAATCGAAATGACCGCGTAGGGAAAAGTTATCTTGAGCAGCAATATGAAGATAGCTTGCACGGTAATAAAGCGGAAGTGAAAAATATTACAGATAAAAACGGTAATATTTTAGAAACGATTAATGTATCAAAAGGGCAAAGTGGTAATAATCTGAATTTAACAATTGATATGGAATTACAAAAGCGTGTAGAAGAAATTATCACTAAAAATTTATTGAGATATAAAGGGGGACAACCTCTGTTAGATCGTGCATTCGTTGTAATGATGAATCCAAAAAATGGTGAAGTTTTATCTATGGCAGGGAAACAGTTAGTGGAAGAAAATGGCGAAACGAAAGTGCAAGATTTCGCATTAGGAACGATGACAAGCTCTTATCCGATGGGATCAACTGTAAAAGGTGCGACAGTACTTACAGGCTATCAAACGAATGCGATTCAACCAGGTTCAGTTCAGCTCGATGAACCAATCGTGTTGAAAGGAACGCCGAAAAAATCTTCTTGGAAGACGATGGGATATATTAATGATCTGACAGCATTAAAAATGTCTTCTAACGTATATATGTTTAAAACAGCGATGAATATCGCAGGTGTTCAATATGTGAGAGGTGGTACGTTAGATATACCACAAAAAGCATTTGATACGATGCGTTATTATTTTGGACAGTTTGGACTTGGTGTGAAAACAGGTATTGATTTACCGAATGAATCAGCGGGTCAAACAGGTAAAGGAACTCAGCCAGGTTTCCTATTAGATTTATCAATTGGACAGTATGATACGTATACACCACTTCAATTAGCACAATATGTTTCAACAATTGCAAATGGTGGTTATCGTATGCAGCCGCAAGTTGTAAAGGAAATTCGTCAACCGGCAGCGAAACCAGACGAAGTTGGAAAAGTTGTTCATTCAATGGAACCGAAAGTACTAAACCGTATTGATATGCCTGAATCACAAATTAAACGTGTTCAGGAAGGATTTAGACAAGTATTTAACGATTCTGGTGGTACAGCTGCGAAATACTTTGCAGGTGCACCATATAAAGCTGCTGGTAAAACAGGTACAGCTCAAACTGTGTATGGCGGAGATAAAGAGATTGGTAGAAATGCAAAAAATGAACGTAAAGAGACATATAACTTAACGTTAGTAGGTTATGCGCCACTTGAAGACCCTGAAGTAGCATTTTCTGTTGTTGTACCTTGGGTAGATGATAAATCAGGTATTAACGGTTATATTAGTCGTGACATTATGGACGCGTACTTTGATTTGAAAAAAGTAGAAAATGGCGAAGCTACACAAGAGGAAATAGATAAGAAAAATAAAAATAAAAAGCAAGATGATGAATAAAAAAGTTGTAAAAAAGCACACTATCTGAAAAGATAGTGTGCTTTTTTTTATGGTTCACGCATACGTTTTAATAAAGTGGACAAGCATATCATATCGGAAAATCAAGGGCCTCATAATTGATATGGAGGATAACGGTTTTATGGACCAATCATCAGTGAAGATGAACAATGGCTACGGATTAAATTTTTACTTAATGTTGATTCTTGTGGAACTTTACAAAACTTTTACAAACAATTAAAACCGAATTAATAGTTTAGCAGTATTCTTATATCTGTAATCCTGTTATTTCCGGTTACTTCTAGGAGGAAGAACACGTGAAATGGATAAGTGCATCGATTAAAGTTTTCATACTGTCGACATGTTTCCTTTATGTTGGCACGTCTACTGCATTTGCTGTGAATGAAATGGGAGAAGTGAGAGTTGATGGATCCTCAACAGTTTTTCCTATTATAGAAGCGGTAGCGGAGGAATATACAAAGGTGCATCCAAACGTGAAAATTTCCATCAGTGTTTCTGGAACAGGAGGAGGATTTAATCGTTTCAGTAAAGGAGAAGTAGATATAAATAATGCTTCGAGATCAATGAAACAAGTGGAAGAAAATGAAATGAAGAAAAACTCCATTCAGTTTACACCGTTTGAAGTCGCTTACGATGGCCTTACGATCGTTGTGAGTCGCCAAAATACTTGGGTAGACAATATGACGGTAGACGAGTTACGTCTATTATGGAGTGAAGATGGAAGCGAAAAGCGATGGTCACAAATTCATTCATCATGGCCACGTGAACAGGTGAAGTTTTATGCGCCAGGTGTAGACTCTGGTACGTTTGATTATTTTCAAAATGTCATCTTACAAAATAGTCGCATTGTAAAAAAAGTCTCTTTGTCTGAAGATGATCAAGTTATTATGCAAGGGGTAATGAATGATAAAAATGCCATTGCTTTTGTAGGATATGCTTATTATATGGCCAATCGAGATAAGGTGAGAGCAATAAAAGTGAATGGTGTACTTCCGACGAAAGATACCATTCAATCAGGTAAGTATAAGCCATTATCTAGGCCGCTATTTGCTTATGTGAATGATGCATCTATCCGAAATAAAATGAATGTAGCAAATTATATTGAGTTTATGATTCAGCATGTAGGTAATCTTGCTGAAGAGATTGGATATGTAAAATTACCAAAAGAAAAATACAATGAACAGCTGCGGATGTTAACAGAAATAAAAAGGTAATGTCAGGGTGGAAAGGGGTTTTCATCTTTGGCTCATAATGACAAAAGTCAAATTACATTTTCTGTACAACATTTGATTGAAAGAAATACAAAACAAAGAAAAAAAACGCAGCGAATCAATCGAATCGTTCCATTATTACTAAAAATAATTGCTAGCGTGTCTATTGTGACGACACTTGGAATTATTTTTACATTGGCAAATGAAACATTGATGTTTTTTCAAAAAATACCATTACTCTCCTTTTTGACGGGAAAAGAATGGTTACCTTTTTTTGAAGATCCTAAATTCGGTATATTACCACTTATATGTGGAACGTTCCTTGTAACAGCAATTGCCATGCTCGTAGCAATTCCTATCGGCTTAGCGTGTGCCGTATTTTTAAGTGAATATGCTTCAAACGGTGCAAGGAAAGTATTAAAACCGATGTTAGAACTATTAGCAGGTATTCCGACAATTGTATATGGTTTTTTTGCATTAACAGTTGTCACACCGCTTTTACAACGGATTATACCAGATTTACAGTTTTTTAATGCGATCAGTCCAGGTATTGTTATTGGCTTTATGATGATACCTACAATTGCGTCTCTATCTGAAGACGCGATAAGAGCTGTAGCGAAAGGAATGAAAGAAGCTTCGTTAGCACTTGGAGCAACTCGGTTTGAGATGGTAAAACAAGTCGTGTTTCCTTCGGCTTTTACAGGGATTATGGCAGCGATCATATTAGCTGCTTCCAGAGCAATTGGTGAAACGATGATCGTTGTAATTGCAGCGGGATCCACACCGAATGTATCACTCGATCCGACACACTCTATTCAAACGCTAACAGCCTATATTGTGCAAGTGAGTTTAGGTGATGCTCCACATGGAACAATTACTTATTACAGCATGTATGCTGTAGGCGCAACTTTATTCTTATTTACTTTTATCATGAACATCATTTCGCAGTCTATTATGCGCCGCTTTAGGAGGGTGACATAATATGCGAATGTTGAATCATAAAAAAATACAAGAGAATATGGCATCACGCTTTTTAAAAGACCGAGTTTACAAATTGATATTTTATATAGCAATTTTATTTTCAATAGTAATACTGCTTATTTTACTTTTTCAAATTTTTGAAAAAGGTATAAGTTACCTTTCGTTAGATTTCTTTATAAACTTCGCTTCGCGTAATCCGAAAGAAGCTGGGATTGCTGCAGCTTTGTCAGGAACAATATTATTTATGAGTATTGTTATACCAGTCTCCTTTATATTTGGAGTCGGAACTGCTCTTTATTTAGAGCAATATGCGAAGGAATCTATATTTAAAAAGGTAATAGAAATTAATAATCAAACGTTAGCAGGAGTACCTTCCGTTGTATTTGGATTACTCGGCTTAACTATTTTTGTATATGCTCTTCATTTAGGTGAGAGTATTATTGCGGCGGCACTGACGATGAGTTTACTCGTTTTACCGACAGTTGTTGTAGCGAGTCAAGAAGCGATACGATCTGTGCCAAGTTCATTATTAGAAGCTTCTTACGGATTAGGTGCTACGAAGTGGCAAACGATGTATCAAATTGTATTGCCATATGCTTTCCCAGGAATTATAACGGGTTGTACGTTAGCGATATCAAGAGCGATTGGAGAAGCGGCACCGTTATTAGTTATCGGGGCACTTGCATTTGCAAATTATGTTCCATTTAGTATGTTTGATAGATTTACAGTTTTACCAATTCAAATTTTTAATTGGATGAGTAGGCCGCAAGAAGAATTTCAGTATGTAGCAGCTGCTGGAATGATTGTTTTGTTAGGTTTGTTGCTCTTTATCAATATATTTGTCTTATGGTTACGAAATCGAAAATAAGTTGGAAATGGATGAAAGGGGAATTCAAATGGTAGCAACAGTAGTAAATGTACAGGTGAAAAACGAGGAGAAAATCGAGACTGCACCAAAGAAAGTAGTATTTGATACGAAAAACTTAAATTTATGGTACGGAGAAGACCACGCTTTAAAAGATATTAACTTAAGCATTCATGAGAATGAAGTTACAGCAATTATCGGGCCAAGTGGTTGTGGTAAATCAACGTACTTAAAAACATTAAATCGTATGGTAGAGTTAGTACCGATCGTGCGAACTACAGGTGTAATTGAATATAGAGAACGCAATATATTTGATAAATCATACCCAGTTGAAGAATTAAGAACTCATGTGGGAATGGTGTTCCAAAAGCCAAATCCATTTCCAAAATCTATTTATGAAAATGTAGCATATGGACCGAAAATTCATGGTATTCGTGATAAGAAAACATTGGATGAGATTGTTGAAAAAAGTTTACGTGGAGCAGCGATTTGGGATGAGTTAAAAGATCGTTTGCATGATAATGCATACGGTTTATCTGGTGGACAGCAACAGCGTCTATGTATCGCACGTTGTTTAGCAATTGAACCAGACGTTATTTTAATGGATGAGCCAACATCGGCACTAGATCCAATTTCAACATTAAAAGTAGAAGAATTAATTCAAGAGTTAAAGAAAGACTTTAGTATTGTTATCGTAACGCATAATATGCAACAAGCAGCACGTATTTCAGACAAAACTGCTTTCTTCTTAAGTGGAGAAGTTGTGGAGTATACAGATACAAATAAATTATTTACGACACCTTCAGATAAGCGTACAGAAGATTATATTACAGGCCGATTTGGTTGATGTCGTTGCAAGGCTAAGAGCAAATACCCTCTTAACAGAGGGTATTCCTTATTTTGCTGAGAAGGAATACTTCTCCTATTTTAAGGCTGATTACAGAGAGAAGAGGCCTTAAAATAGGAGATTTATATATAATGGCACATAATATTGAGGGGGAAGAAACGATGGTAAGAGAACAGTTTCAGTGTGATTTAAAAACGTTACAACAAAAGGTGATTGAGCTTGGAGAGCTAGCGAGGGAGGCTTTATTGCTTGCTATGGAAGGTCTTCATAAAAGGGATGTAGAGAAAGCGTTAGAGGTAATAGATGGTGATTATCGTATGGATAATTTAGAAGAGGAAATAAATGATCTTGCGCTTATGCTTATTACGAAGCAGCAACCTGTAGCAAGTGATTTAAGAAGGATTTTCATTTCAATTAAAACAGCGACAGATTTAGAGCGTATTGCAGATCATGCCGTTAATATTGCAAAATCAACAATTCGTCTTGGGGAAAAAGAAGTGGTTGTTAGTTTGCACAATCTTGATGAAATGTTTGCAATTGCAGATAAGATGTTACAGTTAGCATTGGAAGCATATGAGCAAGAAAATTTAACTTTTGCGAAACAAATTGCTGAAATGGATGATTCAGTTGATGAAATATATGGGAAAGCGATTCGTGAATTTATATCTTCAGTTCCAGAACAACCAGAAGCGATTACACAAATCACACAATTATCCTTTGTGGCGCGATATATCGAGCGTGTAGCAGATCATATTACAAATATTGCTGAAAATGTTTTTTATTTAGTAAAAGGAAAGCATTACTTATTAAATGAATAAAGAAAAAAAGCAGGTGAAACATCACCTGCTTTTTTTAGTCAAAACATGACAAAAAAAGCTCGTTGTTTCCTTTAGTTTATGATGATAAGATGTATCATAATATAATGGAAAAAATAGGACATATATGTTATTCATTTCATAAGTAATATTTTACCTAATTAATAGTAAGCGCTTTCTTATTAGGTGTTTAAAAGGTACATGTATATAGGGAGTTTTACTGCCTGTAAAAGCCTGAGTGGTCAGGGTTAATAATCAGTGGGAGATGCAGCAAAATCCCTACTAATTAAAGTTTCATTTTATACTGCTAGTTAATGCGGGGTAGATAATATACATATCGTATATGAAGTTACTGAACATTATATAAGTGGAGGCTGAAGTATATGAAGGGGGTTATTTTAGCTGGAGGAAAAGGACGACGCCTTAGACCATTAACATGTAATACTCCAAAGCCGATGTTGCCATTATTAGAAAAGCCAGTTTTGGAATACAATATTGAATTATTACGTCAGCATGGTATTCGTGAAATTGCAATTACTGTTCAGTATATGAGCACAGCCATTAAGCAATATTTTGGTGACGGTAGCAAATGGGGCGTCAATTTGTACTACTTTGAAGACTCTCCGCCGCTTGGAACCGCAGGGAGTATTAAACAAGCGGAAACATTTTTAGATGAAACGTTTGTTGTGATAAGTGGGGATGCGTTAACTGATTTTCAATTATCAGAAGGAATTACGTTTCATGAGCAAAAGAAAAGAATGGTAACTATGTTTGTAAAGGAAGTAGAAAATCCACTCTCATTCGGTTTAGTTGTAATGAACAAAGAACAAGAGGTTACACGATATATAGAAAAACCGAGCTGGAATGAAGTAGTCTCTAATATTGTGAATACAGGTATATATATTATGGAGCCAGAAATTTTTTCTTACATACCGCCCCAAGAATTTTTTGATTTCAGTCAAGATGTGTTTCCATTATTGGCAAATAAGAACGCATTATTTGCATATTTGTCAGAAGGCTATTGGTTAGATATCGGTACATTTGATCAATATCGCCAAGCACAATTTGATTTGTTAACGAAAAAATTACAAGTGCCTATTCCTTATACGGAAGTATTGCCGATGGTATGGATGGGAGAAGGTGTGGCGATTGGAAAAGGAACGAAAATTCACGGCCCTTCTTTTATTGGAGAAGGAGCAAAGATTGGTGCTGGAGCTGTAATTGAGCCGTACTCTATTATCGGGAAAAATAGTATTGTTTCAAGTTATTCTCATCTGCAAAAAAGTATTGTTTTTGCAAATGCGCACATTGGGCAGTATTGTGAGCTATTAGAAACGACAATAGGAGAGCATACAATGGTGGAAGATGACGTTACACTGTTTCAAAAAAGCATTGTAGCGGATCATTGTCATATAGGGAAAAGTACGGTAATTAAGCAAAAGGGAAAACTATGGCCATATAAGGCGATTGACAGCTATTCGGTAGTAGGGTCGGCTGGTGTTCAAGAAAGTGAAAAAAGTGCAGGGTGGTTGCAAAAAAGCCGCATTGTAGGAAGAGGTAATGTTGAGATCACTCCTCAATTTATTGTGAAGGTTGCGATGGCGTATGGATCTCTTTTTGCTAAAGGAGAAAGTATATTAATCGGTAGTCAAGAACATATAGAAACGACTTCTTATAAAAATCTCTTTCTTCATGCGATTCATGGTATCGGGGTTCATACGATGGAATGCAAAGAAATGAACGAGTCGCTTTTTCAGTATAGTATTCAGGATTTACAATGTGCAGGTGGGGTTTTCATTCAAGTGGAAAATGAAAAAGAGGTTGTAATAAAGTTGTATGGTAAGGATGGGGTACAATTAACGTATAAGCAGCAAAAAGCGATAGAACAAGTATATATGTCTGAGTCGTTTTATTACGTATGTGAGAAGGAAATGGGACGGAATAAGCTAGTCCACGTTTCTTTACATGATTATATAGAGGCTGTATTAGAACGCATTGATATTGAAAAAATACAAAAACAGAAGTTTCATCTTCTTATTAATAAAAGAAATGATATGTTACAACATTTAATTATGCTCTTTTTGCAAAGGCTCGGATGCACAGTTACATGGATTTATGCAGGTGAACAAAAGGATCATGTGAAAGCCTTGATGAAATCAAGTAAAGCAAATATGGCACTTATGTTTTCGGAGCAAGGAAATTATTTCGAGTTATATGATAATCATAGTAATATTTACCAAGGTACAGATTTTGAGGAGGTAGATATTCCAGATTTATTGCTTGAATCGGCAGGAAATATTTACCCAATGTCTTTGAAATTAGGAGAATGTTACCTTCTATTTTATACGCAGGATGAAAAGAAGTCATTTCAAGCGAGATGGAAGAGAGATATTTTATATCGAATAGGAAAATTATTTGAGCTAATAGCATTGCAGGGAAAAACATTTCTCAGCATAGTAGAACAATCGCCTCCACTTTACTTACTGTGTGATGAAGTTGTATGTTCATGGAATGAAAAAGGGAAAGTAATGAGGAAATTATTAGCTGATATGGAAAGAAAAGAAGAAGGTATATTTGAAGGAGTACAGTTCAAATATACCGAAAAAGAGTGGTCTTATATCGTTTCCGACACAAAACAACCGAAATTTTTAGTGTATTCGCATGCTAGAAACCCAGTAATAGCAAGGGAAAACATGAAAAATCTTATAGAAAAAATTAGACAATATCAAAAGGTGTAGAATTTTTATTTTAAAAGTGGTATTATAGTATAGTCTGATTTAAGTTATTAGTACTGGAGGGAAATAAGAATGCGTGTGAATATTACTCTAGCATGTACAGAATGCGGAGATCGTAACTATATCTCAAAGAAAAACAAACGTAACAACGCTGAGCGTATCGAGCTTAAAAAGTATTGCAAGCGTGACAAGAAGTCTACGTTACACCGTGAAACAAAGTAAGCAGTAGGAATATTTTCCTACTGTTTCTTTTTTTATTCGATTCCTCTGTTAAAAGTGATACACTATCATCGTAGAGAAAAGTATCACTGTGAGGAGGAAAATGTGTGAGAGAAGAGAAACTACGTTTACGTAAACAAATAATAGAGCACATGAATTCTTTATCAGAAGAACGGTATACAACTTTATCAGAGCAAATTGCATTTTCGTTGTATGCGCAAAAAGAGTGGGTTGAAGCTAAAACAATCGGAATCACTCTCTCAATGGAAAATGAAGTGAATACATATCCTATTATCGAAAAAGCTTGGGAAGAGGGAAAGAACGTTGTTGTTCCGAAGTGTAATAAAGGAACACGAACAATGTCCTTCCGACAAATTAGTAATTTTGATCAATTAGAAACAGTGTATATGAATTTACGTGAACCAATTCCAGCGCTTACGGAAGAAGTTGGTGCAGATGACATTGATCTTCAAATCGTGCCGGGCGTAGCTTATACAGGGCGAGGAGAACGGATTGGATATGGCGGTGGCTATTATGATCGTTATCTCGTGCATTATAAAGGGAAAACGCTATCATTAGCTTATAGTTTTCAAATGGTGGAACATATTCCAGTAGAGCCGTTTGATAAAAATGTAGAAAAAATTATTACAGAAAAAGGAACAATGGTTAAAAATGGGCTTGTATAGACAAATAAAAATTGACGAGACTTTTTCTTCTTGATTATAATAAAATATGTGAACGTTTTCTTATTATAATTTTTTATAGTAAGTGAGCATAGAGGGTGATGAAATGGTATCTATTTATGATATTCAGCAATTGCTAAAGAAATTTGGTACGATTATTTATACGGGTGATCGAATTGCAGATTTACAATTAATGCAAGATGAATTGCGTGAATTAAATCAATCACAGCTAATCGATCCACAAGACTATCAAACAGCTTTATTTTTATTGAAGCAAGAAATTCAAAAAGAGCTAAATAAGAATTAGATAAAGGTAGGTAAGCAACATGGAAGAGAAATGGTTAGTTGGTGTTGACCTTGGTGGTACAACGATTAAATTAGCATTTATTAATGTGTACGGTGAAATTTTACATAAGTGGGAAATCCCTACGAATACAAATGAGCAAGGAAAACATATTACGCTTGATGTAGCGAAAGCTATTGATAAAAAGTTAGAAGAGTTAGGCGAATTGAAAAGCAAGTTAATCGGTATTGGTATGGGAGCTCCTGGTCCTGTACACGTGGCATCTGGAATGATTTACGAAGCGGTTAACTTAGGGTGGAAAAACTATCCGTTAAAAGATTTATTAGAGGTAGAAACAGGATTACCTGTTGTTATTGATAATGATGCAAACTTAGCAGCGCTTGGTGAAATGTGGAAAGGTGCTGGTGAAGGAGCAAAAGATTTAATTTGTATGACACTTGGCACCGGTGTTGGCGGCGGTGTAATTGCCAACGGTGAGATTGTACACGGCGTAAGCGGTGCTGCTGGTGAGATTGGACACATTACAGTCGTTACAGAAAATGCTTTCCCATGTAATTGCGGGAAGTCTGGTTGCCTAGAAACAGTAGCATCTGCAACAGGTATTGTGCGTGTTGCTATGCAAAAAATACAAGAGACTGATAAAGAGAGTATGCTACGTTCTATGTTAGCCGAAGAAGGGCGTATTACATCAAAAGATGTGTTTGAAGCACTTGGACAAGGTGACGAGCTAGCAAGCGAAGTAGTAGAAAAAGTAGCTTCTTATTTAGGATTAGCTGTAGCGAACCTTGCTAGTACGTTGAACCCAGAGAAAATTGTTATTGGTGGCGGTGTGTCTAAAGCTGGAGATGCACTATTAGAGCCAATTCAACGCTATTTCGAGCAATATGCTTTTTCACGTGCTGTAAAGAGCACGAAGTTAGCGATTGCAATACTTGGTAATGATGCAGGTGTTATCGGAGGAGCTTGGCTTGTAAAAAAGCACAAATACGAAGCGAAGATGGTATAAGTTGTGAAATATGAAAAGAGGAAGGGGAAACCCTTCCTCTTTTTGTGTGAAATCTTGATGAAGAATAAGATGTTAATGAATTAAGCTGCTGGTGGGTACCCGTTATATAGAACAGTCATGATCGTAAACCATCCGAAAACGAGTACAGTTGCAATTGCAAAGCCACCTGCGAAAAAGTTCTTTTCACGAAGTGTTCTAAGTGTAGCAAATACAGCTAACAGAGTGACTAACGCAAAAATAATAACAAGGCCCATACAATATCCTCCTCTGTCTACCCATTCTTCAATATGAGTTTTTTGAAAATTTACTCTTTTATATTGTACATGTTTTAAAAATGATTGTCGAGATAGCATCCTTTCTTTTCCTAAGAGAAAAAAATGTTGTATCATTGAAAGTAAGTTTAATAATTGGAGGAGATTTTCATATGAAATGGATACAAATGCCGTTAGGCCCATTACAAACGAATGCTTATATTTTAACGAATGATCAAAATGAGTGTATTATCTTTGATCCTGGTCACGAAGGAGAGAAGCTCGTTACATATTTACAAGAAGAACAATTAAAGCCACTGGCTGTTTTATTAACACATGCTCACTTCGATCATATTGGCGCTGTTGATGCGGTAAGAGACGCTTTTCATATTCCTGTGTACGTACATAAAGAAGAAGCAGATTGGTTAGGCGATGCAACTGTAAATGGCTCTCAAATTTTTATGATGAATCGCAGCATTACAGCAAAACCAGCAGATCATATTATTGATGCAGAAGGTGCACTAGCAATTGGTTCATTTAATTTTGAGATTTTTGAGACGCCAGGACATTCTCCGGGCAGTATTTCTTATTACTCTAAAGAGGCGAATGCTGTATTTTCTGGAGATGTATTGTTCCAAATGAGCATCGGAAGAACAGATTTACCTGGTGGAAGTTTTGCTGAATTGATTGGAAGTATTGAAGAAAAATTATTTGTATTACCAGATGAAACAGCGGTGCTATGTGGACATGGTCCAGAAACAAGCATTGGTTTTGAAAAAGAAAATAATCCATTTTTACAGTAAGGAGTCATGATGGGGATGGAGCTCATTTTAAAAGAACGGATGGGGAAAGAGAAGGATTATTCAATTTCGTATAGTACGTATATGAACCTTGTATTGTATACAGAGGGGCATGGCTATTATATGAAAGAACGTGAAAAAATTGGAAGACAAGGGGATTTTTTTACAAGTAGCAATGTATCCTCTGTTTTTGCAAAAACCTTTGCTAAGTTTTTTATTCGTCTTGTTGAAAATGGTGAAGTTGCTCCGAATATTTGTGAGATTGGTGGGGGAACAGGAAGGTTTGCCTATGATGTTTTACAAGAATGGAAGCAATTATCTCCAGAAACCTTTATTGATTTAAGTTATTCAATGATTGAAATGAGCCCTTTTCATAGAAACTTGCAGCAGGAAAATCTTTGTTCGTTTTCAAATGTGTCGTATTATACGTCGCATAGTGAAATGGGAGAATCGTTCGATGGGATTCTTTTTTCGAATGAGTTATTTGATGCATTTCCTGTTGAAGTAATTGAGAAGAGAAATGGAATGTTGTATGAGGTACGTGTTACGTACACGGAGGAAGGGAAACTTTCAGAAGTATGGAGGCCGTTACATAAAAGCATCGGTCGATACTTATTGAAATATAATATTCATCTTGCAGAAGGTCAACGTTTTGAAGTGCCAATTGCGATGGAAGAATATATAAAAGAAATTGCGAAATGGTTTCAAAAAGGTATATGTATTACAGTTGATTATGGATATACAAAAGAAGAATGGATGCATCCTGCACATCAAGAAGGAAGTTTACGAGGGTATTACGAGCATAAGCTAATCCGCAATCCTTTAGCACATCCAGGTGAAATGGATCTTACTACTCATATTCATTGGGACGAACTGAAAGAGATGTTTAGCTTGCAAGGCATGAATACAGTATGGCATAAGAAGCAGTCTGAATTTTTGTTAGCAGCAGGAATATTAGATCAGCTTACGGGTCACCAAGATAGAAATCCTTTTTCTGAAACTCAAAAACAAAATCGTGCAGTTCGTTCTATGATTTTGAGCGGAGGATTAGGGGATGCATTTGATGTTGTTATACATACGAAACATATGAAACAGTTACGCCTGGAACGGTATTTGAAAATATAAAAAAACAAGACACAGCATATTTCTGTGTCTTGTTTTTTAATACGACTTATGTAGCATCATATATTTCCTCTCATGATATATATTTATATTAAAGATATGAGATAAAAAATATAGAATACGCCCTTTTTCTCTGTTTATGAGTCCCTAACCCAATAATACGCGAACGAGTTGAATAATTGTCTCGTTTTCTACTTTGTAATAAATTTCTAATCCTTTTCTTTCACTTGAAACGATTTTAGCACTTTTTAACTTTGCTAAATGCTGTGAAATTGTAGATTGTGGCATGTTTAAGCCAGTGTACATTGTAGAAACGTTGCTTGGACCACGTTCAATTAATCCTTTTACAATACATAAGCGAACAGGATGAGCAAGTACTTTCAATAATTCTGCATTGCTTTCATATAGTTCTATTTCTTTTTGAAAGGTTTCTAACATGTTCTTTTCCACCTCCGTGTGAGCTGTTATACCATACTATACATACCAAAAAATTAAAGAAAAGAAAACAGTTGTTGCAGAAAAAAAGTCCTAAAGTAAAGAAATTGTAAGAAAAGAGACCCTGATGTAAATAAAGTAGATAAATTAGCACGGTTTTGTAAAATGACATTTTTGGGTGAAAATTTCGATGCGTTTTAAAAATTGAAAGATATAGATATATTTGTAACACAATTTTATCATGAATTTCTTATTCTTTCAAATGAATATACGAAATTTTTAAAATAATATGACAAAGGAATTATAATGTTATATATAGAATATAAAACAGGTTATAAGAAAAGAAGCTGAACGTAGTCAGCTTCTTTATGGTGAAAACGAAATGTTTGAATATAGCTGATAAATTTTAGAATTACCAAGACATTAGTTATATATTCTAGCGTTCACCTTGTATTAATTTTAAAAATCTGTGATTCCATATATTTTCATAAAAATCAATTGTATCTTTTGCAGACATAAATGCATTATTTAATGTAGAGGTTGCTTTCTGTACCATGAAGTTTTCGTATCCTAGTCCATGAGCGAATTTAATCGTAGCATCCATACAGTACTCTGTTTGGGCACCACAAAATTCAATACGATGTACAGATAATTGATCTAAAACCTCTTTTAAGTTTGTCTTATAAAATGAATTGGCATGTGTCTTTCTTACAAAAAAATCTTGTTCTTGAACATCTAAATCAGCATGAATAGCCCAAATTTCTTTTTCGGGTACTAAATCATCATCACAATGTTGAACGAAAAGAATTGGTTTATTTGATTTTCTGTATGAAGAAATTCTGGTATTCACTTTTGTAAGTAAGTTTTGTAAATCAAATAAATGTTCTTCGCTATAACATACTCCATTTTGTAAATCGATAACGATTAAAACATCTGCACAAGTATCCATTATTTTTGCCCCTTTTTTTACTTCTTAATATATCAATTAATTTATTACTTGGAAATAGATGGTTCTCTTTCGTTTTTTTTATGAACTATAAGAAAAGTAAAATATACGCAACAGCATAAAAAGAAGATATGAAAATTTAATTTCATATCTTCTTTTCTCTCTATGCATTTACAGGTTCTTCTACATAAGAAAGGGCATTTTCAAAATCGGATATTAAATCGTCAACATTTTCAAGGCCGACGGATAATCGAAGTAATGAATTAGAAATCCCTCTTTCATCACGAGCTTCTTGTGATAGTGCTGCATGTGACATTTTAGCTGGGTAGGAAAGAATCGATTCGACAGCTCCTAAACTAACGGCAAAGACAGGCAATTTTACTTTTGATAAAAATTGGCGGAGTGCGTCTTCTGATTGTAAAGTGAAAGATAGGACAGCTCCGGCTGATGTAGCTTGAGATTGTTGAATATCAAATCCAAGATGTGTTTGTAAACCAGGATAATAGACATTTTGAACTTTAGCGTGCTCTTGTAAATAGTGTGCAATTTTATTGGCGTTAGCAGCCGAGTGCTCCAGACGTACATGTAATGTTTTTAGGCCACGAAGCACGAGAGAACAATCTTGAGGACCTAAAATAGCGCCGAATGCATTTTGTAAAAATCCAAGTTTTTGGGCGAGTTCGGCATCTCTTACAACAGCTAATCCGGCAGTAACATCACTATGACCAGCAATGAATTTTGTGGCACTATGAAGAACGACGTCGGCACCAAGATCAAGTGGTTTCTGGAATAGTGGTGTCAAAAATGTATTATCAACAAAAGTAAGGGCATTAATAGATTTTGCAAGTTTAGAAACAGCACGAATATCTGTCACTTTTAAAAGTGGATTAGAAGGTGTTTCCACATAAAAGAGTTTTGTATTTGGCTTAATGTTTTGCTTTATTTCTTCTAAATTGGTCATATCAACAAATGTATGTGAAACACCGTAACGGGAGAGAACTTCAGTTATAATTCGATAAGTGCCTCCGTATACGTCTTCTGAAATGAGTACGTGATCACCTTGTGAAAGAAGGAGGAATGCAGTAGAAATCGCTGCAATTCCCGATGCGAAGGCAAATCCTTTTGTTCCGCCTTCCAATAAAGCAATGATATCTTCAAGAGCTTCACGTGTTGGATTACCAGATCGGCTATAGTCATATTTCCCGAACGTATCTACATCAAATTGGTGAAATGTTGATGTGTTATAGATGGGAACGTTAACAGCTCCTGTTTGCGAGTCATGTTTATATTGGTTGTGCAGTAAGAGTGTATCTATAGAATAACTCATATTCTTACACCTTCTTTTACAAGTTTAATGGCTTGCTTTAAGTCTTGAATTAAATCGTTACTATTTTCGATGCCAACAGAAAATCGAAGAAGACGATTGCATACACCGTTTGCTGTTCTGATTTCTTCAGGAATATCAGCGTGTGTTTGCGTTGCTGGATATGTCATTAAACTTTCAACACCACCAAGACTCTCAGCGAATGTAATTAAGGATAAAGATTGTAAGAATGGATTAATCCATGTTTCATCTTTCAGGCGAAATGAGATCATGCCGCCTCTTCCAGGATAAAATACATCTGTCACCCCGTCTTCATCATTTAAATAAGCAACAACTGCTTTTGCATTTTCTTCATGTTGCCTCATACGAAGCGCTAACGTTTTCATGCCACGAATTAATAGCCATGAGTCAAATGGACTTAAGACCGCACCAGAGGCATTATGATAATGAGCGATTTCCTCGCAAAGTTCCTTTCCTTTTGCAACGACAAGTCCGCTTAGTACATCGTTATGCCCACCTAAATATTTCGTTGCACTATGCAGTACAATGTCAGCACCTTCTGTTAATGGTTGCTGTATATAAGGCGTGTAGAATGTGTTGTCTACAATAAGGAGTAGTCCGTGTCTTTTCGCTACAGTTGCGACAGCGGCAATATCAGTAACTTGCATTAATGGATTAGTCGGAGTTTCTATGAAAATAGCTTTCGTTTCAGTTGTGATAGCTTTCTCAATTTGTTTAATAGATTGTGTATTTACGTATCTACATCGAACGTTCCACTTTTTTTCGTGCTCAGAAAATAATCGATAAGTGCCGCCGTATAAATCTTCAGACACAATAAGTTCGTCTCCAGAACGGAATAGCGAAAGGACGAGAAGAACGGCCGCCATTCCGGAGCTACAGGCATAACCTTGTTCGCCGTATTCTAAGTCTGCGATTGCCTGTTCTAAAAGACCGCGAGTTGGATTTCCAGTTCGTGAATAGTCAAAACCAGTAGATTTACCAATTCCTTCGTGACGATAAGCAGTTGAGAAATAAACAGGTGGATTAACAGTTCCTGTTGTAGTTTCGCTCCGGTTTCCGATTTGTGCTAGTTTTGTTTCAATAGTTGACATGTGAAAATTCCTCCTTTTTAAATTAACAATTAAGTGAATGTAAAATAAAAAAAGCCTTCTAAGAAGAAGGCTTTCGGTTTGAATAGAGTCTTCTTCTCATCTGTCAAATCTTTCACAATTTGCTGGAATTAGCACCTTATTAACAAATGTTAATGGTTGCTGAGGCGTCATAGGGCCAGTCCCTCTACCTCTCTAGATAAGAATGTTCGTATGAAATTTTATTATGTTTTTAACTTTACAACAAAAGATAATTGAATTGCAACTTTATTTTAAATAATTTTTATTTTTCCGCAAGTGTCATTGACTTTTGTATTTGTGCATGCTAAATTTATTAAAAAATTAACAAACATTGTTAAAAGGGGAACGCATTTCCTTTTAGCTACATAAATAAAATAATAAAGACAAACTCTTATTGAGAGCGGTGGAGGGAAAGGCCCTGTGAAACCCGGCAACCTTCAAACGAAATGTTTGAAACGGTGCTAATACCTGCAAAACGAATGTTTTGCATAATAAGAGGAGGATCAATTATGTCCCCCTCTTCAAAGTGAAGAGGGGGTTTTTATATTGATAGAAATGAGGGAGATTTGTGAAATTACTAGATTTATTATCAAAAGGAATTGTAATAGGTGATGGCGCGGTTGGGACATTATTACATTCACATGGCTTGCAAAGTAGTTTTGAAGAATTGAATATATCTGATCCAGATTTAATTATATCGATTCATAAGCAATATGTAGCTGCTGGGGCTGATGTAATTCAAACAAATACGTACGGAGCAAATGAAGCGAAATTACGTATGTATGGTTTAGAAAATCAAGTTACTGAAATTAATAGAGCGGCAGTAAAATTGGCGAAAGCATCTGTGACAGATCGAAATGCAATTTTAGGAACGATTGGCGGTATGAAACATATCGGAGCTGTTACAACGACTGATATGGAAAGAGAATTTATGCTACTTGAGCAGGCAAGTGCATTACTAGAAGAACAGGTTGATGGACTGCTATTAGAGACTTTCTATGATGAGTTTGAATTACTTCATGCTGTTCAGGTGTTACGAAAGCAAACGAACATTCCAATTGTAGCTCAATTAGCGTTACATGAGGCAGGTACGACTCAAAATGGAAATGATGTAAATGAAATATTAAAACAGCTTTTAGATTACGGTGCAAATGTTGTTGGATTGAACTGCCAACTAGGACCACTTCATATGACGGAAGCTTTTAAAATGATATCGATTCCGCAAAATGGATATTTGTCAGCATATCCGAATGCAGGTCTCCCAAATTATGTGGAGGGACGTTACGTATATGAGGGAAGTCCAGCTTATTTCGAAGCGATGACGCCGAAGTTTATTGAGCAAGGTATTCGGTTATTAGGTGGTTGTTGTGGCACGACTCCAGAGCATATTGAAAGTATGAAACGTGCAATTGCAAATGTTACGCCTGTAATAGAAAAGGATACGATTCAAAGACCGAAAGTAGTTCATACACACGAGAAACGTTCGAAAGCTCATGTCACATTAGCAGAGAAAGCAAAAAAACAAACGACAGTAGTAGTGGAATTAGATCCACCGAAAACGTTAGATACGCAGCGGTTTTTTGAAGGCGCAAGAGCATTGAAAAGAGCTGGAGCAGATGCTATTACTCTAGCAGATAATTCATTAGCATCGCCTCGCGTCTCGAATATGGCAATGGGAGCATTATTAACGAAGCACGATATTCCGGTATTGACTCACTTAACGTGTAGAGACCATAACGTCATCGGACTACAATCTCATTTATTAGGCTTATCAGCGTTAGGCATGGAAGAAGTGCTAGCTTTAACTGGAGATCCGGCACGTGTTGGTGATTTTCCAGGTGCCACTTCTGTATATGATTTGTCCTCTATTGAGCTCATTAAAATGATCAAAGAAATGAACGATGGGCGCTCCATTTTAGGGAAATCAATAGGTCCAGCAACAAGATTTTCAGTGGGAGGTGCGTTTAATCCGCATGTAAGACATTTAAAGGCAGCGGTTAAGCGAATGGAACGGAAAATAGATGCTGGAGCGGAATATTTCTTAACGCAGCCGATTTACGATATCGCGTTAATTAAAGAAGTATATGAAGCGACAAAGCATTTGGAACAACCTATTTTTATTGGGATTATGCCATTAATAAGTAAACGGAATGCAGATTTTCTTCATTTTGAGGTGCCAGGCATTACACTACCTGAAGAAATAAGGGAGAGAATGGATGGACATGAAACGAAAGAGGCAGCAATTGAGGAAGGAATTCGCATTTCACAAGAATTAATCGATGCGGCGATGAAATATTTTAACGGCATTTATCTTATTACACCATTTCTAAAATATGAAATTACAGAACATCTTGTTAAATATGTGAGAGAAAAGCAAGAAGTGAAAGAAGGTATTAACTGATGAAATGTATAGAAGAAAAATTACAAAATAACATCTTAATATTAGATGGGGCAATGGGAACAATGATTCAGCAAGAGGACTTAACTGCGGAAGATTTCGGAGGAGAAGAGTACGAAGGTTGTAATGAATATTTAGTAGAAACAAGGCCTGATGTCATTTTAAAGATTCATAAAGCTTATATTGAAGCTGGAGCGGATATTATTGAAACAAATACATTTGGGGCGACAAATATTGTATTAAGTGATTATGAGTTGTCGCATTTAGATGAGGAACTAAATGAGAAGGCTGCGCGTTTAGCGAAGCAAGCGGTCAACGAAAGTGGGAAGGAAGTATATGTTGCGGGAGCAATGGGACCGACAACGAAAGCGATTAGTGTTACTGGTGGTGTGACGTTTGAAGAATTAATTGAAGCCTATACAAGGCAGGCAAGAGGATTATTAAATGGCGACGTAGATGTATTACTCGTTGAGACGAGTCAAGATATGCGTAACGTGAAGGCTGCTTATATTGGAATTCAAGCTGCTTTTGACGAACTAAATAAAATTGTGCCTATCATGATTTCAGGAACGATTGAACCGATGGGAACGACTCTGGCGGGGCAAACAATTGAGGCTTTTTACTTATCGGTAGAACATATGAAGCCATTGTCTGTTGGATTAAACTGTGCGACTGGTCCAGAGTTTATGAGAGATCATATTCGTTCCCTATCTGATTTGTCGGAGTGTTACATTTCTTGTTATCCAAATGCAGGTCTTCCTGATGAAGATGGACATTATCATGAATCTCCATCTTCTCTCGCTGAAAAAGTGAAGCGATTTGCTGAAGAAGGATGGGTTAATATTATCGGTGGTTGTTGTGGCACAACACCAGAACATGTAAAAGCAATGAAATCTGCGTTAGCGTCTCTTAAGCCGCGTGAACAGCAAGAGAGAGCTGGACATGGAGTTAGTGGATTAGAGGCACTTCAATATGATGATTCTATGAGACCGTTATTTGTTGGTGAAAGAACAAACGTTATTGGATCACGTAAATTTAAACGATTAGTAGCAGAAGGGAAATTTGAAGAGGCTGCTGAAGTCGCAAGAGCGCAAGTGAAGAAAAATGCTCATATTATTGATATTTGTATGGCAGATCCTGATCGCGATGAAATAGAAGATATGGAAAACTTCTTGGCAGAAGTTACGAAAGTGTTAAAAGTACCGATTATGATTGACTCAACAGATGAAAATGTGATGGAGCGAGCTCTTACTTATATTCAAGGAAAAGCTGTTATTAATTCAATTAATTTAGAAGATGGAGAAGAACGATTTAAAAAGGTGACGCCACTCCTTCGGAAATATGGTGCTGCTATTGTTGTAGGAACAATTGATGAAGATGGTATGGCGGTTAGTGCAGAACGAAAACTCGAAATTGCGAAAAGAAGTTATGAGTTATTGACGACGAAATATGGTATACGCCCGTCAGATATTATTTTTGATGCACTAGTATTTCCTGTAGGTACAGGTGATGAAGAATATATTGGCTCGGCGGCAGCGACGATAGAAGGGATTCGTCTTATTAAAGAAGCGTTACCAGAGTGTTTAACGATTTTAGGTGTAAGTAACATATCATTTGGTTTACCACCAGCTGGACGCGAAGTATTAAATTCCGTCTTTTTATATCATGCAACGAAAGCAGGATTAGATTATGCGATTGTGAATACGGAAAAATTAGAGCGGTATGCGTCAATTCCTGAGGAAGAAAAACGTCTTGCAGATGCATTGCTTTTTGAAACGACGCAAGCGACGTTGGAAGAATTCACAAACTTCTATCGCGTGGCAAAAAAGAAAGATGTCGTTATCCAAGAAACATTAACTCTTGATGAAAGGCTAGCAAATTACATTGTAGAAGGTACGAAGCAAGGGTTACAAGAAGATTTAAGTCTTGCACTTACAGAAGGAAGAAAACCTTTAGATATTATTAATGGTCCACTTATGACAGGAATGGATGAGGTGGGACGATTATTTAATAATAATGAGCTTATCGTTGCTGAAGTATTGCAAAGTGCTGAAAGTATGAAAGCTGCCGTAAGCTATTTAGAGCCACATATGGAATCTAGCGATAGTGCGAAAAAAGGGAAAGTATTATTAGCAACTGTTAAAGGTGACGTACATGATATTGGGAAAAACCTCGTTGAAATTATTTTATCGAATAACGGATATGAGATTATTAATTTAGGAATCAATGTTCGCTCAGATCGAATTGTACAAGAAGTACAAGAAAAGAAGCCTGATATTATTGGTCTTTCTGGTTTATTAGTAAAATCAGCGCAACAAATGGTAACGACTGCTGAAGATTTAAAAGCAGCAAATATTGATGTTCCAATCGTTGTAGGTGGGGCAGCGTTAACGAGAAAGTTTACAGATAACCGTATTTCACCATCATATAAAGGGCTCGTATGCTATGCGAGTGATGCGATGACTGGTCTGGATATTATTAATAAGCTTCAAAAGGAAGAAGAGCGTGAGAAGATGAAACAAGATAAAAAAGAGCGTCATCTTCATATCGTAGAAAAAGAGGAGAAGAAAGTAGAGATTCCAGCAGTAATTGAGCCATTACCGAAGGCAGAGGTTATAGTGCCTGATTCAACAAAGCGAATTGTATTACGTGATATTCCAGCCCTTCATCTCGCCCCATTTTTAAATAGACAGATGTTACTTGGACATCACCTTGGATTAAAAGGAAATGTGAAGAAGCTCTTGCGAGAGGGAGATAAAAGGGCGCACGAATTAAATGATTTAATAGACGAACTATTGCAGGAAGGACAATCTTGGTTAAAACCGAAAGCAGTGTATCAATTTTTCCCAGCGCAAAGCGACGGACAAAATATTGTAATATATGATTCTGAAGATCATACGCGTGTTATAGAGCGTTTCACATTCCCTAGACAAGGAAAAGCACCATATCGTACTTTAGGTGATTATTTACGCCCAGTTGGAGATGAGATGGACTATGTTGCTTTCCTATCTGTTACGGTTGGGGAAGGTGTTCGGGACATTGCTGAAGAGTGGAAGGCGAAGGGTGATTATTTACGCAGTCATGCCATTCAATCATTAGCGCTTGAACTAGCAGAAGGACTTGCTGAAAAAACACATATGCTCATTCGTGATCGCTGGGGTATTCCAGATTCACCAGAACTGACGATGGAAGAACGTTTCCGTACGAAATATAGAGGGATACGCGTGTCCTTCGGTTATCCAGCATGTCCAGAACTTGCAGATCAAGAAAAGTTATTTCGCTTAATTCACCCAGAAGAAATAGGTATTTCATTAACGGAAGGATTTATGATGGAGCCAGAAGCATCTGTGACGGCTATGGTATTTTCTCACCCTGAGGCAAGATATTTTAGTGTATTATAGTGTAGAAGGGGGAGACGTATGAAGAAAATAGTCTTTACAGGTGGCGGTTCGGCAGGGCATGTAACACCTAATTTAGCCATCATTCCACACTTACAAGAACAGAATTGGGATATTTCTTATATCGGTTCTTATCAAGGAATTGAGAAAACGATTATAGAAAAGGAAGGCATTCCGTACTATAGTATTGCAAGCGGAAAGCTACGTCGTTATTTTGATTTGAAAAATATAAAAGATCCATTTCTTGTAATGAAGGGTGTTATGGATGCGTATGTAAGGATCCGAAAACTAAAACCGGATGTGATTTTTTCAAAAGGTGGTTTCGTATCTGTACCAGTCGTAATTGGAGGATGGCTAAATAGAGTCCCTGTTTTATTACATGAATCTGATATGACGCCAGGACTAGCAAACAAAATTGCGCTCCGTTTTGCTTCGAAAATATTTGTTACATTTGAAGAAGCTGCGAAACATTTACCGAAAGAAAAAGTAATCTATACAGGATCTCCTGTACGTGAAGAAGTGCTAAAGGGAAATCGTGAAAAAGGTTTAGCATTTTTAGGTTTTTCACGTAAAAAGCCAGTTATTACAATCATGGGAGGAAGTTTGGGCGCAAAGAAAATTAATGAAACGGTTCGAGAGGCGTTACCAGAACTTCTGAAAAAATATCAAATTGTTCATCTTTGCGGAAAAGGTAATCTTGATGAAAGTTTACAAAATAAAGAAGGATATAGGCAATTTGAATATATACATGGAGAGCTGCCAGATATATTAGCGATAACAGACTTTGTTATTTCACGTGCGGGCTCTAATGCCATTTTTGAGTTTTTAACATTGCAAAAGCCGATGGTTTTAATTCCGCTATCGAAATTTGCAAGTCGTGGAGATCAAATACTAAATGCAGAGTCTTTTGAAAGACAAGGATATGCTTCCGTATTGTATGAAGAAGATGTGACTGTGAAATCTCTTATAAAGCATGTTGAAGAATTAAATCAAAATAATGAGATGTATAAAACAGCTCTAAAAAAATATAATGGAAAAGAAGCAATTCAAACAATCATTCAACATATTTCAGAGGCATGATGAAACAATCATGTCTTTTTTTATAGGATGAAAGATTCCAAGGATTGATATTTTTATGTTACAATAATGAATGGATTAGTAGGGAAATTCCAATTAATGAAGCGTGAAAATACGAATGGATTAGGAGTGACTGTGTTGGAGCTAAGTCTCTATGAAAATACTGCACTTATTATATGCTTTGTGTTGTACGTTGGTAGTGTTATTGTTTATATTTCAAGGAAATTTTCGCAAGAAAGAGAACTTGAAAAATCAGAAATAACAGCTGAACTAGAAATGTTAGCTGATGAAAGTTATAAAAAGAAAAAAATAAAAGAAGAGCATGAAGAATCCCATCATTTAAACGCAAATAAGTTTTAAAGATGGGGATTTTTTTTGAAGTCGTTCTTTATTATGTGTATAGCAAGTAACGCTAAAAGGAGTTTCCCATACATAATGAAGGAGTGTATATAAATGAATTTTTATGTCGCCTCAGGATTCCAAAATAAACATCTTGTACGTTCTATAGCAAATGAACTGAAACATGCAGGATGGCACCATACATATGATTGGACAAGAAACGAAAGAGCAGTGAATCAAGATCAATTAAGAGAAATTGGTCAGGCAGAAAAGAATGCTATAAAAGAAGCGGATGTCTTTTTACTTATATTAGATGGCGGAAACGGGAGCCATACAGAGTTTGGAATGGCGATTGCGCTAGAGAAAAAGATATATGTATACCATGAAAGCAACCCGCTTCAAACAACGTTCTATCATTTGCCAGAAATAAATATTTTTGAAGGAGATGCAACTGAATTTGCATCTTATGTTATGGATCACGTGAAATAATAATAACTGTCTAAAAGGTTATAAAAGTGATCTTTTGGGTACAGTGATGATAAGAAACGTATATAAAGGAGTATATAATATGAAATTAGAAAATGGATGGGAAACGAGCTTTTTAGAAGTCGTACAAAATAGTGAGTTTAAGAAAGATGCACTTCTTAGTCAATTGCTTTGTGAGGATAGTGAAGAAGTTGAGGAGCTTGTTGATGATTATGGTTATGAAGAAATTATTGACCGCGAACATGATGAGGAATTAGCTGATATTTTAGGAGAAGAACTTTTTAGTGAGATGGAACGATGCGTATTCTTATCTACACAGCCAGAAGAAAAACTTATTTCATTCGTAAATGGATTAGGTTTTCACGTGTTAGATTGGATCGTTCTTCTTGAAACAGAATTTGGAATTGATAGTGCAAACTTTACGTCGGACGCCGTGAAAATGTTAGAAAAGCGTTTTAGACAGTTTCCATACATAGAAGATAAAACAATTTTTGATATGACATTTGGAGAAGCAATGGATGTATTACAATCCATTACAGGATTACAACTGAAGGAAAAGATGAACGTATAATGTAAAAAAAGAACGTGAGGCTATCACGTTCTTTTTTTTACATTATAATAATTTTGTCATCTAGTTTTGTCTGTCCGCTAAGAAGTGCGTTTAAATATTCCACTTTTCTTATACAGGCCTGTATATGTCTTTCAACCTCTTGCAACTCTGCTTGGTGATGTGTTTCAATCGGATGAATTTGTACGTTGAATTTTTCAAATTGACTACTATATGTTATTTCTGCATAGCCGCTCATAATATCCATTTCGTTATGAAATAAAAATTGCTTCGTTTTGTCACAGAATGATACATTCTGAAAGCCATATACTTTTAGTGCTTCAATTACCTTTTTTATCATTTTTGTATTCATTTTTTAACCCTCTTTACGAAGTTCTACTTCTATAGTATAACATAAAAAATTACATAGAAAGCGCTTCCAAGTGTATTTTATTATAAACTTTACGTTTCAACCACAAAAATGAAACAAAGAAAAAATAATTGTAAAGAAGGAAGGACTCTTTTATTGTTTCGTCATATATATAGAGAAATAGTGCAATGAAAGGAAATTTTCCGAGGTGGAGATCGTATTTCCAATTTGAGCGCAGTAAAAGAGGTGAAAATCTTGAACTTTGATATTGTAGGACAAAAAGCATATATAAAAGATGGACCGCATCGGAACCGAATTGGAATTGTAAAGAAAAACGAGACAAAATTAGAATCGCAGTTTGCTATTGTAATTGGAGAACAAATCATTGATGTAGACCTAAAGGATATCGTGTTAGTTGGAGTAGACGTAGGACAATTTCATAAATGGTGCGAACAAAATGGTTATTTGTGAAAAGGACGGGCTGTGAGATAATGAAATATATTTGAGAGAAGAGAATATGTTATTGTATTCTCTTTTTCTATTTGTAAGGAGACAGAAATGAAGTATAAAGAACGAGATTTTACATTGGAGTTAAAAGAGAAGATTCAATGCATGGAGAAGGAAATAGAGAGAATATCATTTAAACTTTTTAAAGATTATTCACATTTGTACATAGAGAAAAACATGGAATTATTTATAGAACTCATCAGAGATAAAGAATATCCTTTTGAAACAGGATATTCTTCATCCGTTTCGATAGCTGTATTAGATGAAGAAGGGAAGATGATTGAATTTTATACAGTTCCTATCTGGGAATGTTGTAATTATTTTTTAGGAGTACCGCTTCAAATAAGGCTTTGGGGAAGTAAGTTAAGTGGTGAACTTGTTGATGAATCTTATTGTGAGATAGAAGAGGAGTTAAAGGAGCGCTTGAAAGAGTTTTTACAGTTTGCAGATGAGGAATAATAGTTAGTCTTTAGTTTAAAACTAATAGTTATTAAAAAATGAAAAACGGTATATTTTCGTTATATCTATACGTGATGCCTTATGTATAAAAGACAAAGAGAAAGATGAAAAGAACTAAAAAAGGCCGCTAACAGTTTTTGTTAGCGGCCTTTTCATTATGAAGCAATTTCACCAGTTTTTGTATCATCTTGATTGTACGTATCTTGATCTAATTCGCCAAGCCATTTACTAGAAATAAGACCTGCTGTCATAGAACCACTCACGTTAAGAGCTGTACGACCCATATCGATTAATGGTTCAACTGAGATAACAAGAGCGACAATACCGATTGGTAAGTTCATTGTAGATAGTACGATTAACGCTGCGAACGTTGCACCGCCACCAACACCGGCAACACCGAATGAGCTAATCGCAACGACAGCGATTAAAGTTAAAATAAATTGTGGTTGTAATGGATCGATTCCTACCGTTGGAGCGACCATCATTGCAAGCATTGCTGGATAAATACCTGCGCAACCGTTTTGCCCGATAGATACTCCAAATGATGCTGCGAAGTTGGCAATCCCTTCGGAAATACCAAGCTTTTCTTTTTGCGCTTCAATATTTAATGGCATTGCACCAGCACTCGAGCGAGATGTGAATGCAAATGTTAATACAGGGAATACCTTTTTTAAATATTGAATTGGATTTAAACCAGATAGAGCAATTAATAATAAGTGGATAACGAACATTACGATAAGTGCTACGTAAGACGCTAACACGAAGTTACCAAGTTTTAAAATAGCATTAATATCGCTACCAGCAACTGTTTTTGCCATAAGAGCTAATACGCCGTATGGAGTAAGACGTAAAATTAATGTTACCATACGCATTACGATTGCATATACAGCATCAAGCATTTTCTTAAATAGTTCTGCTTGTTCTGGATATTTTCGTTTTACACCGATAAAGGCGATACCGATAAAGGCTGCAAATATTACAACAGAAATTGTTGATGTTGGACGAGCGCCTGTTAAATCAAGAAACGGATTTGTAGGCAATAGTTCTAATAATTTATCTGGAATTGTTGTTTTTTCAATAGAAGTAAATCTTTCTTCAACTAGCTTCAGACGAGCAGATTCTGCATCACCTTGTTGCAGGCCTGTTGCTGATACATCAAATCCTGCACTTGCAGCGATACCGACAGCTGCAGCGATTCCTGTAGTAAGAATTAAAATTCCGATAATAAGACCACTAATTTTACCAAGGTTTTTCGTTAACTGTAATTTTGTAAAGGCTGAAATAATAGATACTAAAATAAGTGGCATAACGATCATTTGAAGTAATTTCACATAACCGTTACCGATTAAGCCAAACCAAGTATTTGATTCAATAATTATTTTAGAAGTTGGCTCATAAATAAATTGTAAGATAAGACCGAATATAATTCCGACTCCTAAAGCAGTAAATACACGTTTATTAAAAGATACATGCTTACGTTGCATATAATATAATACGCCAACTAAGATGAGCATGACTGCAACGTTAATTCCGACAAGCAGTGTATTCATGTTGATTCCCCCTAATTCCAATCTGTTATATAGAATATAAGGTAATAAAACCTATAAGTCAACTAGGAAATTGCGGAATTAAAAAAAAGATGGCAAAATGCCATCTTTAATGTCCAGCTCCAGGGACAAGTAAGAACGTCGTGTAGTATGTAAATCCTATGAAGAAAACAGTTAAATATGCCCCAAATACGTATATATACATACGCTCTGTTAAATTTAAATAGCTTAAAAGTACGAAGAATCCTGTTTGTCCTAAAAATAGTAGTGCGGTCGAATGCATATCCCCTACGTAAAACATAACCGAGAAAATTCCAGTCCAAAAGCCGAGAACGCGAAACATGCGCTCCATGCCATCTCCCTCCTTTTCTAAAAAAAGTAAACCTCACTTCATTATAGTTTATTTTTCTTACTATTGTAAATATTCGTTCATATAAAAAGAAGCCAATTATAATTGGCTTCTTTTTATATGAGAAAATTAAATTGTTAGTTTATAATTACAAGATTTACATCCATCTAGTAGACTGTCATTTCGTGTTAATTCCGTGTTAGGGAATAGGATTTCAAAAATTCCTTTCATCATATCTCCGTGCATATTACAAATCTCAGTTGGATGATGAACAGCAACTTCTTTAAATGGACAATTGTGTACATCATAGAAAATTTTCGTTCCATCTGCACTTAATTCAAATGCAGGTGATAAGCCAGCTGTTGAGAAAGCTTCTTTTGCAATTTGAACTTTTTGCTCGACTGTTAAAGCATCTTCATTCACATTTAAACGCAGCATATGTTGTTGCATTAATTCGGCTCCGAACTGTTTTCCAGTTTCGTATAGCGCTTTTTCACCAGCAGCGCCAAGACTAAGTAAAGAATTAAATGCGATTCTTGCTAACAATTGATAATCACGGAATGGAAATTGTAATTGAATCACATCTTCAGATAATACATATAATCTGCTTGGTCGTCCGCCTTTTCCAGTTTTCTTCGTTTCAGATTTCAGCATATGAACATCTTCTAATTTAGATAAATGTAAACGCGCTACGTTTGGATGAATGTCAAACTCATCTGCAATTTCTTGTACAGTTACGTAACTATGTTTTTGAGAAATATATTTATAAATGTAATAACGAGTTGGGTCAGATAATACACCTGTAATTTTTAAAGCTTGTTCCATGAGGATCTCCACCTTTATCACTTTATCCAAGATAATAACATTATAATACAGATAAACTTTCATATAGGTAATTTCAGACAATAATTCGGAAATTGTTCATAATTTCACAAACATATTTTTCCTTTTCCCTCTGGTGAAAATACAAAAATGCTGATTTTTCTTATAAATTTTTTCATGCTATATACATAGTGGGGAGGGAAAAATGATGAATGGAATTGAAAGCTTTGCGAATACGATTTTGAAAGAAGCGTGCAGGGTACAAGCTTCGGATTTACATATTGTACCCCGGAAGAAGGATGTAGCGGTTCAACTGCGTATAGGAAAAGATTTAATGACGAGATATTGTATCGAAAAGGAATTTGGAGAAAAACTTGTTTCACACTTTAAATTTTTAGCATCCATGGATATAGGGGAGAGGCGGAAGCCACAAAATGGTTCACTGTATTTACAAATGGATGGGCAAGAAGTATATTTACGCCTTTCCACGCTACCAACTGTATATCAAGAAAGTCTCGTTATTCGTCTTCATTTACAAGCATCTATTCAGCCGTTATCTCATCTTTCGTTATTTCCAAGTACAGCGAAGAAACTACTCTCTTTTTTACACTATTCACATGGGTTACTCGTATTTACTGGACCAACTGGTTCTGGAAAGACAACAACAATGTATGCATTGTTAGAGGTAATTAGAAAAAAGAAAACACGTCGCATCGTTACACTGGAGGACCCAGTTGAAAAAAGAAATGACGATGTATTACAAATTCAAATAAATGAAAAAGCAGGTATCACATATGAGGCAGGATTAAAGGCTATTTTACGTCATGATCCGGATATTATTTTAGTCGGTGAAATTCGTGATGAAGAAACAGCGAAAATTGCTATAAGAGCAAGTTTGACTGGACATTTAGTAATGACGACACTGCATACGAATGATGCGAAAGGGGCGATACTCAGGTTCATGGATTTTGGTATAACGAGGCAAGAAATTGAACAATCTTTATTGGCTATAGCTGCACAACGACTTGTCGAATTGAAGTGTCCGTTTTGTAAAAGAAAGTGCTCAACTTTATGTAAATCAATGAGGCAAGTAAGACAAGCGAGTATTTATGAGTTGTTATATGGATATGAGTTAAAACAAGCGATTAAAGAAGCAAACGGGGAATGTGTCACATACAAGCATGAAACATTAGAATCTTCAATACGAAAAGGATACGCTTTAGGATTTTTAGAAGAGGATGTGTATGTTTAAGAAAATATGGAGTTTAAGTGATCAAGTAGTATTGCTGAAACGATTAGGAGAACTATTAGAAAAAGGATACTCCCTTTTACAGGCATTAGAATTTTTACGGTTTCAATTACCTTTAGAAAAAAAAGTACAATTACAGCAAATGATTGATGGATTAAAAGATGGAAAAAGTCTACACGATTCTTTTCATCAATTAAAGTTTCATCAGGAGATGTTAAGTTATTTATTTTATGCCGAGCAACATGGTGATATTTCTTTTGCATTGCAACAAGGGAGCGCACTTCTTTATAAAAAGGATAAGTATAGGAAAGATATGATGAAAATCATGCAGTATCCTATGTTTTTGGCGTTCTTTTTAATAATCATGATGTGGATTTTTAATCGCATTTTATTGCCGCAGGTTGACATGGTATATAGTTCATTTGGTTCTACAGCATCGTTATTTACAGAACAAATATTAAGTGCAATTAAGCTACTACCCTATCTTATTTTTAGCATTATTTTTATCGTTATGATTGGCTGTAGCGTATATATATTTTACTTTCGGAAACTCCCGCATATTCAGCAGGTAAAATTTAAACTTCGTATCCCCCTCGTAAAAACATTTCTTATTTTAAAGCATTCACATTATTTCGCCACTCAATTGAGCGGTTTATTACACGGTGGACTATCAGTACTTGAGGCTCTAACAATAATGATGGAGCAAAAATATCATCCGTTCTTTCAGTATGAAGCGGGCCGAATTGAACGCCAATTAATTGCGGGAGAACCGTTGCAATCTATTATTGCTAAAAGTGGATATTATGAGGAAGAACTTTCTTATATTATTACGCATGGACAAGTAAACGGCAATTTGGCGATTGAATTAGGTGACTACAGCGATCTTATTATGGAAAAGATGGAGCAAAAAGTTAAACGTATGTTAGTGATCATTCAACCAATTTTATTTACGTGTATTGGAGGAATAGTCGTTCTTATGTATTTAGCGATGATTATGCCAATGTTTCAAATGATGAATTCTATTTAGGGGGTGTTTACATGCAGAATGAGGAGGGATTTACTCTTTTAGAAATGTTATTAGTTATGGTCGTCATAACTGTATTATTACTATTAATTATTCCGAATGTAGTTACACAGCGCTCATCCGTCGAAGGAACAGGATGTAAAGCCTATGTGAAATCTATAGAAGCTCAAATACAGGTATACCAATTACAGCATAACAAAATCCCCTCGCTAAAAGAGTTAAGGGATGGAAAATATATTACAGCTGATGAGTGTCCGAATGGTGAATCCATTCATATTTCAAATGATGGCACAGTAACAACTGGGAAACTGTGAAACAAAAAGGTTTTACTCTTTTAGAAATGCTACTCGTTCTATTTGCAATTTCTGTACTAAGTATGGTCACGTATTTTAACGTACATTCATTACATGAAAAACAAAAAGTCGACCAATTTTTAAGACAGTTTTCAAATGATATTTTATATATGCAACAATTAGCGATAAATCGTCAAAAACACTATACATTACGATGGCATAAAGATAGACATACGTATTATATAGGAGAGCTAAGTACGAATCTTACTATCATTAAAAGAGAATATGATAGCGATATACAAATTGATTTGAATACTTTTCCAAATCCGATGACATATAATCCGAGTGGAAATATTAATAGAGGTGGCACGATTTTACTTTCGTATCGAAGTTATAAATATGAGATTGTATTTCAGCTTGGAAGAGGGAGATTTACGTATCGTGAAATGTCAAAAAGGGTCAGTGATAGCTGAGATGCTTGTAGCGTTAAGTATAGTAATGATGGCAGTGTCTTTACTACTTCCGCAAACAGTATTGATTATGCAAGAACGAAAAAATATACAAATTCGTTATAAAGCATTTGTATTATTAAAAAGAGAAGCAGCTTTATATATGTATGAGAATGGTGCGAAACAACAGCAAGAAAAAGTCATAAACGGGAATGTATATTACACATATTGGGGAGGAAATGAAGTTTGTGCTATGTGGAAAGATGTGAAAGGAAGAATGGTGGAACAATGCTTTTATGCAGGAGAACAAATAAATTAGAAGTTGGGTTTACATTAATAGAAATGATCGTATGTTTTTTTCTGTTATCACTGTTCTTTTTACTCTTGCCACGTTTAAATTTTATTGGGATAGAAAATAACCAATCAAAAGGATTAAATAATTGGGAATGGGATGTGTTTTTAGGACAAGTACAGTTAGAGTTTCGTGAAGTATCTTTTGTAGAAAAAGTAGTCAATGAAAATAAAGATAGTCTTTTGCGCTTCCGCCTTCGCACTGGAGATGAAGTGACGTATGAAAAATTGAATAATCATCTGATAAGAAAAGTAAATATGCGCGGAAGAGAAATTATATTACAAAATGTTGGAATGGTTTCGTATGAAGTAACACCTCATTTGCTTTTTATAAATGTGAAAGATAGGAGTGGGAAAATATATGAAGGTGTAGCTGTAAGGTATAGTGAAATGGAAATAAATATATGAGAAAACAAGATGGATTTACGATGCCAGGAACAATCATTTTTCTTGTATTATTAACTTCATTCTTTGTATACGAAACGAATATGTTACTTATAGATAAAAAATTTTATATTGAAATAGAGCAAAAGTTTGTAATGGAGGAACTACTAAATCGATCGATTACAAGTATAAAAAAAGACTTACAGCAAAAAGAAAAGGAAGATACATTTTTCTTTCAATATGAAAAGGGCGAAGCAAGTGGAAATTACGTTTTTGAAAGCGACGATATACTCGTTTCGTTGCAGTGCAAAATAAAGCAGGAAGTTTTCTATAAAGTAAGCTTCCGGTATAGAAAAAAAGATGAGAAAATATTCGATTGGATAGAAGGATAGTCTGTGAAATATACGGATAAAAACCATAATTTCTCATTTTAAAACAGGCTGTCTTTTCAAAGGAAATGGATAAATAAAACAATTGAAAGTTTAAATTTTCTCAAAAAAGAGAAAGGTAGAAAGAATATGATATATTCAAGCTATCCAAACATATTTTTTTAGGGAGAATAGGGAAATGACAAATAACAATCAAATAGGTGAAAATAAGGAACAAACTATTTTTGATCATAAAGGAAATGCAATTATGACAGAAGATAGGGAAATACACATTATTTCAAAATTCGAAGAACCTCTTATTGTCGTGTTAGGAAATGTATTAAGCGATGAAGAATGCGATAAATTGATTGAATTGTCTAAAAGCAAGTTAGCACGTTCTAAAGTTGGTTCATCACGTGATGTAAATGATATTCGAACGAGTAGTGGTGCATTTTTGGACGATAATGAACTTACTGCGAAGATTGAAAAACGAATTTCATCTATCATGAATGTTCCTGCGTCGCATGGAGAAGGATTACACATTTTAAATTATGAAGTGGATCAACAATATAAAGCGCACTATGATTACTTTGCGGAACATAGTAGATCAGCTGCTAATAATCGTATTAGTACGCTTGTCATGTACTTAAATGATGTAGAAGAGGGCGGAGAAACGTTCTTTCCGAAACTAAATCTTTCTGTGAACCCTAGAAAGGGAATGGCAGTATACTTTGAGTATTTTTATCAAGACCAATCATTAAATGAGCTTACGTTACATGGAGGGGCACCTGTAACGAAAGGTGAGAAATGGATTGCAACGCAGTGGGTAAGAAGAGGCGCTTATAAGTAAAAGCGTGTATGAAACGTTTTGTTCTTCATTATATAAGAAGAACAAAACGTTTTTTTATTAAATAATGTAATCATTCGTTATAATAACAAATAATAACGGATGATTGAGAGGAACGAACATGAAATCTATATACATAACCGGTTATATGGGAGCAGGGAAAACAACAATTGGAAAAGCGTTAAGTAAAGAACTTCATATGGATGTTGTCGATACAGACCAAAAAATTGAAGAGAAGCAGGAGAAGGCGATTCGTGATATTTTTGCTGAAGAAGGTGAAATGGCTTTTCGCAAATATGAAAGTGAAATGTTACGTTCACTACCGAGTTGTAATGTAATTATTACAACTGGTGGCGGCATCATTGAACGAGAGGAAAACCGAAAGTGGATGAAGGAAAATGGAACTGTCGTGTATTTATATTGTGATCCACATGTAATTGCAGAAAGGCTTCGTGAAGATACGACACGTCCACTATTTCAGAAGAAAGATATAGAGGCATTTGTGATGAAATTTGAATCGCGCCGAGCTTATTATGAAGAGGCTCATATTCATATTGATACGACGAATAAGTCTGTAAAGCAAATTATGAAGGAATTCAAAGAAAAGATTAATCAATAAAAAAGTGGACATACTAATCAAGTAGAGGTGATGATAATATGTCTACTAATGATTATGTTCGCTTTGTGACACAGCAGTTTGTGTCGTATATGGATGCTCCAAAAGAAGATCGTAAACAAAAGAAAGAACAACGCCGTGCTGAAAAAGAGCCATTTATGAATAAGTGGTTTGGTGTTATGCCGCTAAGTGCTGCTTTGTTTTATCGAAACGTAAAAGATAAAAGAAAAAAATCAAGTTAACGATTTCGTAATATGTGTAGCGAAATAAAAATCCCCTAGTAGTATGATGCTACTAGGGGATTTTTATTTACTGTACGGATTCTTTTTCTTCTGTAACGGCATGTATTTTATTGTTCACCCAGACAAATCCAATTCCGATACAAATGGAAATGCCCCATCCAACAGCGGTCATAATCGCTCTCATTTCACCATAGCCATCTACACCGAAAACAGAGATGAAATAAATTTTTAAGAAGCTTTTTAAGATGAATTGCAGCCCGAAAAATAGCGTTAAATATTGTAGAGCCGGGTAGATACGACTATCACGATACAGTTCACGACTTTTATCGCGGTCATGGCCTTGCAGTGCGGCAATATCTGCTGCGAAATATAACATAAGTGGTTTTTTTATAAAAATTGAACATATGACGATAATACCGAGTACGATGTGATAATACGCATCGTTCCATAACATTCGTTCAGCTGATCCAGATAATAGGTCTACCGTTGTATTAGAAATGAGTGTAATTAAAATAAAGAACCCTGTTACGTTAAACTGTTTTTCTTTTTTAAAGGTATACAGTGTATAAATAATCCCCGGAACAGAGGAAAGTAACATCGCGTAATAAGGATCGATATAAGGTTTTGCAAATTTCCAAATGAGGAATGGGATTACGAGATAAAAGACAAGATCTAATATAGCTTTTTTATTTTGATTCATATAGGGCCTCCTTAAGTCATACATATATTTTATAATATAATTTCTGAAAATTGTATAAGGTTTAATGGGAAAAGAAAAAATATATCGCTTTTTGAGGGATTAGTAGATTGAAAAAATTGCCCCTAGCGTAGTAAGTTTTTTTAGTATATAATAAAGGAAACGCTTTCATTTTTAGTTTGTTCACAAAATGGACGGAAAATCACATATTTACTATCGATATGTTGCTTTATAATGAAACTAATTAAATATACATGCATACAATATTGTGAAATAAATAACATAAATAATCTATATAAATGTAAACGTTATCAAAAGAGAGAGGTGGAGACAATGAGTAAATTTTTCTTCAATCATAATCCAGCAACAGTAGAGGATGGAAGGCTTGTTAAATATGCTGAAATTATTTATGGAGAAGGTGGCCGTTCTGTATTAGAAAATTTAATGGTGAAGGCATCTATCAGATTGCGTGATCGTTATCCGAATAAATCTGACGAGCAGATCTCGAACCTAGTAAATAAAGGCATCCATGATATGTTTCAAAAATATGTGAGTGAGTAAGAGTAGCCAATGGCTGCTCTTATTTTTTTGTATAAGGATTGTATCTCTAGCTGAAAATAAGGGTGTATTTTGAAAGATATAAAAGGAGTGAAACAGATGAGCAATGGAATTGGCCGTTCAAAAGAAAATCTTCCAACTGATGCAAATCATGTGAGTGCAAAGGATCGTGCGCATCAAAAACGTATGGCAAAGCAAAAACAACAAGAGCGTAATAGCGATAGAGGATAACTCAAAGTAAAGCTCCTTCTAAAGCAGAAGGAGCTCTTTTAAGATAAAAAATGATTCGCGGTAACATAAAAAAGTCCACCGTTAATAATTTGCACTGTAATACGTGGCTCGTATTGTTCTTGCAGTGCTTGTTTTTCAATTTCGTAGCTTTCGGGAAGTTCATCACTTTCTTCATAAAAACGATTTAAAAGGTCTAAATCGTGATTCCAGCGCACTCTTGCTTCTTTCGCCCACGTATGGTCATCTTCTGCAATAATATTCTTTAACGCGTCCTCTATACGTTGTAAACCGCTTTGCGGTTTAATGATAGGCGAGAGCGTAAAACAAAAGTCAGGTATTTTCGGTGTAAGTTTAATTTTAGCTAATGTTTCATGAAAGTTTGCGATCATTGTGCCAGAAATGAGATGAATCCCAATGGAGTGAAGGATGTCTTTTTTTCGATCACATTGATAGGAAACTTTAATATTTACACCGAGCCAAGGGTGGAGCGGTGTATGTGTTGCCCCGCTATGCCGTACTTCCTCATATAAACGTATGTAAGAGCCTAATTCTTTAGTCGTTTGAAAAATTTGATGAAGACGTGGTGAACCGTAGTGAATAAGCTCGCCATCGTTTTCTTCATTTTCTGGATTTGTAATAAGAGTAAGGCGCATCGGATTCGGTACGCCTCCTGTTTTCTCAAGATAGTGCCAATAAAAAGGGCGATTCATTAATAATTTATCCATCTCAATTGTTAACTGCACATCTAATAGATGAGGGGAGCGCTGTAAAATTTCACAGTTATTCGCCTCGAAAAAATTGTATAAGTAATTATGAATTTCATGTTGCTGCATAGCCTTGCACCTCAGCTTCATTTCGTTTCGCGAAGTCGATAATAGATGTTAAGTTTTCCATCTTAATTCGAATTTCTCCTTCGCTTTTTGACTGCGCAAATATTTCTTGAATGTGCGCGTCGATGTTTTTCATATTAATTCTCGTTAAAATTTCATCAAGTTCACCGATAACACGCTCAAATAAATTGATTTTTTCATATAACAGTTTCAAAATATGTTCTTCAACAGTGTGTTTTGTAGCTAAGTTATAAATATGAACATCATTCTTTTGACCAAGACGGTGAATACGTCCGATTCTTTGTTCAAGACGCATTGGATTCCATGGCAAATCATAATTGATCATATGGCTACAAAATTGTAAGTTAATCCCTTCACCACCAGCTTCAGTGGCAATTAATACTTGTGCGTGATTTTGGAAAAGCTCCTTCATCCAGTCTTTTTTCCCGCGTTTAAATCCGCCGCGGAATGGAACGGAAGAAATGCCGTGTTGTTGTAAAAACCATTGTAAGTACATTTGTGATGCTCGATATTCTGTGAAGATGACGACTTTATCGTCAATTTCTTTTATAAGCTCAAGAGCTTTATTCGCTTTTGAGTTGAAAGGAATATGATTAATTTTATCCATTAGCACATCAATATGCGGGTCTTTTATATAATGCTCATTTTCCTTCTGTCGTTTTTCTACATGTTTTTTTAATGAATAGTAAACGGCCTCACGACTACTGCAAGCTTCTCGTTTTAAAGTTAACGATGAGAAAGCGGATGTGAAGGCGTCTTGTCCTCGCCAATTTTCAATCCCGTTATACAAAGCTTGCTCTTCTTCATTAAACTCAACGAAAATTGTACGTACATGTCTTTTTGGCCAATCAATCCCGGTATTATGCCGTCGATTTCGGACCATTACTTTATTAATAAGAGCTTTTAAATCTTCATCAGATTCGGCTGAACGATTTTTTGAAGCGTAATATTCTTCAAAGTTGGATTGATTGCCTAAATGTCCTGGCTTTAATAAAGAAACAAGGTTGAAAATTTCATCGATCTTATTTTGAACAGGAGTAGCAGTTAATAATAAGCAAAATTTCTTTTTTAAACGCTGTGCAAATTCATAGTTTTTTGTTTTGTTATTTTTAAGTTTATGTGCTTCATCGATAATAATAAGGTCATATTCTAAGTTCAAAACGATATCGCGATGCGGTGAACGTTTTGCAGTATCAATTGATGATACAATCACATCGGCTTGTTCCCATGAATAGCTTTTTCTTTGGGCTACAGCTGGAATGAAAAACTTTGTATTTAGTTCGTATGCCCATTGTGATACGAGAGAGGCAGGGACGAGTATAAGCACTTTTTTCACAAGGCCGCGGACCATATATTCTTTTAAAATAAGCCCAGCTTCAATCGTTTTCCCAAGTCCCACTTCATCTGCCAGTATCGCTTTACCATTCATTTGTTCAATGACATTTTGAGCGACTTCTAATTGATGAGGAAGTGGTGTGAAATGAGATAAATGTTTCGGTGCTTGTAATCCATCGAAAGTAGGAACAAGTAACGATTTTTCTGTTTTATAAGCTAAATGATATAAATCCCAGTTTGTCCAAGGGCCATCTTCGTCAATTCTATTTAAAAAATTGTTTTGCCACGTTCGATCTACGGAAATATCGACATTCATTACGACTCTCCCACCTTTTATAATCTAAAGTAATTATTAAAAAAATCGTTATTATATAAACCTTGTAATAAGGCACTATTACACATACTAAAAGTTAAAGAATAGGCAAAGATAAAGGGTTAAATTTTGAAAGTTGTATTTAATAAGATTAAGAATAAAAAATTCTAAATTATTTTTTATGCTAGAATATTGATGAAATATAGCGAATAATGTTAGGATAATGGTGTGAAATGTGTGGAATCTTTCGTATTTTATCCAAGAAAGTGATTTTTTATTTACGCTTTCATAAAAAAATATAATGAGATTCCGTATATCCTATCTTTTCAGAGTGAAAATGTTTAGATATGGCGAGCAACTTTTATTGATTTGTCAAAGCATAAGGGGGAGAGAGCATGATTACATTACAACGTACACCGTTATTTGATGTATACGCGAAGTATGGTGGGAAAACAATCGACTTCGGTGGTTGGGAATTACCAGTTCAATTTTCAAGCATTAAAGAAGAACATGAAGCTGTACGTACAGCGGCAGGTTTGTTCGATGTGTCTCATATGGGAGAAGTTGAGGTAAAAGGTGTAGATAGTTTAGCATTTTTACAACGTGTTGTTACAAATGACGTTTCTACCTTAAAGGTAGGAGGCGCACAATATACAGCTATGTGCTACGAAAATGGTGGTACAGTAGATGATTTATTAATCTACAAACGTGGTGAAGAAGACTATTTATTAGTAATCAACGCATCAAATATCGAGAAAGATTACGAATGGTTAGCTAGCCATGTAATTGGCGATGCGAAAGTAGTCAATGTTTCTAGTGAAGTTGCACAGCTTGCAATTCAAGGACCAAAAGCAGAAGGCATTTTACAAAAAGTTGTGTCAGAAGATTTGAAAGAAATTAAGTTCTTTAAATTTAAAAACGATATTCTTGTAGATGGAATTCCAGCACTTGTATCTCGTACGGGTTACACAGGTGAAGATGGATTTGAAATTTACTGTAAGAGTGAAGATGCTGCAAAACTTTGGGAGAAACTTCTTGAAGTTGGAGCAGAAGAAGGCTTAAAAGCATGTGGTTTAGGTGCTCGTGATACACTTCGCTTCGAAGCAACATTACCACTGTATGGTCAAGAATTATCAAAAGATATTACACCGATTGAAGCTGGAATTGGCTTTGCGGTAAAACCAAATAAAGAAGCAGACTTCTTTGGAAAAGAAACGTTAAAAGAGCAAAAAGAAAACGGTGCGCCTCGTAAGTTAGTCGGCATCGAAGTAATCGAACGTGGAATTCCTCGTACACATTACCCTGTATTTATTGGAGAAGAAAAAATCGGGGAAGTAACGAGTGGTACACAATCTCCAACGTTAAAGAAAAGCATTGGTTTAGCACTAATTGATGTAAAATACGCAGCAGTTGATACAGAAGTAGAAATTGAAATTCGTAATAAACGCGTCAAAGCAGTAGTTGTTCCAACACCATTTTATAAACGTTCAAAGTAACGGGGAGAGGGGTAGATTTCATGTTGCATCGTTATCTTCCAATGACAGAAGAAGACAAAAAAGAAATGTTACAAACGATCGGCGTTCAAACGATCGATGAGTTATTCTCTGATATTCCAGAGAGTGTTCGTTTTAAAGGGGATTTAAAAATTAAAGAAGCAAAATCAGAGCCAGAGCTGTTAAAAGAGTTATCTCAAATGGCTAGTAAAAATGCTAACTTAAAAGAATACGCTTCTTTCTTAGGAGCAGGCGTATACGATCATTACGCTCCAGTAATTGTAGATCACGTTATCTCTCGCTCAGAATTTTATACAGCTTACACGCCATACCAACCAGAAATTTCACAAGGGGAATTACAAGCAATCTTTGAATTCCAAACAATGATTTGTGAATTAACAGGAATGGATGTAGCAAACTCTTCTATGTACGATGGAGGTACAGCTTTAGCTGAAGCGGCAATGCTAGCAGCTGGCCATACTCGTAAAAAGAAAATTCTTGTATCTAGCGCAGTTCATCCAGAATCAAGAGCAGTACTTGAAACGTATGCAAAAGGTCAACATCTTGAAGTTGTTGAAATTAATCATAAAGATGGTGTAACAGATTTAGACGTATTACAAAGTGAAGTAGATGATACAGTTGCTTGTGTAATCGTTCAATATCCAAACTTCTTCGGACAAGTTGAAAAATTGGCTGATATTGAAAAAATCGTTCATCAACAAAAATCATTATTTATCGTTTCTTCAAATCCATTATCATTAGGCGCATTAACACCACCAGGAAAATTTGGTGCGGATGTTGTAATCGGTGATGCACAACCATTTGGTATTCCAACGCAGTTTGGTGGACCACACTGTGGTTACTTTGCAACAACGAAAGCATTTATGCGTAAAATTCCAGGACGTCTTGTTGGACAAACTGTAGATTCAGATGGTAAACGTGGGTTTGTATTAACGTTACAAGCGCGTGAACAGCATATTCGCCGTGACAAAGCGACGTCTAACATTTGTTCAAACCAAGCGTTAAATGCATTAGCAGCATCAGTTGCAATGACGGCACTTGGTAAACAAGGTGTGAAAGAAATGGCACGTCAAAACATTTCTAAAGCACAATATGCAAAACGTCAATTTGAAGCGAAAGGCTTCGCTGTAACATTTGCTGGACCATTCTTCAATGAGTTTGTTGTAGATTGCAAGCGTCCAGTGAAAGAAGTAAACGATGCATTATTACAAAAGAATATTATCGGCGGTTACGACCTAGGCCGTGATTATAAAGAGCATGAAAACCATATGCTTGTAGCAGTAACTGAGCTTCGTACAAAAGAGGAAATTGACACACTTGTAAACGAAATGGGGGCTATCCAATGAAGAACCAAGACCAAGCACTTATCTTTGAAGTGAGTAAAGAAGGACGCATAGGATATAGCCTACCAAAATTAGATGTAGAAGAAGTGAAACTAGAAGATGTGTTTGAGAGCGATTATATTCGAGTAGAAGATGCAGAGCTACCAGAAGTATCTGAACTTGACATTATGCGCCACTATACAGCACTTTCAAACCGTAACCACGGTGTAGATTCTGGATTCTATCCACTTGGATCTTGTACGATGAAATATAATCCGAAAATTAATGAGAGTGTAGCTCGTTTTGCAGGATTTGCAAATATTCATCCGTTGCAAGATGAAAAGACAGTACAAGGTGCAATGGAATTAATGTACGACTTACAAGAGCATTTAATTGAAATTACAGGTATGGATACTGTTACATTACAACCAGCAGCTGGTGCACATGGAGAATGGACAGGCTTAATGTTAATTCGTGCATACCATGAAGCAAATGGTGACTTTAACCGTACGAAAGTAATTGTGCCTGACTCTGCTCACGGAACGAACCCAGCATCTGCAACTGTAGCTGGTTTTGAAACAATTACAGTAAAATCAAATGAAAATGGTCTTGTTGACTTAGAAGATTTAAAACGTGTTGTAAACGAAGAAACAGCAGCACTTATGTTAACAAATCCTAATACATTAGGTTTATTCGAAGAAAACATTTTAGAAATGGCAGAAATCGTCCATAATGCAGGCGGTAAATTATACTATGATGGTGCAAACTTAAATGCGGTATTAAGCCAAGCGCGCCCAGGAGATATGGGATTTGACGTTGTGCATTTAAACCTTCATAAAACATTTACAGGTCCTCACGGCGGCGGTGGCCCAGGTTCTGGTCCAGTAGGCGTGAAAGCTGATTTAATTCCGTACTTACCAAAACCAATTTTAGAGAAAACGGAAAATGGTTATCGCTTTAACTATGATCGTCCGGAAGCAATTGGGCGCGTAAAACCGTTCTATGGTAACTTCGGAATTAACGTTCGTGCATACACATACATTCGTTCTATGGGTCCAGATGGACTACGTGCAGTAACGGAGTATGCGGTATTAAACGCGAACTATATGATGAGAAGACTAGCACCATTCTATGATCTTCCATTCGATAGACATTGTAAGCATGAGTTTGTATTATCAGGTCGTCGTCAAAAGAAACTTGGTGTACGTACATTAGATATTGCAAAACGCCTGCTTGATTTCGGTTACCATCCACCAACAATTTACTTCCCATTAAATGTGGAAGAATGTATTATGATTGAGCCGACAGAAACAGAATCAAAAGAAACTTTAGACGGTTTCATTGATAAGATGATTCAAATTGCTAAAGAAGTAGAAGAAAATCCAGAAGTTGTACAAGAAGCACCTCATACAACAGTCATTAAACGTTTAGACGAAACGATGGCTGCACGTAAACCAGTTTTACGTTATGAAAAACCAGCTCCTGTACAAGTTTGATTAAAATAACAAAGGAAGAACTCGCTATATGCGGGTTCTTTTTTTTGTATAGAGAATTTGTTCCGCGATTTGCGGGCTGATAATCAATGGGGATGAACAAAAATCCCCAACTAATTAAAGTTTCACTTTATGCAGAAGTGATGAAGAAAATGTTACTATTTTATATTTTTTGTTTCATAATGGCGTAAAGAAGCAGTTTCATAGGTGATTTTGTTGAAAAAGTCGGTTTGATAAAAGTATTTATTTTTGTTAGAATTTTATTGAAATTAAGAAGATGTAATGAGATAGGAATGACTCATTTTTATGTATATGTGAAAAAACGAGCAATCTGGGGGTGAAAATGTGGGATATCGGTGTTATAGAATGATATACCATTTAGAAAACGGAAAAACGATTAAAGATATAAAAGAATTTTGTTATCGAGACCAGGGAAAAGTACTAGAAAGAGTAGCTCATCGTGTAATGGATAATAGAGAAGTGACGGCAATTGATAAGCAAGGAACGATCATTTCGATAGCATGTGAGGACATTGTAAAGGTGGAACTTGATTACATAACAGAAAGTTAACCTTGAGTCATATCGAATTATTCGATAAAATATACTGTTGAATGGTGAAGTGAGAAGAGAGGAGTTTATCATGGGTAGCACAAGACACTTTTATATGTTTATCTTAGCGTTTGTTCTTGTTGTCGCATTAACGATTTATTTAATTGTTGATAGCACTTGGTACAACACAGTTCATCCTGCGTTCCTTCTGTTTATGTATGTAGGAATTGCGGTAGTGAGTTTCGGAATGAGAGATGAGATGTTAGATCGCTTTGAAAAGTGATACATATACGAAAGACCAACAGGAAAATGTTGGTCTTTTTTTCTTGCCAAAAATAGGATGGTGTGTATATACTGTATATATAAGGTATATACAGTATATACACACACTGGAGGAAAACATGAATATTATTATTTCGAATTCTTCCCAAGACCCTATTTATGTGCAAATAAGAAAACAATTAAGCCAGCTTATTTTAAATGGTGGTTTAAAGGGTGGAGACCAATTACCGTCTATTCGTAGCTTAGCGAAGGAATTACAAATTAGTGTAATTACAACGAAGCGTGCGTACGAGGAGCTTGAAAAAGAAGGATATATAGAAACTGTTGCTGGGAAGGGGACTTATGTTTCACGTAAAAATAATGAACTACTAAAAGAACAGCGGCTACGTTTACTGGAAAGTAAAGCGGAAGAGATTGTGAATGAAAGTAAAGCGTTGCAGCTTTCACTTGAAGATTTACAGCAGATGATTGCGTGTTTATATGAGGGGGAATAAGAGATGTTAGAGCTAAAAAATGTTTGTAAAAGTTATCAAGATTTTGTAGTGAAAAATATAAGTTTTACGTTACCACGCGGATATATTATGGGATTTGTCGGACCGAATGGAGCCGGGAAAAGTACGACGATCAAAATGATTATGAATTTAATTCGAAAAGATAGCGGCGATATAAAAATTTTTGGCAAGGACAATAAGAAAGCCGAAAAAGAAATAAAACAAAATATCGGTTTTGTATATGATGAAAATCATTACTATGAAGATTTAACATGTGAACAAATGAAGCGTATTATTGCGCCGTTATATAAAAAGTGGGACGAAGAGCAGTATCAATCGTATATGCATAGATTGCAAGTTCCGAAGTATAAAAAAATTAAAGAACTATCAAAAGGGATGAAAATGAAATTTGCGATTGCCATCGCACTTTCGCACCACGCGGAATTTATTATTATGGACGAACCAACAGCAGGATTAGATCCAGTTGTTCGAAGTGAATTACTTGATATGTTACAAGAAATTGTAATGGAAGATAAAGTATCTGTATTATTCTCAACTCATATTACAACAGACTTAGAGCGTATCGCAGATTATATTACGTTCATCAACGATGGAGAAATTATATTTACTGGTGAAAAAGACGAACTAATGGAGAACTACGTAGTCGTAAAAGGAAGTAACGATTTATTAGACCGAGAAGGAAAAGAACTATTTGTGGGATTACGAAAAAATAAATTTGGTTTTGAAGGTTTAGCGAAGGATAAACAAGCAATTGTCAATTGGTTTGGAAATGAGGTTGTACTAGAAAAGCCTACATTAGATGATATCATCGTTTACACCGCGAAAGGGAGAGGTGCCTATGCGTCAGCTCGTATATAAAGATTTGTTCTTTTTTCGAGGGATATGGCCAGTATATCTTACTATACCCTTTATATTCTTTTTATTTGAAAACGGTGATGGAATGCTGTTTCCTATGAGTTGTTTATTTGTAACGCTTTCCTCAGTTACGATATTAATCGTAATAGATGAACGAAATACAAGTGACATTATTATGAATAGTTTACCGTTAAGCAGAAAGGATATCATAATTGCTAGATATATTTCCAGTGCAATATTTATTGTGGGTGGCATGTTCTCTACTTTATTGCTTATTTTCCTTATAAGAGGTATCGCTGTTATTGGTGATATCGGTGCACCTATATACATTGAAATTCCATGGTATGGAGTAGTAAATGGGCTTTTTTACGCCGTGTTTTTAGTTGTCACCTTTTTCCCTAGTTATTATGCTATAAAATCGAATGTAGTAAGAAGTCTAGTATCAGCAGCATCAATAGGAGTCGGGGGGATACTTTGGATATTTATTAGTGATGGGCTGAATGAAACAACACCTTCATTCCTAGAGTGGATTATGAATCCTGTGCATATTGGTGTATTTATAGTTGGATTCATTGCATTAGTCAGTATTTATATCGCTTCTATGTTTCTTACAATTAAAATTTATGAAGCACGTGATTTGTAGAAGAGGCTCTTTTCATACCAGGAGGTGTAATACATGATCAAACAACTAGTTTTAAAAGATATGATGTTGCAAAGAAAGGTAGGGGTTGTTGGTTTTATATGCTTGCTTTTCCTAGCAATTGTTGATTTCGGTAGCGACACTTTTCTGTTGAAGCTTAGTATAACTATACCTATCCTTGGAACAATATGGTCGACGAGTTATGAGGCTAGGAATAAGAGTGAAAAGATATTAAATAGTTTACCGTTTAATCGTACAGACATTGTCATAGCAAAATACATATTTGTAAGCATTTTAGTTCTTTTAGGTGTGGTTTTCTCACTTTTAGTTGGTCTAATTCAGTTGCAAAATGAACATATAACTGGATTTATGCTGTGGGGAGCGATTCTTGGCGGAATAACGGGAGGATTGGTTTATATCATGATCGTACTTCCAATTGAATTTTCGGTAGAATATAGCAGTTCGAAACAGGCCGCTTATTTTATGGGAGTTATAATTGGGGGATTAAGTGGAGTGATTGTAAGTAGTGTATGGTTAGATGTTGAGAATGCTTGGAGCACGAGTTTAGTCGTAAATATTTGTTTTATAGCAGTGCTGCTTCTTTTATATGTTATGTCTATGTTACTCTCAATTAATTTGTATAGTGAGCGTGATTTGTAAGGGGGAGGAGAATAGTTTTGGAACAACTAATTTTAAAAGATTTTATTATTCAGTGGAAGTTTTTAATGTGGTACATATTATACCCTATTCTCTTTTATATGGCCTTAAAAGATACGGGAAATGTATTCGTAATTATGTCGGTCATTTTTACAGTTATGGCGACGATCAAAACGTTTGAAGCCGATGGTAAAAATGAGAGTGAAGTAATAGTAAATAGTTTACCAATATTGAAAAAAGAAATTGTATTTGCCAAATATGTCGTATCGATTATTATTATTTTCATAAGTGTATCAATTGGTTGTTTTACGATGGTAATGAAAAATGGAACTAATATATTTGAATTTATTGAAACGACAGTGTTTACTAGTATTAGCTTCATTTTAGTATATTTAAGTTTTGTTCTACCGATAGCGTTTTGGCTAGGGTATAAAAAAACTATTTTTATTACGATAGTAATATTCATGGCACCGATTGTTATTTTAGAAACTTTGTTTGAAATCAACCTAGAACAAATTCAACTATATAACAGCATGTTATTCATTAGTTCAATATGCATGTTCATAATATCTATCTTCGTTTCAGTGAAATTGTATGAGAAGAGAGAATTTTAGAAGGTGCCTTATGTAAGGCACCTTCTTCAATAACGACAATATGAAAGTAAGAGTTTATAAACAGAGAGGCTATTCGGTACAACATCTTTCGGAGTATGTAATATAAAGCTGAAAATGATAACGAGAATGAGAAAGAAGAAAAATAAAAATAGGATCTGCTTATGTATAGAGTTTTGCATATTATCCACTCCTTTTTTAGGTAGTATGTCCAAAAGAAAGGAGTGTATGAAAAATGTTAGGGGGAGAATGATGAATAAAAGAAAATGGTTATATAGAATAGGGATATTTTTATTTTCAATTGGTCTCATATTAGCAAATTTCTATTCAGATATACCATCACCATTTCCTAATTTGCATAAAGGGATTGGTATCAGTATTGTCATAGTTGGTCTTCTTTGTCTTATCACATCAAACTTCTACAGAAATTCCGAATGGATATAAAAAAGGACAGTTACTCTTTTTCTGAAGTACTGTCCTTTTTAAATAATGTATTCCATAGTTTGGCGATACTCCATATAATGACGATTGTAATGGAGGCAATAATAGACCAAGCAATAGATGCAATTTCAAGTGCCATGTTAGGAAGAAATGTAAGAATGGATACGACTCTATGAAACAACCATTCTATTATATGAAAACTGATTTGCAGTAGAATGACAATCCCGAGTGTAATCCATGCTAACATTTGTTTTCCTTTTTCTTTCCACATGACATTCACCTCACGTTAGCTTAATAGTTTTAAGCCAACAGCGCCGCATAGAATGCAGCTTAAGAAGGCAAGTCGACGCCAATCCGCTGATTCACGGAAAATAAGAATACCTAGAAGTGCACTTCCGGCAGTTCCGATTCCAGTCCAAATCGCGTAAGCAGTTCCCATCGGTAATGTGTCCATCGCAAGAGATAAGAAGAAGAAGCTTACGCCGAAGTTAGCGATTAAAATAACTTTTGGTGCCCAGCCTTTCTTTTCAGTGGCTACTTTCATAAAGAGTACACCAATAATTTCACAAATACCAGCTAGAATTAAAAATACCCAAGCCATTTTATGCGGCCTCCTTCGCTTCTTTTTCTTCTGTTACTCGTTTTAGCCCAATTACTCCGAAGAAGATTAAACCGATTAATAAAACTTTTACAATAGAGAAAGGTTCTCCGAAGATGAAAATCTCTGTCAGAACGATCCCACCAGCTCCAATTCCTGTAAAGACTGCATATACAGTGCCGACAGGTAAATCTTTATAAGCTTTAAATAATAAAACGAAACTAATTGTAATTAATAATGCAACACCAGCCCATTCAAGTGGTGCCTCCGCGTGTTTTAGTCCAATGACCCAAAAGATTTCAATAATACCAGCTATGATTACATAAATCCATGCCATATGTCATTTCTCCTTCCTACCAGTCGTTAGGTAAAGGGCTTAAAAACGACGCATTGCAAAGGAGCAATCCGTCAGTTTGAAAGGCCTCGCCAAAATACTTGCCAAGAGGCGTTTAAACGAGTCTCAAAGCGATTTAAACCTGCAAATAGTAGCTCAACCATAAGTCCGTCTAGTAAGCATAGAAAAGCTTCTAGAGCGTCTTCTACTTCAATGTTATGCAGTTCACTTTGCTCGTTTGCACGTTTAAATATAGGGAATAAAAGTTTTCCGACGTTCTCAATGTGTGTATTCGCTTTTTCGATAATTTGTTCGCGAAATGCATCGGGCGGAAAATAGGAAGTTCGTAACCAAAACATTGATTCTTCACTTTCACCAAATCGTTTTGCGTAGCCCTTTAGTAACTGTAAGAGCGATTCTTCAGTAGACGAATTTGAAAAATTTTCGATATCGTCTGTGAAGCTCTGTAAATCTTTTTGAAGAGCGGATTCTAAGCATATAAAATATAGCTCTTCTTTTCCTTTAAAGTGTGCGTAAATCGATGGTTTTTTAATCCCAACTTCTTGAGCAATATTTGCTAATGAAGTTCCTTCATAGCCGTAGCGTGCGAAATGAGAAAGTGCTACAGCTTTAATGCGGTTTGCTGTCATTTTCATCCCCTACCTACCGTTCGTTAGGTTCATTATATGAGATGGAAAATATAAAGTCAATAGGGGAAGAGCTGAAAAAGAGCGCAATAGGTAACGCTCTTTTTAGACAGTATCTCGCTCAATTAAATGGAATGAAAGCTCTTTTGCGTTCCCAACAATTTGCTCGCTCTGGATTTGTTTATGGAATAAAGAAAAAGCATGTGAGCCCATTGCGAGACCAGGATGCTCAATAGTTGAAATTTCTAGCGCCTTTGAAATTTCATGATTATCAAATCCGAGGATAGCGAGATCTTCAGGGACTCGAATGCCATGTTTTCGCGCCTCTGTTAATAAACCAGCTGCAACTTGATCGTTCGCTGTAAAAATAGCGGTTGGACGATTTTTCATATTTAAAATACGATGGAGTATTTGTGCACCGTCTTGCATTGTATAGCATTGATGAAAAATCCAATCAGGATGTGCCGTTTTACCTGCGTTCCGAAGTGTATCTGCGAATGCTTTTTCGCGCTCTATAGAATTTGCACTCGTTTTTCTTGCTAAACATATCCCGATTTTCTCATGCCCTTTACTGAGTAAATAGGCAGTGCCGAGACGGAAGCCTTCGTAATGATCTACATAGATAGATGAAATGAGGGGGTGGTTCATTTTTTCGCATGAAATAATAGGGGCAAATTTGGCGAAAGGTTCAATTTGTTCCCATGAACTCGTTTGAGAGCAAATAATCATTCCGTCGAATTGTTTCATTTTCATCATTTCAAGAACGCGAATTTCTTCAATGCTATCGTAATTCGTTTGGCATAAATTAATGTGATATCCAGCTGCTAACGCTTCGTTTCCAATTCCTTCAATAATGGTACTAAAGTAAGGAACATTAATGAAAGGGAGCATAACCCCGATCGTATAGGTTTTTCCCTTTATTAAATGAATAGCATTGATATTTTTGGCATAGTTCAATTCTTCAACAGCATCTAGAACACGCTTACGTTTTTCTTCTTTTACGTAAGGGTGATTATTAAGGACGCGGGAAACAGTTGATATGGATACACCAGCGGTTTTTGCAATTTGTTTTATATTGGCCATATGTATCACCTCTTTCCACTATTATAAAGGGAAAATAATAAGAATGAAAAAATCTTGACCTGAAAAGCTTTTCACAAACTATGTTATAAACATGACTTCTGTTATTCGCGTAACCTTTTCATTTGGGCGTGAGAATGATGGGGGTCTTTTTTGCGTCTATAAAAGAGATTTTGTCAAAATGTGTGAGAATAACGTGGAAAGTTTTCAAAGGGGGAGTTTGTTAATGAAGCGAATATGAATAGCATATAAACGCTTCATTCGTAAAGATAGCGGTATGAAGAAAGGGCGGAAACAAATTGAAAAAAAGAATCATTTGTTTCGTGTTTTCTAGTCTAGTGCTAAGTTCATGTTCGTTTCAGCAAACGATGCAAGAAGAGAAAAACTTTGTGGGAACAACAGGGGGAGCTATGGATCGTGTTACGGATCCAATTCCGCTGAAGGAGCTTCCAAAATATTTTCCAGTGAAATTTAAAGTTCCGGCGTTTTTACCGTATGACATTACGAGTGATGTGAAGGGGGAAGTCAGAACGATTGGAAAAAAGAACACTGTTTTGATGATTAAATATAAACAGCGGGAGTCGGGGAGAAATGAGTATATTGAGTTAAATGTTGCGAACTTTCCTTATAGTTTTCCGGATCTCGTGGAAGAGAAGCGATTTCAAGAACAAATGAAATTGAATAATGGAGCACTCGCTTATTTTAAAAATAAGGATGATACTGAGCGAGGAGACGAATTTGCTACGCTTATCTGGAAAGAGAAAGGACTTGAATATCAGATTTTGTATCGTAATGCACAAGAGAATGATAAAAATGTAATTAAGCAAAATTTATTATACATTGCGAATAATATGGAATGAAAAAACTAGCTGAATTATTCAGCTAGTTTTTGTATGTTATTATTTCTTTTTAATTTTTCCAGTCCACGTTTTGAATCCACCTTGTAATTGGTAGAAATCTTTGTAGCCTTGTTTCTTTAAGTATTGAGCCGCACGACCAGTACGGAATCCGCTTTGGCAGTATAAGTAAACTGGTTGATCTTTACGAAGTTCTTTATGACGAAGGCGAATTTGTGATAACGGAATGTTACGTGCGCCTAAAATATGCCCTGCAGTATATTCGTCTGCTTCGCGAATATCGATAAGCTGTGCTTTACGGTAGCCAGCGCGAAACTCTTCTTCTGAAAGTGTTTTAATTAATTTTTTCTGATAGAAATACATCCATACAGTGTAACCGATGAACGCTACGATTACGGCTAATAAAATAATCCAAGTTGTTGACACGGTTCTATCGCTCCCTTTTTTCTTATCCTACTTTCAATATTATAATGCCCGTATGTATTTATGCAACAGATTCATTTGCATATAAGAAGAAATTTCGTATTCTTTCACAAATTTTGTCGAATTTGGTAGACTAGAGAATGTGAAAAATAATTGGTTATATGAGGTGCAGGATGGGAAAAGAAAAATGGTGTTATATTAACTCTGGTCAATGTTCACCGGCATTTAATATGGCGTTAGATGAATGTTTATTAAATTGGCAAAGTGAAAAGAAAATGCCACCAACCATTCGTTTTTATGAATGGGAAGTACCAACATTAACAGTTGGGTATTTCCAGCGTGTTGAAAAAGATATTAATATGGATGTAGTTAACGAAAAGCAATATGGATTCGTTCGTCGTCAAACAGGCGGCAGGGGTGTACTACATGATAAAGAATTAACGTACAGTGTTATTGTGTCTGAAGATCATCCAAATATGCCAAAAACAGTTACAGAAGCGTATCGTATTATTTCGCAAGGTTTATTAGACGGTTTTAAGGCATTAGGATTAGAAGCGTATTATGCAGTTCCAAAAACGGAAGCAGACCGTGAAAATTTAAAAAATCCACGTTCAGGCGTATGCTTTGATGCACCGTCTTGGTATGAAATTGTAGTAGAAGGAAGAAAAATCGCAGGTAGTGCTCAAACACGTCAAAAAGGTGTGATTTTACAGCACGGATCGATTCCGTTAGAAATAGATTTAGATGAATTATATGATCTGTTTTTATTCCCGAATGAACGTGTAAAAGAACGTATGAAGAGTATGTTCTCTTCTAAAGCGGTAGCAATTAATGAATTAACAGACCGTACGTTTACAATCGAGCAGTTAATTAAAGCGTTTGAGGTTGGGTTTGAAAAAGGATTAGATGTAGAGCTTGTTCCGTATGAATTAACAGAAGAACAGTTACATGAAGTGCAAACATTAGCAAAAGAGAAGTATGAAAGTAAGGAATGGAATTATAAAAAATAAGAGGTGGCAATTGCCACCTCTTATTTTTTATAGTAAATTAAGTACTTTTTCTACTTTGATTCCTTTATCTTGTAAAGAACGAAGGCGATTTACAACGTCCATAATTTCTTTGTCGAATGTAACGCTAATACCTTGGCTTTGTAGTTCTTGTTTTAAGCTTTCAATAGAATCATCTATGTCGATGCCAAGCTCGTAATCTTGACAAACTTCAATTGTCTTTTTCACGAGTTTCACATAATTTTCTTGTAGTTTTGTATTTGTTTCAGTCAAAGCAGGGTGCTTCGGTTTTGCAGGCGCAACCGGTGCTGTCTCTTGCTTTGTAACTGGAGTTGGTACTGCTTTTTTCACAGGTGCTGGAGTAGATAATTCCACAGCTGCTTCTACACTTACTGGCTTCGGCGTTGGTACCGGAGTAGGTTTAGGTGCTACAGGTGTTTCTACTCGCGTAACAGGTTTTGGAGCAGGTGTAACTGCTTTTGGAGCTTCTACAACTACTTCTTTTTTCGGAGTAGGTTCTACAACTGTTTCTTCTTGCTCAGCAGCTTCTTTATTTTCTTTGCTCCACATAACGCGCTCAACTTCTAGAGAAACATTATTTTTGTTCATCGCTGTTAATGTAACTTTACCAACTTCAGCGTTCCCAGTGAAATCAACAATTTTATAAATAACACTCTTGTTCCAATCCACGTTTCCGCTCAAAAATAATTCTTCGTTACATTTCGGCGTTAAGCCCTCGATTTTAATTTCTGCGTTTACACCGTTTTCACTATATACCATAATTAGCGAAGCATTTACATCTTCGTCTGCTAACATTAGTTCACGTACCATTTTGCCGGTGCGTACTTGCGTTTTCTTCTTAACTGACATCTAATTTCTCCTCTCAAAAATTCAGTAATAATAAAAAAATCGTATAACGAAAAATAATTGCTCACGAAGATTTATGATACCGATAATAAAAGCATCACGTCAACAATTAACTTTAATTATTTTGCATTTTTCTTATTTTCTTTATGAAATTTTTCAATTTGTAAAATTAGACAGAAGAAAAACAGCCTTTTGAAAGGCTGCTAAAAATTTGATTTTTTATATAGTAATTTATATAAAACAAAAAATAAGATAGCAATTAAGGCATTTTGCCAAAAGGTTAGATGATAAAGGAAATAAGGTTGCTTTCTAAAATAAATATTTACAAATATAGCTGAACAAAATGGAGTAGCAAAAGCGAGTCCGAATAGAATTCGTCCTTTCCAATTTATCTTTTTATTAAAAGAGTAACGCTTTAATAAATGTAATATAAGCAGTATTCCTAGAATAATGAGTGAAACAGACAAAGTAGTTCCAGGGATGCTAAAAGGTGGGCTTGTTATATCGGTATTTTTTTCAAACAGGAAAATGAAAAGAGAAGCAAGGGCATCCATTCCAAACTGTATAGCAAGAAGTAAGCTAATAACAAAACCGATTAAAGAAGTTTTTTCTAATTTTGTTTGGGCTGGTAAAGCTGATATAAGTTCATCGCAGTAAGATTGTAAATCATTTCCGAAAATGTCGTAAGCATTTTTATTTTCTGTTTGTGCTTCGATAAGGTGGTCTAATATTTCTAACAAAAGTTCTTCCACTTGATGTTCGGGTACATTAGATAACCGAAGGTATACTAACATATCGCCATAAGCAGTTTCGTTTTCGGAAGTTAAAAGCTCACGTTTTTTATTATTCAACTCAATCATGTCTTGTGCATTCATCCCTATCACTCCCCTTGTAATAAGTTGTTTACGGTTGTTGAAACCATTCCCCAGCTTTGTTTAAATTCTTCAAGCTGTTCTAATCCTTTTTCGGTTACGTGATAATATTTACGTTTTGGACCGAGTGAGGAGGCTTTTAATGTTCCTTCAATCAACTTTTCTTTTTGCATACGTAACAATAACGGATATATGCTTCCTTCGCTTACGAATGTAAATCCGTGTTTATTTAATTTTGTACTCAGTTCATATCCGTACACTTCTTCTTGTGAAATGATGTATAGGATGCAACCTTCGAGCACACCTTTTAACATTTGGCTGTGCATGATTTCACCACCTTTTATTCAGGTAACTTGCGTTGCAAGGTAGCTGATATCCAAATTATAGCATCCAGTAACTTGCAACGCAAGTTACTGACGTGGAAAACTTTTATGAGTTTTAATTTTTCAACATTCCCCATACTAACGAGAGGAGGGAAACGTATGAAACCATTTATGCCAAAACTCGTTTATTTTGAACCGAAGGCACTTGAATATCCGCTTGGAAAAGAGCTGTATGAGAAGTTTACGAAGATGGGATTAGAAATTCGTGAAACGACATCTCATAATCAAATTAGAAATTTGCCAGGTGAAAATGATTTGCAAAAGTATCGTACTGCAAAGGCAACGCTTGTCGTTGGGGTTAGGAAGACATTAAAGTTTGATACGTCAAAACCGTCAGCTGAATATGCAATCCCGCTTGCAACAGGGTGTATGGGGCATTGTCATTATTGTTATTTGCAAACGACACTTGGGAGTAAGCCTTACGTTCGCGTGTATGTTAATCTTGATGAAATATTTGAGAAGGCAAAGCAATATATGGATGAAAGAACACCTGAAATAACAAGATTTGAAGCGGCTTGTACATCAGATATCGTTGGGATTGATCATTTAACACATGCATTAAAGCGGGCGATTGAATTCATTGGAGAAAGTGAGCACGGGCGTTTACGTTTCGTTACGAAATATTCGCACGTTGATCATTTATTAGATGCAAAACATAATGGGAAAACTCGTTTTCGCTTCAGTATTAATTCACGGTATGTGATTAAAAATTTTGAGCCGGGGACATCACCGTTTGAAGAGCGTATTGAGGCGGCACGTAAAGTAGCAGGCGCGGGTTATCCACTTGGCTTTATAGTTGCGCCACTTTATATGCATGAAGGATGGGAAGAAGGATACCGTGAACTATTTGAGCGACTGTACAATGCGCTAAAAGATTTGTCGATACCGAATTTAACGTTTGAATTAATTCAACATCGCTTTACAAAACCGGCAAAAAAGGTCATTCAAGAGCGTTATCCTAATTCGAAACTTGAAATGGATGAAGAGAAGCGTAAATATAAATGGGGACGATACGGAATCGGGAAATACGTATATAAAAAAGATGATGCGGAAGTATTAGAAGAAACAATAAGAGGTTATATACATGAGTTTTTTCCTGATGCAGAAATACAATACTTTACTTAAGAAGAGTCTGTATACAAATACAGATTCTTTTTTGTTTTATATATTTAAGCTTGTTTTCAACTTGTCACGTTATTCTTTCTGGTGTATCATTTTATTGATTGCTTCGTACGGAATGAGCAAAATGAAATTGGATGGAGGAAACCGATGCCTACCCCTAGTATGGAAGATTATATTGAACAAATTTATTTGTTGATTGATGAAAAGGGTTATGCCCGCGTATCTGATATTGCTGAAGCGCTGAGTGTACATCCATCCTCTGTAACAAAAATGGTGCAAAAATTAGACAAAGATGAATATCTAATTTATGAAAAATATAGAGGGCTTGTATTAACATCAAAAGGTAAAAAAATCGGAGAACGTCTCGTATACCGTCATGACTTGCTAGAGCAATTTATGCGTATTATCGGTTTGGATGAAAGCAAGATTTACAATGATGTAGAAGGAATTGAACATCATTTAAGTTGGGAAGCAATTGACCGCATCGGTGATTTAGTGCAATACTTTGAACAAGATGAGGTTCGAGTGGAAACACTTCGTGGTGTTCAAAAAGCAAATGAAGAGAAAAGTAATTAAGGGGAACGTATGTCGTTTCCTTTTTTATTTCAATCGAAAAGGATGGGAGAATTATGAAAGCAATTATTTTTGATTTTGATGGATTAATTGTGGACACAGAAACAATATGGTTTCACTCTTTCAGAGACGCCGTTCGTGAGTATGGCGGGGAGTTACCTTTAGAGGAATTTGCAAAATGTATTGGAACGACAGATGATGTACTATATGCATATTTAAATGAGCAATTAAAAGAGAAATTTAATAAGCATACATTAAAAGAAAAAGTGAAAACTTTACATAAAGAGAAAATGAAAATACCAGAAGCTCGTGACGGGGTAAAAGAATATTTAGAGGAAGCGAAAGAAATGGGATTGAAAATCGCATTAGCTTCCAGTTCATCTAGAGAATGGATTATTCCTTTTTTGGAAGAGCTACAAATTCGAGATTATTTTGAAGTCATTAAAACGAGAGACGATGTTGAAAAGGTAAAACCGGATCCAGCACTTTATCGAATTGCGATAGAAGATTTAGGGATTGATCCGTCTGAAGCTGTTGTATTTGAAGATTCGTTAAACGGATTGAAGGCAGCAATTGCAGCAGGATTAAAGTGTGTCGTAGTACCTAATGATGTGACACGGAACTTACCCTTTGAAAATCATCACCTTCGAATTGAAAGTATGAAAGATAAAAGTTTGAAAGAAGTACTGCAAAATATAAAAAAAGACCGTATTTCCTAAAAGGAAGCACGGTCTTTCTTTTTTGTTTTTTTACCTTCAATGACAGTTAAATGAGATTGTTTTCTTTTTCGCTTCAAAGTGGAAGGAGTGCCTTTTTTTCCTTTTTCATTAGAAGCGTTTGATTTAAATAATGAATTGCTTAGGGGTGCTACATTTTGTTTCCCATGTTTGCGGTTCGATTGTTTTGCAGCACGCTTATAAGAGCTTTGCGAATTTGCAGAACCACTAGAGTTTGTAAACATTTTGTAGAGTAAATAAAAGATACCAACGACAGCCAACATGATACCAATATTTCTTAACACTCCCATTGGGTCTGTAATGACAGATGAAACAAGGCCGAATATTGCTAATCCGATAATAAGCACAAATATAGCGAAAGTAAACGAACGACCGTTCATAAGGGACACCTCCTAAAAACATATATTAAAAATAGTATATTAACGATGAGGAAAGGAGTTGAACACCATTTTTAAATAATTATTGTTTGTTTTCTAAACGTAATAATTCTTCAAACGATGCAATGGCTACTTCCACTTGATCATCTGTTGGTTCTTTCGTTGTTAACAGTTGCAGCCATAATCCGGGATATCCAAGTATGCGTAATACTGGAATATCGCGTAATCGATTTGTAAATTGTAACACTTCGAAAGAAATGCCGAGAACGACTGGAATTAATAAAATTCGGTTTACGACTCTGGCCCAAAGTGGATCTGTAGGGACAAGGAAATAAACAAACATTCCAATAATGACTGTAAATATAATAAAGCTACTGCCACAGCGATAATGAAGGCGAGTTTGTTTTTGTACATTTTCCACAGTCATTGGAAGGTTATTCTCATAGGCATTAATTACTTTATGCTCCGCACCATGGTACTGAAATACCCGCTTAATAAGTGGGGTTAAAGAAATAAAGTATATATAGCTCAATAATAGCATGAGCTTAATGACACTTTCGACAATGATTTGCCCTGTATGAGAGGGGAAAATCGGTCTCGTTAATTCAGCTAGTAGTGCAGGAACTGCTGTGAAAATGACTTTACCAAATATGAAAGATAAAACACCAACTGCTGCAACTCCTAATACCATCGTTAATTTCGATTGTTCTTCTTTGTTATTTGCAATTTGTTCGTCTTCTTCTGGGTGAACATCAAATCGTTCTGAAGCAAAGTTTAAATGTTTTGCTCCGTTCGCACTTGCATCCACAATAGCGGCAATACCTCGTAAAAATGGAATTTTCTTCAGCATAGATAATGCTTTATTACGAACGCGTGGTAATCGATAAAATTCAATCGATTTATCTTTACGACGAACCGCTGTAACAGTATATTCTCTACCGCCAAACATAACTCCTTCTATGACTGCTTGCCCGCCATATATTTGTTTTGACTCTTCTGCCATGTTAACACCAACCTGTATTTGTTTCTCTCTTATGTAGAAAAAGAGGCAATTGTCATACTGGGTTCTGTCATTTTGAAATAAGACAATCACCGAGTTTCCTTTATTTTATCGACAAATACAAGTATATGACAAGGAAAAATGTTACGAGAGTCGGACATTTCTTATTCTTTTTATAGACAAATTTCGCAGTATTTAAACATGGTTCAAAATAGTTTCGGGCATACTATTGAGCGGAGGTGTCGATGTGAGTCAAGAACAATTAGGAACAAGAAATTTTGTACAAATTGGTTTATTTGGTGGAATCTTTTGGGGAGGGATATGGTATTTCCTTCATATATTTTCATTTACGGAAGCGGGACCGAACTATTTACTTTTACCATTTGCCTTTGGAAGCTGGAAAGAAGGGGTATGGGGCAATGTGTCAGGAATTGTTTGTATGGGACTACTTTCGATTTTAATTGCCTTTTTGTATAAAGCGTTTTTGGCAAAGTTTGAAGGAATTCTTCCAGGGATGATTTATGGCCTATTTTGGTGGGCGTTACTATTTTTCGGAATGGGGTTAATAGCGCCTGCTATTAAAAGCGCACTTCATTTACCGAAAGAAACAATTGTGACGACGATATGCATTTTTATATTGTATGGTGTGTTTATAGCATACTCTGTTTCCTACGCAGTAAATACCAATAAAGCTGAGCGAGAAGGAGAAGAGAAGACGAACTATTCAAATAAGTAACTCCTATGTTAAAATGTTGTATAGATATTTAATATTAAGGAGTTTTAAGCATATGAAAAAGGTACTCCTCGTAAACGGTCCTAACCTAAATCGCCTCGGTGTCAGGGAGGTAAATGTATATGGTAAGGGCACGCTAGCGACACTTGAAGCAGACATGAAGCAAGAAGCAGAAACGATGGGAGTGGAGTTAGAATGTTTCCAATCGAATCATGAAGGTGCGATTATCGATCGTATTCATGAGGCGGAAGATATATATGAAGGGATCATTTTAAATCCTGGAGCATTTACGCATTATAGCTATGCGATTCGAGATGCGATTGCGAGCATTTCGATTCCTGTTATTGAAGTACATATTTCTAACATTCACCAGCGTGAGTCGTTCCGTCATGAATCTGTGACGGCAGCTGTTTGTGCGGGACAAATTGTTGGATTTGGTTTTTATGGCTATAAGTTAGCGTTATTTGCAGTAATGGAGAAATTGAGGGAGGCATAAAGTAATGGGGAAAATCGAAAGAGTAAGAAGTGCATTTGATGAGGCTGGTATTGACGGTATTTTGTTAACAAATGAACATAGTCGTAGATATATGGCTAACTTCACAGGAACAGCTGGTGTTGTACTGATTTCGAAAAATCGTGCTCAATTTATTACAGATTTCCGTTATGTAGAGCAGGCTAGTAAACAAGCAGTTGGATACGAGATTGTACAGCATGCAGGATTAATCATTGATGAAGTTGCAAAGCAAGTGAAGGAACTAGGAATTCAAAAGCTTGGCTTTGAGCAAGATACTCTTACATATAGTTCTTATTCAGCGCATAAAGAAGCGATCGATGCTGAATTTATCCCAACTTCTGGGCTTGTAGAAAAGTTACGCTTGATAAAGACTGATTCAGAGATTAAGATATTAAAGGAAGCTGCACAGATTGCAGATGCTGCCTTTGAACATATTCTATCATTCATTCGTCCGGGAGTATCTGAAATTGAAGTGTCAAATGAACTTGAATTTTTCATGAGAAAACAAGGAGCAACATCTTCTTCGTTTGATATTATCGTTGCTTCAGGTCTTCGTTCGGCATTACCGCACGGCGTGGCATCTGAAAAAGTGATAGAAACAGGAGATTTCGTTACATTAGACTTCGGCGCTTATTACAAAGGATATTGCTCTGATATTACTCGTACGATTGCAGTTGGTGAACCATCTGATAAATTGAAAGAAATTTATAATATCGTTTTAGAAGCACAACTATGTGGTGTGAACGGTATTAAAGCTGGTTTAACAGGCCGTGAAGCGGATGCGTTAACGCGCGATTACATAACGGAAAAAGGATATGGTGAATACTTCGGACACTCTACTGGTCATGGAATCGGTCTTGAAATCCATGAAGCACCAGGTTTAGCGTTCCGTTCTGATACAGTTCTTGAACCAGGTATGGCTGTAACAGTAGAACCAGGTATTTATATTCCAGGTATTGGCGGCGTACGTATTGAAGATGATATCATTGTAACAAGTGAAGGTAATGAAGTAATTACGAAATCACCAAAAGAACTTATTATTTTGTAATATACAGGAGGATTTTTTTACATGATTTCAGTAAACGATTTTCGTACAGGTTTAACAATTTCAGTGGACAATGCCCTATGGCAAGTAATGGATTTCCAACACGTAAAGCCAGGTAAAGGTGCTGCATTCGTTCGTTCTAAACTACGTAACCTTCGCACAGGATCTGTTCAAGAGAAAACATTCCGTGCAGGTGAAAAAGTAGAAAAAGCACACATCGAAAACCGTCGTATGCAATACTTATACGCGAGCGGTGAGTCTCACGTATTTATGGATAACGGAACTTATGAGCAAATCGAACTTGGTGAAAAACAAATCGAGCGCGAACTTAAATTCCTAAAAGAAAACATGGAAGTATCTATTATGACATACCAAGATGAAGTACTTGGTGTTGAACTTCCAAACACAGTTGAATTACAAGTTACAGAAACAGAGCCAGGTATTAAAGGAGATACAGCTTCTAACGTAACAAAACCAGCTACATTAGAAACTGGTCTTGTTGTACAAGTACCAATCTTCATTAACGAAGGCGAAATGCTTATCATCAACACTGGTGAAGGTAAATACGTTTCTCGTGCATAGTAGAAAAGCACTCGTGATTATCACGAGTGCTTTTTTTATAGGAAATAGGGCAGATAATAAATCGTGGTTATAACAAAACTAACTAAGACAAGTGAAAGGGTACCCATAATGTACGGAGTCAAAACAATTTGAAATGGTTTTATCTCGCCAGTCTCAACGCCAGTCAGTGTTTTACTGATGGCATGATCTGTAATGTTGTTTCTATGATTACTCATAATAATTAGCCACGTAATTGCAAATATTGCTAAACTACCAAGGAAAAAGGCCTCCATAAATGACCAACTGACCAATAATGAAAAAAGATAAATAAGAGCTAATTCTACTACAATCGTTAAACTAATTTTTAATACCTTCATATTTTTCCCCCTTATTTTGTACATATAGCTAATTTGAAAAAATGGCGCGATACGATCGTACGCGAGATGACTGTAGTTCTGTCTCTCATGCTGCATCGTCTATACCCCTTTTAAATTAAATGTACCATAATATACCATTAAATAATACAAATATTCTGATTTTTAAAAGACGTTAGATAAAAATTATGTTTTTACTTCTGAAATAGACAACCTTTGCATATGGTTGTACAAATATACTCTTTTGTAGCAGACAGCATTAGTAACCGTTATGGGAGAAGGTGGGAGAATGAAACAGTGGCTAGCGGCAATGGAAACATCCGTGCTTGTAATGGGGTTACTTCGGTTGTTTTCAGGTAGCGCGGAAATATTCGCCGCTTTGCTTATGCTTTATGTGAATGATGCGAAGAAAGCATTGTTTATAAATGGTATGTTGGCGTTTGTTGGACCGACCGTATTAATTTTAACAATGACAATAGGTATAGCGAGTGTGGCAAGTGAGATTTCTTTCTTGAAACTCTTTTTTCTAGCGCTTGGAATTGGCTGCATTTTTATCGCGTTGTTGAAATAAGTAAGTCGAGTATAGTGGGGAGAAGCTGATGAAAGAAGTATTAGAAGTTTTACCGAAAACGATGAAGCAGTTAGTGGAAAGTTGTAAGCAGTACGATGCTCTAGAGGAAATTCGTGTTCGAATTGGAAGACCGCTAGAGTGTATTGCTCATGGCGAAGTGTTTTTTTATGACTATGTCGTTACAGCAGAGGATGCTATTTATTTATTGAATAAGTTAAGTCAATTCTCAATTTATACGATGGAAGAGGAATTAAAACGAGGGTATGTGACACTTCGAGGAGGACATAGAATCGGCTTGGCGGGAAAAGTCATTACAGAAAAAAGCGCAGTGAAAATGATTCGAGATGTCTCTTCCTTTAATATTCGTATCGCTCGTCAAAAAATAGGAATTGCTGAACCACTTTTGCCGTATTTGTATGAATCACGATGGTTAAATACGATGGTTATTGGCCCGCCGCAAACGGGGAAAACAACACTTTTAAGAGATGTAGCACGCTGCATGAGTCAAGGTGTAAGTGCTTCAAAAATTCCTTCTTGTAAAGTCGGGATTGTAGATGAACGGTCAGAAATTGCAGGCTGCGTGAAAGGTATTCCGCAATATGACTTTGGCACGCGAGTAGATGTGTTAGACGCATGTCCAAAAGCTGAAGGAATGATGATGATGATTCGTTCTATGAGTCCAGATGTTTTGATTGTAGATGAAATCGGACGTAAAGAAGATAGTGAAGCAATTATGGAGGCGGTGCATGCAGGAGTTCAGCTTTTTATAAGTGCACATGGATTTTCTTATGATGATGTTGTGAAACGTCCATCACTAAAAGCGGTGCTGGAGCTCGGTATATTTGATAGGTTTGTGGAGCTATCAAAAGCAAGAGGGCCAGGAACAGTTATGCAAGTGAAAGATAAATATGGAAAATCGGTATTGCCTCATAGAAAGGCTGAGGGCGTATGGTAAAAATATTTGGTGCAGTGTTAATCGTTGCGGTCAGCACCTTTTTCGGATTTTCATACGCAAAAAGATATAGCGAGAGGCCACGGCAACTTAGATTATTAAAAGCGGCACTTCAATCATTAGAGGCAGAAATTATGTATGGGCATACACCTTTGTCTGAAGCCGCCGAGCGATTAGTGAAACAAATGCCGAAGCCGTTAAATTGGATATTTCAAAGTTTCGCTAGAAGGCTAGGAAGTGGAGAACAAACAGTAAGAGAAGCTTGGATAGATAGTTTGAAAGAAAATTGGAAGCTAACAGCATTTCAACAAACTGAGTACGAGATTTTGCAGCAATTTGGCGAAACGCTCGGACAACATGATCGTGAATCACAACAAAAACATATACGCTTATGCATTACACATTTAGAGAGAGAAGAAGAAGAAGCGAAAGCGTTACAACTGCAATATGAAAAAATGATCAAGAGCTTAGGGGTACTAGCGGGGCTACTTATCGTAATTTTACTGCTATAGGAGGGAGAAAGGCGATGTCCATTGATGTTGGATTAATATTTCAAATCGCCGGAATCGGCATTGTTTTAGCTTTTATTCATACCGTACTAAAAGAATTAAAGCGAGAGGATATTGCAAATTGGGTTATCCTTGTCGGTTTTGTCGTTATTTTATTTCATGTGGCATTTTTAATTAATACGCTATTCGACAAGATTAAGAGTGTCTTTCTCTTCCAGTAAAGGAGGCGGTTCGAATCGAAATTATACAAATTGTCGGATTAGGCCTCGTTGCTACGTTTTTAGCCGCTGTATTGAATCAGCATAAATCTAGCATTACGTCGTTATTTATTGTGTTCGTAGGTAGCGTGATGTTTCTTATTTTAATTGATCAAATTCACTCTATTTTACAAATGATTGAGAGAGTAGCGAGTGAAGCGAAAGTTAGCAACGTATATGTAGAAACGTTGCTAAAAATTATTGGGATTGCTTATATTGCTGAGTTTGGAGCGCAAATTACAAAAGATGCAGGGCAGGGTGCAATCGCTTCGAAAATTGAATTGGCTGGAAAAATCTTAATTCTAGTAATGGCAATTCCTATTTTGACGGTTGTAATTGAGACTATTCTCGGATTTTTACCGACGGGATAAGGGGGAGTGAATGTTGAGGGGGTTTGGAGCTAAGCTGCTATTTGCTTGCTTCCTTTTCTTTTCTTTACCGGTTGTTGTACAAGCTTCTCCTGTAGAAACAAACGTCGTTGATCAACAATTGGATAAGCTCGGAATTGAAGATGTGAAGCAATTTTGGGACGGGCTTGTTACAAAATATGGAGGTTATTTACCAGAGAGTCAAAAAGGTAGCTTTATGGAGTTCGTAAAGGGAGAAAAAGAAATTTCTATAAAAGAGTGGATGCTAGGTTTATTAAAGTATTTATTTCACGAGCTTGTTGCAAATGGGAAGCTACTTGGAACGCTTATTATGCTTACAATTTTTAGTGCATTGTTGCAATCACTGCAATCTGCATTTTCAAAGAGTAGTGTAAGTAAAATTGCGGATGCTGTTGTATATATGGTACTGATTATTTTCGCATTAAATAGTTTTTATGTCGTCATGACATATGCAAGAGAAACGATACAAACAATGGTAGATTTCATATTAGCGCTATTGCCAATCTTGCTTGCACTCATAGCAACTGGAGGTGGTGTTGTATCTGTATCGTTTTTTCATCCGATTATCATCTTCTTAATGAACACGAGCGGGCTTTTGATGAATTATATCGTTCTACCACTTTTATTACTTGCAACGATATTAAGTATTGTAAGTACGATGAGTGATCAATATAAAGTTACGAAATTGTCCAAGCTTCTGCAAAACGTTAGCGTTGGGATTATCGGTATTTTTTTAACGATTTTTTTAGGGGTATTATCTGTACAAGGAACAGCGACAGCGGTTGCTGATGGAATCGCTGTGAAAACTGCTAAATTTGTAACAGGGAACTTTATTCCTGTAGTAGGAAGAATGTTTACAGAGGCGGCGGACACTGTTATTAGTGCATCCGGATTATTAAAAAACACAGTCGGAATTATCGGGCTCGTCATTCTATGCTTAATTGTTGCTTTTCCAGCGATTCAAATTTTTTGTATCGCGTTTATTTATAAATTCGCAGCAGCAGTATTACAGCCAGTTGGCAGCGGAGCAATTATTCAATGTTTAGATATTATCGGGCGAAGCATCATTTATGTATTTGCTTGCTTAGCTATCGTATCATTTATGTTCTTTTTAAGTATCACAATTATTATTGCTGCGGGGAACATTACACTTATGATGCGGTAGGAGGTGAAGGGTATGCAATTTGTTACAGAGTGGATTAGAAATATTATCGTTTTTTTACTCTTAGCGACAATGCTGCATCTTATTCTTCCAAATTCTAATTTGCAGAAGTACGTCAAATTCGTTGTAAGTTTATTATTAGTTGTTTTAATTTTAACGCCTCTTTTTAAACTATTGCAAACAGATGTGAATGAAGTAATCGCAAATTTTAATGAAGAGAAGTATGTAGCAGAAGGATCTGTAAAAAATTCAATAGATTCGAAGAAAAAAGAAATACAAGCTCTAACACGTGCATATAGTTTAGAAGAGATGGCTACCAAAATGAAAAAAGAAGTAGGAAAAGAATTCGAGAAAAAGTATGGTATGACAGTCTCTGAAATACAAATAGTCGCAGCGGAAAGTACAGCGGAAGTAAAGTCAGCGAAAGATATTCAAACTGTTGTTGTGACGCTGAAAGAAAAAGAACGTAGTAAAAATGATGCAATCGAAACAGTAAAACCAGTTGAAATTAACACGAAAGAACCACCGAAAAAAGTAGAAGAAACGAATGTAGAAATGAAAGACTTCTTTTCAAGCAGGTGGCAACTAGAGAATAAACAAATCCAAGTTCAAATGGAAGGGAGGACAGGTAGAGTAAATGGACAATAAAGATAAAAATTCGAAGTTCTCATTTTTTCGAAACTTATTGAATGGGGATGAAAAGGAAAGCAATGAGAAGGGAAAAAAGGTGACACCTAAGTTTTTACTTGTCCTACTCATACTTGGAATTTTGCTTATGTTTTCTAGTAGTTTATTTTCAAGTAAAAAAGAAGAAATACCTGTATTTAAAGAACAAAAAACGCAAAACCAAGAAAAAGACGTACCAACTTTTGGACAAAAAAATAACGATAGTATGTCAAATGTAGAAAAGTATGAAAAAGCGTATGAACAAGAATTAAAAGCAGCTTTAGAAGAAATAGCAGGAGTAAAAGATGTAACGATTAAAGTGAATTTAGATTCATCTGAAGAAAAAATATTAGAAAAAAATACAGTGAAACGTTCACAAACGACAGGTGAAACAGATAAGACAGGCGGTAAGAGGGAAGTAGAGGATGAGTCCCTTGATGAAAAGACAGTTATTATACGTGAAGGTGATAAAGAAACTCCCGTTGTTTTACGAACAGAGAAACCGAAAGTGCGAGGTGTTCTTGTTGTAGCAAAGGGAGTGGATAATATACAAGTTAAAGCGATTGTAAAGGAAGCTGTAATACGGCTGCTAGATGTACCAGCTCATCGCGTTTCAGTATCACCGAAAAATTGATAGGGAGGAAATAAAGTGTTAAAAAAACAAACGGTTTGGCTATTAACGATGTTAAGTTTAGTTGTTGTACTATCTGTTTATTACGTAACAACTCCTGACAAAATGAATACTGCATCACCGGCAACAGGTGAAAAGATTGGACAAGAAAAACAAGGTACTGATAAAGCAGTAACAAATGAAGCACCGAAAGAAACGCCAAAAAAAGAAACTACAAGCAAAGAAACATCAAATAAAGAAACAAATAAAGAAACAGACAAAAAAGAGAGTGCTAACAAAGAAACAAGTAAAAAAGATGCTAACGTAACAGTTCAATCAAGCGATGAAAATTTCACAGCGTTACGTATGCAAATGGAAGATCAGCGAAGTGAAGAAAAATCAAGATTACAAGAAGTGATGAATTCAGCGAAATCTTCAGCAACAGAAAAGAGTAAAGCAAAAGATAATTTTGATGCAATTACTACAATGGAAACGAAGCAAGAACTACTTGAGACAGTAATTAAGTCTCAAGGTGGATATAAAGATGCTCTTGTAAGAGCTGATGGAACTGACATTAGAGTAACTGTGAAAGCAGCAAAGCATTCACAAAAAGAAGCGAATAAAATTATACAGCTTGTAAGAAGTGAAGGCGGATCAAAAGATGTAGGTGTGAAATTTGATCCACCAGCAAAATAAAAACTAATAATCCGCGGGGAAATCCTCCGCGGATTATTAGTTTTTACGAATCGGATTGTTTGAAAATAGTTAGATAAAAATAATAATAGAAAAAAGCTATCATTTTCGATAGCTTTTTTCTGTTTCGTCTTTGTAGTTGTTTTTACTATGTTCAACTCGGAACGGAGAAATACGTTGTGAGTAAAAGATTAGCGGTTCATGGTAACGATGATTACTTTTTCCAGATTTGACGTGGATGAAGAGAACGAATGCCCAGACCATTACGGCAGGTAAGAAGAGAATGAGCCATATCATGTGTCCACACCTCGATACAATATATTTTCTACACTTTGAACATACTATTCTTATATGAAGGAATGATGAACGACGTGTAAACAAAAAAATAATATTTGGTAAAAATATGTTGTTGACTATAGATGAGGTGAAGAGTAGAGCGGTAATGATACGTTTACCTTGTGTCATTTTGAAAAAGTAAGGAATGTTTTTTAGGAAGTGGTCTTGCCAATTTCGCATGAAACTTGGTATTATTACTAGGTAATAAATTTTTATTGAAATAATATTTTTACAGGAGTTTCGATTTATTATAAAGAAATATAAATTGGAATGTTTAAAAAATTTATCGTAAGATGGAAATAGCAATTATTTCTATTAGTAAATGAAATGCATTTTCTAATAGAGTACATCGTATTTTTACAGTCAATCTAGTTTTAGTGACGAGAATCTGTAAAAACGGGACAAACAAGAGTATGGGAGTGGATTTTGCATGTTTAAAATTCAAGAAGTTCGTGAATTAATTAAATTAATTGATAGCTCTAATATTGATGAATTTGAATACAAAAAAGATGGTACGACAATCAAAATGAAAAAGCGTGGTAATGAAGTTGTTGCTGTGCAAGCACCTGTAGCAAAACAAGTCGTGCAACCAGTAGCACCTGTTGAAGTTGAAACAACAGTAGCGGCAGCACAAGTGGAAGTACCAAAACAAGAAGAGAAAAAAGCTGTTCAAAATGAAAACCTACATAAAATTACATCACCAATGGTAGGTACATTCTATTCTTCTTCTTCGCCTGATACACCTGCATATGTAAGTGTAGGGGATAGAGTATCGAAAGATTCTATCGTATGCATTGTCGAGGCTATGAAATTATTTAACGAAATCGATGCTGATGTAGATGGTGAAATTGTTGAGATTCTTGTTAATAATGGCCAGCTTGTGGAGTATGGACAACCGCTATTTCTTGTAAAAGCGTAATAAGGGAGTCTTTGTGATGATAAAAAAAGTATTAATAGCCAATCGTGGGGAAATTGCTGTACGAATTATTCGTGCTTGTAAAGAAATGGATATTGAAACAGTCGCAATTTATTCAGAAGCAGATAAAGAGTCACTTCACGTACAAATTGCTGATGAGGCGTATTGTGTAGGGCCAACGATTTCGAAAGAAAGCTATTTAAATTTGACGAACATTATTAGTGTTGCGAAGTTAACAGGCTGTGATGCTATTCATCCGGGATACGGATTTTTAGCAGAGAATGCAGATTTTGCAGAGCTATGCCGTGAATGTAACTTGATTTTTATCGGTCCAAGTCCAGAAGCTATTTCAAAGATGGGCACAAAAGACGTTGCTCGTGATACAATGAAAGAAGCAGGGGTTCCGATTGTACCAGGTTCACAAGGGATTATTAAAAATACCGAAGAAGCGATCGAGCTTGCTAATCAAATTGGATATCCAGTTATTATTAAAGCGACTGCAGGTGGCGGCGGAAAAGGTATTCGTGTCGCACGCCATGAAGAAGAGCTTGTAAAAGGAATTCAAATTACACAGCAAGAAGCTAGTACCGCTTTTGGGAACCCTGGTGTATACTTAGAAAAGTACGTTGAAGATTTCCGCCATGTTGAGATTCAAATAATGGCAGATACACACGGAAATGCCATTCATTTAGGAGAGCGTGATTGTACAATTCAGCGCCGCTTGCAAAAACTACTAGAAGAAAGTCCATCACCTGCACTTGATGAAAATGTTCGCAAGCAGATGGGTGAGGCGGCAGTTAAAGCAGCGGTAGCGGTTGATTATACAGGTGCTGGTACGGTTGAGTTTATTTATGAATATAGAACGAAAAGCTTTTATTTCATGGAGATGAATACGAGAATTCAAGTTGAGCATCCGGTTACTGAAATGGTAACAGGGATGGATTTAATTAAAGAACAAATTCGTGTTGCTTCTGGAGAAAAGTTATCGTTACAGCAAGAAGAAGTACAATTTAATGGTTGGGCAATTGAATGCCGAATTAATGCGGAAAACCCTGCCAAAAAATTTATGCCATCTCCAGGTAAAGTAGAAATGTACTTGCCACCAGGCGGATTTGGTATTCGCGTCGATTCAGCTGTATATCCGGGATATTCAATCCCACCTTTCTATGATTCGATGGTTGCTAAATTAATTGTTCACGGAAAAACACGTGAAGAGGCAATTGCAAAAATGAAGCGTGCACTCAGTGAGTTTGTCATTGAAGGCGTACATACAACAATCCCGTTCCATTTGCAATTGCTAGATCATCCTGATTTTGTAAAAGGTGAGTTTAATACGAAATTTTTGGAAGAGCATGAACTTGTGACGCAGTGATACATTAAAGGAGGTTTTTTTCATGGCTGAACATATGTTAGATATGGGTCAAGATACAACTCTTGGTAAAGTAGAAATTGCACCAGAAGTAATTGAAGTAATCGCAGGTATTGCAGCTGCTGAGGTAGAAGGTGTAGCGGCAATGCGTGGTAATTTTGCTACAGATGTTGTTGAGAAGTTAGGTAAGAAAAATCATGGTAAAGGTGTAAAGGTTGAATTAGCAAACGAAGATATTATCGTTGACCTTTATGTTGTGATGTACTTTGGCGTAGCAATTCCAGTTGTTGCACAAAAGATTCAAGACAACATTCGCCAGGCACTCTTTACAATGACAGGGCTTGAGCCAAAAGAAGTGAATGTTCACATCGTTGGCGTAACATTCGAAACACAAAAAACAGAAATCGAACCAGTGTAAGAATGAAAAAGGTGCCTAGTAACATAGGCACCTTTTTTATCGTTTCATTTCTTCACAAATTAAAACCCTCTAATTATTATACTATTTCAAAAAATAAGAAATCAAAAAGGAAATGTTTCGTTTTTCCAAAAAACGTACATTGTGATAAGATATGGAACTTGAAGTTAATCTTTTTATTATTTTTCAGCCTTGTAACCCGTGTGTGAAACGATAAATTGTGTTATTATCATTGTATTATAAGGTTGGAAAATCAATGAAAACTGTAAGAGTAAGTGAATTGACGGCTTATAAATTATAATAATATAACAAAGCATAAGGAAAGACTTGAAGCATAAAGGAGAGTTACAATGAAACGTAGGACGGCTAGAGAAAGAGCGATGCAAGCATTATATCAAATGGATATTACAGGTGAATTAGAACCGAAAGTAGCTGTGGAAAACACGCTAGATGAAGGTGAAGAAACAAATGAATTTCTAGAATCACTTGTAGTAGGTTTTGTAGAAAATAAAGAAGTAATTGATGAAGCGATTCGTCAAAACTTAAAAAAATGGAAGCTTGAGCGTATTAGTATTGTTGATCGCAGTATTTTACGTGTAGCTGTGTATGAAATGAAATACATGGAAGAAATTCCACACAACGTAACAATTAACGAAGCAATTGAAATTGCTAAAACATTTGGGGATGAGGAATCTCGTCGTTTTATTAACGGCGTTTTATCTAATATAAAAGATACACTGTAATTTCTTTAAGGGGGAATCTTAAAATGGTAGCAGTAATCATCAAAGGAAATGAAGTTGCGGAGAAAAAACGAGCACAATTAACAGAAGAAGTTGTGAAGTTGAAAAAGCAAGGGATTGTACCAGGATTAGCAGTTATTCTAGTTGGAGAAGATCCAGCATCTCGTTCTTATGTAAAAGGAAAAGAAAAGGGCTGTGAACAAGTAGGAATCTATTCAGAGCTAATTGAACTTCCTGAAACAATTACTGAGGAGCGTTTGCTTGCTGAAATCGATCGCTTAAATAGCGATGACCGTATTAACGGCATATTAGTGCAATTACCTTTACCAAAACATATTGAAGAAAAAGCTATCATTGAAAGAATTTCACCAGAAAAAGATGTAGATGGATTTCACCCAATCAGTGTGGGACGTATGATGACGGGACAAGATACATTCCTTCCATGTACACCGCACGGTATTGTAGAATTAGTAAAAGAAACAAACCTTGATATTTCAGGAAAACATGTTGTAGTAATTGGAAGAAGTAATATTGTCGGCAAGCCAGTGGGACAATTGTTCTTAAATGAAGATGCAACTGTCACATACTGTCATTCTAAGACGCAAAATATGAAAGAGTTAACGAAGTTAGCTGATATTTTAATCGTAGCAGTTGGACGACCTAAGATGATAACAGCTGATTATATGAAAGAAGGAGCGGTTGTAATCGACGTTGGTGTAAACCGTTTAGAAACAGGCAAACTTTGTGGTGATGTTGATTTTGACAACGTGTTAGATGTTGCTGGTTACATTACACCTGTGCCAAAGGGTGTTGGTCCAATGACGATCACAATGCTTCTTCATAATACTGTTGAATCTGCTAAACGTGCAGGTGTCGTTTGTAAATAATTTGAGTCGGCTATGAGGAGAGAGAAATGGAGAAACAATATTTAACCGTTACAGCGTTAACACGCTATATAAAAACAAAAATAGAATATGATCCGCATTTGCAGTCTGTTTGGTTAAAAGGTGAAATTTCCAATTTTAAAAATCATAGTCGTGGTCATATGTATTTTACATTGAAAGATGAAAATGCAAGAATCGCAGCGGTTATGTTTGCGGGTCATAATCGTAATATTAAATTCAGACCTGAAAATGGGATGAAGGTACTTGTGAAAGGGAAAATTTCCGTTTACGAGGCGAGCGGTTCTTATCAAATTTATATTCAAGACATGCAGCCGGATGGAATCGGAAACCTGCATTTAGCTTACGAACAATTAAAGGTTCGTTTAGAGGAAGAAGGTTTATTTTCTCAAGTTTATAAAAAAACAATTCCTCCTTATGCTAAAACAATAGGTGTGATTACGTCGCCAACAGGAGCTGCGATTCGTGATATTATAACAACGATTAAACGTCGTTATCCAATTGGAAATATTATTGTGTTTCCAGTACTTGTACAAGGGGAGTCAGCGGCTCCCTCAATTGTACAAGCGATTCGTACAGCGAATGAAATGGGAGAGATAGATGTCCTAATCGTTGGGCGAGGGGGAGGCTCTATTGAGGAATTATGGGCGTTTAATGAAGAAATGGTTGCAAGGGCAATCTTTAAGAGTGAGATCCCTATTATTTCGGCAGTAGGCCATGAAACGGACTTTACAATTGCGGATTTTGTTGCCGATTTGCGTGCGCCAACACCGACTGCAGCAGCTGAGCTGGCAGCGCCTAACATTATAGAGTTACAAGAAAAGGTATTACAAAGAACTCTAAGATTGCAAAGAGCAATGAGAGAGTTAGTACATAAAAAAGAAGAAAAACTACAAGTATTGCAAAAATCTTATGCGTTCCGTTATCCAAGACAAGTATATGAGCAAAAAGAAGAGCAATTAGATAGAGCGTTAGAACAGCTTGTTTTAGCGAAAGAGCGCTATATTGATAAAAAGTTAAATCAGTTAAAACAACTTTCATTTTATTTAGAGAAGCACCACCCAGCTCAAAAAATTATGCAAACAAAGGTAGCGGTTGAAACATTGCAAAAGCAATTGCAACGTGAAATGCAAACATTACTTCAAACGAAAGAATTTGCCTTTGTAAGAGCAGCTCAAAAACTTGAAGCGTTAAGTCCGCTTAAAGTAATGATGAGAGGGTACGGGCTTGTATATGATGAAGAGAAGCAAGTGTTAAAAAGTGTGAAAGATGTCAGCCTTGGAGATGCTGTTTCAGTTCAATTACAAGATGGAATACTAGATTGTAGCGTATCAGGCATAGAGGAGCGTGAATTGAATAATGGAAAATAAATTAAGCTTTGAAGAGGCAATTTCGCAACTTGAGCATCTCGTTTCTAAGCTAGAGCAAGGTGACGTACCTTTAGAAGAAGCAATCTCTTATTTTAAAGAGGGTATGGAATTATCTAAGCTTTGTGATGAGAAGTTGAAGAACGTACAAGAACAAATGGCAGTTATTCTTGGGGAAGATGGAGAGCTTGAACCGTTTACTGCTTTAGGAGATGAAGCATAGTGACTATTGCTTTTGATACTTTTTTGAAAGAAAGTAAAACTTTCGTAGAAGAGAAGCTTGTAAGCTATGCAAATGAATTACAATGTCCAAATGTACTTCGTGAAGCGATGGCATATTCTTTGGAAGCGGGTGGAAAGCGTCTCCGCCCGTTACTTTTATTTGCGACATTACAAGCGTTTGGTAAAGAAAGAAATCTTGGAGTAGGTGCGGCTTGTGCTCTTGAAATGATACATACATACTCGTTAGTTCATGATGATTTACCTTGTATGGATGATGATGATTTAAGAAGAGGGAAGCCCACAAATCATAAAGTATTTGGTGAAGCGATGGCAGTTTTAGCAGGCGATGGTTTGTTGACGTATGCTTTTCAAGTTATTATGGCATATGAACAAAAGGAAATCTCTGCAGAAAAAAAAGTAAGACTTGTACTTGAACTTGCAAAAGCGGCAGGACCAGAAGGAATGGTTGGCGGACAAGTGGCAGATATGGAAGCTGAAGGGAAACAGCTTACGATTGATGAGTTGGAGTATATTCATAAGCATAAGACTGGGAAACTACTTGAATTCGCTGTACTTGCCGGATCGATACTTTCTGATGCCACAGAAGAACAAGAAGAAAAATTACTTGCGTTTGCGAAATATATTGGCCTAGCGTTCCAAATTCGAGATGATATTCTAGATGTGGAAGGAACCGAAGAAGAGATTGGAAAACCGATTGGTAGTGATGTTTCCAACGAAAAGAGCACATATACGACGTTATTTACTCTAGATAGAGCAAAGGATATTTTAGAAGATACAATTGCAAAAGCAAAAGATGCTATTGGTTCCTTGCAATTACAAGATGAATATTTACTATCTATTTGCGATTTGATTGCAAAACGTAATAACTAATATAACAGCGTTTCCATTTGTTGAGTCATTCATCATTTTATGATATAAATGTAGGAAAAGGTTTTTCTTTTCTTGTTATTGGCAAAAATATATGTAGATTACATTGCCGTTATCACTTCGTGTTAGCGGCTATTTTTTTCATCGCCTAAAGAAATATGGTTTATAATAGGATTAGGGCGCAATAGACTGGTTAATTGCAGGACAAGGTGAAAAATAAAAAAGATAATTTCTTGTTTTGTGTAAATGTTTTTTATAATATTTGACATGTTGACAGATTATGAAATGAAAGTGAGTGATCCATGTGGATCTAACGCAAATTCAAAACCCTAGTTTTTTGAAAGATATGTCTATCGGTGAACTAGAGGGATTGAGTGAGGATATTCGTAAATTTTTAATTGAAGAGCTCTCTCAAACAGGTGGACATATTGCACCTAATTTAGGTGTAGTAGAACTCACAATTGCTCTGCATAAATTATTTGATAGTCCGAAAGATAAATTTTTATGGGACGTAGGACATCAATCCTATGTACATAAAATTTTAACAGGACGTGCAAAGGAATTCGGTACATTAAGGCAATATCAGGGCCTATGTGGTTTCCCAAAACGTTGCGAGAGTGAGCACGATGTATGGGAAACTGGCCATAGCTCGACATCATTATCTGCTGCAATGGGAATGGCTCTAGCACGTGATTTAAAGAAAACGAAAGAATATGTTATACCAATCATTGGAGATGGTGCTCTAACAGGCGGAATGGCTTTAGAGGCATTGAACCATATTGGACATGAAAAAACAGACATGATTGTTATTTTGAATGATAATGAAATGTCAATTGCACCAAACGTTGGTGCGCTTCATAATGTGCTTGGGCGTCTACGTACCGCAGGGAAATACCATTGGGTAAAAGATGAACTAGAGTATATATTAAAGAAAATCCCAGCAGTCGGTGGGAAAGTTGCTGCGACAGCAGAGAAAATAAAAGATAGTCTTAAATATTTACTAGTATCCGGTGTCTTTTTCGAAGAATTAGGCTTTACATATTTAGGTCCAGTTGATGGGCACGATTATGAAAAGTTATTCGAAACGTTGCAATATGCAAAGAAAACAAAAGGCCCAGTGCTTGTTCATGTTATTACGAAAAAAGGAAAAGGTTATAAACCAGCTGAGAGTGATGTTATTGGAACTTGGCATGGAACAGGGCCTTATAAAATTGAATCAGGTGACTTCGTTAAACCGAAAGAAGTTGCACCAGCATGGAGTGCTGTTGTTAGTGATACAGTACTTAAGCTAGCGAGAACGGATGAGCGTATCGTTGCAATTACACCTGCAATGCCTGTTGGATCGAAACTTGAGAAATTCCAAAAAGAATTCCCGGATCGTATGATTGATGTTGGTATTGCAGAACAGCATGCTACAACAATGGCAGCGGGTATGGCAACGCAAGGTATGAAGCCATTCTTAGCGATTTATTCAACATTTTTACAAAGAGCATATGACCAAGTTGTTCATGATATATGCCGCCAAAATTTAAATGTCTTTATCGGAATCGATCGCTCTGGTTTAGTAGGAGCAGATGGTGAAACGCATCAAGGTGTGTTTGACATTTCATTCTTACGTCATTTGCCGAATATGGTACTTATGATGCCGAAAGATGAAAATGAAGGGCAACATTTAGTATATACGGCGATGCAATATGAAGATGGACCAATCGCATTACGTTATGCACGCGGTAATGGACTTGGTGTTCATATGGATGAAGAATTAAAGGCGATTCCAATCGGTTCATGGGAAACGTTAAAAGAAGGTACACAAGCGGCTATTTTAACATTTGGTACGACAATACCAATGGCAATGGAAGCAGCTGAGCGTCTTGAAAAGGCTGGAATTTCAGTGAAAGTAGTGAACGCTCGCTTTATTAAACCGATGGATGAAGCATATTTACATGACCTCTTAGGAAAAAATATACCGATTTTAACGATTGAAGAAGCTTGCTTAATCGGCGGTTTTGGAACGGGAGTAGTTGAATTTGCATCTGAGAACGGGTACCATAGTGCGTTAGTTGAAAGAATGGGTATTCCAGACCGTTTCATAGAGCACGGTAGTGTAACAAAATTATTAGAAGAAATAGGTTTAACGACAGATGCTGTTGTAGACCGTATTCATACAATGATTCCATCAAAACAAAAAAGGGCGTAACAAATGAGTGCAAAAAAAGAAAGAGTAGATGTACTATTAGTAGAGCGAGGACTTATAGAAACACGTGAGAAAGCAAAACGCGCCGTTATGGCCGGACTTGTATATGCGAATGAGATGAGACTTGATAAGCCAGGAGAGAAGATCCCACAAGATACGGAGATTACGGTGAAGGGACAAGTTATGCCGTATGTAAGCCGTGGTGGTTATAAACTTGAAAAGGCATTAGAGACATTTCATCTTGATTTACAAGATAAAGTTATGATAGATATTGGTTCATCAACTGGTGGCTTTACAGATTGTGCGCTTCAAAACGGAGCGAAATTATCTTATGCATTAGATGTAGGATACAATCAACTTGCATGGAAATTGCGTCAAGATGAGCGTGTTGTCGTAATGGAACGGACAAACTTCCGTTACGTGACACCAGCAGACTTAGACCGTGGTTTACCGCAATTTGCTAGTATCGATGTTTCATTTATATCATTAAAGCTTATACTGCCGGTTTTAAAAACAATGCTTATGCCTAATGGGGATGTAGCGGCGTTAATTAAACCACAGTTTGAAGCTGGAAGAGAGCAAGTTGGGAAAAAAGGTATCGTTCGTGATCGAAAAGTACATGAGGCTGTCGTGGAAATGATTGTCGACTTTGCTATAAAAGAAGGATACGACGTAGAAGGTTTAACATTCTCACCAATTACGGGCGGGGATGGTAATATTGAATTTTTAATTCATCTGAAATGGCATGGTGAACGCGAGAATGGCGAAAATCATTCTCCAGTTTCTGTTGAGCAAGTAGTTACAGAGGCGCATAATGTCCTAAAACAAAAAGGAAAAGGGGAATAACATATGTTGTTCCTCTTTTTGTTGTAATTGTATAATGATTGTAAAAACAATTGTGTACAAGCAACGAATTATAAGTTAACATAAATAAGTGAAGTATACCAATGTTTAAACTATGGTAAGAGATAGTGTGAGGTGCAAATGTATGAATAAAGGTCAGCGCCATATTAAAATCAGGGAAATTATTGCGAACAAAGAAATTGAAACACAAGATGAATTAGTTGATATTTTACGTAATGAGGGATTTAATGTAACGCAAGCAACAGTATCGCGCGATATTAAAGAACTGCACTTAGTGAAAGTGCCATTACATGATGGGCGCTATAAATATAGCTTGCCAGCAGATCAACGATTTAACCCGTTACAAAAATTAAAACGCAATCTAGTGGATTCATTTGTAAAATTAGACACGGCAGGACATATGCTTGTGCTAAAAACATTGCCTGGTAACGCTCATTCACTTGGGGCACTTATTGATCATTTAGAGTGGGATGAGATCATCGGAACCATCTGTGGTGATGATACTTGCTTAATTATTTGCCGTACACCTGAAGATACAGGTGTTGTCTCTGATCGTTTCTTAAATATGTTGTAACAAAAAAATCTTGTTTGCTTTCCTCTGTAAAGTGGAAAGTGAACAGGATATTTTTATTGGTTAAAAATGTGAATTCTTAATTGTAATATAATATTTTCTTTGAATAAAATTAGAAAATAGGTGGATTGACCCGTAAAACAAATGTTTGGTACAATGGAGCGGTTAGAAAAGTAATTTATACATACAAACATATAGTATGACTATTTGAATGAAGAACTGAGAAAAGCCCTTAATAGGGGATTAGTTTATAACGAGGTGAATGGGGCATTGTTATCGGAATTATCGATTAGAAACTTTGCTATTATTGAGGCATTAAATATTTCTTTTCAAAAAGGATTAACGGTTTTAAGTGGTGAAACAGGGGCCGGAAAATCGATTATTATTGATGCGATTAGTTTACTTGTAGGTGGCCGTGGTTCAGCGGAATTTGTTCGATACGGAACAGAAAAAGCTGAGATAGAAGGGTTATTTTATGTAGAAGATGATAAGCATCCGTGTATTGAAAAGGCAGAAGAATTGGATATAGAAATAGAAGACGGCATGATTATTTTGAAGCGTGATATCGCTGCAAACGGAAAAAGTGTATGTCGTGTAAATGGGAAACTGGTTACCCTTAGTATATTAAAGGAAATTGGAAAAACACTTGTTGATATTCATGGGCAGCACGAAACACAAGATTTAATGAATGAAGAGCGTCATATGTTTATGCTTGATCATTTTGATGGAGATCGCATTGTTAAACAATTGGGTATATATCAAAATGTATACGCTGACTATGAGAAGTTAAAAAAACAGTTAAAATCGTTAAGTGAAAATGAACAACAAATGGCGCATCGTTTAGATTTAATTCAATTCCAGCATGAAGAAATCCGTAAGGCGGATTTAAAGATGGATGAAGAAAATGAATTAACTGAAGAACGATTGCAAATTTCTAATTTCGAAAAAATTTACAAAGCATTAGGCGATGCATATCGCTCATTAAGCGCTGACGGACAAGGGTTAGATAATATACGAAGCGCAATGGGACAAATGGAGAGTATTACACATTTAGATGAAGTATATCAAGAAAACCATGATTCAATTGCAAATAGCTACTACTTATTAGAAGAAGTTGCATATCAACTTAGAGAAAAGCTCGATATGATGGAATATGATCCGAATCGTTTAGACGAAATTGAAACGCGTTTAAATGAAATTCGTATGCTAAAGAGAAAATATGGAAATACTGTAGAAGAGATTTTAGCGTATGCTGATAAAATTGAACAAGAAATTTTTACGATTGAAAATAAAGACGTTCATATTGAAACGACGAAGAAGCAATTAAAGGAATTAGAAAGTGTTATTCTGAAAGAAGCAATGTCGTTAAGTAATATGCGTCATGAACTTGCAGAGCATCTTACAAATGCCATTCATCAGGAATTAAAAGAATTGTATATGGAAAAAACAAAATTTGAAGTAAGAATTATGAAGCGAGTAGGAAATGCTGAAGAGCCTCTTGTAGAGGGAGCACCGGTAAGACTTACGGCGGATGGCTACGATCATGTGGAATTTTATATTTCAACAAATCCAGGTGAGCCGCTAAAACCACTTTCAAAGGTCGCTTCTGGCGGAGAGTTATCTCGTATTATTTTAGCTTTAAAAAGCATTTTTTCTAAGCATCAAGGTGTTGCATCAGTTATCTTTGATGAAGTGGATACTGGTGTAAGTGGTCGAGTTGCACAGGCTATTGCGGAAAAAATTTATCGAGTATCAGTAAACTCGCAAGTGCTTTGTATTACGCACTTACCTCAAGTGGCTTCAATGGCGGATTCGCATTTATTTATTAGAAAACAAGTAGCGAATGATCGAACAATTACATCAGTTACCGTTTTAACTATGGAGGATAAAGTAACGGAAATCGCTCGAATGATTTCTGGTGTGGAAATTACAGATTTAACGACAGAACATGCGAAAGAATTACTTACGCAAGCGCATCATTTTAAACAGACAGCAGAGGCTATCCAGTAATGGATAGCTTTTTTTCTCAAATAATGATTTCTTAATTCTTCCGGTTATAAATAAAGCACTGCAAGGAGAGATTAAAAAGTGAAGCCAAAAGGCTGAATGTGGGGTAGGAGCGAGGAGAGTGAACAAATTGAAATTAGAAAGATTTCGCAAAATAATAGGTATTTGTCTCCTTGTTTCTTTAGTTTTTATTGGGTGTTTTAAACCGCTTCGGACGTTTATTTCATCTCCGAAGCAACTTGTTGTTTTTGAAGGACAACAATCAGAAATAGCGTCATTACCAGTTTTTAAAGCTTCATCTACAGATCGTCATGTGTTTACAGTAAGTTCAAATGAACAAAAACAAGGACTTATGGTAAATTCTCATCAAAATGGTGAAGCAGATATGGTGTTTCAGCTTGCTGGTTTTCCAGTGAAAAAAGTAAATGTGAAAGTATTGAAAGATTTTAAAGTTATTCCAGGTGGACAATCAATTGGTGTGAAGTTAAATACAAAAGGGGTACTTGTTGTAGGCCATCATTTAATTCAAACTGAAAAAGGGAAAGTATCTCCTGGTGAGACAGCTGGTGTGCAAATTGGAGATATGATTACTGAAATTAATGGTAAAACAATTGAAAGAATGAGTGATGTAGCACCATTTATTCATAATAGTGGTGAAACAGGTGAACCGCTTAATCTTGTTTTGTTAAGAGATGGAAAACACATCCGCACTAAGTTAACACCACAAAAAGATAGTGGAGAATCGTCTTATCGCATTGGTTTATATATTCGTGATTCGGCAGCTGGAATCGGAACAATGACATTTGTTCATCCTGATTCTATGAAATATGGGGCACTTGGTCATGTCATTTCTGATAACGATACGAAAAAGCCGATTCAAGTCGAAGATGGACAAATTATGCGTTCGACGGTTACATCAATTGAAAGAGGTAGTCATGGGAATCCAGGAGAGAAATTAGCGAGGTTCTCACCAGATCGTGAAGTGATTGGTAATATTACAATAAATAGTCCGTTTGGTATATTCGGGAAACTAAATACAAATATACCAAATGGCGTAATGGATAAAGCAATGCCTATTGCACTATCTCATCAAGTAAAAGAGGGGCCAGCAAAAATATTAACAGTTATTGATAAAGATAAAGTGGAAGCGTTTGACATTGAAGTTGTTAGTACAGTACCGCAAAAGTTTCCGGCTACAAAAGGCATGGTAATAAAAGTCACAGACAAACGTTTATTAGCGAAAACGGGTGGTATCGTACAAGGCATGAGCGGAAGTCCAATTGTACAAAACGGAAAAGTAATTGGTGCTGTTACACATGTATTTGTAAATGATCCAACATCAGGATATGGTGTTCATATTGAATGGATGTTACATGAGGCTGGAATTAACATTTATGAACAAGAAAGAAAAGCGAGCTAATTATTAATTAGCTCGCTTTTCTGTTGAAAAATTCGTTGAAATTTTGTAAAAGCTCCGCAAGAGGTGTTTTTTGTTGTAAAATAAAAGAAAAGGGTTGAACGTTTCGTTGTATTTCTATGATGGAATGTGTTGCGAAAGGGAATAAATGAGCGATAAACATATTTTTTTGTGATTTTATCGGAAAGTAACAAACTTTAAAAGGGAATTTTCACACAATTGTCGAACAATTCATGTAGCCTAGAAGGATACACATGTCGGAGAATCGATTCGGTAAGGGAGGAAAAGCTGTGGAGAAAATTAAAGTATGTCTTGTGGATGATAATAAAGAATTAGTATCAATGCTAGAGAGTTATGTAGCTGCTCAAGATGATATGGAAGTAATCGGTACTGCTTATAATGGTCAAGAGTGTTTAAATTTATTAACTGATAAGCAGCCGGATGTACTTGTTTTAGACATTATTATGCCACATTTAGATGGTTTAGCTGTACTAGAGAAAATGCGACATATTGAAAGGCTAAGACAGCCTAGCGTAATTATGTTGACAGCATTCGGACAAGAAGATGTGACGAAAAAAGCAGTTGACTTAGGTGCTTCATATTTCATATTAAAACCATTTGATATGGAGAATTTAACGAGTCATATTCGTCAAGTGAGCGGTAAGGCGAACGCTACCATTAAACGTCCACTTCCATCTTTCCGTTCAGCAACGACAATAGATGGAAAACCGAAAAACTTAGATGCAAGTATTACGAGTATCATTCATGAAATTGGTGTGCCTGCTCATATTAAAGGGTATATGTATTTAAGGGAAGCAATCTCTATGGTGTACAATGATATCGAATTACTGGGATCTATTACGAAAGTATTGTATCCAGATATTGCGAAGAAATATAATACAACAGCAAGCCGCGTCGAGCGTGCAATCCGTCATGCAATTGAAGTAGCATGGAGTCGAGGAAATATTGATTCTATTTCGTCCTTATTCGGTTATACAGTATCCATGTCAAAAGCAAAACCTACGAATTCTGAATTCATCGCAATGGTTGCGGATAAGCTGAGACTTGAGCATAAGGCTAGCTGAGAGTAGAATCGGTAAGGAGTTTAAGCTTGAGTAAAGCTTAAACATTCTTGAAACTTATACTCGATATTAAATTTAAAATCAATGAACTTTTTATTTAATGACCAATGAATGCTAGAATTCGTTGGTCTTTTTATTTACTTCGATTTTAGGATTTTGAAGGTATACATATTTAAATAGAAAAATGCAATGAACATAAGGATATGTATAGGAAATACGTGGGTTTGACATCATAATTCCTATAACGTATCATTGATTGGGAAAGTTAAGAGATATAGGAGAATGGATGAATGACTTTAAAAAAAATAGTGAATCGAGCTTACCCAATCATTGTTATGACGGTGTTTTTATCTATATTTTCAATGATAGTAAGTAAATTTTTTATCCCGAAAATAATATTAATGAGTGGTGAATTTCCTTATCCCACTGAGGAGTATACTCCCCAAAAAGTCGGTGCTGTTATAGCGGCAACGTTGCTTTTATTTGCGCTCTTCTTTATGTATTATAAAAGGGTTATTAATAAAATGAAAAGAACGCACACAAATATTATGATTGCTTTAGGTATCGTAATCATTTTGACGACGGAAATAATGATTACTTCCATCGCATTTAACCCTGTTATAGGAGATTATGCCATCCTTAAACAAGGAATTGTTTCTGTGTTTAATGGAGATAATCAATTTTTAGAAATGGGACAGCTTCTATTTTATCCATATAATACACATATTGTATTATTAGGAGGATATTTTGCGAAATTGATAGGAAGCGTAGATGTAGCGATGAAAATATTACCGATAGTGTGTATAACAGGTAGTATTATTTTAAATGTATTGATTGTAAGGAAAATTACAAACTTTAAAGTTGCTCACATATCAATCGTGTTATCTGTGCTAAACATTTTTATATATTGGCAGGCGCCAGTTTTCTATACACATACATTAGTAATATTTTTTATTTCAGCAACGATGTATACATATTTGTGTTTGAAAACGGCAGAAACAAAAAGAATGAAGATTATTTTATGGATTTTATTAGGGGGTTTCGCAGCTTGTACTTATATTATAAGACCGACAGCATTGGCGGTAGCGTTAGCGATTTTAATTGAAAATATTTTTAAGTTTCGTAAGGAGTATTCCGTAAAGGTATTAAGTAGTGTTTTATTTTGTTTAATCCTTATTATAAGTTTTAAAGGTATAACGACAAAGCTAAATCTTAGTACCGATAATGAAATTGAAAAAATTCCATTCACTCATTGGGTGAAAATGGGGCTGAACAAAGATACGTATGGTGTGTGGAATCAGGCAGATGCAGATTATATTGATGATGAAAACATAAAGAATACAAAGGATTTGAATGAACACAATAAAGAAGTTATAGTGCAACGTTTCAGTGAACTTGGTGTAACGGGTTATGTACAACATTTAAATGAAAAAATAACTAGAGAATGGGTATCAAGTCAGTTCTCCATGTACCGTATTGGAGAATGGTTTGAGCAGAAGAATGATACGATAACTAATTACGTATCGAACTATAGTACAAAGAATTATGAAATCGTTACTATATATTCGTATGTTATCAAATTATTCGTTTATGTAGCTGTTCTGGCGGCTGTTATACTTTATAAAAAGAAAGATGAAAATGAATCGGAAGTTATACGTATTGCGATGATTAGTACGTTAGGTGTGTTTACTTTCTTATTACTATGGGAAACAGCGCCTCATTATACTTATGAGGCATTTGCATTTATGAATATTCCAGCTTCTTTAGGATTATATAAATTGTTTATGATTTTTAACAAAGAAAAGAAAACTGCATAATTTGAGTAACTGAAACGAGTAGTAAGAACCCCCTCTTTTATTAAAAGAGGGGGTTTCATTTATTGATTATAAATGTTTGAAGAAAAGATTAAACGGAATCAGAGTATATCTGTTAAAGGATTTTAGCGGGGAAGTCATCCGTGATATAATAGAAAATAATAAAAAGCCCTGCAAAACAGGACTGTATTATTCTTCGTCTTTATTTTGTTTTTCTAATTCAACTAACTTTTGAATTAAAATGTGCTGCGGCATATGCATAAGTTGTTCGAGTGGAACACCTAATGCCTTTGATAGGCGGACTGCAGTGTCTGGAGAAATTTGTAATGGTCTCATAGAAGTACCTCCTTTTTCGTATAGTATAGCATAAGATTGGGGGAGTGAGGATGACTCTTATATTTGCACATCGTGGTGCAGCGGGAACGTACCCAGAAAATACAATGATTTCATTTGAAGCAGCTGAATCTTTTAGAGCAGATGGAATTGAACTTGATGTTCAATTAACGAAAGACGGAAAGGTTGTCGTCATTCATGATGAAACAGTGAACAGGACAACAAATGGAAAAGGTGCGGTTCGAAATTTTGTATATGAGGATTTATGTAAATTAGATGCGAGCTACACATTCAGTGATAAAGTAGGATTTTGTAAAATCCCTCTTTTAGAAGAGGTGTTAGAATGGATTGAAAAAACAGAGTTGCTACTTAATATTGAACTTAAAAATAATAAAATTCCATACAGAGGTTTAGAAGAAGAAGTTATAACGCTTGTGCGGAAATATAATCTAGAAGATCGTGTTATATTTTCTTCATTTAATCACTACAGTATGAAAAAGTGTCATATGATGGCTCCTGATATTCAAACAGCGATTTTATATCGCGAAGGTTTGCATAGTCCATGGGCGTATGCAAAAAAAATGGGTGCTACAGCAGTACACCCGAATTATCGTTATCTGCAAGATGCTGTTGCTGAATTAACGATGGAGAGTGGTGTAGAGGTTCGTCCTTATACAATTAATGAAGAAACGCTTATGCGAAAATATTTTGATATGAATATTTCGGCGATTATTACTGATTACCCTGAAACGGCAAGAATCTTATTACCAATAAAAAAATGAGACCGCGTGTAACGGTCTCGTTTTTTTATTTATCCCGCTATTTGCGGGCAGTAAGACCCCCGCCTCAAAATTCAGTGAAAGCAAAGAAGTTAGGTGGGAGATCAACCGCCCGTAAAAGCCCGATTGGTGAGGGCTGATAATCAGTAGGGCTTTCTTATCTTCTAAAGCGAGCTTGTACTTTATTTCGTTTACGGTCTCGGTGTAAGACGAAGCCACCAAAAATATAAAACCCGAGCGCGAAGCAAAGAGCGCCAATTAAAAATTGTAACCACAGTATAGAAAGTGGAGGAAATAGAATCCCAAATACAGTATCTCTCATTAACTTAATGCCAAACACAGCTAATGAAATAGGAATGAGTGCTAATAATAGAGCAAGGTAACGCTGCATATAAACGCTCCTTTTCAGATTATTTTGTTTATTTTAATGATGTTATATGGAAAGGGGGTTTGTCAAGAGGGGGCTGAACGAGTAAGATAAGGGTGTGAAAAATTTTGCAGAGATACTTCGAGAGGAAGTGTAATATATGAAACAAAAAGTGTTAATTGTTGGTGCCGGTGAAGGTGGCAGTACACTGCTCAATCTGTTACAAAGTTCAAATATATTTCAAATTATAGGGATTATTGATATAAATCCGTTAGCGAAAGGATTACAAATGGCTACGGAATATGGGGTTACGATTGGAGAGAGTGTAACGCAGTTTCTTACTATGCACATTGATGTAATGTTTGATATGACAGGTGACGCTGATTTACATAAAGTTTTATTAAAGAAGAAGCATAAAGATACGCTGCTTATACCAGGCGATATTGCGAAAATTGTTACGAGATTAGCACATGAGAAGGAAGATTTAATTGGAAAGTTAGAAGAACAAACGCAGCAAGGGGATTTAATTTTAAATTCTACACATGACGGTATGATTGTGATTGATCGAGAGGGACAAGTTCGCCTGTTTAATAAAAGTGCAGAGCGTATTATCGGATATAAAAAAGAAGATGCGGTAGGAAAATATATTTTAGAAGTTATTCCGACTAGTAAATTGCTTCGTATTATACGTACGAAACAAATAGAAGTAAATTATGAACTGACATTAGAGAATGAAAAGAAAATTATTACAACCCGTATTCCGATATTAAAAGAAGGAGGAGAGGTACAAGGGGCATTTGCGATTTTTAAAGATATAACAGAAGTTGTAGATCTTGCGGAAGAAGTTACAGATTTAAAAGAGATTCAAACGTTACTTGAGGCAATTATTAACTCATCTGAAGAAGCGATTTCAGTCGTGGATGAAAAAGGAAGAGGGTTAGTAATTAACCCTGCCTATACGAAATTAACAGGTTTAACAGAAGAGGACATTATTGGAAAGCCAGCTACAACTGATATTGTAGAAGGTGAAAGTATGCATATGAAAGTACTTCGAACGCGTAGGGCGGTACGAGGAATACATATGAAGATTGGGCAAAAAAAGCGAGATGTAATTGTAAACGTAGCGCCAGTCATTGTGGATGGGATATTGAAAGGGAGCGTTGGTGTAATTCGTGACGTATCAGAAATTCAAAAGTTAACAAATGAATTGAATAGGGCAAGGCAAATTATTCGAACGTTAGAAGCGAAATATTCATTTGATGACATTGTCGGAAATTCTGATGAAACAACGGCGGCTATCGAGCAGGCAAAACTTGGGGCGAATACACCAGCGACAGTATTACTACGCGGAGAGTCAGGGACAGGTAAAGAATTGTTTGCGCATGCTATCCATAATGGAAGTAATCGAAAATATAATAAGTTCGTTCGTGTAAACTGTGCAGCTATTTCGGAGACTTTGCTAGAAAGTGAATTATTCGGTTATGAGGAAGGGGCATTTTCTGGCGCGAAAAGAGGCGGAAAACGTGGATTCTTTGAGGAAGCGAATAACGGTAGTATCTTTTTAGATGAAATAGGAGAACTATCTGCAAATACGCAGGCGAAACTCCTTCGCGTGTTGCAAGAAAAAGAGATTGTAAAAGTTGGTGGAACGAAAGCGATTCCTATCAATGTTCGAGTAATTGCAGCGACACATGTGAATTTAGAAAAAGGCATTCTAGAAGGAGAGTTTAGGGAGGACTTATATTATCGATTAAATAAAATTCCAATTCAAATTCCATCTCTTCGTCAGCGTAAAGGGGACATACCGGCAATTGCAGAAAGATTAATTCAAAAAATTAATCAAGATTATGGCCGAAATATAGAGGGGCTCACTGATCCAGCTATTTTATATTTACAATCATATGAATGGCCAGGAAATGTGAGGGAGCTTGAAAATATTTTGGGGAGAGCTATTATCTTTATGAATTATAACGAGACCTATATTGATGTACACCATTTACCGCCATTACATAATGAAGAGCAGGTGGAGTCAAAGCAAACTCATTTATTACCCGAGTTAGAGGAAAAGCCACTTGAACATTTAGTGACAGAGTTTGAAGGGAATATCATTCATGAATATTTAGAGAGGTTTGGCGGAAATAAAACACAAACGGCAAGAGCGTTAGGAATTTCGGTCCGAAATTTATATTACAAGCTAGAAAAGTATGAGTGTGCAAAAAATAGCATGCAATAAATTGCGTACCATGCAATTTATTGCATGGTATACAAAATACGACAAATCAAGACAGAATATTTTGTTATTTTCCAAAGTATTGATTTTACTGCATTTTGAATGCGTTTTCATTATTGGTAAGACCACTTTGAAAAGTTGGCACGGTATTTGCTTTATAAAAAGACGAGGGACGACGGAAAGGGTTGATTACAAAATATGAAGTTAGAACACTTAATTGATCAAGCAGCAGGCCAGCCTAAAAAAACTGTGGCTGTAGCAGTAGCTGAAGATCATGAAGTAATTGAAGCTGTAGCGAAAGCAATTACATTACAGCTAGCTCAATTTCGTCTATATGGAAATCAAGAAAAAATAATGGTGATGTTACAAGAACATGGTTTGCAAACTTCAGAACATATTGAAGTGATTGCAGCAGCATCAAGTGCTGAGGCTGCAGAACTTTCTGTTAAAGCTGTAAGAAATGGCGAAGCAGATGTGCTTATGAAGGGAAACATCCCAACAGCAAATATTTTGAAAGCTGTATTAAATAAGGAGTGGGGACTTCGTAAAGGGAGCGTACTTTCACACGTTGCAGCATTTGAAGTTCCAAATTACGATCGTCTAATTTTTGTTACAGATGCAGCGATGAATATTGCACCTGATGTAACACAGAAAGCTGCTATTATACAGAATACTGTAGAAGTTGCCCGGGCAATAGGAATAGATCTGCCAAAGGTAGCGCCAATTGCAGCGGTAGAGGTTGTGAATCCTGCGATGCAAGCGACAATTGATGCAGCGATGTTAACTCAAATGAATCGCCGCGGACAAATTAAAAATTGTGTCGTTGATGGACCACTTGCTTTAGATAATGCAGTATCACAAATTGCAGCAGAACATAAAGGCATAGTAAGTGATGTAGCAGGTAAGGCAGACATTTTACTCGTCCCAACGATTGAAGCTGGAAATGTGCTATACAAATCACTCGTATACTTTGCGGATGCAAAAGTAGGAGCTATGATTGCTGGCGCAAAAGCACCGATTGTTTTAACATCTCGTGCTGATTCAGCAGAAACAAAAGTATATTCATTAGCATTGGCAGTTGCGACTGCTTCAAAATAAACCAAAAAGGGTAAAACACTAGGGGGAAACGACAATGACATTAGAAATCTTCGAATACTTAGAAAAATATGATTATGAGCAAGTAGTATTTTGTCAAGATAAAGAATCTGGTTTAAAAGCAATTATTGCAATTCATGATACAACACTTGGACCAGCTCTTGGTGGAACAAGAATGTGGACATATGATTCTGAAGAAGCGGCGATTGAAGATGCATTGCGTCTTGCAAAAGGGATGACATACAAAAACGCAGCAGCTGGCTTAAACTTAGGTGGTGCGAAAACAGTAATTATCGGTGATCCACGTAAAGATAAGAGCGAAGCGATGTTCCGCGCATTAGGACGTTACATTCAAGGACTAAACGGACGTTACATTACAGCTGAAGATGTTGGTACAACAGTAGATGATATGGATATTATCCACGAAGAAACTGACTTTGTAACAGGTATTTCACCATCATTCGGTTCTTCTGGTAACCCATCTCCAGTAACTGCATACGGTGTTTACCGTGGGATGAAAGCAGCTGCGAAAGAGGCTTTCGGTACTGATAATTTAGAAGGAAAAGTAATTGCTGTTCAAGGCGTTGGTAACGTAGCATATCACCTATGCAAACATTTACACGCTGAAGGAGCAAAACTAATCGTTACAGATATTAATAAAGAAGCTGTACAACGCGCGGTAGAAGAATTCGGTGCATCAGCAGTTGAACCAAATGAAATTTACGGTGTTGAATGTGATATTTACGCACCATGTGCATTAGGCGCAACAGTTAATGACGAAACTATTCCACAACTTAAAGCAAAAGTAATCGCAGGTTCTGCAAATAACCAATTAAAAGAAGATCGTCATGGCGACGTGATTCATGAAATGGGTATTGTATACGCACCAGACTATGTTATCAATGCTGGTGGTGTAATTAACGTAGCAGACGAGTTATATGGATACAATAGAGAACGTGCACTAAAACGTGTTGAGTCAATTTATGACACAATTGCAAAAGTAATCGAAATTTCAAAACGTGATGGCATTGCAACTTATGTAGCAGCAGATCGTTTAGCTGAAGAGCGCATTGCAAGCTTGAAAAACTCTCGTAGCACATACTTACGCAACGGTCACGACATTATTAGCCGTCGCTAATCATTCATATATTACTTTTACAAAAGGTGTGGTTACCTCTTACGAGGTTTCCACTTCCTTTTGAATTTATTAGTGGAGGTAGCAACAGTGTCCTTAAATCGAATTCTTGTTATTAATCCGGGTAGTACATCCACAAAAATTGGTGTTTTTGATAATGAAAGACCCGTTTTAGAAGAGACTATTCGTCATGACGAAGAACAAATTGGAAAATATAAGAGAATTATCGACCAATATGAATTTCGTAAAGAAACGATCTTAGAAGTTCTACATTCTCACGGTATTAACATTTCAAAGTTAAACGCAGTTTGTGGGCGCGGGGGATTACTTCGTCCAATCGAAGGCGGAACATACACAGTGAACGATTCGATGTTAGAAGATTTAAAAAATGGCTTTAGCGGTCATCATGCTTCAAATCTTGGAGGCATTTTAGCATATGAAATCGCTTCTGGATTAAATATTCCGGCATTCATAGTAGATCCTGTCGTTGTAGATGAAATGGAGCCGATTGCTCGTATAAGCGGTATTGCTGGTATGGAACGTAAAAGCATTTTCCATGCATTAAACCAAAAAGCAGTTGCTCGTAAAGTAGCTGAAGAATTAAATCACAAATACGAGGATTTAAATTTATTAGTTACACATATGGGCGGCGGTATTACAGTTGGTGCTCATAAAAAAGGAAAAGTTATCGATGTGAATAACGGCTTAAACGGTGAAGGACCATTTAGTCCAGAGCGTGCTGGTACAGTACCGGTAGGACAATTAGTTGAGATGTGTTTCTCTGGGGAGTATTACCGTGACGAAATGGTTAAAAAGCTTGTTGGACAAGGTGGACTTGTAAGTCTAATCGGTACAAATGATGCAATCAAAGTAGAACAAATGGTTGAAAAAGGTGATCCGGAAGCAACTCTTATTTATAAAGCAATGGCATATCAAGTTGCGAAAGAGATTGGCGGAGCTAGCGCTGTACTTCACGGGAAAATTGATGCAATCGTTCTAACTGGTGGACTTGCGTACAGTAAAATTCTTGTCGATGAAATAAAAGAGCGTGTGGACTGGATTGCTGATGTTATCGTACATCCAGGGGAAGATGAATTACAAGCATTAGCAGAAGGAGCACTTCGTGTATTACGTGAAGAAGAAGCGCCGAAAGAGTATGTTGTACGAGAAAAACAAACAGTAGCTAGGGGTTGAGATAATGGCAAGAGAATATGATTTAGTCATCGTTGGCGGCGGTACTGGTGGTTATGTTGCTGCTATTCGAGCATCGCAACTAGGTTTAAAAACTGCACTTGTTGAAAAAGAAAATCTTGGTGGTACTTGTTTGCACAAAGGATGTATTCCTAGTAAAGCTCTTTTACGTAGTGCGGAAGTATACGCAACTGCTAAAAAAAGCGAAGAGTTCGGGGTTATTGCAAGTAATGTAGAACTAAACTTTGCGAAAGTACAAGAGCGTAAAGAGAAGATTGTAACGCAACTTCATAAAGGTGTTCAACACCTAATGAAACAAGGTAAAATTGATGTGTTTGAAGGTATTGGCCGTATTCTTGGCCCATCTATTTTCTCTCCAATGCCAGGGACAATTTCAGTTGAACTTGCAAGTGGAGAAGAGAATGAAATGTTAATTCCAAAAAATGTACTTGTTGCAACAGGTTCTCGTCCGAATTCATTACCAGGTTTAGAATTAGACGGAGAGTATGTAATGTCTTCCGATCATGCTCTAAAAATGGAAACGCTTCCTAGTTCGATTATTATCGTTGGTGGCGGTGTAATCGGTATTGAGTGGGCATCTATGCTTGCTGACTTCGGTGTAGAAGTTACAGTATTAGAGTATGCGAAAACGATACTACCACTTGAAGATCAGGACGTTTCAAAAGAAATGCAACGTCTATTCAAGAAAAAAGGTATTAAAGTGGTAACTGGTGCAAAAGTATTACCAGAAACATTGGTAAAAGATAATGGAGTAACAATTCAAGCTGAACATAACGGTGAGAATAAAGAATTTAAAGCAGAAAAAATGCTTGTATCTGTAGGAAGACAGGCCAATACGCAAAATATTGGTTTAGAGAATACGGATATCGTTGTGGAAAAAGGATACATTCAAACAAATGAGTTTTATCAAACGAAAGAATCTCATATTTACGCAATTGGAGATGTAATCGGTGGCTTACAACTTGCTCACGTTGCTTCTCATGAAGGAATTGTTGCAGTAGAACATATTGCAGGTAAAGAAGTTACACCAATTGATTATTCTATGGTATCAAAATGCGTATATAGCAGTCCGGAAGTTGCTTCTGTCGGTTTAACAGAACAAGAAGCGAAAGAAAAAGGCTATAAGTTAAAAGTAGGTAAGTTCTCATTCCGTGCAATCGGAAAAGCACTTGTATACGGCGAATCAGATGGTTTCGTAAAACTTGTAGTTGATGAAGAAACAAATGACATTCTTGGTGTTCACATGATTGGACCACATGTAACAGATATGATTTCTGAAGCTGGTCTTGCAAGAGTACTTGATGCAACACCGTGGGAAGTAGCACATACAATTCATCCGCATCCATCATTATCTGAGGCGATTGGTGAAGCAGCATTAGCTGTAGATGGAAAAGCGTTACACGCATAAAAATGTGGATTTAGGAGGTTATGAAAAATGGCAGAAGTAAAAGAAAAGCGCCATGAAGAGCTTGGCTTAAGTGATGAGCAAGTATTAGAGATGTTCCGTACGATGTTACTTGCGCGTAAAATCGACGAACGTATGTGGTTATTAAACCGCGCTGGTAAAATTCCATTCGTAATTTCTTGTCAAGGACAAGAGGCGGCACAAGTTGGAGCAGCATTCGCTCTTGATAGAGAGAAAGATTATGCATTACCATACTACCGTGATATGGGTGTTGTACTAGCGTTTGGTATGACAGCTAAAGAACTTATGTTGTCTGCTTTCGCGAAAGCTGGAGATCCAAACTCTGGTGGTCGTCAAATGCCTGGTCACTTCGGTCAAAAGAAAAATCGTATTGTGACAGGATCATCTCCAGTAACAACGCAAGTACCACATGCAGTTGGTATTGCATTAGCTGGAAAAATGGAAAAGAAAGATTTAGTAACGTTTGTTACATTTGGAGAAGGTTCTTCAAACCAAGGTGACTTCCATGAAGGCGCAAACTTTGCTGGCGTACACAAACTACCTGTTATTTTCATGTGTGAAAATAATAAATACGCAATCTCTATTCCAGTTGAAAAACAATTAGCATGTAAAAATGTATCAGATCGTGCAATTGGTTACGGTATGCCTGGATATACAATAGACGGAAACGATCCACTTGCAGTATATAAAGCTGTAAAAGAAGCTGCAGACCGCGGCCGTCGTGGTGAAGGCCCAACTTTAATTGAAACAGTATCATATCGTTTAACAGCACATTCTAGTGACGACGATGATCGTGTTTATCGTGATAAAGAAGAAGTAGAAGAAGCAAAGAAAAAAGATTCAATTATAACATTTGCTGCTTATTTAAAAGAAGCTGGCGTGTTAACTGAGGAATCTGAAAAACAAATGTTAGACGAAATTATGCATATCGTAAATGAAGCAACAGAATATGCAGAAAATGCTCCGTATGCAGCACCTGAAGATGCATTGAAGCACGTATACGCAGAATAGGGGGGAACGTTTCATGGCTGTAATGTCTTATATTGATGCTATTACATTAGCAATGCGCGAAGAAATGGAACGCGATGAGAAAGTATTCGTTTTAGGTGAAGATGTTGGTAAAAAAGGTGGCGTATTTAAAGCGACACATGGTTTGTATGATCAATTTGGTGAAGATCGTGCGCTTGATGCACCGCTTGCGGAATCTGCAATTGCTGGGGTAGCAATTGGTGCGGCAATGTATGGTATGCGTCCAATCGCTGAAATGCAGTTTGCTGATTTCATCATGCCAGCAGTAAACCAAATTGTTTCTGAGGCAGCAAAAATTCGTTATCGTTCTAATAACGATTGGACTTGTCCAGTTACAATTCGTGCACCATTTGGTGGGGGTGTCCACGGTGCATTGTATCATTCACAATCTGTGGAAGCGATGTTTGCAAACCAACCAGGTTTAAAAATTGTTATCCCTTCTACACCATATGATGCAAAAGGTTTATTAAAAGCAGCAATTCGTGATGAAGATCCAGTATTATTCTTCGAACATAAACGTGCATATCGCTTAATTAAAGGTGAAGTGCCAGAAGATGATTACGTATTACCAATCGGAAAAGCAGATGTAAAACGTGAAGGTGATGATATTACTGTTATCACATACGGATTATGTGTTCATTTTGCTCTTCAAGCAGCTGAAAAGTTAGCACAAGATGGCATCTCTGCACATGTTCTTGATTTACGTACTGTATATCCATTAGATAAAGAAGCAATTATTGAAGCAGCTTCTAAAACAGGTAAAGTTCTTCTTGTAACAGAAGACAATAAAGAAGGAAGTATTATCAGTGAAGTGGCAGCAATTATTGCGGAAAACTGTCTGTTTGATTTAGATGCGCCAATCGCACGTCTTGCAGGTCCAGACGTTCCAGCGATGCCATATGCACCAACAATGGAAAAATTCTTTATGGTAAATCCAGATAAAGTTGAAAAAGCAATGCGTGAACTTGCGGAATTTTAATCGGGGGGACTATACATGGCTGTAGAAAATATTACAATGCCTCAGCTCGGGGAGAGCGTTACAGAGGGTACAATTAGTAAATGGCTCGTTAATGTTGGCGATCACGTAAATAAGTATGATCCGCTTGCAGAAGTAATGACTGATAAAGTAAATGCTGAAGTACCATCTTCTTTCACTGGTATTGTGAAAGAGTTAATCGCTGGTGAAGGTGAGACGTTAGCTGTAGGCGAAGTAGTTTGTGTTATTCAAGTAGAAGGCGCAGATGAAGTAGCAGCGACAGCTGTTGAAGAAAAAACAAAAGAAGAACCAAAGGCAGAAGTAGCTACGTCTGCAAAAGCACCGAAAGCAAAACAACCAACTGATGGAAAACCACGTTTTTCACCAGCTGTTTTAAAACTTGCGGGTGAGCATAACGTTGATTTAGATCTAGTAGAAGGTACGGGAGCAAATGGCCGTATCACTCGTAAAGATATTTTAACACTAGTGGAATCTGGAAATATTCCGCAAGCAGGTGCGAAGAAAGAGGAAGCGGTAGCAGCAGTAGTAGAAGCTCGTCCAGAAGCACCAAAAGCTGCGCCAGTCGCACAAAAAGTAGAAGCGGCAAAACCAGTTTCTGTACCAACAATGCCTGGCGATATCGAAATTCCAGTAACAGGTGTGCGTAAAGCAATTGCAGCGAACATGTTGCGTAGTAAACACGAAGCACCACACGCTTGGATGATGATTGAAGTAGATGTGACAAACCTTGTGTCATACCGTAATTCAATTAAAGGTGATTTCAAAAAACGCGAAGGCTTTAACTTAACGTTCTTTGCTTTCTTCGTAAAAGCAGTAGCACAAGCGTTAAAAGAGTATCCTCAAATCAATTCAATGTGGGCTGGTGATAAGATTGTTCAGAAGAAAGATATTAACCTTTCTATCGCTGTTGCAACAGAGGACGAACTATTTGTACCAGTAATTAAACACGCGGACGAGAAGACGATTAAAGGTATCGCTCGTGAAATTACAGAGCTTGCAGGAAAAGTACGTACGAAATCGTTAAAAGCGGACGAAATGCAAGGTGGAACATTTACAATTAATAACACAGGATCATTCGGTTCTGTTCAATCTATGGGTATTATTAATTACCCACAAGCGGCTATTTTACAAGTTGAATCAATTGTAAAACGCCCAGTTATTATGGATAACGGTATGTTCGGTGCTCGCGACATGGTTAACTTATGTTTATCACTTGATCACCGTGTACTAGATGGCCTAATTTGTGGCAAGTTCTTAGGACGTGTAAAAGAAATTCTAGAAAATACGTCAGAAAATAATACATCTGTATATTAATAAAAAGCTCGCTTATGCGAGCTTTTTATCATCTTATTTCTTCATTTGCATCCTACTATATGTACAACACTTTTCACGGCAATCTTACAATGAACGAGTATGTATTAGAAATTTACGAAAATACATTGCTGATATATGGTATATAGATATAAAATAAGAAAAGAATAATTTTTTTGGCAAATCTTACTGACGAAACTGTAGTATAATATATTGTATTGTATGAAAAAGAGAGTTATTCTATATAAGTGTTTTATAGATAATGTGTAATCAGTCGTCAAAACATGAAGAATGTTGACTCCTGGTTTTTTATTTTGCTGTAACAATGTTTCAGGAGGATGTCATGAAAAGAAGTACCGAGTTTCTAAAAAGTTTAGATGTAAAATTAATATTAATTTTGTTTGCATTATGTGTTACGAGTATAGCTGCTATATATAGCAGTCAGCAAACTGGCCAATATGGAGAGGCAAACTTTGCGATGAAACAGGGTTTGAACTACATAATTGGAGTTGTATTGTTACTGCTTGTTGCAAGCATTGACTTAGATCAATTACAAAAATTGTCTTGGCCACTTTATATCGTTGGATTTGCTTCACTTATTCTTTTGAAAATACTACCGGTTTCCACTTTTACACCTGAAAAATTAGGTGCAAAAAGATGGTTTGTATTTCCATTAGTTGGACAAATTCAGCCATCTGAGTTTTTCAAAATTTCCTTGCTTCTCGTAGTAGCAAGTATAGCAGTAAAACATAATGCACAGTATATGGCAAGAACATTCCAAACAGATTTACAATTAGTAGGTAAAATTATGCTAGTATCTCTCCCGCCTATGGCTGTTGTATATAGCCAACCGGATACAGGGATGGTGTTCTTATATGCTGCTGCTATTGCATGTATTTTATTTATGTCAGGTATTCAGAAGAAATTGATAGCGTTATGTACAGTTATTCCGGTGACCGTTTTATCTGCGTTAATATTTATTTACGTAAGGTATGAGGATTTCTTCTTTAATAATTTAGTTACGTTACTAAAACCTCACCAACAATCACGTATTGTAGGTTGGTTAAATCCATTTGAAAATGCAGATCAAGGTTATCAAACACAGCAATCGATTTTAGCTGTAGGTAGTGGTGGTATGGAAGGGAAAGGGTTTGGTGAAGGGAACGTTTATATCCCTGAGAAGCATACTGACTTTATTTTTGCTACAATTGCCGAAGAAGGTGGATTTATCGTAGCAGCTTTAGTTGTATTCTTGTTCCTATTACTACTATATAGAACAATTATTATTGGTTATTCTGCTGATAATTTATTCGGTACATTATTATGTGCTGGATCAATTGGGATATTAACGGTTCAAATATTCCAAAACATCGGTATGATCGTTGGATTAATGCCTGTAAAAGGGATTGCATTACCTTTCTTATCATACGGGGGAAGTTCCTTGTTCTCAAATATGATTATGATGGGTCTCATATTATCGGTACGGAAAACGTATAAAAAGTATATGTTTTCTGTTAAGTAAAAAGCTGGTTCGTTTAAATACGAACCAGCTTTTTTACATATATGCTCTTAAACGTTGCAAACTAAAACAGAATAGCAGTTTGAGACGGGTAAGGAGTGCAAAGTGATGCATATGCATATTTTTGAAGGGGCACGGCATCTTTCTAATAGTGAGTGGGTTATTCGGGCTATTATAGCATACATATTCTTAATATTAGTTGCGAAAGCGATGGGACAAAGGTCCATCGCACAACTTCGTTTTTTAGATGTCGTATTAGTGTTATTGCTTGGTGGGAATATTTCTAACGCATTATCTGATGAAAAAGTGGGATTACTCGGTTCGATGATTACAACGTTCATACTCGTTGTACTTCACATTATAAGCTCAGTCTTAATGTTGAAATGGGATAGATGGAGACGCTTTTTAGAGCCGGCACCTATTATTCTTATACATAATGGTTCCATTGATTTTAGCAATTTGAAAAAAGCGAGAATTACGGTGGAATATTTATTTTCGGAACTTCGTATGCGAAATGTGAGCGATATTCAAACGGTTAAATTAGCATTATGGGAAGCAAGCGGTGTTGTTTCTATATTTCAGTATCCCCAATATGAAGCAGCTTCACGACTTGATCTGAAAGTGGCGGGAAGAAGGTCTCCAGTTTCTTTTGTATTAGTAAAGGATGGGAGCATTCAGCAAGATGTTCTAGCTTTAGTAGGAAAAACAGAAGAGTGGGCGAGAGAATTTTTAGAGAAGAGCGCAGAAGTTGAATCCATTATGTTAGCTACAGTAGATGAAGCTCATAAAATCAATATTTTGTTAAAAAAATGAAAAATATACGCATTTTGTCGTTTCATACATATGATACAATAGTGTGGACAACGAAAAAGGAGGGATACGATGGGATATGTAGAGGAGTTACGAAAAGTAGTTGGTCATCGCCCTTTAATTTTAGTTGGTGCTGTTGTACTCGTTATAAATGAACATGGATATGTATTATTACAGCAAAGAACAGAGCCTTACGGAAAATGGGGATTGCCTGGCGGGCTAATGGAGCTTGGCGAATCACCAGAAGAAACAGCTTGCCGTGAAGTATATGAAGAGACAGGAATAGAAGTGAAGAACCTTCGATTAATTAATGTATTTTCAGGAGCGAATTATTTTACAAAACTAGCAAATGGTGATGAATTTCAATCCGTAACGACAGCCTATTATACCGAGGAATACGAAGGGGAGTTTGTTATGAATAAAGAAGAAGCGGTTCAGCTTACATTCTTTCCACTAACAGAACTACCTGACTATATTGTAGGATCGCATAAAAAAATGATTATGGAATATATAAAAATTATGGGAAATAAGATATAATACAATGAAAGAGATACAAAAACACAGTTCTGGTCGGTAGTCCAGACGCATGATTACATGTCAGTAACCTTCCCCTCCGGGATGTCCAGTATTTCTAATTTTTTTAAAGGAGGGGCTGTCAATGGATTTGACAGTATATCACGATGGTCAATTTTTCGTAGGAATTATTACACATAAAGAAAAAGGAAAATTGTATGGAGCACGGTATATTTTTGGAATGGAACCTTCAGATGAAGAAGTACTTATATTTGTGAATGGTCCAATGTTAGCGTATTTCCAGCACGTTGCAAAATGCGGTGTGGAAGTGAAAGAAAAACAACGTCCAAAAAATATAAAACGTATCATACGACAAGCGGCAAAAGAAGTAAATGTAAAACGTTTTACTAAGGCACAAGAGGCAATTGGCTTATCTTATGAACTGCATAAACAAGAAAAGAAAGTGCGGTCTAAAGAGATGCGAGAAGCTGAAAAACAAAGAAGACGTTTAATCAAAGTACAAAAAGCAAAGCAAAAGCATCGTGGCCATTAAGAAAAGGTGTTAGAGCAAGAGCTCTAACACCTTTTCTATACCCAAATACAAGTAAACTTACTTGTATTTCATAAACATTAACTGGTAAGATACAAATAGGTAGTTTTAGAGGAGGGAAAAGATTGATTAATTTTAACTTTTTTATGAATGATGTTGTCCGCCAAGCGCGTGAAGAGATTGTCTCTGCTGGATATACAGAATTGACGACGCCGGAAGCAGTAGAAGAAGCGTTTAAAAGAAATGGAACAACACTTGTAATGGTAAACTCTGTATGTGGTTGTGCAGGTGGTATTGCTCGTCCTGCTGCTGCGCATTCCGTACATTATGATAAACGTCCTAACCATCTTGTAACGGTGTTTGCAGGTCAAGATAAGGAAGCAACAGCAACAGCTCGTGAATATTTTGAAGGATATCCACCTTCTTCTCCATCATTCGCTTTATTAAAAGATGGAAAAATTGTAACGATGGTAGAACGTCATGAAATTGAAGGTCATGAACCAATGCAAGTTATTGCAAAGCTACAATCTTATTTCGAAGAGAATTGTGAAGAACTATAAATATAAGTGAAAAGGCGGTACGTCCACAATGAAGTGGATGTACCGCCTTTTTTTATTTAGTATTAAAATTTATCCCGCTTTAATGAGCAGTAAGACCCCCACCTCAAAATGCAGTGAAAGCAAAGAAGTTAGGTGGGGGATGAAGAAAACCCCCACTGATTAAAGTTTCACTTTATGGGACATGCATAGTTATGTTGTTTTATGCAATATTTTATACATGATAAACGTTATTAATATTGTTATTTTATTTATTTTTATTTTATATATTGCATAAAAATGAAAGTGCTGATACAATACAAACATCGAATAAATATTCTATTAAACTTTTAAATATACATTATTAGGGGGAAGAAAGATGAAGAAGTTATTATCGATATCGTTTGCACTTATTTTAATTGTAAGTATGTTCAGCGCTTGTAGTAATGGGGACGAAAAGGCTAGTGGAAAAAATAAAAAAGTACTGGTTATGGGGACTTCAGCAGATTATAAACCATATGAATACGTGGAAGCTTCAAAAAGTGATGAAATTATCGGCTTTGATGTTGATGTTGCTAAATATATCGGAAAAGAACTTGGTTATGAAGTGAAAGTGAAAGATATGGATTTTGGTGGTTTATTAGCATCGCTTAGCTCAGGAAAAGTTGATTTCGTAATGGCAGGTATGACGCCTACTGCAGAGCGTAAAAATAATGTTGATTTCACAGATATTTATTTTGTTGCGAAAAACATGGTCGTTTCTAAAAAGGATTCTAACATTCAATCTGTAGAGGATTTAAAAGGGAAAAAAGTAGGGGTACAAACAGGATCTATTCAAGAAGAGAAAGCGGCAGAATTTAAAAAACAAGTAGATTTCAAAGTTGAGGGACGTGACCGTATACCAGAAATCGTACAAGAAATTAAAGCTGGTCGTTTTGACGCTGCAATTATAGAAGACACAGTTGCTAAAAATTATGTAGAGAAAATGAAAGATTTACAAGGAATTGAAATTCAAGAAGCACCAGAAGAAGTAGGAGCAGCAATTGCCCTTCCGAAAAACAGTGATAAAACAGCAGAATTTAATAAAGTAATTAAAAAGATGCAAGAAAATGGAGAAATGGATAAATTAGTGAAGAAATGGTTTGGCAGCGAAAAATAAGCTGCCTTTCACTTTTCTGTGAGGGGAATGAATAGAATGAACTTAGATTTTTCGGCGATTACGCCTTCGATACCATATATACTAAAAGGCCTAGAAGTTACTTTGAAAATTGTAGCAGTATCAGCGCTAGTAGGATTTATTTTAGGAACGTTATTAGCGCTTTGCAAAATTGCTAGAATACGAGCATTAAATATAGCGGCAGATTTTTATACATCAATTTTCCGTGGTACACCACTTGTATTACAATTAATGATTATTTATTTCGGTGTCCCGCAAATAATTGGTTATGATATACCAGCATTCGTAGCAGCTGTATTAGCATTTAGCTTAAATTCAGGTGCATATATGTCAGAGGTAATTCGTGCCGGCATTCAAGCGGTTGATAATGGACAAACAGAAGCAGCGATGGCTTTAGGGATACCTTACGGAAAAATGATGCGAAATATTATTTTCCCTCAAGCATTAAAAAATATATTACCAGCGCTTGTGAACGAGTTTGCGACACTTACGAAAGAATCGGCTGTAGTAACAGTAATAGGAGCGACAGATTTAATGCGCCGTGCTTACATTGTAGGCGGTGAGACGTTTAAATATCTTGAACCATTACTTTTTGTTGGACTAATTTATTATATGCTAGTCATTATTCTTACATTAGTCGGGAAGGCAATTGAAGGGAGAATGAAGAAAAGTGATTAAAATTGAAAACCTTCATAAATCATTTGGAAAAAACGAAGTATTAAAAGGAATTACAACAACGATTGAAAAAGGGGAAGTAGTAGCAATTATTGGACCGTCTGGATCAGGGAAATCAACATTTTTACGTTGTATGAATGTGTTAGAAGCACCGACAAATGGTCAAATTTGGATTGGAACGGAAGAAGTAACGAATCCGAAAACGAATATTATGCACGTTCGTGAAAATGTCGGAATGGTATTTCAGCATTTCCACCTATTTCCTCATATGACTGTATTAGAAAATATTACGTATGCTCCTATCAATGTAAAAGGAGTAACGAAACAAGAAGCTGATAAGAAAGCCGAGAAACTTTTAGAAAAGGTCGGTTTATTAGATAAAAAAGATACGTATCCAAACCGTCTTTCGGGAGGACAAAAGCAACGTGTAGCAATTGCGAGAGCGTTGGCGATGGAACCAGAAGTTATGTTATTTGATGAACCAACATCAGCACTAGATCCAGAGATGGTAAAAGAAGTGTTAGAAGTTATGAAATCATTAGTTACGACAGGAATGACAATGGCGATTGTTACACATGAAATGGGATTCGCAAAAGAAGTGGCAGATCGTGTTCTCTTTTTAGATGGTGGAAAGCTTGTAGAAGATAGTGCGCCAGCAGAATTTTTTGCAGCACCGAAAAGTGAACGTGCGCAACAATTTTTACAAAAAATATTGTAATATGTAACGGTTACGTGAATAATAAGTAGAAAAGGATGACATTGTGTCATCCTTTTTTTATACTAACTGTAAATACGTTTATACATATAGGAGCAGTGCTATGTTCAAAATTGGATACCGTACAGTAAAAACAGCAATAGGGACAGGCGCAGCAGTTTTTATTGCTCAGTTATTAGGATTAGAATTTTATAGTTCAGCGGGCATTTTAGTTATATTATGTGTACAAAATACGAAACGTAAATCACTTCAAGTATCGTTACATCGTTTTTTAGCTTGTGTATTATCAATGGTATTCGCGTTTTGTATTTTTGAAACAATTGGATATACACCGCTAGCAATTAGTATATTATTACTTACATTTATTCCGACTGCAGTTATGCTTAAAATTCAAGAAGGTATTGTCACGAGTTCAGTTATTGTGATGCATCTATATTCATTGAAACAAATTACATGGCTTATTGTTGGAAATGAAATTGCGATATTAACGATAGGAATTAGCGTGGCTTTATTAGTGAATATGTATATGCCAAGTAGTGAAAATAAGCTAAAAGAGTATCAGGATACAATAGAAAGTAATTTTAAAACAATTTTGTTTGAAATGGTCGTTTATTTACGAAACAGAGAAAGTAGTTGGAGCGGGGCAGAACTTATTGAAACTGAAAATATGCTAAATGAAGCAAGGGATTTATCGTTTAAGAAACTTGAGAATGCATTTATGCGAGAAGATGGCTATTACTATCGTTACTTTAATATGCGTATGCAGCAATTCGAAATTTTAGAGCGGATGATACCATTAGCAGCTTCTTTATCATGGACATATGAACAAGCTGACATGATTGCGGATGTGGTTGAAAACATTGGGAATGCTATTAGCCCTGAGAGTACTGGGGTTATTTCCTTAAGACAGCTGCAAGAAATGAGAGAATTATTTAGAGACATGCCATTGCCCGTTACACGTGAAGAGTTTGAGATACGTGCGAAGCTTGTTCAACTTGTGTATGAAATGGAGCAATATTTACTCATTAAAAGTCGTTTTAAGGGAAAGGATAATATAAAAGAACTTATATAGAAGGTAGGAATTACTTATGCCGTATCTTCTCTCTTTCATATTATGTTTTTCTTTATCGCCTATTTGGCCTCTTGGTGATAATCCACGTGCCGGAGATCCTTTCATTATTGTAAATAAAGCGACGAATAAACTAGCTTATATTGACGATGGAAAGATTCAAAAGGTTTTTCCAGTAGCGACAGGGAAAACAAATGAATTAACTCCAGAGGGAACTTTTGATGTTGTAATGAAAGCGAAGGATCCGTATTATATTGCAAAGAATATTCCCGGGGGATCACCGAAAAATCCGCTTGGGTCAAGGTGGATTGGATTTAATGCAAGAGGAACTGATGGAAGTAAATATGGAATACATGGAACAAACCAACCTAGTTCGATTGGAAAGTATATTTCACAAGGATGTATAAGGATGAAGAAAAACGATGTGGAGTATTTATTTGATCGCATTCCAATTGGAACGAAAGTATGGATTGTGAAGTCAAAACAATCATTTCAGCAATTGGCAAAACAAAAAGGAGCCATTGCATATGAAAAAGCCAACGAAAAGGTTGGCTTTTTCTATTGTAATAAGTTGTATTGACATGTGTACATAACCATGAGTTAATGAGAGTATAGAAAGATAAAGTAAAACTTTAATCAGTGGAAGGTTTTTACCCGCTGACTATCAGCCCGCACCAATCGGGGTAAAAATTAGATAAAGGGGTTGCTCATATGTACTTGAATCCAAAAATTTCGTATATGCAATTTTTTATGGGATTTCTATTTGTTATTACATTCATATTGGCAACTTTTAATATATGTTCTTATCTCGTAGCAATTGTATGTATGGCATTACTCAATCTTACTTTTGTTATTGGAGCATTTCAGCAGAAACAATATACAAGTTTTATAACAGCACTTATAATGTCATTTTCCTTTAGTATTGTAGCGATTGTGCTTTATATAAAATAAACCATCTCGATATCGAGATGGTTTATTTTGTTATGTATAAAGAGTAAAAAAAGGACGAAAACATCGTCCTTTTTACCAAAACATACTTGCGCCAGCAAGTAATGTTGTTACAAGCATAGAAATTAGCATGACATAAACCATAACTTTTTGAGCTTTTTTATGCATCGTTAAACCTCCTTGCAAATCAGTACAATATCATTGTAACGAGAAATGATATTGTGGACAAGGGGAGAGAAGTGACAAAATTCGAGAAGTGTGTGTAAAGTATAACAGGAAATTTGTATGTATGTAGAGAATATATAATAATGATAGAGTATAAGTTTTTTGTTATGCAAGCTGAAGAATGGAGATACGATGATGAAAATATACGAAACAAATCGTTTACATTTAAGGGAAATTGATGAGTCGTATGCTGAAAAAGTTCTTCAATATTACGACAGAAATCGTGAATTTTTAAAAGCTTGGGAAGAGTATAGACCGGATGATTTTTTTACGTTAGATTATCAGAAGAAAAAGTTACAAAAGGATAGAAAAGAGTTTGCAGAAGGTAAAATCATCAGACTTTGGATTTTTAAAAAGGGTGATGATACAAAAATTATTGGGTGTATTTCATTTAATTTAATTGTTCGCGGCATTTATCAATCTTGTGTGCTCGGCTATAAATTAGATAAGGCAGAATTGAATAAAGGCTATACGACAGAAGCGCTTAGGAAAGCTATTCAAGTTACTTTCGAAGAATTTCAGTTACATCGTATAGAAGCACCGATTATGCCACGAAATTTAGCATCTATACAAGTAGTGACGAAGATAGGTTTTCAATATGAGGGCGTGTCTAGGAAGATGTTAATGGTAAATGGAGTATGGGAAGATCATATGCGCTGGGTATTGTTAAATGAGTAATAGAAAGCAGATGGTTATCTAGACATATAAACCGTCTGTTTTTTGTCTTGTATTTCGAAACTTTTGCGAAATTCTGTTATAATTAATAGTGTTACATACATAATGGTAGTGCAGGAGGCGCAGTATTATGATTAATCAAGAACGTTTAGTAAATGAATTTATGGAATTAGTACAAGTAGATTCTGAAACGAAATTTGAAGCAGAAATTTGTAAAGTATTAACAAAGAAATTTACAGATTTAGGTGTAGAAGTATTTGAAGATGACACAATGGCTGTTACTGGTCATGGTGCAGGTAACTTAATTTGTACTTTACCAGCAACAAAAGATGGTGTTGATACAATTTACTTTACTTCTCATATGGATACAGTAGTTCCTGGTAATGGAATTAAGCCCTCTATTAAAGATGGATATATCGTATCAGATGGTACTACGATTTTAGGTGCGGATGATAAAGCAGGATTAGCATCAATGTTCGAAGCAATTCGTGTTTTAAAAGAGAAAAATATCCCGCATGGTAAAATTGAATTTATTATTACAGTTGGAGAAGAATCTGGTCTTGTTGGTGCAAAAGCATTAGATCGTGAGCGCATTACAGCGAAATACGGTTACGCATTAGATAGCGATGGAAAAGTTGGTGAAATCGTTGTTGCAGCTCCAACACAAGCGAAAGTGAATGCAATTATTCGCGGGAAAACAGCTCATGCTGGTGTAGCACCAGAAAAAGGTGTATCTGCAATTACTATTGCAGCAAAGGCAATTGCGAAGATGCCACTTGGTCGTATTGATTCTGAAACAACTGCAAATATTGGACGTTTTGAAGGTGGTACACAAACAAATATCGTTTGCGATCATGTACAAATCTTTGCAGAGGCGCGTTCTTTAATCAATGAAAAAATGGAAGTACAAGTTGCGAAAATGAAAGAAGCATTTGAAACAACTGCAAAAGAAATGGGTGGTCATGCAGACGTTGAAGTAAACGTTATGTACCCAGGATTTAAATTTGCTGATGGCGATCACGTTGTAGAAGTTGCAAAACGTGCAGCTGAAAACATTGGCCGTACACCTTCTCTTCACCAAAGTGGTGGCGGAAGTGATGCAAACGTAATTGCAGGACACGGTATTCCAACAGTTAACTTAGCGGTTGGTTATGAAGAAATTCATACAACAAACGAAAAGATTCCTGTTGAAGAATTAGCGAAAACAGCAGAATTAGTTGTTGCAATTATTGAAGAAGTAGCGAAGTAATGTAATAGAAAAAGCGTGTAAATCATAATTGATTTACACGCTTTTTATTTTGATTCGATTGCTTTTACAAGGCGGATCAGCCAATATAAGAAAATCCATGGCAGTATATCATTTGTTATAATGCCCAGTAGACTTGGAAGAATCCCTGCTACGTTTATATTAAAAATAGGGAGTAATAAATAATTAATTAAAATGATTAATATAATAATGAGAAATGTATAGTTGAGTTTACTGTGTGATTTCATAACAAATCACTCCTTTTACAATAATATCCATCACTCGTATTAAGTATAGCAAAAATAGGGATAAAAAGAATAAGTAATTATTATATTGTGCATGAATTTGATATAATGAAGGAACAAATGTTCTTTGAAGGGGTGAGTACTATGCGAGAAATGTATCCGAAAAAGGGTCGTGTTATTTTACATGTAGATATGAATTGTTTTTTCGCATCTGTTGAAATTGCTCATGACCCATCATTACAAGGAAAGCCGTTAGCGGTTGCTGGAAATGAAAAAGAAAGAAAAGGAATTATCATAACATGTAGTTATGAGGCGAGAGACTATGGAATACGTACAACGATGCCTCTTTGGGAAGCGAAAAGGTTATGCCCGCAATTAGTTGTAAGGCGTCCTAATTTTACATTATATCGTGAAGCTTCATTTCAAATGTTTCAAATCCTTTCCCGTTTTACGGAAAAAATACAACCAGTCTCAATAGATGAAGGGTATTTAGATATTACAGATTGTTACGCACTCGGTTCGCCTCTTGAAATAGCAAAGATGATTCAACAAGCATTATTAACAGAGTTACAGCTGCCGTGTAGCATCGGAATTGCTCCAAACCTTTTCCTAGCAAAAACAGCTTCTGATATGAAAAAGCCTCTCGGTATTACTGTGCTTCGAAAACGAGATATTCCAGAAATAATTTGGCCACTTCCAGTTGGAGCAATGCATGGAATTGGAGAAAAAACAGCTGAAAAATTAAATGATATTCATATACAAACAATTGAGCAGTTAGCAAAAGGAAACGAACATATCATTCGCGCTAAAATTGGAAAGCATGGTGTTGATTTAAAGCGGCGGGCAAACGGTATGGATGATAGGGAAGTTGATCCGAGTCAAATGGGACAGCATAAAAGTGTTGGTAATTCGATGACCTTTTCAAAGGATATGGATGAAGAGAAAGAATTACTTGATATGTTAGAACGGCTATCAAAATCAGTGAGTAAAAGATTACAAAAGCGAACTCTTGTCAGCTATAATATTCAAATTATGATTAAATATCATGATAGGCGGACAGTAACGCGGAGTAAGCAATTGAAAAATGCGATTTGGGAAGAACGAGATATTTTTCAGGCAGCATCTCGCTTATGGAAGCAACATTGGGACGGTGATTCCGTCCGTTTACTAGGTGTTACAGCTACTGAAATAGAGTGGAAGACAGAATCGGTGAAACAATTAGATTTGTTTTCATTTGAAGAAGATGCGAAAGAAGAGCCACTACTTGCTGTCATCGATCAAATTAATGATAAATATGGAATGCCCCTTTTACAACGAGGTAGTCAATTGTTACGTAAGCAAGAAAAGTCTTTTCAGCAAAAATTAGAAAATAAGTTTATGTAGAAGGTGTCATGAAGCTGTACATATCATGACACCTTTTATTTTTAACTTGCTTCTAAATCTAATGAAGTTTTCCAACCAGCTGCAGTAACGCCAGCTTCTAATAGCATTCTACTCACTATTTTTTCAATTAAGACTGCTGCATTTGTATTGCAATGTAATGTAGCTTGTATACACACTTTTTGCTTAGAATCTACGTCTTCACTATACAATTCTTTTAAACCAATGCCTTCAGAACTGACCATATGCATAAGTAAAAACCGAATATGGGCTTCGTGTTCTTCTGAACAAGTAAGAGAAAGGAAGTAGTTCGTTTGTTCAGGTGATTCTTCTTTTGATTTTTGATTCATAAAGAGAGCGATTGGACGGAGTAGTATATTTGCCAGTAAAACGCCGGTTGCACCTAATATAGCTGCAACGAGGAAACCAGCGCCTGTAAGAGTACCAACAGCAGCTGCGCACCATAGAGTAGCCGCAGTATTAAGCCCTCTAATACTAAAACCATCGCGGATAATAACGCCGCCTCCTAAAAAACCAATCCCACTAACGACTTGAGCGGCAATACGTGAGGGGCTAGCATCGTGATCAAGCATGACGGATAATAAAACAAATATACAGGCACCAAGTGATACGAGAGCATTTGTCCGTAATCCAGCCATCCTGTGTCTCCATTGCCGTTCCATTCCGATGCAAGCACCTACAATAATTGCGATAAATAATCTTAATACAATGTCATACCATACCATCATGGTCACCTCCATACATATAAGTCCATGTTATGTTTTTGAGAATGAGTGGGTACTCCCACTCATTCTCATTTCTATCCCGCTATTTGCGGGCTGATGAAAGCTTCACTTTATAACCAGCTATGAAACTTTTTAATATAAACTTTTTTTAGGAACTGTGTTAAGAAAGCATAGCCTAATAGTATTCCTATTAACCAAGGGAAGTAGCTAAGTGGTAATGCTTGTAATCCAACAGCTGCTCCAAGTGGCGAGAATGGAATATAAATTCCGATTGCCATAATACAAGCGGTTAATAAAAGAACTGGTATTGATGCAGTACTTTGAATGAACGGAATCTTCTGTGTTCTTATCATGTGAACAATTAAAGTTTGTGTTAGTAATCCAACGACAAACCAACCAGATTGGAATAATGATTGTTCGCTAGCTGTATTTGCGCCGAAGACGTTCCACATGACTACATATGTGATCATATCAAATATGGAACTAATTGGACCGATACAAATAATGAAGTTCCGTAAATTCGCAGTATCCCATTTTCTTGGTTTTTCTAAAAACTCTTTATCCATTTTGTCCCATGGAATAGACAGTTGTGAAATATCATAAAGCAAGTTTTGAATTAAAAGGTGAATGGCAAGCATCGGCAAGAAGGGGATGAAAGCACTTGCTACTAACACACTAAATACATTTCCAAAGTTAGAGCTAGCTGTCATTTTAATATATTTTAAAATGTTTCCAAATGTAGTGCGTCCTTCTAAAATACCTGCTTCTAATATGGTTAAACTTTTTTCGAGTAAAATAATGTCGGAAGACTCTTTTGCAATATCGGTAGCAGTATCAACAGATATGCCAACATCAGCTTCACGTAATGCTACGGCATCGTTAATGCCATCTCCCATATAACCTACAGTGTGTCCGTTTCCTTGTAATACTCGTATAATGCGAGATTTTTGCATTGGATTTAGTTTAGCAAATACAGTTGTTTCTTCGGCCAATTTTGCTAATGCTTTATCAGGTAAAGAATCGATTTCGTAACCAAGGACAGGCTCACCGATATTTAATCCAACTTCTTTGCAAACTTTTCTTGTCACGATTTCGTTATCGCCAGTTAAAATTTTTACTTGTACTCCATGTTTCTGTAATGCTTGAATGGCAGTAGCTGCAGATGGTTTCGGTGGATCTAAAAAGCCGATATATCCAGCGAGAATCATATCATTTTCATCTTGTACCGTGTACTCTGTATCATGTATTGGTCTATCTTTTTTATAAGCTACAGCAATAACACGCATACCTTCACTATTTAATGTCTCACTTAGTTGTTTTACATGTGAGCGCATGTCATCGGTAAGAGAATCAACTTTTCCATCTACTTCAGTGTAGTTACAAATAGATAAAATTTCTTCTACTGCCCCTTTACAAACCATTGTATGTTCACCTGAAATATCTTTCACGATGACAGACATACGCCGGCGTGCAAAATCAAATGGAATTTCATCTAGTTTTTGAAAAATGGATGGATTAAACTTCTGGTTTTCTTCTGTATGTTTCATAACAGCTTTATCTATTAAATTTTTCAATCCTGTTTGATAGAAGCTATTTAAATAGGCGAAGTGTAATACACGATTACATGTATTACCGTTTGGATCTAAATGCCGGACAAGTACGACTTTATCTTCTGTTAAAGTACCTGTTTTATCGGTACAAAGAATGTTCATAGCACCTAAGTTTTGAATAGAATTCAGTTGTTTTACAATTACTTTCTGTTTAGACATGTTAACGGCACCTTTTGCTAAATTAGCAGTTACAATCATTGGTAACATTTCAGGTGTGAGGCCAACAGCAATTGCGATAGCGAAGAAGAAAGCCTCTTGCCAATCCCCTTTTGTGAATCCGTTAATGAGAAGAACGATAGGCGCCATAATAAGCATGAATGTAATTAAGAGCCAGCTTACTTTGTTTACACCTTTATCAAAGCTTGTTTCTACTCGTTTGCCGATTACCTTTTTTGCTAAAGAGCCGAAATACGTATCGGTACTTGTGGAGATGACAACAGCTTTTGCACTACCACTTACAATATTTGTACCCATAAAACAAAGGTTTTCCATATCGAGTGGATTGTAATTTTTTTTCATGTTTTTCGGTAACATATGTTTATTCTCTGTATGGTAGCAGTTTTCATACTTTTCCACAGGAAGTGCTTCCCCAGTTAAAGAAGACTGATTCACAAATAAATCTTTAGCTGATAGAATACGCACATCAGCCGGAACGATATCACCGGCTGAAAGTGAAATAATATCGCCAGGTACAAGTTCTTCAATTGGAATTTCGGTTGAATCATTTTGCTTCAAATTCATTACGTTTTTTGTTTCGTGTACAAATCCATCTATTCTAAAGACGCTTGCCGTTGTTCGAACCATAGCTTTTAACTGATCCGCAGCTTTTTGAGAACGAAATTCTTGTAGAAAGCGAATCGTTGCACTTAGCATTACCATTACAGATACGACAATGGTTCCTTGTATGTCATCTGTGAAAAAAGAGAGTGCGCCGAGAGCTAATAAAACAAAAATAAATGGATTTTTAAATGCCAGTAGAAATTGAATGTACCACGGTGATGTTTTATTATGAGCGATTTCATTCGGGCCATATAAAGTAAGTCTACGAGCCGCTTCTTGTTTAGAGAGTCCATCTTCTGTTGTTTCTAAAAGTTGTAACGCCTTGTTTGCACCTTGTGTTGCGACTTCCACCAATAATTCGTTATTTGTTTTCATGCGATCTTGATCGTATGAATGTTTTGTTTCTTGTCTTTGTAAATTTAACATCGGTAGTTCCTCCTTTTTCATGAAGGAGGAAACAATCTGTTACTCGACTATTTAAAATTAGGAGGAACAGCTTCTTTCCTACCTACATGATGAAATATTAATGTAATACATATGGGTATCTGGGCCGAATCATCAATTGCCAACTGTTCCTCACCTCCGTACAATTTAGTAGTTTCTGAATATGCTATGTTTGTTTCATAGTAAGGTGCATATATAAAAAGACCTTTACTCAAAACGAGTAAAGGTCTGAATTCGCAGTTAAAAGAGTCCACAACAAAGACTGTTAGTAAACATAGATAAAAACAGTTTTTGTGTATGACAAAAATACATGCACCTCTCCCTCGTTGAGTTTTAGCACTGTATAGCATAGGTACTGAAACCAGCTACGTTAAGAAAGGCCTTCATTCCGACCTTTCCTGTTGACCCATTGGCGTCTCTCGACATTTTTGGGCAGCAGCGTTTCTCTATACAGGAGCCTCACCTAACAGAGACCATATTCAATTACAATTTGAATGTTAGCACTGTAAATTTATAGTGTCAATATATTTTTTTTGAAAAATCAAATAGGTTTATGATGGCTATATAGTAGGAAATAAGCGGAGTATTTTTGAAATAGGATTGGAAAATAAATACTGTAATGAACATAAATAAAAAGCACTGATTACAGTGCTTTTTATTTATAGATTATGAGATTGTAGCATTTTCAAAAATAACAATTTCTGAACTGTTTGTTGTTGAAACGCGTTGTGCGTAATATGTTAAAGCTGAAGAAATATATGTTGGTAACGAATCATTTGTATGTGTTGTTGTATATTCATGGATTAATTCTTTCAAAGTCGTCCATTCTAATTGTGCTGGGTGATCAGACACGAAAGAACTTACCCAGCGGTCAAATGAAGATGAAAAATCAGTTTGTAAACGAAATGCTTCTTTCATAATAAAACGCTCCCTTAAAATGTAGTATAATCATTTTAACATAAAACACGAACGATTACTAAGTTTTTTAAGTATAACGTTCGTGATATATAGTTGTCTAGATGATTGGTTATGTAAATTCGATTTGCCATTTGAAATAACATTCCGTAAGATAAAAGGTAGATTATATAAAGAGCTGGAGGAAAGAAAGTGGAATTTGTATTTTTAGGAACTGGTGCAGGTGTTCCTTCGAAAGGAAGGAACGTTTCGGCAATTGCTTTGCAATTGTTAGAAGAACGAGGACAGACTTGGTTATTTGATTGTGGCGAGGCGACGCAACATCAAATACTACATACATCAGTACGCCCACGCCGCATTGAAAAAATATTTATTACGCATTTACATGGTGATCATATTTTTGGCTTACCTGGTTTATTAGGAAGCCGTTCATTTCAAGGAGGGACTACACCTTTAACAGTGTATGGACCAAAAGGAATTAAACAATTTATTGAAGTGGCATTATCAGTAAGTACGACACATGTAAAATATCCACTTAAAATTATTGAGATAACAGAAGAAGGTACTGTATTTGAAGATAATGAATTTCACGTGGAAACGAAAAGATTGTCACACGGCATTGAATGTTTTGGGTATCGAATCGTAGAGAAAGATATACAAGGTGCTCTTTTAGTCGATAAATTGCTGGAGATGGGTGTGAAACCAGGCCCGCTCTTTAAACGTTTAAAAGATGGAGAAGTAGTTGAATTAGAAAATGGTACGATACTAAATGGAAAAGACTTTATTGGTCCGCCTCAAAAGGGAAGAATTATTACCATTTTAGGTGATACAAGATATTGTGAAGCGAGTAGAGAGCTGGCACAAGACGCTGACGTACTTGTCCATGAGGCAACTTTTGCGGCAGAAGATGAACAACAAGCGTATGATTATTTTCATTCTACATCTAAGCAAGCTGCGAGTATTGCACTTCAGGCAAATGCAAAACGATTAATATTGACTCATATTAGTTCTCGTTATCAAGGAGATACATATAAGGAATTATGGAAAGAGGCAAGAGAGCTATTTTCTAATACGGAAATAGCTACGGATTTGAAATCATTTCCAGTGGATAGATAATAATGGTGTAAAAAAATGGTGACAAAAGGTCGCCATTTTTTTATTTCTAAAAAAAAATTAAAATAAATCTGTTATCATTTTATACTTATATGGGATGAAACAGAAAATTTTTATGATGTGAAGATATAGGATAAAAATACATAGTACCGATTATTTAGAGAAACTGTTATATAAGTCAGACGACATACGAGTGGTACAAATACCAAAAACGGATTGTTATTCAGAACTTTTAAAATTCATTAAAAGTAAGCGTTTTATTAAAAACAAGCTATAATGAGGGCAGATTATAATTTATCCGCTATTTGTGGGCTAATAATCAGTGGGATGGATAAGATCTCTACCGATTAAAGTTTCACTTGTTTATGCTATCCTTGTAAGTGGTTCTGTGTTAAACTTTGGATTGCTACCAGACTTTATTCTGGATTAGCTTATATTATTTTTAAATGAAGGTAATGCGAAGTTTCTTATTTATTATGGTCACTAGTATTATTTCAGGATATATTGTTTCACTGTTACTCAAAAACAATCCAATTCGTATAGCGGAATAAGTTCGTAGTACAACTGGAAAAGCAACCGATTTGGTAGCTTAATAGAATAGTAAAAAATTTTTTCATAGAGGTTTAGGGGGAGTTATGATGAAGTATCGCTCAGTATTTGATATTATTGGTCCAGTTATGATTGGTCCATCAAGTTCACATACAGCAGGCGCAGCAAGAATGGGGCAAGTTGCTCGCCAGCTGTTTCGTCATGAACCAGAAAGAGTAAGCATTTCATTATATGGATCATTTGCAAAGACGTATCGTGGGCATGGTACAGATGTAGCACTGATCGGTGGGATATTAGGGTTTGAAACAGATGACTTACGTATTCCAGAGGCGCTAGACATAGCAAAAGAGCGCGGAATTGAAGTAGAATTTATTGAAGAAGATGCAAATGCACCTCACCCAAATACAGCGAGAATTCGTTTGTATAAAGGTGAAGAAGAAATTGAAGTTGTTGCTTGCTCAATTGGTGGCGGTAAAATTGAAGTTGTAGAATTAAACGGGTTCGATCTTCAATTAACAGGCACGAGTCCAGCACTACTTATTGTAAATAACGATCGCTTTGGTGCTATTGCAGCAGTAGCTTCAATCCTTGCGAAACACGAGATTAACATTAGTACAATGAGTGTTTCTCGTAAAGAAAAAGGAAGAAGAGCGCTTATGGTTATCGAAACAGATGAATTATTAGCAGATGAAGTGATTGAAGAGATAAACGCGCAACAAAATATTTGTCAAGTAACTATTATGGAATAATTGCAGGGGGGGACACACCATGTTTCGGAACGCAGCGGAACTAGTGGCGCAAGCTAAAGAACAAAATGTAAAAATCGCAGAAATTATGATTAAATGTGAAATGGAAACAAGAAATATTTCACGTGAAGAAGTAATTGCTGGTATGGAAAAGAACTTAGTCGTAATGGAGCAAGCAGTAGAACGTGGTATTCGCGGAGTGAAATCACCAACTGGTTTAACTGGTGGAGATGCTGTAAAAGTTCAGACGTATATGAATAGCGGAAAAGGCTTATCTGGAGATACGATTTTGGACGCAGTGAGTAAAGCTGTTGCAACAAATGAAGTAAACGCAGCGATGGGAATTATTTGTGCAACGCCAACAGCAGGGTCTGCTGGAACAGTGCCAGGTGTACTATTTGCACTAAGAGAAAAATTGCAGCCTACACGTGAAGAAATGATTGAATTCTTATTTACAGCAGGAGCTTTCGGCATGGTTGTTGCAAATAACGCTTGTATTTCTGGTGCAGCGGGAGGATGCCAAGCTGAGGTTGGTTCAGCAAGTGGCATGGCAGCTGCAGCTGCAGTTGAGATGGCTGGTGGAACACAAGATCAAGCAGCTACAGCGATGGCGATTTCATTAAAGAATATGCTTGGTTTAGTATGTGATCCTGTTGCAGGGCTTGTAGAAGTACCTTGTGTAAAACGTAATGCAGCAGGAGCTGCGAATGCGATGATTTCAGCTGATTTAGCATTAGCTGGTGTAACGAGTACAATTCCATGTGATGAAGTAATTGAGGCAATGTTTAGAATCGGACAAACGATGCCAGTAGCACTTCGTGAAACAGCGGAAGGTGGACTTGCAGCAACACCAACTGGCCGTCGTCTGCAAGAAGAGATTTTCGGGAAAACTAATAACTAAACAATATATATTTATAAAAAAATGGAGCTCAAGTAAGATTGAGCTCCATTTTTTTATTTCTCTTTTGTTAGTTGTTCTAATGTTTTTCCAAGATTATGTGATCGTTGTGTAGCCTGTGTAATACAAGAAATAAGTGCTTGTTGAAATTTATGTTCTTGTAATACTTCAATGCCTGCTTCGGTCGTTCCGCCAGGAGAAGTAATTTCCTTTCGCAAAACAGAAGGGTGTTTTTCACTTGCTTTTAGCATTTCAGCAGCACCAATCATCGTCTGAAGAATAAGTGACTTTGCAACATCTTCTTTTAAACCAATTGTTTTTGCGGCTTCTTCCATCGCTTCCACTACGTAATAAATATAAGCAGGTCCACTTCCAGATAATGCAGTGACAGCATGCATATCTTCTTCCTCTACAACAGAGACGAGACCGATCGTTTCAAATAAGGCTATGGCAGTCTGAATATGTTCCGCTGTTGCATGCTTTGAAGGCGAGATAGCAGTGGCTGACTTTAAAATAGCTGCAGATGTATTTGGCATCGCACGAATAATCGGAACATCTTTTTGAAGTAGGTTTCTAATTGAGTGAGTAGAAACACCTGCTAATAACGAAATAATAAGCAGGTTATTATGTATATCTTCTTTAAAAGGAGTCAGTGCTTCTGCAACATCCTTCGGCTTCATTGCTAGAAAAAGAATAGTTGTATCAGTAAGTAGCTCTTTTTTATTATGTGTACCTTTGACGCCGTATTTTTTATGTAGCTCCTGCAACCTTGTCTCGTTAGAACGATTACTTACAGTAATTTGTTCGCCTTTCACAACATTTGCATGTAACAAGCCACCAATAATAGCTTCAGCAATAGAGCCTGCACCGAGAAAGGAAATGTTTTGAATAGACATGATGTTCCTCCTTTAAATTTGGTTAGAAATTCTTATAAATGTACATACATTCGTTTTTTTATAGGAAACACCTCTTTTTATCTGAAAATAATGACAAATATATGTAGAAGATGTAAACTGAAGAAGTATTCATTTTTGAACCGGAAAGAGACAGGGGGGCTAAGCATGACGGCGATTCACCGAATGGAGATTCCTGTGCCATTTGCAGTTGAAACTGTGAATGTGTTTTTAGTTGAGGGGGAGACATTAACATTAATCGATACAGGGACGAAGACAGAAGGGGCAAGAAGTGCGTTAGAAAGTCAATTAGGTGCATTAGGATATACGATAGAAGATATTGAAACAGTAGTCATTACGCACCATCATGCGGATCATTGTGGGCTTTTAAATATATTTTCTGAGAAGACGAACATTATTGGGCACCCTTGGAATGAGCCTTGGATCACGCAAAATCCAGAATTTCTAAAGCGCTATCATGAGTTTTTTAGAGAGACTGCTTTGCAATTTGGTGTGCCAGCAGCATTTTTGAAAGACGAGGCGTTATTGACGTCAAAGACACTGAAGTATTCTTGTAATAGATCGTTAACGCATACTGTGAGAGAGGGAGATCGTATTGATTCTTTACCTGGGTTTACAGTTATTGAAACACCAGGTCATGCTTCCACTCATATTTCATTATATAGAGAATCTGATGGAATATTAATTGGCGGGGATGCTCTCATTAGTCATATTTCTTCGAATCCCATATTAGAACCACCATATGAAGGACAAACAGAAAGGGCACGCCCATTATTACAATATAATCAAACGTTAAAACGTTTAAGTGAAATGAATATTTCACGCATTTTATCAGGACATGGAGAAGATGTTCTAAATGTGAAACAACTTATTGAAACGAGATTACAAAAGCAAGAAACACGTGCGTTTAAAGTGCTTGAGTTATTAAAGGAAAAACCAATGACAGCATTTGAAGTATGTGTAAAACTATTTCCAGTATTATATAAGGAACAATTGCCACTTACTATTTCAGAAACTGTTGGACAATTAGACTTTTTAGCATATAATCAACAAGTGATGATTGATGAATCTTCACAACAATTGATTTATTATGCAAAGTAGGTGACAGCAATGACAGGACGTTTACAAAATAAAGTAATCGTCATTACAGGTGCTTCTAGTGGAATTGGAGAGCAAGTTGCAATGCAAGTTGCAGAGCTGGGGGCGACTCCAGTATTAATGGCTAGAACAGAAGAAAAATTAAAAGCGTTAGCAGAGAAAATTAAAGAAACGTATAATACGCCTTGCTATTACTATGTATTAGATGTAAGTGAAGAGACGGAAGTACAATCTGTTTTTTCAAAGGTATTACAAGAAGTAGGACGTATTGATATATTAGTAAACAATGCGGGATTTGGTATTTTTAAAACGTTTGAAGAGGCGTCAATGGATGAAGTGAAAGATATGTTCCAAGTAAATGTATTTGGATTAGTAGCTTGTACGAAAGCGGTACTACCTTATATGGTGAAAAGAAACGAAGGGCATATTATTAATATTGCTTCACTTGCTGGGAAAATTGCAACTCCGAAATCGAGTGCGTATGCTGCGACGAAACATGCAGTATTAGGGTTTACGAATAGTTTACGCATGGAGTTATCTAGTACAAATCTTTTCGTAACAGCGATTAATCCAGGTCCGATAGATACGAACTTTTTTGAAATAGCTGATCAATCCGGTACATATGTGAAAAATATGGGACGATACATGTTAAAACCAACATATGTTGCAGAGCAAATCGTAAAATCGATGCAAACGAAAAAGCGTGAAGTAAACTTACCGAAGTGGATGGGCATGGGTCCAAAACTTTATGCTCTCTTCCCAGGTTTATTTGAGCGTTTTGCAGGCAAATCATTAAGTAAAAAATAGGAGATTTCCATATGGAAATCTCCTATTTTTTTATTTTCCAGTCACATAATCGTAAACGATATCCTCAACTGCCTCGTATACATCAATTTCAGTATTTGTATGAATTATCGTTTGAATATGTTTAATTAGCATTTCCTGATCCTCATTTGACATAGGATTACATTGATATTGTTGAAAACTTTTTATAATCATTTTCTCAATGAATTTCTCATTCATGTTTTTCCCCGCCTGTATGTACGTATGTATTGTTTTATTGTACTTGAAGTGAAACAAAAAAACTACTATGCAATATTTATGTATAAAAATTCGAATGTGTATATTGTTTTTCTAGTAAAATTAAGTTTTTTAAGTTTGTAAAATTTATAAATATTTAATTGACTCTATAAATATACAATATTATAATCATACTTAATTTAAAGAATTGATATGAGGAGGAGCATATGAAAGTCGCAATTATTGGAGCAACTGGGTATGGAGGTATTGAGTTAATTCGGTTATTAGAGCAACATCCATATTTTTCGATAGCATCTCTTCATTCTTTTTCGCAAGTTGGCGAGTGTATAACAAATGTATATCCACATTTTCAAAATGTTCTTGTTCATACGTTACAAGAAATTGATGCGGAGGAAATAAAGAAGAAAGCAGAAATTGTATTTTTAGCAACCCCAGCAGGAGTATCAGCAGAGTTAACTCCGAAATTATTAGCAGTAGGTTTAAAAGTAATTGACCTATCTGGAGACTTTCGTATGAAAGATCCTTCGACATATGAACAGTGGTATAAAAGGACAGCTGCAAAAAAAGAAGTTCTTAGGGAAGCTATATATGGGTTAAGCGAATGGAAAAGGTCCGAAATTCAAAATGCAAATTTAATTGCAAACCCAGGATGCTTTGCTACAGCTGCATTATTAGCGATATTACCGTTAGTAAGTAGCGGCATAATTGAAGAAGATTCCATTATTATTGATGCGAAATCAGGCGTATCTGGAGCAGGAAAAACGCCAACAACGATGACTCACTTTCCTGAGTTATACGATAACTTACGTATTTATAAAGTAAATGAGCATCAACACGTTCCTGAGATTGAGCAAATGCTTGCAGAGTGGAATAGGGAAACGAAGCCAATTACGTTTAGTACACATTTAATACCGATATCACGAGGGATTATGATTACACTTTATGCGAAAGTAAAACGAGAAATAGAAATAGAAATAGAAATAGAAATAGAACAGCTTCAAAAGTTATATGAAGAAACGTATGAACAATCGCCTTTCATTCGAATTCGCACACAAGGAGAGTTTCCAAGTCCGAAAGAAGTGAGGGGCTCAAATTATTGTGATATGGGTATAGCTTACGATAAAAGAACAGGAAGAGTGACAGTCGTTTCTGTTATAGACAATATGATGAAAGGTGCTGCTGGGCAAGCGGTTCAAAATGCAAATATAGTAGCGGGACTAGAAGAAACAACAGGCTTACAACATATGCCGCTTTATCTATAAGGGGGACATGATGATTAAAGTAGAGTCTATTACAAAATTAGAAAATGGTTCCATTGTAGCACCAAAAGGATTTTCGGCAATCGGTACTGCAAATGGTTTGAAAAAAGAAAAAAAGGATTTAGGTGTAATCATTTGTGAAGTGCCAGCATCATGTGCCGCTGTTTATACAACGAATCAAATACAAGCAGCCCCGTTGCAAGTAACGAAAGAAAGTATAGCGGCTGAGGGGAAATTACAAGCTATTATCGTCAATAGTGGAAATGCAAACGCTTGTACAGGAATGAAAGGCTTACAAGATGCTTACGAGATGCGTGCATTAGGGGCGGAACATTTTGGAGTGAAAGAACATTACGTTGCAGTAGCTTCAACAGGTGTAATTGGTGTTCAGCTCCCGATGGATATAATTCGAAAGGGAATTGTAACTCTTATCCCGACGAAGGAAGTAAGTGAAGCACGTTCTTTTTCTGAAGCAATTTTAACGACGGATCTTATAACGAAAGAAACGTGCTATGAGATGATTATTGATGGAAAAAAAGTGACGATTGCTGGTGTTGCGAAAGGTTCAGGGATGATTCATCCAAATATGGCAACGATGCTAAGTTTTATTACGACAGATGCTCATATAGAGCATGACGTATTGCAAACAGCATTATCACAAATAACGAATCATACATTTAATCAAATTACGGTAGATGGAGATACTTCTACGAATGATATGGTCATCGTTATGGCAAGTGGATTATCAGAAACGAAACCAATCAATATGGAACATGCAGATTGGGAAACTTTCGTATTCGCTTTACAGAAGGTGTGTGAAGATTTAGCAAAAAAAATTGCACAAGATGGTGAAGGCGCTACGAAGTTAATAGAAGTAAATGTGCTAGGAGCCCGAACGAATGAAGAGGCAAAGAAAATTGCAAAGCAAATAGTCGGTTCGAGTCTTGTGAAAACAGCAATACATGGTGAAGACCCAAATTGGGGCCGAATTATAAGCAGTATGGGACAAAGTGAAGTAGCGATTCATCCAAATACAATTGATATTACTCTTCAATCTATCGCAGTGCTAAAAAATAGTGAACCTCAAATGTTTTCTGAAGAGGAAATGAAAAAGAAATTAAAAGAACATGAAATTATGATTGATGTGCATTTACATTTAGGAGAAGAGAACGGATCAGCTTGGGGCTGTGACTTAAGCTATGAATATGTGAAAATAAACGCTTGTTATCGTACATAAGGAGAGGGAAGATGAGCGATTATATTGTAGTGAAATGCGGCGGTAGTATGTTGGATCAATTAAATGATGTGTTTTTTGATTGTATAAAGAAATTGCAACAGAAGTATAAAGTAGTGATTGTCCATGGTGGCGGCCCAGAAATTGATGCGCAATTAAAAGATTGTAACATCAAAGTAGAAAAAAGAGATGGGTTACGAGTAACACCAAAAGAAGTTATGGATATTGTTCAAATGGTGCTATGCGGAAGTACGAATAAAAAATTTGTGATGAAGTTGCAAAGGCATAATTTACTTGCGGTAGGTTGTTCAGGGTGTGACGGCAAATTACTTCAAGTTCAACCTGTCAGCGAAGAAATAGGATATGTGGGAGAAGTAAGTTATGTTGAAACATCCTTACTAAAAGGATTGATAAATTTGAACTATATTCCTGTTATTGCTCCGGTCGGGATAAATGATAATGAGATTTATAACATAAATGCGGATACAGCTGCAGCTGGAATTGCGGCCGCATTATCCGCAAAAGAACTCATTTTTATTACGGATGTAGATGGGATATTACATGAAGGGAAATTAGTAAAGAAAACGGATGAATCGGAAATTATTACTTTAATAGAAAAAGGAGTTATTACAGGCGGGATGATCCCGAAAGTACAGGCGGCACTAACGTCATTAAAAATGGGAGTGCAAAAGATAAGTATTGTGAACGGTACAAAAGATTTTACTGAAGTTACGGGCGAGTGTATTGGAACGACGGTAACGAAAGGAGTAAGTATCGTATGACAAGTCATCTTTTTCAAACGTATGGGAGAAGAAATATTGAGCTTGTAAAGGGAAGTGGAACGAAAGTTATTGATGAAAATGGTAAGCAATATTTAGACTTCACATCAGGAATTGGCGTATGTAATTTAGGGCATTGTCATCCTACGGTTATGAAAGCTGTTCAAGAGCAACTTCATGATATGTGGCATATATCTAACCTGTTTACAAACAGCTTACAAGAAGAAGTAGCGTCATTATTAACAGAAAATACAGCGTTAGATTCTGTTTTTTTCTGTAATAGCGGGGCAGAGGCGAATGAAGCTGCTTTGAAGCTAGCTCGTAAGCATACTGGAAAATCTCTCGTCATCACATGTCAGCAGTCTTTTCACGGTAGAACATTCGGAACGATGAGTGCGACGGGGCAAAATAAAGTGAAAGAAGGATTTGGTCCGCTCCTTCCGTCTTTTTTACATACCCCGTTTAACGATATAAAGGCGTTAGAGGAAGTAATGAATGAAGAAGTAGCGGCGGTAATGGTAGAAGTTGTTCAAGGAGAGGGAGGAGTCATTCCTGCTGATCTATCTTTTTTGAAAGCAATTGAAACATTATGTAATAAGTTCGGTTCCTTATTTATTATAGACGAAGTACAAACAGGGATTGGAAGAACAGGGACATTATTTGCTTACGAACAAATGGGAATAGATCCTCATATTGTTACTGCCGCTAAGGCGCTTGGAAATGGCATACCCGTTGGAGCGATGATTGGCCGGAAAGAACTTGGAGCATCGTTTACTGCAGGATCACATGGTTCAACGTTTGGTGGAAATTATATTGCAATGGCTGCAGCGAAAGAAGTATTGCAAGTAAGTAAGAAACCATCGTTTTTAAAAGAAGTAAAGGAAAAGAGCGAATACGTATTAGAGAAGTTGCGAGAGGAATTACGACATGTTGAATGTATTCAAAATATACGTGGTAAGGGGCTTATGATCGGGATCGAGTGTAAGCATGAAGTTGCAAGTTTTATAGAACAACTAGAGAAAGAAGGACTTCTCGTATTACAAGCAGGACCTAATGTGATAAGACTATTACCACCACTTATTGTAACGAATGAAGAGCTAGAACAGGCAGTATATATGATAAAAAAAGTAGTTTGTACAAAAAACGTATCAATCATATAAGGGGGAAATTCCATGTCAACTGTACAAGTACCGAAATTAAATACGAAAGATCTTTTAACATTAGAAGAATTGACGCAAGAAGAAATCATTTCTTTAATTGAGTTCGCTATCTATTTAAAAAAGAATAAGCAAGAGCCTTTATTACAAGGAAAAATATTAGGGCTTATCTTTGATAAACATTCAACTCGTACTCGCGTATCTTTTGAAGCAGGAATGGTACAGCTTGGAGGACATGGCATGTTTTTAAGTGGGAAAGAGATGCAAATTGGAAGAGGGGAGAGCGTTTCAGATACTGCGAAAGTATTATCTCATTATATTGACGGGATCATGATACGTACATTCTCACATGCCGATGTAGAAGAGCTTGCAAAAGAATCGAGCATACCTGTTATTAATGGATTAACGGACGATCACCACCCTTGTCAAGCGTTGGCAGATTTAATGACGATTTATGAAGAAGTGAAGACATTTAAAGGAATTAAATTAGCTTATGTAGGTGATGGGAATAACGTATGTCATTCATTGTTGTTAGCGAGTGCGAAAGTCGGAATGAATATGACTGTAGCGACGCCTATAGGATATGAACCGAATGAGGAAATTGTAAAAAAAGCGTTAATGATTGCTGAAGAAACAGGAGCTGAAATTGAAATTTTGCATAATCCTGAATTAGCGGTGAGTGAAGCAGATTTCATTTATACTGACGTTTGGATGAGCATGGGGCAAGAAGGAGAAGAAGAGAAATATACTTTATTTCAACCTTACCAAATTAATAAAGAACTTGTTATGCATGCGAAGCAAACATATCGTTTCTTACACTGTTTACCCGCCCATCGTGAAGAAGAAGTAACAGGAGAAATTATAGATGGACCACAGTCTATCGTGTTTGAGCAAGCTGGTAATCGATTGCACGCGCAAAAAGCATTATTAGTAAGTTTATTTAAAAATGTAGAAGAACTTTCTTAAATGAGGTGCATCTCCAGTTGTTAGACATGAATAACAATTGGATGTGTACTTTTTTACATTGAAATGTCGTATGTATATTTGGTTAATCATCTCTATATCATTTATAATAAAAGGAGTAAACTACATTTGTTTTTCATATCATGTAAGGACATACTAGATAGAAAAAATATAGTTAAAGAGATGATGAATTTGAAAGCACCTAAGAAAACATATTCGTTTTTTCAGCGGATGTGGAGAATATTAAAGTTTCAATATTATAAGTTGCTTCGATCACCAGAAGGAGCAAAGAAAGTATCGTTAGGTTTTGCGATTGGGTTTGGTTTAGAGATGCTGGTCATATATACGGCATCGCTCGTATATGTCATATTTTATCCGATCGTTCGATTAGCAAAGGGATCTTTTCCTGCTGCGGTTATTGGCAATATTATTGGGAAAATATCGTTTTTACCGGTATTTTTATTTCCAGTTGCTTATGCGTTAGGAAAAATGATTTATCCATTTCATGTGAAAAAAATACATCATGAACCATTTACGATATCTGACTTGTTTTCAAGCCATATTTTCACAATGTTAAAGAGCTTATTACAGAGTGAAGTGTATGTATTAATTGGTATGACGATAATAGGAGTTGTGTTTGGGGTAATTTCATATTTCGTTGTGCATTATTTATATGAAAAGAACCGTAAGTTACGTTTGAAGAATAGAAAGAAACGAGTGAGAGAACCGCTCGTGCAAATATAAAGAGTGTCACATTCATTTTCTCCTCGGAATATGTTTAAGAAAAAGGAGGAGAGAACGAATGTATTATTATTACGTACCGCAAGTATATCCATATGTAAATTATTATCCGGTTTATGATATGAATAGACAATACGAATTATATCGACAACAGCCATTACAGCAATTACCACAAATACCGCCACAACAATCTACTCAAGAACAAAAACCATATTTAACAACATGGCCATATTCAAATGTATACTATGGTAATTATTACGAATCATAAAGCTGCTTCTATTTAGAAGCAGCTTTATGCGTTTGTTTTCAAAATTAAATTTTGAATGGTTTGAAGAGAGTGAATGAGTTTTTCACGTTCTTCCTCAGATAAAGTTTGGAAATTTTCTTTTAATTTGTCTAAAATGAATTGTTGATATTGATTTACTAACAATTTCCCTTCAGCTGTTAGGGAAATTAAAATGACCCGTCGATCTTTTTCGCTATAATGACGCTCTATTAGTTCTTCTTGAATTAGTTTGTTTAATAGAGGTGTCATGTTAGGCCTTGAAATCGCTAGCCGTTTGCCGATTTCGGAAACTGCTAATGTGCCATTTTCATGCAGAAGTAGTAATACTTGTGTATGTGATGGCGGCATATGTCTTTGAGAAGAAAATTCTCCAGGAAGCATAAATTTGCGATAAAAAAGAGGCACTAGCGAAAGAAGATGATCAACAATACGTTCCCACTCGCGTGATTCCATATAAAGGCCCCCTTCCACACTATCATTGTAACAAAAAAGACAGGGTATAAAAATAGAATTGTTTCATGACCGCTTTAATATTTGTAGGATAACACTTGCTTTATAAACGTATTAGCAATAATCGCGTAGCCGTTATCATTTGGGTGTACTTGGTCAAAGAGTAAATCTTTTTTATCATTTGATATTAATTTACGAATTGGTAAAACGATAGATGGTTGATTTGCTTTTGAAATGGAATAAACGGATTCATTCCAGCCATCTAAAAACATATCTGCATAACTGGCGATGGAGTCATCGAGTTGTAACGGGTTATAGAGCTCTGAGAGAATGAGTAAAGCGTCCGGGTTTTGATCGCGAACTGTCTTTACAATAGTTTTTATATCCGCTTCAAAATGAGCTTTTTCTTTATTTAACATTTTAATACCGTCTATAACACCGACATCACGATTTAAGCGAAATAAATTATTTCCTCCAATATTAATCGTAATGATATTTGCTGCTCTAATCTTTTGTTTTACATCTTCTGATTGAACTTTTTTTGCGAGACGATCTGTTGTAAGACCGTTTATTCCAAGGTTTTCTACGGTAATTGGTTTATGAATTTGTGCTTCTATTTGTCTAGAAGCTAATTCAGCAAATCCCCCTTGTGTCGACCCATATCCTTTGGCGAGTGAATCACCTAGTACGAGATGATAGAAGGAATCGTTTGTTTGTTTATCAATCCAACTTGGAGTAGATGTTTTTTCTGTTTTTTCTTCAGGTTCATTTTGTTTTGTCTCATCGTTCTTCTCAAAATAAGAATAAGAAATGATTAGAAGGAGGAGACAAACAATTGTTAAGATGACTTTTTTCATAAATTCATCCTCCTTGTAATTGGTAATTGTATCATATTCAGCAGTATTAACAATGTAAGGGCATATTATATATTTATGAAAAGTTTACAATAACTTTACAGAAAATTTGTAGAAGTATGTCAAAAAATATTGACGATATGAAAGTACATTATATATGATAATGTCAGATAAGGTGAAATTTTAATGAGTAGGACTTTATTTCCTTCTAATTAAAATTTCAACAATCGGGCGTTAAAGGGGGACTACTCATTAGCGCAGGATGAAATGGAAATCTTGTCTCTAATAAAAGAAAAAAAGGTATGTGGTTAGAGACAAATAGAGATTCATTTCATTATTTTGGGTAATTGTATAAGGGGGATTTTTTGTGAAAAAGTCAAAAAAAATGCTAGCTGGAGCAACTCTTGCTATTGGTGTAATAGCACCACAAGTGTTGCCAACAACAGCTTATGCGGAAGAGAACAATGGGGAGAGTACGGTTAACTTACGAATTCTAGAAACATCAGATATTCACGTTAACTTAATGAATTACGATTATTATCAAACGAAAACAGATAATAAAGTAGGTCTCGTACAAACGGCAACACTTGTTAATAAAGCACGTGAAGAAGCGAAGAACTCTGTCCTATTTGATGATGGGGATGCATTACAAGGGACACCGCTTGGAGATTACGTAGCGAATAAAATAAATGATCCGAAGAAGCCTGTGGATCCTAGTTATACACATCCGTTATATCGTTTAATGAATTTAATGAAGTATGACGTCATCTCTCTTGGGAATCATGAATTTAACTACGGTTTAGACTATTTAAACAAAGTAATTAGTAAAACAGAGTTCCCAGTTATTAACTCGAACGTCTATAAAGATGATAAAGATAATAATGAAGAGAACGATCAAAATTACTTTAAACCATATCATGTCTTTGAAAAAGAAGTAGAAGATGAATCAGGTCAAAAACAAAAGGTGAAAATTGGTGTAATGGGATTTGTTCCACCTCAAGTTATGAACTGGGATAAAGCGAATTTAGAAGGAAAAGTGAAAGCAAAAGATATAGTTGAAACAGCGAAGAAAATGGTGCCAAAAATGCAAGCAGAAGGTGCAGATGTTATCGTAGCACTAGCGCATTCTGGTGTTGATAAGAGTGGATACAACGTTGGCATGGAAAACGCTTCGTATTATTTAACAGAAGTTCCTGGTGTAGATGCAGTATTAATGGGACATTCACATACTGAAGTGAAGGATGTATTTAATGGTGTTCCAGTTGTAATGCCTGGTGTCTTTGGAAGTAACTTAGGTATTATTGATATGCAGTTGAAAAAGGTAAACGGAAAATGGGAAATACAAAAAGAGCAATCGAAGCCGCAACTTCGTCCGATTGCTGATAGTAAAGGGAACCCATTAGTACAATCTGATGAAAAATTAGTTAATGAAATTAAAGATGATCACCAAGCGACAATTGATTATGTGAATACAGCTGTAGGAAAAACGACAGCGCCAATTAATAGTTATTTCTCATTAGTACAAGATGATCCTTCTGTACAACTTGTAACAAATGCACAAAAATGGTATGTAGAAAAGTTATTTACGGAAAATGGACAGTACAGCAAATATAAAGGAATTCCAGTTTTATCTGCAGGCGCACCATTTAAAGCAGGTGGCCGAAACGGTGCTACATATTATACGGATATTCCAGCTGGAACGTTAGCAATTAAAAACGTTGCAGATTTATATGTATATCCAAATACGTTATATGCTGTAAAAGTAAATGGGGCACAAGTGAAAGAATGGCTTGAAATGTCTGCAGGTCAGTTTAATCAAATCGATCCAAAGAAAACAGAAGAACAACCATTAGTAAATATAGGCTATCCTACATATAACTTCGATATTTTAGATGGCGTAAAATACGAAATTGATGTAACACAACCAGCGAAATACGATAAAGATGGAAAAGTTGTAAATGCAAATACGAATCGTATTATAAATATGACATATGAAGGTAAGCCAGTAGCTGACAATCAAGAGTTTATCGTTGCTACAAATAACTATCGTGGAAGTAGCCAAACGTTCCCGGGTGTAAGTAAAGGGGAAGTTGTATACCAATCACAAGATGAAACACGTCAAATCATTGTGAAGTATATGCAAGAAACACCAGTTATTGATCCAGCAGCAGATAAAAATTGGACGTTTAAACCGATTGTTGCAGATAAATTAAATACAACATTCGATTCTTCACCAAATGCACAAAAGTATATAAAGAAAGATGGGAAAATATCATATGTTGGGCCATCTGAAAATGAATTTGCTAAATATGCAATTGATATAACGAAGAAGAACGATGATGATAAGGAAACTGGTGGAGAGAATCCAACAACACCGCCAACAGGTGAAGGAAATAATGGAGGAAATCCAACGACACCACCAACAGGTGAAGGAAATAATGGAGGAAATCCAACGACACCACCAACAGGTGAAGGAAATAATGGAGAAAATCCAACGACACCGCCAACAGGTGAAGGAAATAATGGAGAGAATCCAACGACACCACCAACAGATGAAGGAAATAATACAGGATCTGGACAAACTACAACGGATAATCAAAACTCAAAAGAAACAACAACTGTAAGTGAAAATAAAGAAGAACGTGATTTACCGAAAACAGGTACAAGTGTTGCTTCTACAATTGGAGCAGGCTTGGCGTTTGTTGGAGCGGGATTACTTCTGTTATTTAGAAGAAAGAAAGCAAATAGATAGTCGAGAAATATAAAAAGGATTACCGATTCAGGTAATCCTTTTTAGTATATTATGAGATTGTAACGGCTTTTTCTTTCTTCCATGAAAGGCCAAATCCAGTAAAGCCAACGATAATTGTTAAGACTGGGCAAGCTAAACAGAAAATTGCGAATGGAAGGTAATCAAATGTCGGAACGCCAAGGACGTTCGATAAGAATACACCACTTACTCCCCATGGTACGAGCGGGTTAATAACTGTACCTGCATCTTCTAATACGCGTGATAAATTACGACGCTCTAAACCGACTTCATCGTATTTATTAGCAAATGCTTGTCCTGTTAAAACGATGGATAAGTACTGCTCACCAAGTAAGAAGTTTACACCAATTGCAGTTGAAGCAGTAGAAATAATTAAACGTGTGCTATTTTTTACGAAGCTAGAGATAATATTCATTAGCTGCGTGATAATACCCATTCCTTGTAATAATCCTCCCATACAAAGAGCTAGGAAAATAAGTGCAATCGACATCATCATGCTTTGCAGGCCACCGCGAGATAGTAAGCTATCAATGTCTTTAATACCAGTTTTAGAAACGTAGCCGTCTTGCATAATTTTCATTAAATCAGCTAAAGAAGTGCTAGGTTTAAAGATAAAGAGAATAATAATTCCTATCACAATTCCTGCAAGCAATGTTGGAACGGCTGGAACTTTTTTAAATGCGAATAGGAATAGTAATAAAATAGGAATAAGTGTAACGATAGAAATCGTTGTGTTTTTCTCTAACGTGCTAATAAAGTTTGTGAAGTCAACGTCTCCACTAGTGCCGCCTCCTAAAATGAAAAAGGCGATAAAAGCAATAATGAATGCTGGAACTGTTGTCCAAAGCATGTTACGAATATGCTCAAATAAATCTACACCCGTAACAGCAGGAGCTAAGTTAGTTGTATCAGATAAAGGAGACATTTTATCTCCAAAGAATGCACCAGAAATAATTGCACCAGCGATTAGAGCCGGATCGTATCCGAGAGCACTACCCATGCCCATAAAGGCAAGTCCTACAGTTGCGGCAGTTGTAAAGGCACTACCGATACTTGTTCCAACAATTGCACAAACAACAAAAACAGTCGGAATGAAAATCTTTGGAGATACAAGCTGGAAGCCGTACACCATTAAAGTTGGAATTGTTCCAGCAGCGATCCAAACACTGATTAATACGCCTACAAGTAAGAAAATAAAAATAGATGGAATACCAGCTGAAATACTACTGATCATCCCTTTTTCCATAGTAGACCAAGAGATTTTTTTCATAAATCCAAATGCTAATAAAAGAACGATACCAAATAAAATTGGGATGTGTGGTGAAACTTCTAATTGAATAACACTAAAGCCAATACAGAAAAAGATAAATAATGTTAAAAGAACAGATTCAATTTTTGAAACCATTGTTTTCCCCTCCTAAGTAATCTAAAATAGCTCTTTTTTATATAAAATTCGCCAATATTGTTTATTTCCTTCTTAAATTTAGAATTTTTTGACAAATTACCGGTAATTGTTGATCCTTCAATATGATACGGAAATGATTGGATAAAAAAACGTCCCTGCATATAATTATGCAGGGACGAAGAAATCGCGGTACCACCCTAGCTTGTGAAATGAATGTATCACAAAATAAAGGGTCGTATGATATGCGCTAATAAAATAAAAACGCCCCTGCAATATATGCAGGGACGAAAAATTCGCGGTACCACCCTAAATTGTGAAACAGTTTCGTTTCACCACTCTTTAGATATAACGGTCTATAACCGTCTTTCACTACTCCTTACGTTTCGCAAAAGAAGCTCCAGGGGGTAATTCATAATTCGCTCTGTACTGGTTCGCACCGACCACCAGCTCTCTGAAATCAGAAATCGAAATACTACTAAATCCTATCAATGCCGATTCATATGATGTTAGTTAAATTTTTATCACATTTTCAACTTATATGTCAATAAAAATGCGCAATATTTTTTTAGGGAAATAAAGGTTAAATGTTTTTAATGTTCTAAATTTGTGCGTTATAATGAATTTGAAAGGGGAGGAAAGAGTGAAGAAAAAAATAATTCTTTTTACCACCTTACTAGTCATTGGCGGAAGTGCTGGAATTTACACAGCTTTTGCAGCTGAATCAGAGCAGGCGAAGCAAAAGCAAATACAGCAGTCAGAAGTGAAGAAAGTGAAAGAAACGGAAGAGAAGAAGTCGATGGAAAAAGCAGCTGAGAAACTAGGAGTTTCTACTGCAGGGAAAACAAAAGAAGAAGTTACGAAAGAAGTAGATAAGGCTAGATTTGAGCAGCGCCATGATTTATTAATTGAACATGCAAAACAACTTGGAATTGATACAGAAGGAAAAAAAGATGAAGAGATTATTTTAGAAATCGGAAAGATACAACACGGAAAGTAGAACAACTTATCGTATGATAAGTTGTTCTTTTTTAAGAACTATTTGATTTAAAAATAATTGACAGTCATTTGAATTTAATGTTAACTATATTTATAAACTAGTTAACATTAGGGGTGGCAATTGTGACTGTTAATAGTAATACGACTGAAAAATCGTCTTATACATATGAAGAATTATCGGAGAAAAATAAAGCTTATGTATGGCATCCGTTTACACAAATGAAAGATTATTTAGAAGAAGATCCTGTCATTATTGAACGTGGAGAGGGAAGAAAGCTATACGATGTAAATGGAAATGAATATTGGGACGGTGTTTCATCTATTTGGTTAAATGTTCACGGACATCAAGTACCAGAGTTAGATGAAGCAATTCGTGAGCAATTAAATAAAATTTCCCATTCTACTATGCTAGGACTTGCTAACGTTCCATCTATTTTATTAGCAGAAAAAATAATTGAAGTTGTACCAGAAGGTTTGAAGAAAGTATTTTATTCAGACTCTGGTTCTAGTGCCGTTGAAATTGCAATTAAGATGGCCTTTCAATATTGGCAGCATAAAGGAAAACCGAAGAAACAAAGATTTGTTACATTAAAAGAAGCGTATCACGGTGATACAATTGGAGCTGTTTCAGTAGGAGCAATAGACTTGTTTCACCAAGTGTATAGTTCACTTTTATTTGAAGCAATTAAAATGCCTTATCCATATACATATCGTTCTCCTTATGGAAATAATAAGGAGGAAATTGTAAAAAAACATTTAGAAGAAATGGAAGAGTTGCTGAAAGACAAACATGAAGAAATTGCGGCGATTATTGTAGAACCTTTAATGCAAGGTGCTGGCGGTATGATTACAATGCCAAAAGGATACTTAAAAGGGCTACGTAATTTATGTAAAAAATATAATGTTTTATTTATTACAGATGAGGTAGCGACTGGATTTGGGCGTACCGGGAAAATGTTTGCATGTGAACATGAAAATGTAACGCCGGACATTTTAACAGCCGGAAAAGGTTTAACGGGCGGATATTTACCAGTTGCAATCACCGTAACGACAGATGAAATTTATAATGCCTTTTTAGGCGACTATGAAGAACAAAAAACGTTTTTCCACGGTCATAGTTATACAGGGAATCCGTTAGGGTGTGCGGTAGCAATTGCAAATTTAGAACTATATGAGAAAACAAATTTAATAGAAGAAGTGGCACGTAAAACAGAATATGTGGCGACGCAATTAGAATCGCTCTTTGCATATAAACATGTAGGGGATATTCGTCAGTGCGGGTTAATGGTTGGAATTGAACTTGTGAAGAATAAGGAAACGAAAGAAGCGTTTGAATGGACAGAGAGAGTCGGTGTTCAAGTGTGTAAACGCTCAAGAGAGCTAGGCATGATCTTGCGACCGCTCGGTAATACGATTGTATTTATGCCTCCTCTTGCTTCTACAATTGATGAGATTGATGATATGTTACGTATTTTATATAAAGCAATCTCGGATGTTACGGAGGGAGCATAATGAGTGGTTTTTTTGTAACAGCAACGGATACTGAAGTGGGAAAAACTGTAGTTGCAGGTGCATTAGCGGGTGTATTTAGAGAATTGGGATATAACATAGGGGTATACAAACCGTTGCAAAGTGGACATGTTGCATCAAATCCAGAGGGAGATGCAGCAAGGCTAAAAGCATTATCGGGTGTACCGACAAAAGAAGATGAAATTTGCCCTTATTCTATTGAAGAACCGCTTGCTCCGAGACTTGCCATGAAAAGGGCTGGAAGAGTAGTACATTTAAAAGACATTATGGATCACTATAAAGAACGTTTGAAAGAGTTTAATAGTCTACTTGTAGAAGGAGCAGGCGGACTGGCTGTTCCGTATACAGAAGATGCTTTAGTAATTGATTTCGCAAAAGAATTACAGCTTCCTCTTATTGTAGTAGCACGTCCTACATTAGGAACAGTAAATCATACCGTTTTAACGATTGCTTATGCGAAGGCACAGGGCTTAACGGTAGCAGGTGTAATTTTATCTGGCTGCAAAGAATGTGAAATGGAAAGAGTACAAGAAAATAAAGAAATGATTGAAGAACTAAGTGGGGTACCGGTTTTAGGTTTATTACCATTCTTTGAAGGTGCGTTTACAAAAGAAGAAGTCTTGGAATCTGCCAAAGAGTATATAATGATTTCAAAATTAGAGGAGTTTATCCGAAATGAATCAAACGTGGCGCACACATCTTCAATCTAAATTGCAACAATTAAATGAGCAAGGGCAGTATCGCAATTTGCATGTAACAGAACGAGCAGAAGAGACATGGCTTATTCGAGATGAAAAAAGGATGCTAAATTTAGCATCAAATAATTATTTAGGGTTAGCTGGAGATGAGAGGTTAAAAGAAGCTGCTATAGCATGCACAAGAAAATATGGAACTGGGGCGACAGCATCAAGGCTCGTTGTAGGAAATTATTCACTGTATGAAGAGGTTGAGAGAAATATATGCGATTGGAAAGGCACTGAAAAAGCCTTAGTTGTAAATAGTGGATATACGGCAAATATTGGAGTGATTTCTTCATTAGTCTGTCGTCACGATATTGTGTTTAGTGATAAATTAAATCATGCAAGTATCGTTGATGGAATTATATTAAGCGGAGCAGAGCATAAAAGATATCGTCATAATGACTTAGATCATTTAGAGAAGCTGTTGCAAGTAGCGCCGCCAAAAAAGAAGAAATTAATCGTAACGGATACTGTTTTTAGTATGGATGGTGATATTGCATATTTACGAGAGTTAGTGCACATAAAAGAGAAATACGGAGCAATGATTATAGTTGATGAAGCACATGCGAGTGGAATATATGGAATGAATGGAGCAGGATTGTCTCATATAGAAAAAGATGTTGCTCAAAACATTGATATACATATGGGGACGTTTAGTAAGGCTTTAGGGTGTTATGGTGCGTATTTGACAGGCGATGCAATTTATATAGAGTATTTACAAAATATGATGAGAAGCTTTATTTTTACTACTTCTTTACCACCAGGAACGTTAGGGGCGGTACAAAAGGCAATTGAAATTGTGAAAGAAGATAATGAAAGAAGAGAGAGACTTATAGAGAATGGAGCCTATTTTAGGACACATTTGCAAGAAGCTGGTTTTGATATTGGGAATAGCTCAACTCATATTGTACCGATTGTAGTCGGTTCAAATGAAACAGCTTTACGGTTTAGTAAAAGGTTGCAAGAAGTAGGTATTGCAGCAATTGCAATTCGTCCACCAACGGTTCCAGTTAATAGTTCACGGGTCCGTTTTGCAGTTACGTCCCAACATACAATTGCTGATTTGAACTGGGCTATTCAGCATATTATACGCATTGGTAAAGAAGAGGGGTTTTTAGTATGAAAGAGCTAAAGATTATTTTTATTCCTGGGTGGGGAATGGAAGAATGTGTTTGGACTTTAGTTCTGCCGTATTTTAAAGGATATTCTGTTCAATGTATCAATTGGCGTAATGTGAAAGAACAAAGTGAATTTGCGGGACGAATAATAGATGCAGCAAAAGATGAAAATGTGATTTTAGTTGGATGGTCACTAGGAGCGTTAGCGGCAGTTCAAGCTCATAAAAAGGTTAAGGCAAAAGGTATCGTACTAATTGGTGGCACTGCTAAATTTACAAATACGAGCGACTATACGAGTGGATGGAATGCTTTGCATGTAGAACGGCTGAAAAAGAATGTAGCGAGAAAGAAAGAAGATACGCTCAAGCGGTTTTATGAAAATATGTTTACAAAAAATGAGTTGAAAGAGAATAACAGGTTTGAAGATATGATAAAACGCTTTAAAGGTGATTCTATTCAGTCTTTGCAATTAGGTTTGGAGTATTTAATAGAAGCAGATATGAGGGAAGAACTGAAAGAAGTTAAAGTACCTATACTACTTATTCACGGAGAGCAGGATGTCATATGCCCATTATCTGCAGCGCGTAGTATGGCTGAGAATGAGACTGCCACGCTCAAGGTAGTAAGTGAGGCTGGACACGCATTATGTGTAACGAATTTTGAATATTGCGTAAGTGAGATAATTCAATTTGTAGAGGGGATACGACATGATCAACAAAACGTTACTACAAAAACGGTTTAACGTGGCAGCTGTATCCTACGATCAATATGCAAATGTACAAAAAAAGATGGCACATTCATTACTTTCTACATTGAATCGGCGATATAGTGAAAATTCAACGATACGCATTTTAGAACTGGGATGCGGGACAGGATATGTTACAGAGCAATTATCAAACTTATTTCCGAAAGCACATATTACAGCCATTGATTTTGCTGAAAGTATGATTGAGGTTGCGAAAACTAGACGAAATGTGAAAAATGTAATGTTTTACTGTGAGGATATCGAAAGATTACGACTAGAAGAAACGTATGATGTCATTATTTCGAATGCCACATTTCAATGGCTAAATGATTTAAAACAAGTGGTAAGAAATTTATTTTATCATTTGTCTATAGATGGGATATTACTCTTTTCGACGTTTGGACACGAAACATTTCAAGAATTGCATGCTTCGTTCCAGCGGGCGAAAGAAGAAAAAAATATACAAAATGAAACATCGATTGGACAACGTTTTTATTCGAAAAATCAGTTGCGCCATATATGTGAAATAGAAACAGGGGATGTGCATGTTTCTGAAACATGTTACATAGAGAGATTTACAGAAGTTAGGGAGTTTCTACATTCTATTCGAAAAGTAGGAGCGACCAATAGTAATGAAGAATCCTATTGTCAAAGTCCCTCACTCTTTCGTGCGATGCTTCGCATATACGAAAGAGACTTCACGGAAAATGAAGGGATAATGGCGACGTATCACGCTTTATTTATGCATATAACAAAAGAGGGGAAGAGATGAAATGAAACAAGTACAAACAAAAAGGGATTGGAAAAAACTTGCATATGACGTAGTAGAAGAGAAAATGATTACGAAAGAGGATGCAATAGCGATACTAGAAGCTGATGAGACAGAAGTTTTAGAAATTATGAATGCTGCTTACATCATTCGCCATCATCACTTTGGTAAGAAAGTAAAATTAAATATGATTATTAATACGAAATCTGGATTATGTCCTGAAGATTGCGGATATTGTTCACAGTCTATTATTTCAGAGGCACCAATTGATAAATATGCATGGCTAACGCAGGAAAAGATTGTAGAAGGGGCACACGAAGCAATTCGCCGTAAAGCGGGTACATATTGTATTGTAGCATCTGGTCGTCGTCCGACGGATAAAGAGGTGAATCACGTAATTGGAGCTGTTAAGGAGATTCGTGAAACGACAGATTTGAAGATTTGTTGTTGTTTAGGTTTCTTAAACGAAGATCAAGCAGGACGTTTAGCAGAAGCGGGTGTACATCGTTATAACCACAACTTAAATACACATGCGAATAATTACGAAAGTATTTGCTCCACTCATACGTATGACGATCGTGTTGATACAGTTCAAAAAGCGAAACAAGCGGGTATTTCACCATGCTCAGGGGCGATTTTTGGAATGGGCGAGACAATAGAAGAACGTACTGAAATTGCATTTGAATTACAACGTATAGATGCAGATTCAATTCCATGTAATTTCCTTGTTGCTGTAAAGGGTACGCCGCTTGAAGGACAAAAAGAATTAACGCCGGTAGAATGTTTAAAAGTGCTGGCGATGATGCGTTTTGTAAACCCAACGAAAGAAATTCGCATTTCAGGGGGACGTGAAATCAATTTACGTTCTGTACAACCAATCGGTTTATTTGCAGCAAACTCTATCTTTGTCGGGGATTATTTAACAACAGCTGGGCAAGAGCCGACTGCAGACTGGGGGATGATTGAAGATTTAGGATTTGAGATTGAAGAATGTGCACTATAAGATAGAAAAAAAGCAAACTTGTAAAAAAGTTTGCTTTTTTTGTAAATAAAATGTAATAAATAGTTGTAAACGCTTGATACTATTGGTTTTTGAGCGAAAAAAAGAATTTTGGTGGACGAATTTTCCAAGCGCCAATTGTACATAGTAAATATGTAATTTATATTGGGTTGGAGGATTTTACATGCACAAATATATATTAGCGATTATGACTTGTCTAATTTTGCTAAAAGCAATAAGTACTGATCCAGTTAAGGCCGCCGAAAATCCTGAACAAAAAGAGATGCAACAACGAATTGAACAACATTTTCGAACGAAAGCTGAACATTTTGGATTGAAAACAGAAGGTAAAGACTTAAAGGAAGTACGAAAAGAAATTACTATTATAGAAGAAGCGAAGAAAAGAGAGAATGTATGGAGAACCGCACAAACGCTTCGTATACAAACAGAAGGAAAAACAATGGATGAATTAATAAAAGATGTACGGAAAAAAGTAAAAAAATAAAAAAGAGGCCGCAGCCTCTTTTTTATTTTTTTATGCCCATTGTTTTGATAAGTGAGCCATTTCAATCGCAGCAACGGCAGATTCATAGCCTTTATTACCAGCTTTCGTGCCTGCACGCTCAATTGCTTGTTCAATCGTTTCAGTCGTTAATACACCGAATATAACTGGGATGTCTGTTTGTAGTGATAAAGATGCAACCCCTTTTGCTACTTCATTACAAACGTAATCGTAATGTGTTGTAGCACCGCGAATTACAGTACCTAGCGTAATAACAGCGTCATATTTTCCGCTACTAGCCATCTTTTTAGCGATTAAAGGAATTTCGAATGCGCCAGGAACCCAAGCAACATCGATATCAGTTTCTTCTACACCGTGTCGCTTTAATCCATCTAAAGCTCCGCCGAGTAACTTACTTGTAATAAATTCATTAAAACGTCCAACAACAACCCCAACTTTTAATCCTGTACCAACTAAATGACCTTCGAATACCATAATGAATCTCTCCCTTTATTATAAGTTTAGTAAATGTCCTAATTTGTTTACTTTCGTTTGTAAATACGTTTTATTTTCTTCTTTTGTTGGCATTTGCAACGGTACACGCTCGATTACTTCTAAATCGTAACCTTGTAAGCCAGCAATTTTTCGCGGGTTATTTGTTAATAATCGTAAATGTTGTAAACCTAAATCTTTTAAAATTTGAGCACCAATACCGTAATCACGCAAATCAGCTGGGAATCCAAGTTTTTCATTTGCTTCTACAGTATCGAATCCTTCTTCTTGTAACTTATAAGCGCGAAGCTTATTAAGAAGGCCGATGCCTCGTCCTTCTTGTCTCATATAAAGAAGAACGCCTTTTCCTTCACGCTCAATTTGAGCAAGTGCAGCATGGAGTTGTGGTCCGCAATCACAACGGCATGAGCCAAATACATCACCTGTTAAGCACTCTGAATGAACGCGTACAAGTACAGGCTCTCCTGATGAAATATCACCTTTTACGAGTGCGATATGTTCTTTCGTATCTAATGAATTAGAATAGCCAATTGCATGGAAAGTACCGAAATCAGTAGGTAATGTAATTTCTACTTCTCTCGTCACTAATGTTTCATGGTGGCGGCGATAAGCAATTAAATCTTCTATTGTAATCATTTTTATATCGAATTGTTTTGCACACTGTAGTAAATCAGGTACGCGTGCCATCGTACCGTCCTCATTGATAATCTCACAAATAACTCCAGCTGGTTCTGCTCCGCAAAGCTGTGCTAAATCGACAGCGGCTTCTGTATGACCAGCGCGGCGCAGGACACCACCTTCTTTCGCGATTAATGGAAAGATATGTCCAGGACGATTGAAATCAGCACCTTTTGATGCAGGGTTTAACAATTCTTGTATCGTAGTTGCCCGTTCGTGAGCGCTAATTCCTGTTGTTGTAGAAACGTGATCGATACTTACCGTAAATGCAGTATGATGCGAATCTGTATTATGAGCTACCATTGGTTCTAACTGTAGACGTTCTGCATATCTTTCCGTAATCGGTACACAAACGAGGCCACGCCCATGTGTAATCATAAAGTTAATCGTTTCCGGCGTAATATACTCTGCTAATGCGATAAAATCTCCTTCATTTTCACGGTTTTCATCATCACATACGATAACGACTTTTCCTTGTTTTAAATCTTCTAGAGCTTCTTCAATACGATGAAACATCATGCTTCCCCCTTATAGAAATCCGTTTTCTTGTAAAAAGCTTTCGCTCATTGAACCTGTTCGTTTTACAGGTTTAGAAATAAAGCGTTCGATATATTTACCGATCATGTCACACTCAATGTTTACGATGTCACCGGCATTCTTTTCTCCGATAACAGATTCACTTACTGTGTGTGGGATGAGTGAGATTGTGATGGAAGCTTCGTCTATATCAAATATTGTTAAACTCGTTCCATCAATAGCAACGGATCCTTTATGCAAACAATAGCGTAGCAATTCATCAGCAATAGCTATTTTGTAATAGACGGCATTATAGTGCTGTTTTTTGTTTAATATCGTTCCGATGCCATCAATATGTCCTGAAACGAAATGTCCACCGAATCGTCCGTTTGCAGCCATCGCCCGTTCTAAATTTACTTTAGAGTGTGGTTTAAGCATGCGAAGTGATGTGGATTGCATCGTTTCAGGCATTGCGTCCACTGTGAATGAAGTTGTTGTGAAACTCGTTACAGTTAAGCAAATACCGTTAACCGCGATACTATCACCTAAGTGAGCATCTGATAAAATTTTATTTGCGTGGATCGTTAACTTCATCGCTTCTCCGCTTTGTTGCATGTTTGCAATCGTTCCTAACTCTTCTACAATTCCTGTAAACATTCCGTCACCTCGCTTCGGGCATTCGCAACGATTTTTATATCATCGCCAATTTGTTTCATCTCTTGAATCTCCAAGGAAAGTGCATCTTGTAATGCTGCGAAACCATTTCCGCCAAATAAAGTAGGGGCATCATTCCCACCAATTAATATCGGGCTTATATAAGTTATAATTTCATTGAAATGCTTTGCTTGTAAGAAGCTTGCATGAATCGATTGGCCTCCTTCAACGTATATAGAAAGAATTTGCTTCTCTCCAAGAAAGAAAAGGAGGTCCTCAATTTCAATTTGCTTCGTTTTCATTTGGAATATAGCTACATTTTCAGATTCATAAGAAGCTATTTTCTCTTTATTTACATCCTTACCGACAAAAATCCATGTCGGTGCTAAACCATCTGTTATGACATGAGAAGATGGTGGTGTTCGTAAATGGGTATCTAAAATAACGCGTATAGAATGTTTACCCCCGTTAGGAATTCTTGTCGTTAAATGCGGATTATCAGCTATAACTGTATTTACTCCCACGAGAATCGCATCATGTGTATGGCGATATTGGTGAACATCAGCACGTGCTTCTTCACCTGTAATCCACTTACTTTCACCAGTGACAGTTGCTGTTTTCCCATCTAAGCTCATCGCTGTTTTTATGGTTACAAATGGACGTTTCGTTTTCATGTAGTGAAAAAAGAAACGATTTAATAAGGTGGCTTCTGCTTCAAGAACACCGGTAGTTACGTCGATGCCAGCTTTTTCTAATTTCTTTTTTCCATTACCAGAAACGAGAGGGTTGCAATCAAGAGTAGCAATTACAACCCGTTTGACTCCGTTTTTGATGAGCGATTCACAGCAAGGTGGTGTTTTTCCGAAATGGCTACAAGGTTCAAGTGTTACATACACGGTAGCTCCTTTTGCTTTTTCACCAGCCATATGAAGAGCATGAACTTCTGCGTGTTCTTCACCAGCACGTAAATGAGCGCCCATACCGACGATGTTTCCATCTTTTACAACAACAGCACCAACCATAGGATTTGGACTTGTTTGTCCGGATGTTCCTTCTGCTAACTGCAGGGCGATCCTCATATATTCTTGATCTGTCATTCTCTTCACCTCTCCTGAAAAAATCAAAAAACCCCAAGGATTTTATATCCTTGGGGTTTGGGAGACGTGATTTCTAGAAATATAGTTCGAATACGAAAGTATAGGAAAGAAACCTAACGATGATTGATATTTTTGCATAAGGAAAAAGCCTAGCAAAATATCGAATTTTTCAAACGCTAGTCGTATCTTTTTATTCCAGTATAGAAACATAAGTATACAAAATAAAACATATATAAAGATTCAAAATGAAACTTTAAAAATATGCATACTGAAATAAAAGTGTATTCGCTATATAAAATTACTAGAAAACATATCCTTCTCCCATCCAGACTATACTGTCGGCCCTAGAGTTTCACTAGATCCACCGTTTTCGAGTTGAAAACGGGTCACGGACTTAGAAGTTTGCACTTCATCACCGCCGGTTGGGAATTTCACCCGACCCCGAAGGATGTTGTTTGCTCAAATTATAGCACAAAAAAGATAAAAGGCTAGTGAAAAATATTCGAATGTGAAGAATTGTGTGAAAATACATGTAGCCTAGCATGGAGACAAAAGTGTGAGAAATGTTGTAAGGAGAAGGGATATAGCGGAGGTGTAAAAAAGAAAAACATGCACAAAAAAATGTGCATGTCACATGTGGAATTATTCTGCCTCTGGTGCTCTAACAACAGATTCGAATTTACCTTTATGCGAAGCATCGCAATAAGGCATATTTTTTGATAAACCACAACGGCATAAAGAAAATGCTGGTTTTGCTGGGAATATATTCCCTTGTGAATCGACTAATTCCACGTCCCCTGTAACGCGAAAAGAGCCATTATCATTTACTTTAATTTGTACTTTAGCCAACGTTATCCCTCCTTCCCAAACGCTTAATTTCATCATATAATCAAGAGAAGTACTTGACAATATCAAATGAGCACTTTCTTTGGGAGAGAAGAGAGTGTTATAATGTTTTTTATAACTGACTAGAGTAAGGTGACGAAAGATGGATAAACAATTACGTACATTACGAAATATTGCAAATGAGCGCACGTGGGCATCATTTTTGAATGATAATCATCCATATAGTTTGTTACACTGGTCCATTGCAGGTGTAGGACAAGAGTCAAAGGATGTTTGGTTACTTCAAGATGAGGTAACATTTCAAACGACAGAATTTCCAACGTTAGATGATGCAATGCAATGGATTTCTGAAAATATGGAACAAGTTACAGACGTTTTAGCGCAATAAAAAAACAGGCTTATGCAAGCCTGTTTTTTGTTTCTTTTACATATGAGTTTAAAAATTGATCAACGGCTGCTTCATACTCTTCTTTATTCTCGTTATAAGAGCAAGCGTGTGCGCCGCGTTCTGCAATATAAAGTTGTTTATTGTTTTCTTTTGCTTCATATAGTGCTTTCGTCATATCAGCTAAAATATAATCATCATCTTTACTGTGAATAAAGAGGATGGGATTGTTAATATTTTTTATACAATCGATTGGTGAAACTTCGCGAATCGTATAACCGTCACGCACTTTTAAAAAAGCATTTGCTAAAGGTAATAAAGGCCATTTAGGTAAATGGAATTCAACCTTTAAACGGTGTTGTAATTGCCCGTAGAAATCAGAAAAAGGACAATCTGCAATATAGAAATCAGCACCATCTTCTACAAGTCCTGCGTATTGAAGAAGTGTTGCAGCTCCCATAGATTCACCATGAATACCGAGTGTTATATTTGTTCCAAAACGATTTTTTAGCCAGTCAACTACTGATTTTAAATCATGTTTTTCATAGTATCCATAGCTTGTTGTTTTTCCGCCAGTTTTACCATGACGACGATGATCATAAATAATGACATTATACCCTCTGTTTAAAAATAACCGTGCATATTTTACAGAGTTCATTTTATTTACAGTTACGCCGTGACAAAAAATCATAAACTTATTGGAATGACCAGCAGGAATGTAATATCCGTGAAGATCATATCCGAATTGCGAAGGAATGTGAATTTCTTCTTTATGAAGAGCATCAAAATCCTCTATACGAAAATGTTTTTTCGTTTCTCTTTCGAGTACTTCTTCCTCTGTTTTTTTCTTTAAGTACATCACTTTATTTGTAAAGAAAATCCCAAGGGCAGTTATCGCACCTAGTATAGTAAACAATGCTGCAAAAAAACGTTTCATACTTTACCTCATCCTCCAAATACCGTTACATGTGATACACTTATATTGTATCACAATGATAGAAAAGGGGAGAAATAGGAAATGGTGTATATACAAAAAATTACGCCAGCGATGAAAGAAACAATCCGAATGTTCATGTGTGAGAACTGGGGGAGTTCATTGATGGTTTCACGTGGGAAGGGGCATCAGTTAGAAGAGTTGCCAGGATTTGTTGCGCTCTTGGATGACAGAATAATCGGAATTGTAACGTATGAAGTGATCGGAAATATGTGTGAAATTGTGTCGTTAGATAGCTTTGAAGAAAGAAAAGGAATAGGGACAAAACTTGTGGATAGTGTATTACAGGTTGCAGAAGAAGAACGGTGCGGGCGGGTTTGGCTCATAACAACAAATGATAATATGAATGCGTTACGTTTTTACCAAAAACGTAATTTTGTGATGACAAATTTATATGTGAATGCAGTGGAAGAGGCACGAAAAATAAAAAAAGAAATTCCGCGTAATGGGTATGATAATATCCCAATTTTACATGAAATTCAGTTAGAGTATCGTTTAGTATGATGATGTAACAATTTTCAGAAATGTAAGTTATTAACCTTGACGAATATTGTAATTTAGGTTACCGTAAAATTGTAATCTATTACCATATTAAGGGGTGACGATGTGGCAACTATACGTGATGTTGCAAAATTGGCAGGTGTTTCAGTCGCAACCGTTTCACGAGTTATTAATGAAAAAGGATACGTTCATGAGGACACAGTAAAACAAGTAAAGGAAGCAATTGAGGAATTACGTTATAGGCCAAATAGTACAGCAAAGCCATTGTTTAAAGAGAATTCAACGATAATTGCATTACTTGTAGATAATTTATATAACCCATCAAACATCACTTTGCTACATTGTATTGAGGAAATAGCATATAAAGAAGGATATCAAATCATTGTTTGTAATATAGAGAATAAAGATAGATACATACATATGTTGAAGGAAAATAACGTTGCAGGTGTTATTTTAACAAAATCAGTTTTTAAAAGTATAGGAGAAATCCCATTTCCGTTTGTTGTGATTGACGAAAAAAAATCCCATACAAATTATTATGAAAGTGGACAAAGAGCGGTTTCTTTATTAAAAGAAAAAGGCTGTCACTTCCTTGCTTATTTCGGTGAGGGAGAAGATAGTGAAGAAATGGAAGAGCACATATCAGGGTTTTTAGATACTGTTTGGGAGGAAGGAATCTCTTATCGAGAAGAATGTGTACAAGGGTATACGAATAAACAGTTTATTACATTATTGCAAACTTATCCGTATATAGATGGCATTGTAACTTCAAGTGATAAGATTACTTTTGAGTTAATGCGAGCAGCGAAAAATTTAAATATCCGTATACTAGATAAATTGAGAATTATTGGACTGAACGGGAGTATAGACAGTGAGTGGACAGGTCCGTCATTCATGCAAATGGAGAGTTGTGTCGAAGAAAATGGGAAAATAGCGTTGCAACAATTAAAAGGAAAAATAAAAAAGTAAAAGGTGCGTATAAAACGCACCTTTTATAATGTAATGGCGGCAATAAAGCCGAATATAAGTAACGGTATATTATAGTGTAGAAATGTTGGTACACATGTATCCCATATATGATGATGTTGACCATCAGCGTTTAAACCGGATGTTGGTCCAAGTGTACTATCTGATGCTGGTGATCCTGCATCCCCTAACGCTCCGGCTGTACCGATAATTGCAATTGTAGCCATTGGACTAAATCCAAGCTGCATGCAAAGAGGTACAAAAATTGTTGTTAAGATAGGGATGGTTGAAAAGGATGAACCAATTCCCATCGTAACGAGAAGTCCAATCACAAGCATAAGAAATGCAGCGAGTGGTTTGTTATTTCCAATTATATGTGCACTCGTTTGCACAAGAGATTCAACATGTCCTGTTTTTCGAAGAACAGCGCCAAATCCAGCGGCAGCGATCATAACAAAACCAATAAAGGACATCATGCGCATGCCGCTTGTTAATATTGCATCTGCTTCTTTAAGAGGTAGACTACCACTTACTGATAAGACGATAATCCCTGCTAAAGCACCGAAAATCATTGATTCTGTTGCTAATTGAACAGTTAATGTAGCTATGATAGATAATAATCCGAAAGTAATGCTACGTTTTGTGTAGGGAACGATTTCATTTGCAGTAGTATGAACTTGTTCTGTTTCATACGTACGAGGTTTCCGATACGTAATGAATACCGCTACACATAATCCAATAATCATACCGATTGCTGGAATAGTCATTGCTTTTGGAATAAGTGTAACATCAAATGTAAGGCCGCTTTGCGCAGCATTTGTTTGCAATACGTCATGATAAATTTTTCCGAACCCCGCTGGAATCCACATATAAGGAGTAATCAATCCGAATGTAATAATACATGTAACAAGTCTGCGATCCACTTTCAGCTCATTTAGTACTTTTAATAGTGCTGGAATTAAGATGGGGATGAAAGCGATATGAACTGGAATCACATTTTGTGAGAAGCAAGCCATCGTTAAAATGATGAATAAAATAAGTATTTTAGAATAAACTTGTTTTTTCGTGTCTTGTTCATTGCCAATCCATTTTAATGCAGTTTGAATCATGGCATCTGGAAGTCCGGTTTTGGAAAGGGAAATAGCGAAACCGCCAAGCATTGCATAACTTAAAGCGATTGGGGCGCTGTTTCCAAGGCCAGTTGTAAAAGTGTTAATCGTTTCTGAAATACCGAGTCCGCCGATAATTCCGCCTGTTAAAGCTCCAACAATGATGGCGACAATGACCTGGACACGTAACAAACTAAGCAATAGCATAACTGCTACTGCGACGAGTACAGCATTCATAATAAATGTAATCTCCCTAAAGTTTTATTGTGCTAAGGCAAGTAAATATGAAGCACTTTGCTATATTTATACATAGTTGCGACATATTATTATAAATTGTTTTCTATGAAATGTAAAAGAGCCTTTGTTACTAATGCTGAAAAGCTAGCTCTTGTTTAATTGCTTGTAAAGAATTAGCGAATAATTCTGGTTCTTCTAAATCAGGAGAATGTGCTGAATTTGGGAACCAAATCATTTTTTTTATGGGTGCTGCTATCACATCGCAATATTCCTGAACGAGTGCATAAGGAGTTTGATAATCATAGCGACCAGAACAAAAATAAACCGGAATAGATAAACTTGAAATAGAAGAAAAGAAATCGATTGTCAGCATTTCTTCCCATAAAACACCAGATTTTAAATTTCCTGCGAGAAACTTGAACCAATCTAATAGTGTATATTCAGGAGAAAAGAAGCCTTTTCGTATGAAAGAAAAGGAAGATCCGTTTTGGATTGCTCCTCCGAATGTGCCAAGCCATTTTCTTTGAATAATAAGGCGTCTCGTATCTAAAAATGGTGGTTTGCCTAATTTTAAAAGGGACGCTAATGCTTTTTTGTGATCATGTTTTTTTGCAGAACGAATTAAATGCTGATATAGCAATTCTTCGTTTTGTTTCATATGTACAATCTGCCCAATACCGATGTAAGCCTCGATATACTGTGGATATTGATGTGCTATGTTAAGCCCAATAATACTTCCCCAAGAATGACCAGCGAGAAATAGTTTCTGTTTATTGAACTTTTTAAGTACGTATTGAATCACTTCTTTTGCATCGGAAACGAAGTGTTCAATTGTAAAATTCGCTCCGAAATCTTTCATTGAAAAGGATTTACCTGCCCCGCGCTGATCCCAATTAATAACGATGAAGTGTTTCTCCAATTCCTTTTGAAAATGACGAATAAATCCGATTTGTGCCATGCCGGGTCCACCATGGCAGCATAATAAAATAGGTTGCTCTATGTTTTGCCCGCGAATAAGGAGAGTTTGTTTTCGATTATGAATCATAACGCTTTCCATCGTAGCAATACTATTAGGAATGAGTTGTTTATTTTCATTATAAAACTGTGGGGTATGGCTACGAAAAAGCATATTGAAAACCTCCTTTTCTGAAATCGTATGAATCGCACAGGCTATTTGTTTTGCATATACTGTTAGAAAATCATTGTAACATATCATACTAGTGTCATTTCAACACGGGAGGAGGGAAATTGTGACGATTGGAGAAATTATAGATTGCTTAAATAGACGTGAATCCATCGCTATTATAGCAAAACGTCTTGAAATAAGCCCGTATACATTATCAAAGAAGTTAAGATTGATTGGATATGAATATGATGGAGAACAGAAGAAACGTATTTTTGTAGGAGATGGAGAAGAACCTCGTCACTTACAACTCCAAGAAGCGACAGCCCTTCAATATGCGAAAACGGATTATCAATTATTAATTTATGAACAATTACAAAGTATTTATGAATTACTAAGAAAGAGAGAAGAAGTAATCGCGCCCATTATGAGTATAAGTACAGAAAAAAAGAAACGTACTTTTTCTATTAATAAAGAAATATTAGCAAAACTAGATGTTATATCAGAAGCGAAAGGAATTCAAAAATCTAAACTTGTAGAAGAGGCGTTACAACAATTTTTACAGCAATATGACTTTAACAAAACAGCACGTTTGGATGACTAAAGAAAAGGATACTAAGTTCATTGTAAGAACGAGTATCCTTTTTAGGTTTTACTAATATTGTGGATTAAGTAAGTATAAGTGTACCCTTTACAATAAAAATCTGGATCGCATATTAGGGAAATACTTAATTTATTTTTTGAATTCTACCATCAATAATTGGCTGAATTGGTTCTTTTAATTGTTTTACATAATCGACTAGCGCTTCAAAGTCGTTTGGACCAGTTTCTGAATTCTTCCCATTTTTAAATGATACGAATCCGTCACCGCCAGAAGCTAAGAAAGCATTCGCAACTACGCTATACGTTTTAGTTGGAGATAACTCCTCGCCATTTGTTAAGCGTATATTCGTAACCTTTTCACCGTTTGGTTTATTTGCATCCCACGTATATTGAATGCCTGAAATTTGAAGCATTCTTGTTGTTCCTTTTTGCCATTGCTGATTTAAAATGTCGCGAATATCTTGACCTGTTAAATCTACTTTAATCAATTGGTTTCCAAAAGGTTGAATGCCATATAATTCGCCCCAAGTAATATCGCCAGCATCTAAGTCATTACGAATACCACCTGGATTCATAAGTGCGATTTGAGCTTGCATTGTTTGACGCTGTGCGTCGGCAATTACATTCCCAAGAGTAGATTCACCAGCATCATTTTGTTTACGGTCGATAGCTGCTGTAGATTTTCCTACAACTTCATTTACAAGTGGTGCAATCTTTTCTTTATATTGATCTATTTTTTGTTTTACTTGTTTATCAGGTTCCACACCTTCATGATATGTTGTGATCACTTCAGCTTTTTTCTTTACAATATCCTTTGTTTTACGATCAATTGTTACATCTACGTCTGAGAAAGCTGTTCCATAAGAGTTCGCTTGGACGATTAGTTTATTATTTACAGTACCATTTACATACGTGTGACTATGCCCACCGAAAATAACATCAACTTCTGGATCTGTTTCATTTGCAATGCGAGTAAGGTCTCCATTTGTCACGCCAGATTCATCAGTTGTTCCGCCGACATGAGCAAGGACGACGATGGATTTAACACCGAGACGCTTTAATTGTTGCGTTGATTTATTAATTGCTTCTACTTCGTCAGTAATCTGTACATTTTTAAGCATAGTAGGCATCACGACATTTGGTGTATCAGTTGTAACAACGCCAATGAATCCTACAGGAACACCATCTACCATTTTTACAGTAAATGGTGGTAAAAATAAACGACCAGTTGATTTGTTATAGAAGTTAGCGGCGACATAAGGGAAGTTAGCACCTTTGAAATTTCCCGTTTTCTCGTGATATCCACCGTAAATGAGGCGTTTCATTTCATCGATACCTTCATCAAATTCATGGTTTCCGATTGTACCAACATCGAATTTTAAGTCATTCAAAAATTCAATCGTTGGTTCGTCTTGTAACAATGCTGAAACTGGTGGACTAGCTCCGACAATATCGCCAGCATGTACGAGAAGTGTATTTGGGTTTTGCTTTTTACGTTCTTTTAAATAAGTAGCTAAGTAATCAGCGCCACCGGCTTCTTTGTTATTAATTTTTTTAACAGTATCTAGTTGTCCATGGAAATCATTAATACCAAGCATTTGTACGTCTACGTAGCGGTTTTGTTCAGCTGGAGTCTGGGATGGGGGAGCGGCAAATACAGTTGAAAAAGTTATGGTGCTTAAAACGGCAACAGTAGGAATGATTTTTTTCCACATAATTCATTTCTCCTTTTTTTATAATCTGACATCATACGACATAATTTTAATAGATTCATAGGATTATATCTATATAAAAATTTAGTTTTTTCGAAAAATTAACATATTTACAAAAGCTGAATAATAGAGTAAAGAACCTTTTTTATTGTCGAGTTCATTGTGTATCTACTATAATGGAGAAAAAAGTAAAAGGTGAGTAGCATGAAGAAAAAGAAACAAAGACAAATGCAAAGACAATCACAAGTGAATAAACCAGAGAAAGAGTCGCTTACATTAGGCGATCAATTAAATGATTCACTCATGCAGCAATTAAAGAATAAGAAGAAAGAGTTGCAAGTGAGAGAAGAGAAAAAAGAGGCAGCTGAACTGGAAAGAAAGCGCCAAGAACAAAAAGAACGTGAAAAGAATAAATCATTTGAAGAACTGCTAAGTGAAAGTAGCCTTACTTGGAAAGACTTTAAATAATATAAAAAAATGATCAGTGCATACCGCTGATCATTTTTTTGACGAACTTGTAAGAAAAGGGGAGTGTAAAATGAGAAAAATTGTAGTCGTTCCGCATGAAAATCATTGGAACGAAAAATTTCAAATAGAGGCTGAACGATTAAAATCGGCGATGCCAGAAATGGTGAAAGTTCATCATATTGGAAGTACGTCAGTGCCAGGACTGGCAGCTAAACCAATTATAGATATGATTATGGAAGTAGAGAGTATCGACAGAGTAGATGATTGGAATGAACGTTTTGAAGAGCTTGGTTACATCGTAAAAGGGGAAAATGGTATTTCAAGACGTCGTTATTTTATTCATGGAACGGAGGAAAAACGCTCGTATCACTTACACGTGTTTGAAAAAGGAAATCCTGAGATAGTAAGGCATTTAGCATTTCGTGATTATATGATGGCCCATTGCGAAGAAGCTGAGGCATATGCAACTTTAAAGAAAGAATTAGCTGAAAAGTATACATATGATGGCACGTTATATTCGGAAGGGAAAACTGAATTTGTACGTAATGTTGATGAAAAAGCGAAAGAATGGAAAGAAGGAAATATGAATAATTGAGTTCACGTTTTAGTGTATAAAATTATTATGTAAACTGTACATATGTTTTGACTTTTTGGTTGAATCTTGTTCAAATAAAGTGGTGGCTTATAAAAAATGTAAGAATGAGAGGGAGACGACTGTGCACATTCCAACAACTACACTTCATAATGGCGTGAAAATGCCGATGATTGGTCTAGGCGTTTATAAAGCGAAAGAAGGCGACGAAGTAAAACAAGCAGTAAAAACAGCGTTAGAAGTTGGATACCGTTCGATTGATACAGCGACTGTATATGAAAATGAAAGCGGTGTCGGAGAAGCGGTTCGTGAATCAGGAATTCCGAGAGAAGAAATATTTATTACAACAAAAGTTTGGAACGATGATCAAGGATACGAAGAAACACTTGAGGCGTTTGAAAAAAGCTTAAAGAAATTACAAATGGACTATGTAGATTTATATTTAATACATTGGCCAATAAGAGGGAAGTATGTTGATACGTACAGAGCGTTAGAAAAACTGTATGAAGAAGGTAAAGTGCGCGCGATTGGTGTTTCTAATTTTCATAAACATCATTTAGAGCTATTATTACCAAATTGTAAAGTAAAACCGATGGTAAACCAAGTAGAACTTCATCCGATGTTAGCGCAATTTGAATTGCGTAATTTCTGTCAAGGTGAGCAAATTCAAATGGAAGCATGGAGCCCATTAATGAGAGGCGGGGAAGTATTCGAGCACCCGATTATTCAAGCCATTGCTACTAAATATGAAAAAACACCTGCGCAAGTTATATTAAGATGGGATATTCAAAGCGAAGTCGTGACAATTCCTAAATCTGTTACATCATCTCGTATTAAGGAGAATTTTACTATCTTTGATTTTTCACTAACAGAAGAAGAGATGACTCAAATTAATACGTTAAATCGTAATTTACATGTAGGAACGAATCCTGATAAATATGATACTCTATAAAAAGACGCTACCAGTATGGTAGCGTCTTTTTAACGATGTAAAGCGTAAGTATCACATTTAGCAATTTGCTGAAGTTGTATATATTCTGCTGTTGTTAACTGTGTTTGTTTACTAGCCTGTACATTTTCTTGTAACTGTTTGATAGAGCTTGCACCAGGTATAACTGCTGCAACAGTTTCGTTATGTAAGCAATATTGAATAGCTGTTCCTGTTAAAGAGCTTTCCTGGGTTATTTCTTTTACACTTGCGAGTGTCGCATATAATTCATCGTAAGAATAAGAAAGGTAATCTTTTTCTTTTACTCTTTCTATCTTTCTTGCATTATTGTCAGTTAGAATTCCTTTTGCAAGTGGTCCGCGAGCAATAATGCTAATTTGATGTTCACTGAAAAGTGGGAACCATTCTTCAGGGCGACGATTTAAAAGGCTATATTCCATTAGCACACTAACGATATTTGAACGTTTTGCATACTCACGGATGACATTTGGACGTATAGAAGAAATACCGTAATGACGAATGATACCTTCTTTTTTTAATTCTTCAAAGGCTTCAATTGTTTCATCTATTGGATCTTCAATCGTCCCGCCGTGAAGTTGATAAAGATCAATATAATCAGTTTGAAGTCTACGTAAACTTTCTTTCACTTCAGCCTTGATGTAATTCTTAGAAGGATCCCAAGACCAGCCGTTTTTTTCTTCTGTCCATCGATTTCCAACTTTCGTTGTAAGAACAATTTGGTCTCGTTTCCCTTTTAATGCTTTTCCAACAAATTCTTCGTTTAATCCATAATCGTATAAATCCGCTGTATCAAAAAAATTGATTCCTAAATCGATTGCTTCATCGATAATACGCATAGCTTCTGTTTCAGATGTACCGAGGGACATACAGCCAAGGCCCATTTCTGTAACAAACAAATCTGAGTTTCCTAATTGACGTTTTTTCATAGGTCAACCTCCTTACCTTTATTGTACGAAAGGGAAAAGAGGTTGACAAACGTTTCCTTTTTCGGGCAGTAAGACCCCCACTTTAAAATTCAGCTCATACGAGGAAGTTAGGTGGGAGATTAACTGCCCGTAAAAGCCCGATTCGTTCAACTAATAATCAGAGGGGGTGAACAAAACCCCCTCTGATTAAAGTTTCACTTTATTTGCTGTAATCCACTCTTGTACAGTTGTATACTCTTTGCCATATTGTTTTAGTTTATGGCGAATTTGCCATGCTTTTCCGACTAAAGTGACGCGATTTGGTAAAATATAAACTTTCATTTCTATCACGCTCCTTTCAATGTGGTAAAATGTATGAGGAAAGAATAGGAAATAGAACAGGGAGATGAAGTAGTATGAGTAATCTTGCAGAGAGAACAGTAAAAACTGAACCGATTTTTGATGGTAGAGTTATAAAAGTTCGTGTTGATGATGTAGTATTACCAAATGGAGCAATGAGTAAACGTGAAATTGTAAATCACCCTGGTGCAGTTGCTATTATTGCTATTACTGATGAGGGGAAAATCGTGCTTGTTGAGCAGTATCGTAAAGCGCTTGAAAAGGCGATTATAGAAATTCCGGCCGGCAAGTTAGAACCTGGTGAAAAACCTGAGGTGACAGCAGTTCGTGAATTAGAAGAGGAAACAGGATATGTATGTGAAAATATGGAGCTTATTACTTCTTTCTATACATCTCCAGGATTTGCAGATGAAATTTTATATGTATATAAAGCGACAGGTTTGACGAAAAAAGAAAATAAAGCCGAGTTAGATGAAGATGAGTTTGTGGAATTGATGGAAGTATCGTTAGAAGAAGCGACTACTCTTATGAAAGATCTTCGTATTCATGATGCGAAAACGATGTTTGCAGTACAATATTTACAACTACAAAAATAAACACTCGCCAAAGGCGAGTGTTTTTTAATTGATTTTTGCGTATACGCGTGCATCACGTAAGCTACCATCTGGTGCTATGAAATCATTTTCCATTGTACCTTCTAGAATAAATTCTAAACGTTCTGCTAGGTTACATGCATTTGTATTTGTTGCATCAATACGAATTTCAATTCTTCTAGCACTTAGCTTATCAAAGGCAAATTGAATGGCACCTTTAATAGCTTCAGTCATATAGCCTTGTTTTGTATACGTACTATGCAGCCAGAAGTGAAGTGAAAACTTTGGAATATCCCAGTTTTCAGGTTTAAGCGTTATAGCCCCGATGAATGTACCAGATACTTTATCGTATAAGTGAAAATCAAGTGTTTCACGAAGTAAAAACTGTCCGTGAGCGTTACGAACGATTTCTTCAGCACTTTCTTCTGTTTCAGCGTTAATTGGCATCCACGGTACTAAGTCTTCTAGAGAAGCTTGGATTGCTTCATACACTTCTGTACCATCACCTGGAAATGGTTTACGAACTTGTAAGCGTTCAGTTTGAAATAATGTTGGAAAATCTAATAATAATGGTTTCAAGTGAAATCCCTCCTATTCTCTACTTTTTAGTTTAGCAAAGTAGAGCGGAATTTCAATGTTAATTCGTCATACTTTTTTCTTTCTTTCATACATTTTTAGTAAGAGTGTGAACGGAGGGAAGAAAAATGTGGAGAAAAACTTGGCAAGACCGTGTAATGTCTCACATACAGGAAAACTCTTCATTATATATATTTAACGCTGTTTTATTATTGATGGGAGTAATATTTGGGGCCATTCTCGTAAATAGTCTACAATTAAATCAAAAACAAGATTTATCATTTTATTTACAACGTTTTTTTGGACAAGTTTCTAAAGGGGAATTTGCTATTGCAAGCGAAATGTTCCGAGAAAGTTACTTTTCGCAATTAAAATACATTGGATTTATTTGGATTTTGGGGATTTCAATTATTGGATTGCCACTTATTTTTATTTTATTGTTTGTAAAAGGAGTAGTTGTCGGATTTACAGTAGGTTTTTTAGTCAGTCAGCATGGATGGAATGGATTATTATTAGCATTCGTTTCTGTATTGCCACAAAACCTCATTATTATTCCAGTATTTCTCGTTATGACAACAATTGCCGCAAGCTTTTCCTTACGCATGATTAGGCATCAATTTATTCGGAAAATAACCGAGCCGCTATTACCGTTATTAATTCGTTATACATGCTTCTTTCTTGTAATTGGAGCGGTGTTAGCTCTTGCTTCTAGTGTAGAAGCTTATGCATCACCAGTTTTAATGAAAGAAGTCGTTGAGGCTATTAATAAACAATAAATACTTTATGAGAATAATTATCAATTTGTTTTTATTGTTTTTCTTTTGACAGAAGCCCTTCTTCTGATATAATGGTGTAAGAGTGGCGAGGAGGGAGTAGTACCGAATGGAAGAAAGAATTGAACGAATTAAGAAGCAATTACATGCAGCGAGCTACAAGTTAACACCGCAACGTGAAGCAACAGTTCGTGTGCTGCTAGAAAATGAAGAAGATCATTTAAGCGCAGAAGATGTTTACCTCCTTGTAAAAGAAAAGTCGCCAGAGATCGGACTAGCAACCGTCTATCGAACTTTAGAACTATTATCTGAGTTAAAAGTTGTCGATAAGATTAACTTCGGAGACGGTGTTTCACGCTATGACTTACGCCAAGAAGGTGCGCAGCGTTTCCACCATCATTTGATTTGTACACAATGTGGTGCTGTACAAGAAATACAAGAAGATTTACTTGGTGAAGTGGAAAGGAAAGTAGAACGTGACTGGAGCTTTAAGGTGAAAGATCATCGTTTAACATTCCATGGGATTTGTAAAAATTGTCAAGAAAATGAAACGGATGAAAAATAACCTTTTCCTATTTATCTAGGAAGAGGTTTTTTATTTGAATAAGGTATAAATTGGTGAAAGCTTGGCATATGTTGTAATAACTTATATTTTGGAGGAGTTTACAATGCGCCGAGCTTTAAAATTAACTTTTGATGGAATAAAAGTATTTTTATTATTTACAAGTTGTACGATTTTGTTTTATTTCGCTATACTATGGATAAATGAAGAATATGAAAGCTATCATCGTTATGAAAAGCCACAAGAAGAGACTGTAGAAAAAGTATCAGGGAATGAAGAGCCGGCAAAGGATGCTTTCGTAAATAGAATGATGTTTTTCTATGAAAATGGGGAGTAGTGTAGATTGGAAGATCAATTAAAAGATTTTATTCATTATATGGTTGTCGAAAAAGGGCTTGCGAAAAATACAGTAGTATCTTATGAACGTGATTTAAAAAGTTATGTAAAGTATTTGCAAAATGTAGAACAGGCGAAAAGCTTTCATGAAGTGACACGCTTGCACATTGTTAATTTTCTGCAGCACTTAAAAGAAAACGGGAAATCTTCGAAAACATTAGCGCGTCATATTGCATCGATTCGCTCGTTTCACCAGTTTTTACTTCGTGAACGAGCGGTAGAGCACGATCCATCCGTACATATTGAAACGCCGCAAGGAGAACGGAAATTACCGAAAGTACTATCAATCGATGAAGTAGAAGCGTTACTTCAGACACCAAAAATGACGAGTGCTTTTGGGGTTCGTGATAAAGCGATGCTAGAGTTATTGTATGCGACAGGGCTTCGTGTTTCGGAATTAATTGCCTTAAATTTAGAAGATGTACATTTAACGATGGGATTTGTTCGTTGCATAGGGAAAGGGAATAAAGAAAGAATTATTCCACTAGGAAGTTTAGCGACGGAAGCAATTCAAAAGTATATTGAAAAGGGAAGAAGAGAATTGATGGGTAAAAAAGTAGTAGATGCACTCTTTTTAAACCATCATGGGAATCGATTATCAAGACAAGGATTTTGGAAAATTTTAAAACGATTAGCGAAAGAAGCAAATATTGAAAAAGAGCTTACGCCGCATACGTTGCGCCATTCTTTTGCTACGCATTTATTAGAAAATGGAGCAGACTTGCGTGCTGTGCAAGAAATGCTAGGACATGCAGATATTTCAACGACGCAAATTTATACGCATGTTTCAAAAGCTAGATTAAAAGATGTATATAAACAGTTTCATCCGAGAGCATAGTGACTATGCTCTTTTTTTCATAGATTCAAAAGGCTATAGTACTTCACAAAAACTTCACAAACATTTCGTACATTGTTTTCAGCAGAAGACTAGAATATTATAATGTATTTCCTCTATACTAAGGAAAGTATGAAGGAGGAAATACAGATGAAAAAACTTATTATGACTTTATTTATCGCGATGCTAGCATTGGCTGGCTGTAATACAAACAAAGAAGAACCGAAAAAAGAACAGAAACTAGAAGCTGTAAAAGTAGCAGTTCAAACAAATCCGAAAGAAATTAAACCTGGTGAAAAAACAGAAGTACAAGCACTTGTTACGCAAGGAAAAGAAAAAGTAACAGATGCTGATGATGTAAAATTTGAAATTTGGAAAGCTGGCGACGAAAAGCACGAAATGTTAGATGGTAAGCATAAAGGTAAAGGTGTTTATGCTGTAGAGAAAACGTTCGAGACGGATGGAGTGTACCATATTATCGCTCACACAAATGCGCGTGAAATGCATGTTATGCCAGAAGTAAAAGTGGCTGTAGGAAATGCGAAAGTAGAAGATGCGAAAAAAGAAAATAGTGATCACGGTGCAGGGCATGGCGATCATAAAAGTGATACAATGATCCACCTTATGGCTGGTGACATAAAAGCAAACGCTGAATCGACTATGAAAGTTCATTTAAAACAAAAAGAAGAAGCGTTAACTGGTGCTGAAGTACAACTTGAGATTTGGAAAGATGGTGTTGAAAAACACGAATTTATTCCAGCGAAAGAAGGAAATAAAGGAGAGTATGAAACGAAACATACTTTCAAAGAAAACGGTTCTTACAAAGTGAAAGTTCATGTTAAAAAAGGCGAACTGCATGAACATAAAGAAGAAACAGTAGAAGTAAAATAAAAAGTAGCTCTTTAGAGCTGCTTTTTTTATTTTTATCCCGCTTTAATGGGCAGTAAGACCCCCACCTCAAAATTCAACGAAAGCAAAGAAGTTAGGTGGGGGATCAACTGCCCATAAAAGTCCGATTGGTTCAACTAATAATCAGTGGGGGATGAAGAAAACCCCCACTGATTAAAGTTTCACTTTATCTCGTTATTTGTGAGCTAATTAATTTTTTACTTTATATGAAGAAATAAATCATGAAATAATTAGCACTTCTTTGCATAATGGATTACAATAGAAGTGTGAAGAAAATGAGAAAATCTACGAAAATGTATTAAAAAGAAAGCGTAAACATGGTATGATATCCGTATCAGATGTCTGACATCTGACTTAGAAAAAACTAGAAATGTTTTTGAGTCGTTTCAAAGAAAACGAAATAGGTTAGAGAATCATTTAAAGAAGTACTGTTTGACAATGAGAACGAAAGATAATTCTTATGGAGAACAGTTTCACTTTATAGCGTTTTGAACATACTACAAGAAGTAGAACTGAACTTATAGGAGGTCGCAGTTATGAATAAATATAAACGTATATTCCTAGTCGTAATGGATTCTGTTGGAATCGGTGAAGCACCAGATGCTGAACAATTTGGTGATTTAGGATCTGACACAATCGGTCACATTGCTGAACATATGAATGGATTACAAATGCCTAATATGGTGAAATTAGGTCTTGGTAACATTCGTGAAATGAAAGGTATCTCTAAAGTAGAAAAGCCACTTGGATATTATACAAAAATGCAAGAAAAATCTACTGGTAAAGATACAATGACAGGACACTGGGAAATCATGGGTCTTTACATTGATACACCATTCCAAGTGTTCCCTGAAGGATTCCCGAAAGAATTACTTGATGAATTAGAAGAAAAAACAGGTCGTAAAATCATCGGTAATAAACCGGCTTCTGGAACTGAGATTCTTGATGAACTTGGTCAAGAACAAATGGAAACAGGCTCTTTAATCGTTTACACTTCTGCTGATAGCGTATTACAAATCGCAGCACACGAAGAAGTAGTGCCACTTGATGAGTTATATAAAATTTGTAAAATTGCACGTGAATTAACGTTAGATGAGAAGTACATGGTAGGTCGTGTTATCGCTCGTCCATTCGTTGGTGAGCCTGGAAACTTTACACGTACACCAAACCGTCATGATTATGCATTAAAACCATTCGGCCGTACGGTAATGAATGAATTAAAAGATAGTGACTACGATGTGATTGCTATCGGTAAAATCTCTGACATCTATGATGGTGAAGGGGTAACTGAATCACTTCGTACGAAGTCTAATATGGATGGAATGGATAAGCTTGTAGATACATTAAATATGGACTTTACAGGTCTTAGCTTCTTGAACTTAGTTGACTTTGATGCATTATTTGGACACCGCCGTGATCCACAAGGATACGGAGAAGCATTGCAAGAATATGATGCTCGTCTTCCAGAAGTATTCGAAAAACTAAAAGAAGATGACTTATTATTAATTACAGCAGACCATGGTAATGATCCAGTCCACCACGGTACTGATCATACACGTGAATATGTACCGTTATTAGCATATAGCCCAAGCATGAAAGATGGCGGACAAGAACTATCACTTCGCCAAACATTTGCTGATATTGGTGCAACGGTAGCAGAAAACTTCGGTGTGAAAATGCCAGAACACGGAACAAGCTTCTTAAACGAGCTAAAGAAATAGGGGGATAAACAAATGAATCGTGAACTTATTACAAAATCAGCTTCATACTTAAAAGAGAAATTTCAAGAAACGCCACAAGTAGGACTAATCCTTGGATCAGGACTAGGTGTATTAGCAGATGAAATCGAGAACGCAGTAACAGTACCTTACAGTGAAATTCCTGAATTCCCAGTATCAACTGTAGAAGGACATGCAGGTCAATTAGTATTCGGTACACTTCAAGGTGTAACAGTAGTAGCAATGCAAGGACGTTTCCACTTCTATGAAGGATACGACATGCAAAAAGTAACATTCCCAGTTCGTGTTATGAAAGAACTAGGTGTAGAAACAGTTGTTGTAACAAATGCAGCTGGTGGTGTAAATACATCATTCGAGCCAGGCGATCTTATGTTAATTTCAGATCATATTAACTTCATGGGTACAAATCCATTAATCGGACCAAATGATTCTGAGATGGGTGTACGTTTCCCTGATATGTCTACATCATATACGACAGAGCTTCGTGAAATGGCGAAACAAGTCGCAGCAGACTTAAATATTAAAGTACAAGAAGGTGTATACGTTGGAATGACAGGTCCTGTATATGAAACACCTGCTGAAATTCGTATGCTTCGTACACTTGGCGGAGATGCAGTTGGTATGTCAACAGTACCTGAAGTAATTGTAGCGCGTCATGCTGGTATGAAAGTACTTGGTATTTCTTGTATTTCAAATATGGCAGCTGGTATTTTAGATCAGCCACTTCACCACGATGAAGTAATCGAAACGACAGAACGTGTTAAAGCTAACTTCTTAGCATTAGTAAAAGCAATTGTAAAACAAATGAAGGGGTGACCTCACAATGAGAATGGTGGACCTAATTGCAAAAAAACGTGACGGACATGCATTAACAACAGAAGAAATTAACTTTATTGTTGAAGGATATACGAATGGTGATATTCCTGATTATCAAGTAAGTTCACTTGCAATGGCAATTTTCTTCCAAGATATGAACGATCAAGAGCGTGCTGATTTAACGATGGCAATGGTAAATAGCGGTGATACAATCGACTTATCAGCTATTGAAGGAGTAAAAGTAGATAAGCACTCAACAGGTGGCGTTGGTGATACAACAACACTTGTATTAGGTCCATTAGTAGCCGCTTTAGGTGTACCGGTTGCAAAAATGTCTGGACGTGGTCTAGGACATACTGGTGGTACAATTGATAAATTAGAAGCAGTTCCAGGATTCCATGTTGAAATCGAAAATGATGAATTCATGCGTCTTGTAAATGAAAATAAAATCGCAGTTATTGGTCAAAGTGGAAACTTAACACCTGCGGATAAAAAATTGTATGCACTTCGTGATGTAACGGCAACAGTAAACTCAATTCCGCTTATTGCAAGCTCGATTATGAGTAAAAAAATTGCTGCTGGTGCAGATGCAATTGTTCTTGATGTAAAAACTGGAGCAGGTGCATTTATGAAAACAGATGAAGATGCAAAACGTTTAGCAGAAGCAATGGTGCGCATTGGTAATAACGTTGGTCGTAATACGATGGCTGTTATTTCTGATATGAGTCAACCACTTGGTGAGGCGATTGGTAACGCACTTGAAGTACAAGAAGCAATTGATACGTTACAAGGTAAAGGACCGAAAGATTTAGAAGAGTTATGTTTAACACTTGGAAGTCAAATGGTATACCTTGCTGGACAAGCTTCATCTTTAGAAGATGCACGTGAGAAATTAATTGAAGTCATGAACAACGGTAAAGCGCTAGAATCATTTAAAACGTTCTTATCAGCGCAAGGCGGCGATGCATCTGTTGTTGATGATCCTTCTAAATTACCACAAGCACAGTTTAAAATTGAAGTAGAAGCGAAGGAAGACGGTTATGTATCAGAAATCGTTGCAGATGAAATCGGAACAGCAGCAATGCTTTTAGGAGCAGGACGTGCGACGAAGGAATCTGAAATTGATTTAGCAGTTGGCTTAATGCTTCGCAAAAAAGTAGGGGACAGCGTGAAAAAAGGTGAATCCCTTGTTACCATTTACGCAAACCGTGAAAATGTGGAAGATGTAAAAGCAAAAATTTATGAGAACATGAAGATCTCTACAGACCACGTAGATGCACCAACTTTAGTGCATGGTATTGTAACGAAGTAATAAAAAAAGGCCAAGGAGTATTTCTCCTTGGCTTTTTTTGCTATTTTTTGTTTATAATAATAATGGGTGAAATTATGATTAGAATTTGTGCAATAACAAAAACAAATGAAGTATTATATGATGTTTCGCTAGAGGAAACAAAGAAAGACCATATTGTATGGTATTGGCTAGATTTATATAAGCCAACGAAAGAAGAGTATACATACATTTTACAAGATCATTTTAAATTCCATCCTCTTGCGATTGAAGACTGTATAGAATATGTACAGAGGCCAAAAGTTGATTTTTATGATGGATATAACTTTTTAGTTCTTCATGCATTTGGTGAGGATGGATTAGAACCGCACGAGATTGATTTATTTATAAGTGATCGTTATATTGTTTCTTTCCACTTTTCTCATAATAATGCAATCGAAAGAGTATGGAAAACACTTGGAGAAAAGAAGCGTATTAAAAATAGTCCTTTACACGTAGCGCATACCATTATCGACCAAATTGTGGACGACTATTTTGCGCCTGTATATTACATTGAGGATCATTTAAATGCCATTGATGATAATTTAACGGGTGAGACAGCAGGAAGTGTACTAGAAGAAGTATTTGATATACGTGCAGATTTATCGAAACTAAGACGTACAATCATTCCGATGCGTGATTTATTGTATCGTATTTTAAATTCGACTCGTTTTTACGGTATAAGTGATCATGAAATTTACTTTAAAGATATACATGATCATTTACTGAAACTGACAGAAATGATTGAGGCAAGCCGGGAGTTAACGGCAGATATTCGAGATAGCTATTTTTCATTAAACTCACATCATATGAATAACATTATGAAAACATTAACTGTATTCTCGACTATTTTCATGCCATTAACATTTATTGCGGGAGTATACGGAATGAACTTTACGCATATGCCAGAGCTTGGTGGACAATATAGTTATTTTGTTTGTCTACTTCTAATGGCACTAATTGGCGGTGGCATGATGGCTTGGTTTTATAAAAAAGGATGGTTTAAGTAAAAAAACACCGAGGAAAATTCCTCGGTGTTTTTTACTTAACCAATAGCATGTAATATAAACATGGCTAAGAATAAGCATGTAACGATATACATAGACGGTGCGACTTCTTTACGCTTTCCAAGAGCAACTTTTAAGATAGGATAAGCAATAAATCCGAACGCAATGCCATCAGCGATACTATATGTGAGCGGGATCATGACGATAATTAAGAACGCTGGAAATCCTTCTGAAAAATCGTTCAGAGGAATTTGCTGAATGCTTGTAATCATCAGGCCGCCAATAATAATTAAGATTGGTGCAATGGCACTATCAGGAATTAGTTTGACAAACGGAAGTGCAAACAATGATGCAAAGAATAACAACCCTGTAACGATAGACGTCAGACCTGTCTTTCCGCCTGCAGTAATACCTGCGGCACTCTCTACTGTTGATACGGTAGGGCTTGTGCCAAATAGACCACATGTCATTGCTGAAATTGCATTGGCTTGGTAAGCACGTGGGAATTTACGGTCATCTTCTAATAAACCGTGCAGAAGTCCCATGTTCTCAAAAATAAGCACCATGCTTAAGGAGAATGTTGCAATCCAAAACGGTAAGGAAGAAAGTTTGCCAAATGACATAGCTCCAAACACATCGCCGTAACTCGCGAATGAGAATGAACTATTTCCGATTTGACTTGTATCAACAAGACCAAATAGCCATGCAATACCAGTTCCTATTGCAATCGTCCATAAAAAGCTTCCACGTACGTTACGAATAAATAGTACAAGTGCAATGATAAGAGTAAGTATTGTCGCAAGAACGACAGGGCTACTTAATTTACCCATTGCAACAGCAGTATTTGGATTCGAAACGACTAAACCACCTTTTTGCAATCCGATAAATGCTAAAAATAATCCGATGCCGACAGTAATAGCTTCCTTTAATGACTTTGGAATCGATACTGAAAGCACGCGAGCGATTGGTGTAAACGCAGCAATTGCAAAAATAATACCAGAGATGAAGACAGCCGCTAATGCTTCCTGCCAAGTTAATCCAAGCGTATGCACAGCAGTGTACGTGAAGAATGCATTTACACCCATACCAGGGACAAGAATAGCAGGTGCATTTGCCCAAAATGCCATGAGCAGACATCCGACAAATGAACTGAAAACAGTTGCTAAAATTCCAGCTTCAAGAGGAATGCCAGCATCGGATAAAATTGATGCATTTACAATCATAATATATACGATCGTGAAGAATGACGTAACTCCAGCTAAAACTTCTTGTTTTGGTGATGTTTCGTGTAAACCTAATTTAAATGTTCTTTCAAGTATTCCTTTCATGTTAAACCTTCTTTTTCATATCCCTCTCCCACCCGTGATATCTCTTTTGTAAGAGCTCACCGTCCTTTATTATATCAGAACATCATGTTTTTACAACAAGGAAAATGATAACGTTTACTTATAAATGAAATTATTTATAAATACGTAAAAATCGCCCGTATTGTTGAAATGATTTCTAATTCTCCCGATTGAATGGGCGGAGCTGCTTGCGCATGTAAAGTAGCAAAGGACGTCACTTCCCGTGGTAATTGGACAGATTCTTCAACGAATGAGAGGGGAACAGGATTAATGTTTAAATTGTATGTACTCGCAATAGCACGAGCTTTTTCTACCGCTTGTTGCAGAGCTTGAATGAGAGCTTGCTCATAATATTTATTTGGGTGAGATATTCGAAAACGTAAACCTTTTGCTAAGTTTGCTCCATTTGAAACGGCTATATCATATACTTCCCCTGCTTTTTGTACATTTAAAACGGTAATTTCATACAAATGTTCCACACGGTATCCTTGTAGTAATGCTTTATCATTTACATATTCGTACTGGGGCGTAATCGTATATGAAATGGTTTCTATATTTTTGTCGGCAATACCTAGTTGTTTTAGTGCATCTAATAATTGTTGTGATTGCACTGCATTCTCTTCTTGTGCCTGCTTTACATTTTTATGATCTGTACGAATACCAATCGTTAATATAACAACATTTGGTTTTGCTTTTACAACACCTTCACCTTGCACTGTAATGGTAGCTTCTTTTCCAGTATTAGCTGTACGTACATTGTGTAAATAAGGGTTCATTCCACCTTGCATTTTCCATCACCATCCTTATTTATCCCGCTATTTGCGGGCAGTAAGCCCCCCACCTTAAAATTCAGCGGAAGCAAAGAGGTTAGGTTGGGGGATCAACTGCTTGTAAAAGCCCGATTGGTTCAACTAATAATCAGTAGGGGATGAACAAAACCCCCACTGATTAAAGTTTCACTTTATATGTATATGTGTGAACAAAAAAGAAATTTGTATGAAAAAGTTACATAAATGGGAATGTTACAGAAAGAAAGCATATACAACGAGGGTATTTATAGATTATAATATGTGTAAATATGATAAAAAAGGGACGAGGCTAGTGAACGAAAAAAGAGAAACACTGATTTTAGAATTATCCGGATCATTTCGAAAGATGATACGTTTATTACAAAATGATATTAATACACGTTTTGCAGAACATATGCCATACAACGAATTTTCTGTATTACGCGCGTTATTTTTAAACAGTCCACAGATGGCTTCGCAAATTGCGAGTGAAGTAAACGTAACCTCCAGTCATATTACAGCTGTTACTGATCGTCTCGTACGAAAAGGGTTTGTAGAAAGAAAGCGTTCAAATTCAGACCGTCGTATCGTGTACTTAGAAATTACAGAACACGGAAGAGAAGTAACTGAAAAACTTGAAGCTGTGCGTAAAGAATATTATAAAGATAGATTTAAAGGTTGGAGCGACCAAGAAATAGAAATGGTATTAGAGCTATTTGGCCGCGTATTATAATAAATGAGGATAGGAAGCGAAAGCTTTCCTATCCTTTTTCTTTTGAATAAAAACATTTTGAAACTCCAATACTTTAATTAAAAAGAATCGGAGTGAAAAATTATGAAACATTTTTCTATGCTTCTTATTATGATTGGAAGTTTTTTCTGCTTTTATCAATTCGCGGATGCCGCAACGCCTCTTCAAGTCGTTCAAAAAGAATTACAACATATTTCAAATAAGCAACCTGTTTTATATTCAAAACTATGGATTCGTTCAATGCAGAATGCTATTTTATTTCATCATAGTGATAACATTCGGCATGAAGACACGATCAGTAATGTAACAAAGTCTTCTCTTGTAAAAGTAAAACAACTGCCACTTCAAAAAGCATCGCAGTACATCCCGAGATTATCACAATATATTTCTAAGTTTGAGGCTGAGAATGTGCAAGTATATTATGTTGCAGCTCGTTATGAAGTGAAAAAAGAAAATCCGTATCAGTTAAATGGAATGAATTATTTTATGCAAGTGTTTATTCAACAAGGGGGGGAATGGCGAATTGCTGAGAGCATAGTTGCTCCAACAGATCAAATCGTGGCAAATGGTGATGGATTTGGAACGAAGCAAGAAAAAGAGTATGGGAAAAGAAGAGAGAATGTGAAATAACCTCCTCATCGAGAGGAGGTTATTTTATTTAAAATTCCAAGAGACTTTCCATTTTAATATTTTAGGTAGGAGGAAATACGTAATGAAACTAGTTACTAAAAATCCGATGTAAAAGCTGGACAATGAGTGCGCTCGACTTAGCATTAAACCTCCAACGATCCCGCCAAAGAAAATCGCACAAGCTAAAACTACTTTTTGTAGTTTTGGATATAATAAGTAGTTACCATTTCGCTCATTGACTGAACGGGCATATAAATATATACCGAGTGGTAATAAAATAATGATATGTGCGATAGGGCCAAGCAATGTTTTTGCTGGTGGAATCTTTGTAAAGTTTGGTTCATTATGACGTACTCCAGCTTCATCAGTATAAGCATTTTGAGGATTGTAATCAAAGCGAATATGAAAATCTTCTGCTGGACTAGAAATACGTATGTTTTCCATAACATCATGTATAATGCCATTGTTCTCATGAAAGTCGGCATTCGAGTGAACAGCAATGACTCCTGATATTAGAGATGGAAGTAACGCTGGGAAGATTAATATAGCTGCAGTAAGAAATCCTTGCGATATCACATTTCCAGCGATTGTTCCTATACATAAGGCAAGTGTATAAATAGCAATTAATACAATTAACATGTATATAAAGTAACTATGAAAGGGGGAGAATACTTGATATTTATTATGAAAAGTTAACTTTTTCATAATAGCAAATAGTCCCCAGTTTAGAACGACAACAGCGGCGATATTACAGATTCCAAACAACCACTTTGTTATATAGAGGTGCGAACGTTTAAAGGGCATAGACCATAGCAAGTCGCTAGAGTTATCTTGTCTTTCCCATCCAATTAACGTACAAGCTAGCACGATAAGTACACTACCTAACATCATGACAGGATCTAGTAGTGTAAAATCAAAGGAGTAATGATATATATAGTGCCACTTTTTATTGTCATTTAGAAATTGTTGCTCTTGAATAGAAGTCATGTAGTAGTTATATGACAAAGTATAGAAGCTGACGAGCCAAAATAACCATACAACATATTTACTTTGGTGATACGTTCTTAGCCATAGTGCTTTTTGAAACATAGGATCTCTCCTTTAAAAAACTTTATAATTTGTTAGGCGTGATAATATAACATAAGTAATAATTCCAGTTAGAAACAAACCGATATAGTAAATAGGTAAGAAATTAAAATGGTTTATTTTATAGCCGCCTAGTAATGCAAAGTAAATGGTTGAGCCCCATATCCATATTCGTAAACTCTTTTGGAACATAAATATCTTCTGAGTGTTTTCATTTGGCGATCGTGTATATAAATATGTTCCAAGTAGTAAGTAAAATATTGTATAAAAAATCGGGACTAACATTGATTTGGCTGAATAATATATATGAGATGCTGGATCTCTTAAAGCAGTTGGATTGTTCTCAATCTTACGGGATTCCGGATCATAGTAATAATTGATAGAAAAATGATTAATTGGTGCAGCTGTATTTGTTTTTTGATTGATTTCATAAAGTTGTCGATATAAGTTTTCATTTTTAATATTTGCAGCGTATAAATGGTTTGTTGTAAAAGTGTATAGTAATGTAATAAATGTAACCCCTGCTAGTAACCACGGAATACAAAAAACAACCTGCGAAACAACGCTTCCAGTAAAAGTACCGATGCATAGTGCAGCTGTATATACTGCAACATAAGAAACAATTGCATAAAGAAAGTATCGATGAAACGGACTAAATGATTGATAATCAAAATGAATAGTTGTTCTATAAATAACATACATAAGAATCCAATTTACAAGTAATGAGCTTACAATACAAAAGGAACCGAAAGCCCATTTCGATAAGAAAACATCTTTTCTTTTAAACGGCATCGTCATAAGTAGTGTATTAGATTGGTTACTACGTTCCCAACCTATCAATAAGCAAGCTAAAGCAATGATAAGAAGAGTTAACCAAAAACTATTACCTTCTCCTGAAGTAAAGGTATAAAAATAATAATACTGTTTCCCTTTTTCTTGTAATTCGTAATATTTATCGAGTTCCATCTGAGCACTTCTATAGTATTCGAAAGATAAAAGATAAAGCGAACTAAAGAAGAATAGTAACACAGCATATTTCCCGCGTTTCCAATTCCACATCCACAACGCCTTATGAAACATACCCATCCTCCTCCAGTGTCGTAACGAAGACATCTTCAAGTGACATTGTTAATTCTTCAATGAGTATAGGTTGTTCTTTATAAAACTTCTCCAGTGTTGTAGCTACATTTCCCTCAATTAAGATTGTAAATACTTTTCCTGTTTGATTTAATATTTTAATATTGCTTAAGTTTTCTAGTTTTTGAGGTAATGACCGCTCATAAGCTACTTGTATTTTTGCAAATCGTGATTTGGCATCGTCTAGTGATGTAATAGACGAGATAGTATGGCCTTTTAATATAATAATTGTATCTGCAATTTGTTCCACTTCATCTAAATGGTGGGTTGAGATAAAAATGGTAATCTCTTTTTCTGCAACTTCTCCAACGAGAAACTGTAAAATTTGCCTTTTCACAATAGGGTCAAGTCCGTTTGTCGGTTCATCTAAAATGATATATTCTGCCTTTGTAGAAACGGCTAAAATGATGGCAAGCAGTGCTTTCATTCCTTTTGAATAACTACGAATTCGTTTGTTTGGTAAGTTAAAACGTTCTAACAGTTCATAGAAATATGCTTCATCAAATGCGGTATAAACTTGCTTGTAAAACTTTACAATTTCTTTTACCGTATATCCGTTCAATATGTTAGTAGAATCCGGAACATATACGATTTTTTGCTTTATTTCAGGACACTGATGAATGTTTGTATCTTCATATGTAACAGTCCCTGCATCAGGGTCTAAAATGCCGACCATCGTTCGTAATAAAGTTGTTTTCCCTGCGCCGTTTCTTCCGAGTAATCCGATGATACTTCCTCTTTGTAATGTGAAAGAAACATCATCTAAAATCGTTTGATTATCAATTGTTTTCTTCACGTTCGTCACTTTCAGCATCCGCATTTCCTCCAATCTCTTTATAGTATGAATCTATCCAATCATGAATTTTATCTTTCGTAACACCAAGATAAGAGGCTTCTAATAGTAATTGATGAAATTGCTTTTCAACCATAGCGATTTTCCTTTCGTCTAATGTTGGGGTAATCGATTGGGATACAAATGTTCCTTTTCCTCGTAATGTTTCAATAATCCCTTGTCGCTCTAACTCTTGGTACGCTTTACTTACTGTATTTGGATTTATAACGAGTAAAGAAGCGAGTTCGCGTACAGAAGGTAGTTTGTCACTTGGAGCTAACATGTTCTTTAATACGAGTTCTTTTATATTTTGAACAATTTGTTCCCATATCGGAGTGTTGCTTCTTGGATCAAGTTGAATATGCAAGAGCAATGTCTCCTTTCTGACTTGTATTAAGTGTACTACTTCATGTAATACACTTAATACAATATAGGCGATGAATGTATTTGTCAACTGAAAATGTTAGAAAAATATGGTATTAAAAAATGAGGAATTGGAAAAAATAGGTCTGATATAGAATGGAGGGTTAGTCATGAAGCGAGTTTTTGGAATACTTGTTTGTTTCATGTTATTGCTTTCTGGTACTTCAGTTAGTTTCGCACAATCTGAGAAAACGAAGCAGGAGAAAACAGAAGAAACAACACCGAAGTTAGCGGAACAAGCGTCGTCAGCAATTGTAATTGAACAAGATACAGGTAAAGTTTTGTTTGATAAAAATCCAAATGAGAAGTTACCACCTGCTAGTATGACGAAGATTATGACAATGCTATTAATTATGGAACAAGTTGAAAAAGGAAAACTAAAACTGACCGATAAAGTTAGAGCAAGTGAGCATGCAGCTTCAATGGGTGGATCACAAATCTTTTTAGAGCCTGGGGAAGAGATGACTGTAAATGAAATGCTAAAGGGTATTGCCATTGCATCTGGAAATGATGCATCTGTTGCAGTAGCGGAGCATATCGCTGGTTCAGAAGAAGGTTTTGTAAATATGATGAACAAAAAAGCGAAAGATTTAGGATTGAAAAACACTCATTTTCAAAACCCAACAGGTCTTCCGGCTAAAGACCATTATTCTACAGCAAATGATATGGCTATAATGGCGAGAGAATTAATGAAGTACCCACTTATTCGCAAATACACAGGTAAATATGAAGACTATTTACGTGAAGATACGGATAAGAAGTTTTGGCTCGTGAATACGAATAAGTTAGTACGTTTTTATCCTGGAGTAGATGGCGTGAAAACGGGCTTTACGACAGAAGCAAAATATTGTTTAACAGCATCGGCTGAAAAGAATGGGATGCGTGTTATTTCAGTTGTTATGGGTGCACCTACATCGAAAGAACGGAACAATCAAGTAACGAAGCTTCTTGACTATGCATTTGGTCAATATATGACAAAGAAATTGTATACACGAGGCGAAAAAATTAAGACTGTCCAAGTAGGAAAAGGGAAAAAAGAAAAAGTAGATTTAGTTGCGTCTGACAATGTGTCTCTTCTTATGAAGAAGGGCGAAAATATGGACAAAGTAAAGCAAGAAGTAATTGCTGAAAAGAAAGTGAAAGCGCCGATTAAAAAGGGCGATGCACTTGGTACACTTGTTATTAAAAAAGACAAAGATGTTTTATTAAAACAAACAATTGTAGCAAAAGAAGATGTTGCTGCAGCGAGCTGGTGGGAGTTATTTAAAAGAAGTTTTGGGATGTTTTCAACATCAAAATAGCGGCAAACATTTTGCCGCTTTTCTATTCGTATGAAAGTAAATAATTGCTGAATGGTTTCACTTTATGGCGAAATAGTTCTTCTTTTGTCGGTAGGAAGGATTCTTATGTTGAATCACGAAAATCTTTATGTATGTAAATGAGTAAAGTTTGAGCATAAGGAGGAAATCGTGTGAGTCTTTCCATGCAATTAGAAGTAAAACGTGACGTCCTATGTGTGAGACTAGCGGGTGAATTAGATCATCATACTGCTGAAGAGTTGCGAACGAAAGTAACAGATATGATTGAGACACATGGTGTTCATCATATTGTTTTGAGCCTAGAGAACTTATCGTTTATGGATAGTTCTGGTTTAGGTGTTATATTAGGCCGATATAAGCATGTAAAGGGATTAGGTGGAGAAATGGTTGTTTGTGCAATTTCACCACCTGTTAAACGTTTATTTGAAATGTCGGGCTTATTTAAAATTGTTCGCTTAGAAGAAAGTGAAGCGCATGCGCTCGCGACGTTGGGGGTGGCATAAATGAGAAATGAAATGAACCTTCAATTTTCAGCATTAAGTCAAAATGAATCGTTCGCTCGCGTTACAGTAGCTGCTTTCATTGCGCAACTAGACCCAACGATGGAAGAACTTACGGAGATTAAAACAGTTGTGTCAGAAGCAGTTACAAATGCAATTATTCATGGGTACGAAGGAAATGCAGAAGGTGTTGTTTATATTTCTGTAATTTTGGAAGAAGCAATGGTGAAACTCACGATTCGAGATGAAGGGATTGGCATCTTTGATTTAGATGAAGCAAGACAACCCCTTTTTACAACTAAACCTGAATTAGAGCGTTCCGGAATGGGATTTACTATCATGGAAAATTTTATGGATGAAGTAGAAGTTATTTCAAACGAATCTTTCGGGACAACAATCCATTTGACAAAATACTTATCAAATAGTAACGCTCTATGCAATTAAGGAGAATAGCCTATGGACATAGAGGTCAAAAATGAGAAGAAGAAACCTCAGTTAAAGGACCACGAGCTAAAAGCGTTAATTCAACAAAGTCAAGATGGAGATCAACAAGCGAGAGATACAATCGTTCAAAGTAATATGCGTCTCGTATGGTCGGTTGTGCAGCGTTTTCTTAATCGAGGATACGAACCAGACGATTTATTTCAAATTGGATGTATTGGGCTCTTAAAATCGGTAGATAAATTTGATTTATCTTTCGACGTGAAATTTTCAACATATGCAGTTCCAATGATTATTGGAGAAATACAACGATTTTTACGTGATGATGGATCGGTGAAAGTAAGTAGATCTTTAAAAGAAACAGGAAATAAAATTCGAAAGATGAGAGACGAGCTTTCGAAAGAATTCGGAAGGGCCCCAACGATTAATGAAGTAGCAGAAGCGTTAGAACTAACGCCAGAGGAAGTGGTTCTGGCGCAAGAAGCGAGTCGAGCTCCTTCATCTATACATGAAACGGTGTATGAAAACGACGGGGACCCAATTACTATTTTAGATCAAATTGCAGATCAATCTGAAACGAAATGGTTTGATAAAATTGCTTTAAAAGAAGCAATTAGAGAATTAGATGAGCGAGAACGTTTAATTGTGTATTTGCGCTACTATAAAGACCAAACGCAATCTGAAGTAGCGGAGCGAATAGGTATTTCGCAAGTACAAGTTTCAAGACTCGAAAAGAAAATATTAAAACAGATGAAAGATCGAATAGATGAATAGCTATCTATTCGATCTTTTTTTATGGCTTTAAATAGGAGTAGATTGGTAAACTTTCGTAAAAGTTTACAGAATTTATTGATAATTTAGTAAATTTAAAATATAATCCAATTATGAACTTGTCACAAAGGGGGAAGGAAATATGGAAACGAGGCAACAATGGGGAACGAGGGCTGGATTTATTTTCGCAGCGGTCGGCTCTGCCGTTGGATTAGGAAACATATGGCGTTTTCCTTATACAGCGTATGAAAATGGAGGAGGCGCATTCTTTTTACCGTACTTATTCGCACTATTAACGACTGGTATTTCATTATTGGCGTTTGAATTTGCTCTTGGGCATCGTCACCGTGGTTCAGCGCCACTTACGTTCTTCCGTATTCATAGGCGTGCTGAATTCATTGGATGGTGGCAAATGTGTGTAACGTTTATCGTTTCAACATATTATGCAGTAATTATTGCTTGGTCTATTTCATATACGTACTTTGCAATTACTGGAGCATGGGGGAAAGACACGCAATCATTTTTATTTAAAGAGTACTTACATGTTGCAGATAAGCCAGGGCAGTTTGGGGGGCTTGTGCCGGAAGTATTAATTCCATTAGCTCTCGTTTGGATTATTGTGCTTGGTGTTGCATTCAAAGGAGTTAAAAAAGGAATTGAAGTAGTTAACCGTATTTTCATCCCTTTACTAGTAGTTATGTTCCTTATTATCGTAGTTCGTGCAGTGACGATGGAAGGTGCGATGCAAGGATTAGATGCATTTTTCAAGCCAGATTGGAGTCGTATTTTTGATGGAAAGGTATGGCTTGCTGCTTATGGTCAAATTTTCTTTAGTTTATCTTTAGCATTTGGAATTATGATTACGTATTCTAGTTATTTACCGAAAAACTCAGATACAACAAATAATGCCTTTATTACTGGTTTTGCAAACTCAGGATTTGAATTATTAGCAGGGATTGGGGTCTTTGCAGCTCTTGGATTTATGGCAAACAATATGGGAGTACCAGTTGATAAAGTAGCGAGTGCTGGTGTAGGACTTGCATTCGTAGTATTCCCGCAAATTATTAATGAATTACCGATGTCACCGTTATTTGGCGTATTATTTTTCTTATCATTAACGGTTGCCGGAATTACATCCCTCATTTCGCTTGCGGAAGTATGTTTTGCTGCCGTATCTGAAAAGTTCAGCTTAAGCCGCCAAAAAACAATTGGAATTATGGGGACGCTCCTCGTGCTAGTTTCTCTTGTTTTTGCAACACGTGGCGGGCTTATGTTCCTAGATGTTGTTGATTATTTCGCTAATAACTTCGGATTAATTTCAATTGCATTAGCGGAAGTAGTTACGATAGGACTCATTTTACGCCGTTTACCAGTTTATCAAAATCACGCAAACTTCGTATCTGATATTAAGTTAGGGACGTTTTGGAGAGTGAGTTTACTCGTTATTACCCCGCTTATGTTAGGGTACATGTTAATTGATGGTACAATCCAAAATATTAAAAAGAACTATGGAGATTATCCAACGGAGTTTGTCGTAACATATGGTTGGTCAATTGCAGCAGCGTTCCTTATCATTGCGCTAATCATTAGTCTGAAGAAATGGAATGCACAAATACATTCAGATTCTGCTAAGCTTGAAAAAGAATGGAAAGATCGGGGTGTTTCATAATGAGTGGATCAGCGATTATGATGATGGTTATTGGTATGGTAGTCATTTGGGGAGGACTCGCATTAAGTATTGCAAATTTATTTAAGAAAAAGGCATAAACTAAAAAACATCTGTACCGAAATGGTACAGATGTTTTTTTATGAAAAAATTGTATTAGAAAAAAATTCAATAACCATACTACAACTACGAGGAAGAGTGAAGAGGTGAATGGAAATTGGAACAAACAATTTATATTAAAATGCGTAATCGATTAAAAGTTTCTCCTACGTATGAAGTGAAGCTGGGTGATGTTGCTCAACTTGCGGGAGATGCTTTGGTAGTTCAGTCGCTACAGGATGAGGTAGTTTACAAAATAACAGCTCATGATAAGACGCATGTCGTAATTGATGTGATGAAAATAATTGAGATTATTAGGAAAAAAGCAGCTCATATACAAATTAATTTACTCGGTTCTGGACAAACTCTTGTTGAAATTATATATGAAAAAAAGAAAGTACATCCAATTTTCTTCGGACTTGTATGGTTGTTACTTTTCATTGGAGCAGCCCTTGCGATCATTTATTTTCATGAAGATGTAAGCATGCAACAAGTGCACCAGCGCCTATATTACATGATTACGGGAGAATTTAAGGCACAACCACTTTTATTTCAAATTCCTTATTCATTAGGTCTTGGGTTAGGTATGGTCTTATTTTTTAATCATGTATTTCAAAAGCGAATTAATGAAGAGCCGAGTCCGTTAGAAGTGGAGATGTTCCAGTATCAGCAGTCGCTTGACCAATATGTAATTGTTCATGAAAACAAGGATAATATGAAACAACTTGCCGATGATTGAGTCTGGGCTTGTTATTTTAATTGGTTTAGCGGGAGGGATTGCAGTAGGTAGCGGATATGTCGCATTTTTAGCTGTACTTGGTATAATCCCTCGTCTAGCTCAATTAACGAGAAGTGGAAAGCACATTCAATATTTTGAGTGGGCAGTTATTGCAGGTACGTTAACAGGGGCTTGGTGTAGTTTGAAAAACATTACATTTCAAACGTCACAATATTGGCTTGTTATATTAGGAATATTTTGTGGCACATTCGTTGGAATGCTTGCAGCCGCATTAACAGAAGTGTTAAATGTTTTACCTATTTTAGCGAAACGAGTAGGGGTAGAAGGGAAAATTGTTGTTTTACTCGTTGCTCTTGTACTCGGGAAAGTAATAGGCTCGTTGTTTCACTGGATTTATTTCGTAAAGTAGGAGGCAATATATAAATGACAGGGCGAAAACTAAAGGATGATTACATAAATAAAGTGAAGGAGTACCATCCGAAACCAAATTATTTCATAAATTGTGTTAAGGCATTTCTTGTAGGTGGACTCATTTGTACTGTCGGAGAAGTATTGATGAAATTTTATATACATTATTTTCATTTCAGTGAACAAGAGGCAGGAAATCCGACAGTTGCAACGCTTGTATTGTTATCGGCGATTTTAACAGGTTGTGGTGTATATGATAAAATCGGTCAATTTGCTGGAGCGGGATCAGCAGTACCTGTTACGGGATTTGCGAATTCTATGGCGAGCGCTGCGCTAGAACATAAGAGTGAAGGAATTGTGCTTGGGGTTGCTACAAATATGTTTAAGCTAGCGGGAAGTGTTATCGTTTTTGGAGTCGTTGGTGCATACGTTATTGGGTTAATAAGATATACTTTTAACATTTTTATGTCTTAAAGGAGGGGCTAGTATGAGGTTGACCGGAAAACAAACGTGGGTATTTCAAAATGATATTTATGTGAATGCAACCGGTACTGCTGTCGGTCCAAAAGAAGCTGAAGGCCCTCTTGGAAAGGATTTTGATATTTCATACGATGATTTACATTGCGGAGAGGAAAATTGGGAACTTGCTGAACGAAGATTAATGTCAGATTCAATTCAACAAGTCTTGCAAAAAGGAAATGTAAAAACATCACAAATTGATTTCTTTCTAGCGGGTGATTTATTAAATCAAACAGTGACAGCAAATTATGTTGCGCGTAAGTGGGAGATTCCCTTTTTAGGGATGTTTAGTGCTTGTGCAACCTCGATGGAGACTTTAGCGGTTGGATCAGCCTTTATAGATGGTGGATTCGCAAATCGTGTTTTAGCGACAGTAAGTAGTCATAATGCGACGGCTGAAAGACAGTTCCGTTATCCAACAGAGTATGGGGGACAAAAACCAGGAACAGCAAATTGTACTGTTACAGGTGCGGGATCCATATTAATTAGTAAAGAAAAAAGTGCCATTAAAATTACGGCAGCTACGATTGGAAAAGTACAAGATTTAGGGATTGCAAATCCTTTAGATATGGGATCAGCGATGGCACCTGCTGCTGCTCACACAATTCAACAACATTTTGAAGATTTGAAGAGAAGTGCAGCAGATTATGATTTGATTGTTACCGGTGATTTATCAGCTATTGGGACACCAATTGCGAAACAACTTTTACTGGAAGAAGGGTATGATCTTGGGCATATATATAATGATTGCGGATTAATGATCTATAATTCCGATCAAGAAGAAGTATTTGCTGGTGGTAGTGGTTGTGCTTGTTCAGCTGTTGTCACATATGGTCATTTATTAAGTGAGATGCAAAAAGGGAATTTACAACGGATTTTTGTTGTTGCTACTGGTGCGTTATTAAGCCCGATGATGATGCAACAGAAAGAAACCATTCCAACAATTGCACATGGTGTTGTATTTGAGAGAGTGAAGGGAGAGTGAATTGTGGATTTTATATATGCATTTCTTGTAGGAGGCGCTATTTGTGTAATTGGACAGGTATTGTTAGATTTTGCAAAGTTAACACCAGCCCATTTAATGGCTACCTTTGTAGTACTAGGAGCAGCTTTAGATGGATTCGGATTGTACGATAAGCTTATAAAGTTTGCAGGTGCTGGGGCGACAGTTCCTATTACAAGTTTTGGACATTCCCTATTACACGGGGCAATGCATGCGGCAGAAAAACACGGATATATAGGGATTGGTATGGGTATGTTTAGTTTAACGTCTGCAGGCATTTCGGCGGCGATATTATTTTCATTTTTTGTAGCACTTATATGTAAACCGAAAGGATAAATCAAATGAGACGAAGGGTTGTTTTGGTCACAGATGGAGATGAATATGCAAAGCGAACAATTGAGCTTTTAACGAAGGAATTTGGGGGAAGGTGTATTTCAGCATCACAAAGTAATCCAACCAAATTGACAGGGAAGAAAGTTGTTGAGCTTATTATGCAAACGCCATATGACCCTGTATTTGTTATGTTTGATGACAGTGGATTTATTGGAGAAGGATCTGGTGAAAAAGCTTTAAAATATGTAGCTACACATAAACAAATTGATGTACTGGGGATTTTGGCAGTAGCGTCTAATACACATCATTGGGAATGGGCACGTGTAGATGTAAGTGTAGATCGAAACGGGGATTTAACCGAATACGGTGTTGATAAATTTGGACTTCCAGATGGTGAAATTGGCAGGATTAGCGGAGATACGATTTATTGTTTAGATGATTTGAATGTCCCTGTCATTGTTGGAGTTGGTGATATTGGTAAGATGTGTGGAAATGACGAATGGGAGAGAGGATCACCTATTACTAGAAAAGCAATTCAATTAATTTTGGAAAGGAGTGGATTTTATGACGAAGCCTAAAAAAGTGGATATCCCTATTTCATCTTTTTTGAGCGATAATGAAAATTATTTAAAGCAAACAGTTGGACTAGGGGTTACATATGATGTTGGCATACGTAAATTTCAAATTTTAAATAAAGAAATTGGTGTGTTATTTGTAAATGGACTTTGTGATACGAATTATATTATCCCTATTTTAGAAGAAGCGGTGGATACAAATGAAATAAGGGATGTAGAAGAAGATACAGTGAAGCTTTTAGAGAATCGTTTAATTCATCAACAAGTAAGTAAAGTGAAAACGATGGATGAGGTAATGCTCCAAGTATTATCAGGACTCATCATTATATTTGTGGAAGGTGAAACAGAAGCGTTTGCAATAGATGTTCGTAGTTATCCGGGCCGAACGCCGACAGAACCAGATACAGAAAAGGTAGTACGTGGTGCAAGGGATGGATTTGTTGAAAATATTGTTGTAAATACAGCGTTAATCCGTAGAAGGATACGTGATCCACGTCTTCGAAATGAAATGATTCGAGTAGGAGATAGATCGCAAACAGATATTTGTATTACATATGTACAAGATGTTGCAAATCCAGATTTAGTAAAGATTATAAAACAAGAATTAAATAACATCGATGTAGATGGAATTACGATGGCGGATAAAACAGTGGAAGAATTTGTTGTAAAGCAAAGCTATAATCCATTCCCACTTATTCGGTATACAGAAAGACCGGATGTGGCGGCGAATCATATATTAGAAGGACATGTGTTAGTACTAGTTGATACATCACCAAGTGCTATGATTACTCCAACAACATATTTCCACCATTTACAGCATGCAGAAGAATTTAGACAAAATCCGGCTGTCGGTACATTTTTACGCTGGGTACGCTTTTTAGGTGTCTTATTTTCCTTGTTTTTACTACCATTTTGGTTAGTATTTGTATTTGATCCAACTCTTTTACCAGCAAATCTTGCTTTCATTGGACCGAATAAGATGACGCATTTACCGATTTTATTACAAGTGTTGATGGCCGAAATCGGACTTGAGTTTTTAAGGATGGCAGCCATTCATACTCCAACGCCGTTATCGTCTGCAGCAGGATTAATTTCCGCTATATTAATTGGTCAAATAGCAATCGATGTAGGTTTGTTTGTACCAGAAGTTATTTTATATGTAGCAGTTTCTATGATCGGTGCATATGCAACACCGAGTTATGAATTAGGACTCGGAAATAAGGTTGGAAAGTTATTTGTTATTATTTTGACAGGTCTCTTCCATGAGATGGGATTTGTAATTGGTATGACGATATTGCTTTTATTTTTAACATCGATAAAGAGTTTACAAACACCATACTTATGGCCATTTCTGCCATTTGATTGGGGAGCTTTAACGAAGATTCTAATCCGCCCAACAATGTCTAGTTTAAAAGTACGTCCAAGTATCGTAAGACCTCAAAATGTAAAAAGACAAAAATAAACGGGATTATACACCCGTTTATTTTTTTAGCAAAAATCTATTGTTTTTTAACAAAAATCAAACATTTTTTGTGTACACTTAGAGTAGATATTGTGTATGGAAGGGGAAGAGGACATGATTAAATTATTTGTAAGTGATTTAGATGACACGCTCGTTTACAATGTGAATCATATGCAAAAAGAAGATGAACGTGCAATTAGTTGGTTAGCTGAAAAAGGGACAAATATTTGTTTTGCCTCTGGCCGCTTTACTCATCGAATTGATGAAGTTGTAAATAGGTTTGCATTCCCGTATTACACAACGAGTTTAAATGGAGCGACGATGTTACTGCCGGATGGACAAATATTTCATGAATCAAGTTTTGAAGATGGGATTGCCCAGGAAATATATCGATATATCCATAAAAAGGGACTAGCAGATATTGTTTGTGCAAATGAGCAACGGTATACAAAAAGAAAGAATGAACATCATCATAATTTTGAAACGTATATGGGCGTGCATATTGCTGAGATAGAAGCGTTAGAAGAGGAATTTGGTAAGACTGTACATCCTGCGAAATTGTTTGTTTTTGGGGAAGAGGAGACAATTGCAGCATTAGATCAAGAGTTACGAGATACATTTCAGAGCGAAGCAGAAGTTTTTATGTCTGGTAAACGCTATGTTGATATTATGCCAAGGGGAGTAAGTAAAGGAAGTGCTTTAAGGCGATTAATGGAACATTTACAAATTGAAGCAAATGAAGTTGCATGCATTGGAGATTCTTTCAATGATATTTCTATGTTTGAAGTAACCCCGCATTCATTTACTCTTCATCATGCTCATCCATATGTGAAGGGGAAGGCAAATCATGTTGTTCGTTCGGTTGAAGAAGCTGTTATGAAATTGCCGTTACTTGTATAAAAAAGAAGCTCGCTACTAGCGAGCTTCTTTTTACTTGAATAACGATTTAACAAAATCAATGATACTTGAGAAGAAATCTTTAACTTTATCTAGGAAACCTTGCCCTTCTTCAGATCCTAAAAAGGCAGAAACGTGTTCTTTTGCTTTATTTAACTGACTGCCAACTTGATTCCAATCGATATTAAGATTTTTCATTTTATCAAATAACGCAACTAAGTTATCTAACTGTTCATCCGTTAATGTAATACCAAGTTGATCCGCAATTTTTTTAATTAATGAACGTAAATCTTCAGTCGTTTTTGGCTGTTCTTTGGCAATTTCTTCTTTAATTTTTGCAACAAGTTGAACTGCTTTTTCTTCACCAATTTTATCGCCGAGCTGGGCTGTTTGCACCATTTCTTCATTGGCTACTTTTTTTACTTCCTCAGGAATTGCTTTGTTCGATGTTGTTTCGTAGGCTTTCATTAAACCGGTTAAAGCAGCAGTTCCTGAAACTTTAAATGGTGCAGTAATTTGAATTTCTGCATCTTTTACACCTGCTGTAATAAGTGCGTTTGTGTACATTGCATCTGTTATTGAATTAATGTTTTTTGAACGTACAATGAGACCAGATCCTGGCTTTGTGTATGTAATCATAGAAGAGGAAATTGCTCTCGTACCAATTTGCGCTTTTGGAACAATCCCTTCTAGAAATTTATGTTCTTCCGCATTAGACACAGTAATGATTGTAGCATCTTTTGGTGCTTTCATTTCTTTTAACAGATCTTGTTTTTGTTGTTCAGACAAGTTTTCTCCTAGTGTAACAATTGATTCTCCTTCGATGATGTCTGCAAACGAAGCTGTTGGCATCATAAATACCGTTACAGCTAATAGCAGAGCTAGTAATTTCGTTTTCACGAAAAATCGCTCCCTTTCTCTTTCTAAAATTTTCGGGCAACACAGTTATTATAGTATATATTTCTTATTTGTCACCTAGCTTTTACCACATTTCAAAAAAGAAGTATGTAGATTGTCGGATTCTTTTTGTTTCTAGTCATGAATGTGGTAATATAGTGCTGAGATAGTTGAAAGGAGACATATACATATGAAAACTTTAGGATACATATTAATGGAAAATGGTGAAAAAATCGATTTAGAATTTTTCCCAGAAGAGGCACCAAAAACAGTAGAAAACTTTAAAAAACTAGCAGAGCAAGGATTTTATGATGGTGTGACATTCCACCGCGTTATTCCTGGCTTCGTAAGCCAAGGTGGAGATCCAACAGGAACAGGTGCAGGTGGCCCAGGTTACTCTATCCCATGTGAAACTGATGGAAATCCTCATAGACACCTTGTAGGATCACTTTCTATGGCTCACGCTGGCCGTAACACTGGCGGTAGCCAATTCTTTGTTGTTCATGAGCCACAACCACATTTAGATGGTGTACATACTGTATTCGGTAAAGCAACAAGCGGTATTGAAACAGTATTAAACATGCGTCAAGGCGATGTAATGAAAGAAGTTAAAGTTTGGGAAGAATAAGTTAATGGGAAAAGAGAGCTATGGCTCTCTTTTTTGTTTTTTTAATAGGAATGGGGATTTCGTTTGCGGTACATGATACAAGTAGTACTGTTATTGTAGTGAAAATATGGCGCTTATGAGAACAAAATTTTAACATATTACATAGAATACATTAGATTACATGTTTCAATAAATATTTTTTATTACATTCATTTCGCTAGAATTCATTTGCTCTCAGGTGATGAATATTGAAGTGATAATGAGTGGTGGCTGTATCTTTTCGCTTTCATATAACAACGTTTCACCTTCTATCTACTTAGCAAAAATAGTACTGAAACATATATTTGACTTTCTTCTTTTCGCTTTGTATGATTATCAAGTTGTTTTAAGCCCTTCTCACTCTGTTGAAAATATTGTAAAATGAATGTGATATGAAAAGAGTGGTTGAGGGGATTAATAGTTTGTAACTTTTGTAAGAAGGGATAAGGGTTATGTTAATTCGTTTTAAAAAAAGTTATGAAAAGATTGCAATGGGGCTTCTTTCATTTATGCCAACGGAAAAAGATGTGAAAACATTACAATTGACTATGAAAGATTATGAAGCAAAAGATGATTGGCAATTGTATTTGTGGAAACAAAACGAAGATTTTGTTGGGATAATGGGGATTGTAAAAAAAGAGAATCAAGTTTTGGAAATTCAGCATTTGAGTGTGAATCCATCTCACCGTCATATGGGTATTGGGACGAAGATGGTACAAGAGTTAAAGAGCAAATTTCTTGAGTTTACAATTTGCGGAAATGAGCAAACAGCAAGTTTTTGCAAAAAGTGTAAAGGGCTTGAACAAAATATACATTCGTGAAAGCAGAGATAAGTAGTTTATTATCTCTGCTTTCTTTTTTGTAATTGCTCGTTTCGTTCAGTAATGACTTCTGTTCGATCACGTAATGTGTGCTTATGTACTATATATTCACTAGGAGAAGCATTCACGTCTTTCCAAGGGAGGTTTTGTTTCTGACATAATTCCATGCAATGCTTTTCTAATGTTGTATCTGATAATGGTAAAAATAACGGTGTGAAATTTTCTTCTTTCTGTATAGATTGCAATCTATCCTTGAGTAAGAATGGGAGTTGTGTGGCATTTATTCCTAAACGTAGTAAAGGTGCACTGTTTTTTTCTAAAATCGTTATAGCGCTTTTCATCATTTTTTCTGCGCCATTCCAGTTAGAGCGTCTTTGATGGTATAAAGAAACTGCAATTTGAATGAGACCAACTAAATAATGATCGCGATCTCCTTTTGGTTTTTCTTTCCAATATTCTTCCAGTATTTCATGGCATTCAAAATAATCATAATCTCCGTGAAAATGAATTAAAAATTGTATGTATTCGGTAGGATACATGTTCTTCACCCCTGTTTAACGGTTATAAATACAAGTGTATCATAGAAATATGAACAATAAACGACTAGGGAAATGTCCCTAGCCGTTATTGTTCATATTAGCAGAAGCAAGCTGCCCCTACAATAATTAGTAAAATAAACAATACAACAAGTAATGCGAACCCACCGCTAAAACCGCAATCAACGTGACCCATAGTTTTTTGACCTCCTACATTGTTCTTACTACACTGTTATCATATGAAGCGATGGGCATGATGACATAGGCATCGGTCTATTTTTAATTAAATTTCTTAAAAAGGTTGGATAGAACATGAGTATGCTCTATACTTATGATGTTATAGAAAAAATGTGGTGGGATGCTTTGTGCAGTATAATTTTAAAGTAGAGGCTTTTGAAGGGCCTTTAGATTTATTGTTACATTTAATACATCGTTATGAAATTGACATATATAATATTCCTGTAGCGGAAATTACAGAGCAATATTTATCTTATGTACATACGATGAAAGAACTACAATTAGATGTTGCAAGTGAGTATTTAGTAATGGCTGCGACTTTATTACAAATTAAAAGTAAAATGTTGTTGCCGAAACATGAAGAAGATGTACTTGATAACGGTGATGACTTTATAGATGATCCTCGTCAAGAATTGATGGAGAGGTTAATTGAATATAAGAAATATAAGCAAGTTGCTACTGAACTAAAAGAAAGAGAACTAGAAAGAGCACAGCTATATACACGTCCGCCAATTGATTTTACATCATTGCAACAAGAAGAGGAGACAAACTTGCCTCTTGATGTTACGTTATATGATATGCTAGCGGCATTTCAAAAATTAATGCGCCGTAAAAAAGCAAAGAAACCTGTAACAACACGTATTACTCGTCAAGAAATACCAATTTCACAGCGTATGACTGATATTTTAAAGCAGTTAGAAATACAAGGTGGTCGTCAAAGTTTTTATGATTTGTTTGTTGATGATGAACGGGAAATAATGGTTGTAACATTTTTAGCGGTTCTTGAGCTTATGAAAAATCAACAAATTATAATTGAACAAGAACATAATTTTGATGAAATTTTCGTATCAAGCTCTACTAAATCTGCATAGAGTTAGTATGGTAAATGAGATAGAAATAGTTATATCTCATGCTAGGTTTGAATGTATCGTTTGGAACAAGAGAAAAAATATTGAACCGAACGCATGAATTGTGATTCGGTTTTTTGATGTGTATTTTTATGGAGAAAATAGGAGGAAGGAGCTCGTAAAATGGATAGAGCAGAACAGAAATCAATCATTGAAGGGCTTTTATTTGTGTCTGGTGATGAAGGAATTTATCCAGAACAAATAGCGAAAGTCCTTGAAATTGAAGGAAATGAAGTAATCGATATTTTAGAAGAAATGCAACAGGAATGTGAAGGTGTACACCGAGGCTTGCAAATTGTACAGTATGCAAAAGTATATCGTTTTGCTACAAAGAAACAACATGCTTCGTACTATCAAAAATTAATAGATACCCCAACAGCTGCTTCACTCTCTCAGGCTGCTCTAGAAACGTTAGCGATTGTGGCATATCGTCAACCCATTACAAGGACTGAAATGGAAGAGATTAGAGGCGTAAAAACCGATAAGGCGTTACAAACGTTAGTTTCACACTTACTTATAAAAGAAATGGGAAGAGCAGAAGGGCCCGGGCGTCCTATTTTATATGGAACAACGAAAGAGTTTTTAGATACATTTGGACTGAAAACATTAGATGATTTACCAGCACTTTCTGAAGAGAATGAACAAATGAATGAAGCAGATTTATTCTTTGGTTCTTTACAGGAGATATCGAAATAAAAGCTTAGCATTTTGCTAAGCTTTTTTTGTATATCAATTTTATACCGTGCCATACTAATTGAAAAAAGGAGACGAGTTATGAGAGGTATGCGAAGTATCTTATTGTTAGTTTCTGTTTTGTTATGCTTTTCTTTAAATAGTACATCGGCCAAAAGATATATGATGTCTATTCATACCACGTCTCCTTTACATACGCAGCGGCAACATCTTGGTAAAATGAAAGTGAGTTTTTTAAAAGTTGGCCAAGGTGATGCAACACTTATTACATTGCCAAATGGACAAACGATGTTAATTGACGGAGGACCTTATGAAGCTGGTGAGGTTATTATTCAAAAACTAATCGAAAAAGGGATTAATCATTTAGATGCTATCGTCAGTACGCATCCTGATATGGATCATATTGGAGGATTGATTCCGATTGTAGAGCAAATGCCGGTATCACTTATATTAGATAGTGGAAAAACGTATAGTTCTTTTACGTATCACACATACCGGAATCATATTAAAAAAAGAGGAATTCCTTTCGTTTCAGTAAAAGAGGGACAATACATACCACTAGATCCGCATGTTTCCATACAAGTATTAAACAATGGGAAATCAAAAGATGAAAATAATGAATCTTCAATTGTGTTAAAGGTACGATATGGAAAAGCGGATTTTTTACTAATGGGTGACGCTGATGTGCGGACGGAAACGGAAATATTAAAGCAATTTGATGTACATGCAGATGTGTTAAAGGTGGGACATCATGGCTCATATACTTCAACAAGCGAAATGTTTCTTAAGAAAGTAGAGCCACAGTTCGCAATTCTTTCATATGGAAGCAGAAATCCGTATGGGCATCCGCACCAAAGTGTAGTGAGACGCTTAAACAGACATGGTATAATGATATATGGAACAAATAAACGTACAGTAGAAATGGAAACAGACGGCGAGCATATTACAATAGGCACTAGTGGATTAATGCCATTACTTAAATGAGTAATAGGATACGAGGATATTCTCCCTTTTTAGAAAACTGAATAACATATATTATAATTGAGAGAGACGCAGCAAGTGTCCTTTTTGTTAAACAAAAAGGAAATTTCATTCGAATGTCTAGACAACTACTCGTGCATATATTAAGATGGAATTAGGCGAATAAGGTAATAATAACAAGTAGGTATTTCATGGGAAAGGATCGATGAAAATGAAAACGCAAGTTGTCATCAATGCCAAAATTTATACAGGTCAAGAAGTAGTGGAAAACGGATTTATTCGTTACGCAGAAAAAATTAAAGAAATTGGTTTGATGGCTCAATATGTATCACAAGAAAATGAAGCGGTTTTAGATGCGGCAGGTAAAATTGTGATTCCAGGTATGATCGATGTTCATATTCATGGTGGATACGATATTGATGCGATGGATGCAAATAGCGATGGATTAGTAACTCTAGGTAAAGAAATGTTAAAAGAAGGAGTTACAACTTACTTTCCAACAACAATGACACAAGCTCCAGAAGCAATCGAAGCAGCACTACATGCTGCGAAGGAAGCGAAAGAAAAAGGAGCACATTTCGAATATATTCACTTAGAAGGACCGTATGTTTCAAAAAAACGTGCAGGTGCACAACCACTTGAACATATTGTTCCTGCGAATATTGAACAATTTAAACAATGGCAGGAAGCAAGCGGGAATCTAATTAAATTAGTAACATATGCACCTGAAGAAGAAGGTGCGTTAGAGTTTGAACAGTATCTTGCTGAAACTGGTGTTGTGGGCACAATGGGTCATACAGATGCAATTGATGCGCAACTAAAAAATAGAAACATTACACATGCAACGCATTTATACAATCAAATGCGTGGATTACATCACCGTGAACCAGGAGTTGTTGGTCATGTGTTATTAAATCCAGATGTAATGGTTGAAGTAATTACAGATGGTATTCACATTCACCCTGATATGGTGAAATTAGCATATAAATTAAAAGGACCGAAAAAAGTAAGTGTTATTACTGACGCAATGCGTGCAAAAGGTCTTGAAGATGGATTATATGAGCTTGGCGGACAGCCAGTACATGTAAAAGATGGTAGTGCTCGATTAGAAGATGGAACGTTAGCTGGTAGTATTCTAAAAATGGATCAAGCTTTCCGAAATGTAATTGAATTTACAGGTTGTTCAATCGAAGATGCGGTACTAATGACATCAGTTAACCAAGCAGAAGAGTTTGGATTAAATCATAAAGGTGCATTAGCGGTAGGAAAAGATGCAGACTTTGTTGTGATGAATGAAGATTTACATGTATATGATACGGTTCGTTTAGGAATTCATATGAAGGAAGGGAAGTAATTAAATGAATATTCTTGTTGTAAAAACTCCAGAAGAACTAGCAGAAGCAGGTTATAAATTAATTGAAGAAGTTGTAAAAACAAAAGAAAATCCAACATTAGGAATGGCTACAGGAAGCTCTCCATTAGGTATTTATGCAGAAATGCGAAAAAATAAACTTGATACAAGCCGTGTAACCACTGTAAACTTAGATGAGTACGTAAATTTACCACATGAAGATAAAAACAGCTATCACTATTTTATGCAAGAACAGTTGTTTGATCATCTTCCATTTAAACAAACTTATGTACCAAACGGGATGGCAAGTGATTTAGAGGAAGAGTGCAAACGTTACGAGGGCATTCTAGCTGCTAACCCAGTTGACCTACAGATTCTTGGAATCGGTGAAAACGGTCACATCGGATTTAACGAACCAGGAACACTGTTTAATTCTCCAACAAACATTGTTGAATTAACAGAATCTACACGCCAAGCAAACCTTCGCTTCTTCGAAAAAGAAGAAGATGTGCCAACTCATGCGATTACAATGGGAATCGGAAGCATTATGAAAGCGAAACAAATTCTACTTGTTGCTATGGGTTCTAAAAAGGCAGAAGCTGTTAAAGAATTATTGCAAGGTGAATATAGTGAAGCGTGTCCTGCTACAGTTTTACAACGTCATCCGAATGTAACCGTAATCGCTGATCAAGAAGCTCTATCTTTATGCAGTGAGGCGATTGCTGATGAACATCGACAAGTATTCACCATTTCCGATCTATTATCAGATTCAAGAGTGGGTGAAACAGCTAATTGAGGACGGCGAATGGAAGCCGGGAGATAAAATCCCATCTGAGAATGAACTTTGCGATAAGTTCGAAGTGAGTCGTATGACAATCAGACAGGCGATTAATAATTTAGTGGAACAAGGTTATTTATATCGGAAACGTGGAATCGGTACGTTTGTCCAACTTCCGAAAGTGGAACAAAAATTGCAAGGAATGACGGGATTCACAGAAGATATGATTTCTCGTGGGATGAACCCAAGTAGTCAATTACTTAGTTTCCGCCTAGTTCCAGCTACTGCGAAAATCGCAGACCGGTTGAGAATACAGGAGGGAGAGTCGGTTTATGAAGTGAGGCGTATTCGCTTAGCTGATGATGAACCGATTGCTTTTGAGACGACATATTTGTCGCCAGCTCTTGTAAAAGATATTAACGAAGAAATATTGCAACAATCTTTATATGAACATTTAGAGAAAAAACTGGGCTTTAAACTTGTTAGCGCTACTCAATCAATTGAAGCTTCAATTGCAACGGATAATGAAGCGGAACATCTGCATATTCCTAAAAAGGCGCCAGTGCTTGTAATGCGTCAATGGTCATATTCAGAAGGTGAAGTACCGTTAGAGTATGTGAAATGTATTTATCGTGGGGATCGTTATAAGTTTATTACAAACATCGCACGTAACAAATAATATATTTCAGTTCGTGAAGTACAGTTAATGTCAAATTGTTTAACATGTAAAGAAAAAATACGACTCATCCTTACAAGGAGTGAGTCGTATTTTTATTATGAGCAATTACGTGGTTAACAGCATCTTTAACTGTATTTACTACATAGTGAGCGTGTTCTTTTACTGCGTCATCTGCTTGAGACATAGCAAAACTGTGAGGAGTTAAAGAAAACATTGGGATATCATTATAAGAATCCCCTATGCAAGCAACTTCATCTGGCTGTATTTGAAACTCTTTTAATAAAACAGAAATAGCAGCCCCTTTACTAATATTAGGTGGCATTACATCTAAACATTGTTCTGCTGAAATGAATGTACTAACTTTTCCGTGGAATTTTTCATCAATTTTTTTCTGAAGGATTTGTAAGCTTTCCTTTGTTCCACCGACAGAGATTTTATTTGGAAAAATTGTATCATCAATTTTCTGTAATAGATGCGGTTCTTCAACAGAAGTCATCGTGACTTGTTGTTCGAGCTCATGAATAAACGGTGTTTTTTCTTCAATGTAATAATTATGCTCATCACTTATATAACGAAAATAAGGATCTTCATTTGTCATTGCTAACAGATCAGGTAGAATACTCGAATCGAATGTTGCGGATAATAGTTGCTCGTTTTCATGTGTGTACACGAAAACACCATTTACACTAATACGATGGAAATTTGTATTTACAGCTTTCATTAAGTCTGCAATTTCATTATCAAGTCGGCCAGAAGCGAAACAAAGAATAACATTTTGCTCAGCAAGACTGCGAAGTGCTACAAGATCCTGTTCGTCAATTAATCCTCCGTGTTGCATCATTGTACCATCGATATCACTTACAAACATTTTAATCATGTTGTTATCCCCTTTCTATGTACAGTTGCTCTTACATTATACGCATCATATATAAACATGTCTAAAAAATGAATTTTTATGAAATGGTAGATGTTTTACATTGACGACAAAGAAGAATGTTCTGTAACATAAAAGCAGGCTATTTAAGTACGAGGGTGGTGTTATATGAATAATTATCTAGAAATTAAAAAAGTTTTAAATAATAATGTCATCATTGCTAGCCATCCTGAACACGAGGAAGTAGTAGTGATTGGTAAAGGAATTGGATTTGGGAAAAAAGCGAAAGACGTATTGGAGCAAGAACAAATTGAGAAAATGTTTGTTTTAAAAAATGAACGTGATCGTGAACAATACAAACTGTTAGTGCCGCATGTGAGTGAAAAATTAATTGAATTAATGAATGATATTATGTTCTACATTCAAGAAAAAGCAAAATCACCATTGAATGAACATATTCATATCGCTTTAACAGATCATATTTCTTTTGCAATTAAGAGATTAAAACAAGGACTTACAATTGATAATCCTTTTTTAGTTGAAACGAAAATGCTCTATCCAGAGGAATATGAAATTGCTGAAGGTGTTGTAGATCTTTTAAATTCTCGTTTGCAAATTATATTGCCAGAAGGAGAAATCGGTTTTATTGCACTCCATATTTACAGTTCACTTACAAATTCAGATTTATCTTCAGTTAATCAAAACTCCCGTCTCATTGCACAGCTTGTATCTTTAATTGAGATAAACTTACAAATTACATTAGACCAAGAAAGTATCCACTACTTACGCCTTATCCGTCATTTACAATATGCTATTGAACGGGTGAAAAAAGGGGAGAAAGTAGAGGAATCACAAAGCTTTGCTGATTTATTAAAGGCGGAATATCCTGTCTGTTATAATTTAGCTTGGAAGCTAGTAAAGGTCATGCAAAAAGAATTGCAACTTCCTGTGTATGAAGCAGAGAGCATATATTTAACGATGCACCTGCAGCGCTTAGTGAAAGCAGAGCATGTGTAAAAAGACATATATTTTTGTCTAAAATGAAAACGTTAAAAAAAATCATTGAATCGCTTACAATAGTTATGTATAATAACTAATGCAAAGTTATACAAATTTCGACAAACACATTAAGGTAAGTAACGAAAACGTTTGCCTTAATTATAGTGAACTTATAAGTAATCCTATTTTTGACACGTGTTACTGATTCGATCAGGCATGAGTGGAGAAAAGTAAGGAATGTAAGCTTGAGAAAGGGATATACTACCCTTTGTATAGCTATCGTTCTATCTTTTTTTCCTCATGTCTTTTTGGCGTTTGTCGGAAGGTATCAATATAGATAAGAGAGGAAGGGTTTCCATGTTTAAGAAGATCTTTGGTGTTCTTCAAAAAGTCGGAAAAGCGTTAATGCTTCCAGTAGCGATTTTACCGGCAGCAGGTATTTTACTTGGATTTGGTAATGCATTTCAAAATCCACAGTTAACAAATGTTATTCCTGCATTAAAAGCAGATTGGTTCGTAATGGTAGCAAAAATTATGGAACAATCTGGTGATATTATTTTCGCTAACCTTGCATTATTATTCGCAGTTGGGGTAGCAATTGGTTTAGCTGGTGGAGACGGAGTAGCTGGATTAGCAGCATTCGTCGGCTACTTAATTATGAACAAAACGATGAGTGTGTTCTTAGAAGTAGATAAGTTAGTGAAAGTAACAAGTTCTGGAGCAGATCCAGTAAAAATTGGATTTTCTGATCCAGCATATGCAAACGTATTAGGAATTCCAACGCTACAAACGGGAGTATTTGGTGGTATTATCGTCGGTATAGTAGCCGCATATTGCTACAATAAATACTTCAACATTGAATTACCATCATACTTAGGTTTCTTCGCAGGTAAGCGTTTCGTACCGATCGCAACTGCAACATTCTCTTTAGTAGTAGGTATTATCATGTGTTTCATTTGGCCATACATTCAAGGTGGCTTAAATACGTTCTCACATCAAATGATTGATGCAAATAGAACATTAGCAGCATTCATATTCGGTTTAATTGAACGTTCATTAATTCCATTTGGATTACATCACATTTTCTATTCACCGTTCTGGTTTGAATTCGGTCAGTATACAAATGCAGCTGGCGAATTAATCCGTGGTGATCAAAAAATCTTTATGGCACAGTTAAAAGACGGTGTAGAATTAACAGCAGGTACATTTACAACTGGTAAGTATCCGTTCATGATGTTCGGTCTTCCAGCAGCAGCATTAGCAATGTACCATGAAGCACGTCCAGAAAATAAAAAATTAGCAGCAGGTATTTTAGGTTCTGCCGCATTAACATCTTTCTTAACAGGTATTACAGAACCACTTGAATTTTCATTCTTATTCGTAGCACCAGTACTATTCGGAATTCATGCCGTATTCGCTGGTCTATCATTTATGACAATGCAAATTTTAGGTGTTAAAATTGGTATGACATTCTCTGGTGGTTTAATCGACTTTATGTTATTCGGAGTACTACCAGGCCGTACAGCATGGTGGTGGGTAATTATTGTTGGTCTTGTGCTAGCAGTTATTTACTACTTCGGATTCCGCTTTGCAATCCGTAAATGGGATTTAAAAACACCTGGTCGTGAAGTAGCAAATGCGAATGACGGTGCAGGAAAAACTGAAGCGGGTGAACTTCCTCGTGAAGTATTAGTAGCACTTGGTGGTAAAGAAAACATTGCTTCTTTAGACGCTTGTATTACTCGTTTACGTGTTCAAGTTAACGAACAAAAGAACGTAAACAAAGATCGCTTAAAAGAGCTTGGAGCAGCTGGTGTACTTGAAGTAGGAAATAACATTCAAGCTATTTTCGGACCTAAATCTGACACATTAAAATCACAAATTCATGATATTATGTCAGGTCGTACACCTCATGTTGAAAAAGAAGAGCCTGTAAAAGTAGAAGAAGCTCCTCAGCAAGTTGATGAAAACGAAACAATCGTTTCACCAATTGAAGGGAAAATCTTACCGATTACAGAAGTACCTGATCAAGTATTCTCAGGAAAAATGATGGGAGACGGATTTGCAATCGAGCCAACAGAAGGAACAGTAGTTTCTCCAGTTAACGGTGAGATCGTCAACGTATTCCCTACAAAGCATGCGATTGGCATTCAATCTGAAGGCGGAAAAGAAATTTTAATCCATTTCGGTATTGATACTGTAAAATTAAATGGTGAAGGTTTTGAAGCACTTATAGCACAAGGCGACAAAGTGAAACAAGGACAACCATTATTAAAAGTAGATCTTGCATTTGTAAAAGAAAATGCACCATCTATCATTACACCAATTGTCTTTACGAATTTACAACAAGGACAACAAGTCGAATTGAAAAAAGATGGAAATGTTAAGAAGGGCGAAAACGCTATTATTGACATTCAGTAGGAATTTGACGCAAAATGTTTATAATTATAATAGGCGATGTGGTTGACCGAACATCGCCTATTATATACAATAGATGATGTAGTACTCACGTCTATACAACTAAAAAATACTGTAATTTAAAGGAGATAAATTATCATGGAAAAAATCTTTAAAGTAACTAGCGACTCAGGAATTCATGCTCGTCCAGCAACTCTACTTGTAAACACTGCAAGCAAATTTGGTTCTGACATTAACTTAGAGTATAACGGAAAAAACGTTAACTTAAAATCAATCATGGGCGTTATGTCTTTAGGTATTCAACAAAACGCAGAAATTAAAATCACTGCAAATGGTGATGATGCAGCTCAAGCACTAGCAGCTATCGAAGAAACTATGAAAAACGAAGGATTAGGAGAATAATGACTCTTAACATTCAAGGGATCGCTGCATCAAGTGGGATTGCTATTGCAAAGGCTTTCAGACTTGAGAATCCTGAATTTAACATTGAAAAGAAATCAATTACAAACGAAGCTGCTGAAATTGCACGCTTAGACGCTGCGCTTGAGAAAGCAAAAACTGAATTAGAAGCTATTAAGGACCACGCTTTTGCTGAGCTAGGTGCTGATAAAGCTGCGATCTTTGAAGCACATTTATTAGTGTTAAATGATCCAGAACTAGTAAACCCAGTAAAAGATAAAGTAAATAGCGAAAAAGTAAATGCTGAATTTGCGATGGATGAAGTTGCATCAATGTTTATTTCTATGTTTGAAAACATGGATAACGAATATATGAAAGAACGTGCTGCGGACATTCGTGACGTAACAAAACGCGTTCTTGCACATTTACTAGGAATTAACTTCTCAAACCCTGGTACAATTTCTGAAGAAGTAATCATCATTGCTGAAGATTTAACACCATCTGATACAGCTCAGTTAAACCGTAAGTATGCAAAAGGTTTTACAACTGATATCGGTGGACGTACATCTCACTCTGCAATTATGGCTCGTTCTATGGAAATTCCAGCTGTTGTTGGTACGAAAGTTGTTATGGAGAAAATCCAAAACGGCGATATCGTAATCATCGACGGTTTAGATGGAGAAGTAATTGTTAATCCATCAGAAGAAACTCTTCGTTCTTTTGAAGAAAAGAAAGCGAAATTTGAAGAGCAAAAAACTGAATGGGCAAAATTAAAAGACCAAGCTACTGTAACAAGTGATGGACATCACGTTGAGCTTGTTGCAAATATCGGAACACCAAATGATGTACAAGGTATTATCGATAATGGCGGAGAAGGCGTTGGTTTATACCGTACAGAATTCTTATACATGGGCCGTGACAATCTTCCAACAGAAGAAGAGCAGTTCGAAGCGTATAAAGCAGTTCTTGAAGGTGTAAAAGAAGGTCAACCTGTTGTTGTTCGTACACTTGATATCGGTGGAGATAAAGAGCTTCCATACTTACATTTACCAAAAGAAATGAACCCATTCTTAGGATACCGTGCAATTCGCTTATGTCTTGATGAGCAAGATGTGTTCCGTACACAACTTCGTGCATTACTTCGTGCTAGCGTATACGGTAACTTAAAAATTATGTTCCCAATGATTGCAACTCTTGATGAGTTCCGTCAAGCGAAAGCAATCTTATTAGAAGAGAAAGCGAAACTTGTAGAAGCGGGTACAACTGTTTCTGATTCTATTGAAGTGGGTATGATGGTTGAAATCCCAGCTTCAGCAGTATTAGCAGATCAATTCGCAAAAGAAGTTGATTTCTTCTCTATCGGAACAAATGACTTAATCCAATACACAATGGCTGCAGACCGTATGAACGAACAAGTAGCTTACTTATACCAACCGTATAACCCATCTATTTTACGTCTTGTAAAAATGGTTATCGAAGCGGCTCATAAAGAAGGAAAATGGGCTGGTATGTGTGGTGAGATGGCGGGAGATTCACTTGCTATCCCATTATTATTAGGATTAGGTTTAGATGAGTTCAGTATGAGTGCAACATCTATTCTTCCTGCAAGAACACAACTAAGCAAGTTGTCAAAAGCAGAAATGGAAACATTAGCAGAAAAAGCATTAATGATGTCAACTGCTGAAGAAGTTGTTGAACTAGTTAAAAGCATATAATCAATAAAAAAACCTGAGTCGATTTGAAATCGGTCTCAGGTTTTTTCTATGAGAAAAGTAAATCTTATTTTCTTACTATAGAGGATAAGGAACAGAATTAGATAGCGATAGCAACGATATCAGTTGGGCATACACGTAAAATACCAGTAAAAGTATTTCGGTTTTGATTGTTCTTATCGTCTTTATTGTTATCTTTGTTATCTTTGTTGTTATTACGAGCTAAAGCAGAGAAAAGAGCAACACCGTTAGCGAAACCTTCAAAAATTACATTGTTGAATGTGCCGTTACCTCTAATGCTTAAAAGAGAAAGCTCTGTTCCAACTGAAATGCTAGCAAGTACGTTACATACAGCTGGTTGTTGTGGTTTTACCTCTCTCTCTTTCTCGCGATGGTCACGATGGTCACACTCTCTTTCACGATGATGACAGTCTCTAAAGTTATCACAGCATCCAAATGATCCAAACATAATCCTCATCACCCCCTTCACACTTATAATCTATGTAAGTTCGGTAGTGAGTGACTGGACAGAGAGTGGAATTTTTTCTAGGGGATTTTCTCATTTTAAATGACTAGCTGGGTGTTTATTACGGGATGATGTTTAAAATAGGATAGATATCACAAAAAAGTGTAAGGACCACCGGAATGAATGAAATAGGTAGCCTTTACACTTTTTTGCTTTTATATAAAACGATGATATATACAGGAAGAGCTAAGAGTAGTGGTGCAATGGATCTTGCAGTATGTTTTTCCGCTTCTAATTGAAACGCTTCTTCTTTTGGGAATTGTAACACTGATATGTTTGCAGCATCGCCAATAAAATATAACAGCAGTACAGTTACTATGTAGCTTAAAAGTGCGATAAAGCTTCCGTATGAACTCAATGAAAATCCCTCTCTTGTTATCTATTTGTTATCATTGTATCATAATTGTAACAAAAACACACGGTTATATTTCGTTGTTTTAACAAATTTCGACATGAAACGCCATTTTTGTTTATGGAAATAGCATAAAATTTACTATTTTTTTATGTAAAGCTGTCGAATAATACATTGTAATATTACGGATGTGTGACAGAAGAAAAAGAAACGAAGGTAATGAAATTACCTTCGTTTCTTTTTTATCCCGCATTAACAGGCAGTAAACCCCTCATATTGACTAAAGGTTCACTTTCTTATTTTGCCCATTCACTCACTTGTTCTACGCTCATTCGTGGTGCAGGGTGGCCTTTTAAAGTTGATTCACCAATTGTAATAAGCATAATTGGTACGTAACGAGATGAAACATTGAATTCTTCTATAAGTGCTTGTGGGTTGAAACCACCAATAGCACAAGTATCCCAGCCAGTTGCTTTAGCTGCAAGCATAAGTTGCATTGCTGCTAAAGATGCATTTGAAAAGGCTGCATCTCTTGGGAATTGCTCACGAGCATATGCAGACTCAATATTTTTAGCTAAGCGCTCTTTAGCTTCTTCTTTCATGAATCCTTGTTCTACAATTGGACCATAAACCGGTTCAACGTTTTTATAAGCTTCTAAATCACCTAAAATAGCGACTACAGCAGAAGCATCAAGTATTTGTTGCTGGTTATAAGCAATTGGATGTAATCGTTTCTGTACATCTTCACCTTGGAATACGAGGAATTTCCAGTGCTGCAAGTTCCAAGCAGAAGGTGCTTGAGCAGCTCCCTTTAAAATCTCGTGTAACTCTGTAGATGAAATTTCTTTCTCCGGGTTGAATGCACGTGTAGATGTGCGTTCATATAGAACATCAAAAAAATTATCGTTTGTCATTATATATCCTCCAAATTACATATCAAATTATGAAAAAATACATGTAGTATATTCTACTTACATTTTGTAAGTTATCGAATTTAAGAATATAATATCTTTATTTTAATTGTCAAGTTTTAAAGAGGAAGCTAGGGCATTCATACAAACGATACAATTCCGATAATCATACACTAAAAAAGGAATTTATAGAGTGAAAAAGAAAAGAGAACATTCTCAATTAGCTTGTTAATATGTATCCCTCACTCATTAAAATTTTTTGAGAGCAGCTTTTTATAAAATGTTTGTGAGGAATTCAGTAGAACAAGATATATGAAGTGAGTGAAGACTAGTGATGAACATACTACATTTTTTATTAGAGAATACGGTTTTCCAAAATGTATTACAAGATCTTCAGTTAAATGTCCTTTATATAGAAAATGGATGTACACATCAACAAACGATAGAAAATATTCATCCAAAATGTATGTTTATAGCAAATAGTTTTGAAGAAGGAGAATTATTGTTTCAGAGGACTAAACCACATATTGTAATTATGTATGTAACAGATTTTTCTCAAATAAAATATATAAAGAATATGTATAATCCACAGAGTACATTTATTGTCATTTGGGATCAACAAATAACAAGCGAGTTTGCAGAGGTGCTTACGTTAGGAATACGTAATATTGTGATAGCCCCTGTGACCCCACAAATGGTGTTAGAGGAAGTGAATAAGAGTTTGTATCAGCTTTCTTTAGTACGGCAAGTAAGTTTGCAACAAGAACTACTTCAAATGATGTTTGATTTTCAAAATGATCTATTATTTATAGTAGAAGACGATGAGATTGTTGATTGTAATACAAACTTTTTAGAGTTTTTCGGATATGAAAATTTGTTTGCCTATCGTGAGCAACATTTAGTATTTGCTGAACATTTTATTAGAGAAAATGGATACTATTCAACAACCCATGATATAACATGGTTAGATGATACATTATCATATGATAGAAGAATTAAGATGTCCAATTATGAAGGGGAAGTGTCAACTTTTTTATTGCGTGCGACACCACTGCCAGAAGATTTATCAAGATTTATTGTGAAGTGTACAGAGATTACAGAATTAGATGAAATCTATCAAGAACAAGAAAGGCTTGCGATGATAGATTCGTTAACAGAGATTTATAATCGTTTGAAGTTCCAACAAATACTAGAGGCAGAATGGGATAATGCAATGCGTAACGATGAAAAAATAGCGCTCATTTTATTTGATATAGATAATTTTAAAACAGTAAATGACACGTATGGTCATGATTTTGGTGATTTAGCGTTAATTCAGCTTGCAGAGCTTATGAAATCTAAAGTGGAGCAGCAACATGTATTTGCAAGGTGGGGAGGAGAAGAATTTATTATATTAGTAACGAATACTGTAGAAAAAGAGGCATTTCAGGTTGCGGAATCATTACGATTTTTCATTGAAACAAAGCAATTCTCAGGAATTTCGAAATTAACAGCCAGTTTTGGAGTTGCATTATATGAACAAGGGATTACAAGAGAAGAATTAATGCAACGAGCGGATATTGCATTATATGAAGCGAAAAAAAATGGGAAAAATCAAGTATGTGTATATAGAAAAGAAAAAAAATAATTTTTCGCAACAAATTGTTGCGATTTTTTTTTATTGTTTGATAATAGAATGTGAGGGGGATTTTGAACGAAGGAATTATGGAGGAACAATATGATAAAAAAAATAATGACGATAGCTTTGCTGTCTGCTGTAGTTGGTGGTGGAGTATACTATTTTCTCTATAATCCCAATATAAAGGAAAGTACTGTATTAACAACTAAGGTGAATCCTACTATTGAATCAGAAGTACAAGAGAATATAGAAGAAAAAGAAGAACAAAAAATTGATTATGCTAGTATATCTCAAAAGTTAGATCAATATTTAGTAGGAAAGCAATTTAATGGAACAGTTTTAGTGACAGATAAAGAGCATGTTATATTGAATAAAGGATATGGGTATGCTGATGTTCAAAATAAGATAGAAAATACGCCTCAAACCAAATATCGTATCGGTTCTATTACGAAAACAGTCGTGGCCACATCTATTTTACAGCTGCAGGAACAAGGGAAGTTAAATATTCAAGACAATGTAAATAAATATATTCCCTCTTTTCCGGTAGATAAAAATATCACCTTATATCATTTGTTAACACACACATCAGGTTTACCAGAAAGCGGAAAAGGGAAAGTGAATGCCGCTTCTCGTATAAACTTAGTAAATTGGATTGGAAGTCAAAAATTAGAATTTCCACCAGGCGCAGGTTGGAGATATACAGATTATAATTATATGGTGCTTGCCTATATTATAGAAAGCATATCGAAAAAACCTTTAGGAGATTACATAAAAGAAAATATATTTACTAAAGCAGAAATGCATGAATCTGGTATGGGAAATATGGCTCAGGGAGATCAGCATTTTACTAAAGGATATGTAAAGAAAGAGAATGTCCTTGAACCTGCACAAAAATTGTTAATGGAGTGGTTATATGGATGCGGTGAGATGTATACGACAGTTGGCGATATGAAGAAATTAGACGAAGCGATTATAAATGGGAAACTTCTTTCTGAACAAAGTATACAAGCGATGTTTTCACCTTCAACAGAACGAAAATATGCATTTAGTTTTTACATATATCCGGATTATTTTTATAATCATGGTGTACTATCTGGTTGGAATACTTTCAATAATTTTAATAAAGAAAAAGGCACTTTTGTTATTTTATTTTCAAATGTGAAAAATAGTATAGATGATGATTTTAATAATGAGTTTCGAAAGATGGTAAGTGATTTATTAGAACAAAGGGGATGAGAAAATGGAACGTAAAAATGTATCAATAGGTTTTATCGGTATTGGTGTAATGGGAAAAAGTATGGTGCGTCATTTAATGCAAGACGGTTATAAAGTATATGTATATAATAGAACAAAAGCGAAGACAGACTCTTTAGTGCAAGATGGTGCAAATTGGTGTGATACACCGAAAGAGTTAGTAAAACAAGTTGATGTTGTAATGACTATGGTTGGATATCCACATGATGTAGAAGAAGTATACTTTGGGATAGATGGAATTTTGGAGAATGCAAATGAAGGTACGATAGCAATTGATTTCACGACATCTACACCAACATTGGCAAAACGTATTAATGAAATGGGTAAAAGTAAGAATGTATATACGTTAGATGCACCTGTATCAGGAGGAGACGTTGGTGCGAAAGAAGCAAGACTTGCAATTATGGTCGGTGGCGAGAAAGAAATATATGAAAAATGTTTACCTTTATTTGAAAAGTTAGGAACAAATATTCAGTTACAAGGGCCAGCTGGAAGTGGACAACATACAAAAATGTGCAATCAAATAGCGATTGCTTCAAATATGATTGGAGTATGTGAAGCTGTTGCTTATGCGAAAAAAGCTGGGCTAGATCCAGATAAAGTATTAGAAAGTATTTCAACGGGAGCAGCAGGTAGCTGGTCATTGAGTAATTTGGCTCCTCGAATGTTAAAGGGAGATTTTGAACCAGGGTTTTATGTAAAGCATTTTATGAAAGATATGAAGATTGCTTTAGATGAGGCGGAAAAGTTGCAATTACCAGTACCAGGTTTAAGTTTGGCGAAGGAATTGTATGAAGAGTTAATGAAAGATGGGGAAGAGAATAGCGGAACACAAGTGTTATACAAAAAGTACATAAGGGGGTAAATGAGATGGATCTTCAAAAATTTGATGAGATGATTGATACTGTACAACGAGCAACTTGTATAAAAATTAATGAAAAACAAAAAGAAGCTTTTAAACAAAAATATGATTTTGAGCCGAAATTCGAATATGGAAGAGATGAAAAGGGGCATTATGTTATTCGATCTTCAAAAAAGATGCTAGAAGAAATGGAATTTTATTTGGCATTGAAATATGATCGAGATGGAGTTGATCTATATATGCAAGCTGAGATTGATGGTATATGTCACGTATCTGTTAGTTATAGTGAAGACGTCTTGCACCTACAAGAATTGTTTCAATTTCTAGAAGAAAATAAATAAAAGTCCTCATTTGAGGACTTTTATTTATTTTTAATTTTATAATTATAAGCTAGAAGCTCGGCGGCATCGTTCGATTGGGAATGGAATAACTTGTGCGATATGATTAGGACCGAATTGTTTTGCACGAGCATGGCGTACTATATAAAATGCACACAGAATTGAAACAGGAATAGCACCGAATAAGCCAAAAAATAAAGCGCTTACACAAGATGCAACAAAACCTAAAACACCAACTTCCAACTCTTCCATAATAGCTCCTAGAATAACAGGAAGTGCTCCACACGTAACCCCTAGTATAAGTGCGATAAGTAAACTCATGATTATCCCCCTCTGTTTGCGATATTCTTTTCCTTATTAGTTAATTGTAGTATATCATATACAAAACAGAATTTTCAGAAAAAATTCAAAAAAAGTTCAACAAATGTTCAAAAAGTGTTAAAAAAATCACTTAAAAAATAGAAGGAGAGATTGTTTTTAAATAGAAGGACTCATATGTTTGAGAAAATAAAAAATCAGGCTTATTTCATTTTTCGAAATAAGCCTGTTCCATAGGAGGATGTATATATGTAGAGTGAATAAAAGGTTGGAAAAGGGGATCCAAGTCCTTTTATTCAACTAACTACCTTAATAAATTGGAACCCAGCCTTCAGTTGTAACAAAAATACGAATAGCTACAACTTGACGATCATCTTGCAAGGTAAAATAATGTCTTGCATTTTCAGGAACAGATATAAGATCGCCTGGCTCAAGTTCAACGTCAAAGAATTTCCCATCTTTTCCTTCAATGGCAAAGATGCCATGCCCACTAACAATAAAGCGAACTTCATCATCAGTATGATGGTGTTCTTTTTGGAAATTAATTAATAATTCGTCAAGGTTAGGTGTGCTATTTGAAAGGGAAATTACATCATGTGCTTTATAACCTCGGCGCGCTGAAACATCAGCGATTTCTTTTGAAAACACAGCTAATATTTCAGCTTTGTTTTCATCTGTTAACGAATAATTTTCATTTAAATGAGTAGGAAGATGAGCGATATTCCATCTCTCATATAAAACACCTTCCTCGTGTAGAAATTTAGATACTTCCACTTCATTTTCGATGCGAGTATTTACTTCATGAATACGAATTTGCGCCATTAGAAACGCCTCCTTGAATTGATAATAGTTTTATATGAAATTGGAATAAAAACTCATAAGCTTCTAATCTTTTCTTTGTATCAAAGCTATCTCGGCCCCATACGGTAATACCGTGGTTACGGATTAATACTGCTCCAGAATCTCCTTGTATATGCTTGCGGAAGTTTTCACCAAGCGTTGGGATATGGGCATGGTTTTCGATAATAGGAATGTGAATTGTTGCGCCTTCTTCCCAAATATCGAGAGCTTTAATAATTTCTTGGTTTTGAAGGGTGACTGCATCACTATATAAATTTGTGATGACATTATTATCAGTTGTATGAACATGAAGTACGCACCCGGCATTCGTATTGTTATAAATATGTGTATGTAATATTGTTTCTGCTGAAGGGCGTAATTCAGTCTCTAATACGGGAACCCCCAGATGATCTACTAATAGAAAATCATCTGGAGTAGTTTTTGTTTTATCTTTACCACTTGCTGTAATAAGAAAAGTAAGTGGCTCATGACTAACCTTTATAGAAATATTACCACTCGTTGCTGGAAACCAATTTCGTATTGTTAACTCTTTTTTTATCTCGCTTAAGTCATACCACTGACGAAAAAGTTGTTTCATGATTTCACCTCCAACAAATGTTTTAATTCAGTTTGAACATCGTGAAATGTTTCAAACGGTGTATAAGCAATATGGTTCTCTTCACACTTTGTAATAAGGAAGTCACGAGCAAATACTTTATCTACTTGTTTCGCAGCTTGTAAATCAGTAATTGAATCTCCAATCACAATATGGAAGTCATTCGAATCACTTAATTTACGGATTAACGATGATTTGCATAATCCGCAATGATTTTGACAATGGTGATCACAAGGATGAGGCCACTTAACGGTAATGAATTCACGTGAAAAGTCTGTTTCATTACAGTAAATTTTCTCTTTTGGAATGATTTCTTGTAAGAGTGGGTAGACGAAGAAGTCCATTCCACCTGATATAACGTAAAAAGAAATGTTATTTTCATTTACAAATTGTATAAATTCATGAAAGCCACTACGGATTTCAGCAGTTTCTATTAAAAATTGAATCATATCATCGTGTAGACTAGTAGGTATTAATTGAAATAATTGAGAAACACCTTCTTGAATAGACAACTCTTGTGATAAAATTCTATTCTTTACTTTTTCCGCTTCTGGTGGTGCAAATTTTTCCATAATGGACATAATGTTATCATTATTTGTAATCGTGCCATCGAAATCACAAAATACTTGAATATTCATAATTTCACCCCATGAGAAGGGTTTCCCCATATTTGTAGTGCACTATGCAAATTTATATCATCCACTTCATGGAGTGGTGTATTTTGCAAAGTAGCATCAATTGCAGTACGGAAAGCTTTACCACCGCCTTGCGCCCCGCTTGGATGTCCATGTATCCCGCCGCCAGCATTAATAACAACATCTTTACCGAAATCTCGTAAAATAAAGGGAACGAAACCAGGGTGAATACCAGCAGACGGAACAGAAAAACTCTTCTTGAAAAACGGATCATCTTCAGTTAAATATTTTGAGATAGCAAGAGCTTCCTCTTTTTCTAGTGCAACACTTCCGTATGGAGATGGGAATAATGAAAAGTCAGCCCCAGCATAACGTAATAGCTTTCCGAGTAATAATGGAGATGAAACGCCATATAACTTGGAGGCTGAGTAAGCGCCACTTACAGCAGGGTGTGCCATAATAGGAACTGGGATTTCATCATCTTCTGCTAGTGATTGTAGTACATCTAGTCCATAAGCAAATACGTTAAATAATAGAATGTCAGCTCCAGCGTGTACGGCGCGTTTCGCATTTTCTTTTAAATCAAAAGTTCGACCTGTTAAATTTACGGCATATAGCGTTTTATGGCCGTATGTTTCATATACGGATTGTAAAACTTCTTTTCCAGATACAATGCGTTTCGTAAGTGGTGTTAATGTATTCTCAAATAATATTTCATCATCCTTTACGATATCTACACCACCAATTGCTTGATCACGTAATTGTGTTTTTAAATACCCAATATTTCGTCCAATCATTCCTTTAAAAATGCTCATTAAAAGGGGACGTTCATGCACTTGTAAAAGATTTCGAATACCATCTATACCGAACTTTGGACCAGGGAAATACTTTTTTAACTCGTCTGAAAAGGTTAAGTCAATTAACTTCACTTCGCCATCAAGTGATAGCTTGCCGAATGTAGTTGTTAAAATTGCTGGTAAGTCTGGACTGAAGTTTAATAACGGATATTCAATTTTAATAATCCCGCGTTTAACCTTTTTACGTAAATACAAATTGGTATGTTCGTGTTCAGTTAATTCTTCAACATGAATGACGTTGCCTTTATGCTGTTTTAATTGTTCTTGCAATAAGTGTGGCAAATGAGTCCAAGAGCCAATTGTTAAACCGAGTGCAATTTGCTCGGCCTTTTTTTCTAAATTATGTGAATCATCATGGATTAAATACGTTGCTATAATTCCGCTCATTGTTAAAACCTCCTAGTTAAATAAAAAAACCTCTCAGCTAAGGAGAGGTTTTTTTACAACCAGCTCCTTATCTGTCAGCATAACGCTGCGAGAATTAGCACCGTGTCTACAATTGTAGATCGGTTGCCGGGTTTCGTCGGGCTCGTCCCTCCACCTGCTCTTGATAAGAAGTATTTAGAAATGTTTAAATTTTTAAGATAACTGAATTTTGTCAGATATTTTTCGTGTTGTCAATTACTTTTTGAAAAAATTTAATTTATCAATTCGATTAATGGCTTCTCGTAATCTATCTTCTGTATGTAAGAGACCAACACGGACATACCCTTCGCCATGTTCACCAAATCCAACACCAGGGGCAACTGCAACGTGTGCTTTTTCTAGTAAAATATCAGAAAATTGCTCAGATGTATAACCTTCTGGTACAGGAAGCCATGCAAAGAATGATCCTGTTGGAATGTCTACATCCCAACCAATTGAGTGACAAGCTGAAATAAGAGCGTTTCTGCGAGATTCGTAACTATTTACAAGGTCTACGACGCAAGATTGTGAACTTAATAGTGCTTCACGGGCAGCATCTTGAACTGCACCAAAAATACTAACATACATATGATCTTGTAATAAGTTAATTGTTTCAATGACACTTGCATTTCCCACAGCAAAAGCAATACGCCATCCAGCCATATTGAAAGTTTTTGATAAAGTGTAAATTTCAATACCTGTATCTTTAGCACCGTCTGCTTGCAAGAAACTAACAGGCTTTTGACCATCGAATCCAATCGCACCGTAAGCAAAATCATGAACGACTAATATATTATGTTCATTAGCAAAATGAATCGTTTCATCAAAGAAATCTTTTGATGCAGTAGCACCAGTAGGATTGTTTGGATAATTTAAAAACATTAACTTTGCACGTTCAGCGATAGTGTCATCAATTTTCGTATAATCTGGTAAAAAATTATTTTCTGCAAGTAGCGGCATTGTTTCAAAATGTGCTTTTGCTAAAGCAACCCCCGATAAATAATCTGGATATCCTGGATCTGGAACGAGAATGGTATCGCCAGGGTTTGTAAAACAAATTGGTAATTCTACTAATCCGGCCTTTCCGCCAAACAAAATAGCAACTTCTGTTTTTGGATTTAATTCTACGCCGTATTCACGATTATAGAATGTTGCCACAGCTTCTTTTAAACTTTCATGTCCACGAAATGGCGGATATTTATGATGAATGGCCTTTTCAGCAGCGTCTTGCAAAGCTTTTACGATATGCTGCGGTGTTGGTTGATCTGGATTACCTTGTCCTAGATTAATAACATCGTGACCTGCTGCAACGACTTTGTTAACTTTTGCAACAAGTGAAGCGAAAAATTGTGTTGGCAATGATGTTACTATCTCAGAAGGTTGAAATAATTTCATACTTTCCACCTCTTTTGAAAGTTGTTACAATTCTAGTGACAAATGATATAATCTTTCCAGTATTTTGTAAAGAAAAAATTAAGAATGGGGCTGACAAAATGAAAGTCGCATGTATTCAAATGGATATTGTCTTTGGAGATGTAGAAAAAAATATTGAAAATGCTAAAAATAAAATAAGTGAAGCGATGAAAGAAAGACCAGATGTGATTGTCTTACCAGAACTGTGGACAACAGGATATGATTTAACTAGGCTTTCTGAAATTGCAGATAGGGATGGATTAGAAACGAAAGAAAAGCTGAAAGAGTGGTCGAAACAATATGGTGTACATATTGTCGGTGGCTCTATAGCGAAGCAAACAGATCAAGGTGTTACAAATACAATGTATGTAGTAACTAATAAAGGTCAGCTAGTCAATGAATATAGCAAAGTGCACTTATTTCAGCTCATGGATGAACATAAATATTTAATCGCTGGAAATAGTACAGGCGAATTTAAGTTAGATAATATAGAGTGTGCTGGTACAATTTGTTATGATATTCGTTTTCCGGAGTGGATGCGTGTTCATACTGCTAAAGGTGCAAAAGTTCTATTTGTTGTAGCAGAATGGCCATTAGTTCGTTTAGCACATTGGCGTTTGCTATTGCAAGCAAGAGCAGTTGAAAATCAGTGTTATGTTGTTGCATGTAATAGGGCAGGAAAGGATCCGAATAATGAGTTTGCGGGTCATTCTTTAATTATCGATCCTTGGGGTGAAGTTGTTGTAGAAGCGAATGAAGAAGAATCAATTTTATTTGGAGAGCTTCATTTTGAGAAAATTAAAGAAGTACGCAAAGGAATTCCAGTTTTTGCAGATCGTCGTCCAGAATTATACAAATAAAATGTTGACAAGTGATTTTTATTCTTGGTATAGTCTTCAACATAAAGTTAAAAATTCAAAAAATTATACAACTCTTATCAAGAGCAGGTGGAGGGATTTGGCCCGATGAAGCCCAGCAACCGACCGTAATACCATTGTGAAATGGGGCGTTTATTTACGCCAAAAGGCACGGTGCTAATTCCAGCAGAAAGTAAAACTTTCTGGCAGATAAGAGGGGAGAAGATAAACTTCAAACCTCTTTCTTTGTGGAAAGAGGTTTTTCTATTTTAGAAAAACCTCTGAATAAAAAGGGGGAGAAGACGATGGGATATTATTCATTAACTGAAACGACAGCTATACAATATGCGAAAGAACACGATTATTTTGAAAAGAAAGCAAATGTAGTTTGTCATGAAATTGGAGATGGCAATTTAAATTACGTGTTCAAATTAGATGATGGAGAGAAGTCTATTATAATAAAACAAGCACTGCCATATGCGAAAGTAGTTGGTGAGAGCTGGCCATTGTCTATAAAAAGAGCGACGATTGAAAGTAAAGCATTACAAATTTTTGCGAAGTATGTGCCGGAATATGTGCCGGTAGTGTACAGTCATGATGAAGAGTTAGCGGTAACAGTTATAGAAGATTTATCAAGACTAACAATTACAAGAAAAGGATTTATAGATGGAGAGGAGTACCCACTTTTATCCCAACATATCGGTCGTTTTCTAGCACATGTGTTGTTTTATACTTCAGATTTCGGGTTAGAGTCAGAAGAGAAAAGGGTACTAGAAGGTGCATTTGTAAACCCAGACCTTTGCAAAATTACAGAAGATTTAGTGTTTACAGATCCGTTTGGCCATTACGATACGAATGATTATGAACCAGATTTGCAGCTAGCTGTAGATGAACTATGGAGTGACAAAACTGTCAAATTAAAAGTGGCACAGTATAAATATAAATTTTTAACGAGAAAAGAAGCACTTATTCATGGAGATTTACATACGGGAAGTATTTTTTCATCACCTTCTGAAACGAAAGTGATTGATCCAGAATTTGCAACATATGGTCCATTTGGATTCGATCTTGGGCAATTTATTGCAAATTTATTATTAAATGCGTTATCACGTGAAGAGGCAAAAAGAAATGTGCTATTTTTCCATATTGAAAAAACATGGAGTTATTTTGTAGAAACTTTTACGAAGTTATGGATTGGAGAAGGTGTAGAAGCATATACGAAAGAGAAACAATGGTTGCCAATTATTTTGCAAAATATTTTTACGGATGCCGTTGGATTCGCTGGATGTGAGCTTATCCGTAGAACGATTGGCTTAGCGCATGTAGCTGATTTAGATGAAATAACAAATAAAGAAACGAGAATTCAAGCTAAGAAACAAGCGTTATCCTTAGGTAAAGAACTAATAAAATATGAATCTAAGAACGCTGATATTCAACTGTTCCGAACACTATTCCAACAGACAGTTTCTGGAGGGGTAAAAGCATGAGTACAATTGTTACTATTCCGAGGTCTGTTAGTTGGAAAGGGGATGCTATTGCAGTATTAAATCAAACAAAGTTGCCACACAGTACAGAATACAAAACATTAACGACGATTGAAGAGGTATGGAAAAGTATTATCATGCTAGAAGTAAGAGGGGCACCTGCAATTGGAATTGTAGCTGCATTTGGTTTGGCGCTTGCATCCCAAAAATATAACACTGTACATATTGAAGAATTTCAAAAGAAGTTTAATAGAGATTGTAATTATTTAGGAACGTCACGCCCAACAGCAGTCAATTTATTTTGGGCAATCGATCGTATGAGAGAATCTATTCGAGAAATTACTACAATAAAAGAAGCACAAAAAAAATTAGAAGAAGAAGCGCTTCTCATTCAGCAAGAAGATGAAGCCGTATGCCGGAGTATTGGAGAACATGCATTAACATGTTTTAAAGACGATGATACCATTTTAACAATTTGTAACGCTGGCAGTATTGCAACTGCTAGATATGGTACTGCATTAGCACCGTTTTATATTGGGAAAGAAAAAGGTGTACGTTTACATGCGTATGCGTGTGAAACGAGACCGGTTTTACAAGGTGGGCGTTTAACAACCTGGGAATTAAAACAGGCAAATATTGATGTAACACTTATTACAGATAATACGGCAGCTCATGCTATTCAAACGAAAGAAATAAACGCGATTATAGTAGGAGCGGACCGAATTGTCGCAAATGGAGATACAGCAAATAAAATTGGAACAATGAATTTAGCTATATTAGCAAGATATTTTGATATCCCGTTCTATGTTGCAGCTCCGCTATCGACATTTGATATTACGAAACAAACAGGTAGTGAAATTGTTATTGAAGAAAGAGATGAAACAGAAGTTACGAAAATTTTTGGAAAACAAGTGGCGCCAATTGGAACTGATGTTTATAATCCTGCATTTGACGTAACGCCGAATGAATTAATTACAGGTATTATTACCGAGAAAGGTATTATACGAGGAGATTATGAACAGGAAATTGCATCATTATTTGAAAGACAAGCTAATACATAATAGCTTGTCTTTTTATCCCGCATTAACGGGCAGTAAGACCTCCACCTCAAAATTCAGCGGAAGCAAAGAAGTTAGGTGGGGGTCAACTGCCCGTAAAAGCCCGATTGGTTCAACTAATAATCAGTGGGGGATGAACAAAACACCCACTGATTAAAGTTTCACTTTATGCCTAAATGTTTTCTTTTCTCTTATTTATATAGTGGAAGGAGGCGGAAAAGATGGAAGAGTGGATCAGGATGGTAGGTAATGTAGGTTTTCCAATTGTTGTAACATTATATTTACTTCATCGTATTGAAAGCAAATTAGATGGGGTAATTGTTGCGATCGAGAAACTCCCTAAACAATTACTAAAGTAGGAAGGTCCTCACGATAGAAAGTAAAATAAAGTTTGCTCTTCGGGAGCAAACTTTATTTTTATCCCGCTTTAATGGGCAGTAAGACCCCCACCTCAAAATGCAGCGAAAGCAAAGAAGTTAGGTGGGGGTCGGGCTGCCCATTAAAGTCCGATTGGTGAGGGCTGATTAAAGTTTCACTTTATTGAGCAGTATAACCACCATCGATAACGACAGCTTGACCAGTTATACCTTTCGCCTTTTCGCTCGCTAAAAACATAGCATAATCAGCGATTTCTTGTACTTGCAATAAGCGTTTTTGTGGTACAAGTGGATAAATAACATCTTCTAAAACATTTTCAAGTGGTACATTTCGTGTAGTCGCTAAATCTTGTAGTTGATTACGTACAAGAGGGGTATCCACATAACCAGGGCAAAGCGCATTAACGGTAATCCCGTGAGTAGCGCCTTCTAAAGCGGCGACTTTTGTTAATCCAATTACGCCATGTTTTGCGCTATTGTAGGCTGATTTCCCTGCAAATCCAACGAGGCCATTAATGGAGGCTACATTAATAATTCGGCCATACTTTTGTTTTTTCATAATTGGGAAGGCATACTTAATTGCGATAAAAGGAGCGATTTGCATAATTTTAATAAGTTGTTCAAACTTTTCGGTTGGAAAATCTTCAATTGGTGAAACGTGCTGCATTCCTGCGTTATTAATTAATATATGTAATGAACCGAAATGATTAACCGTTTGAGAAATTGCAGCTGTAATTTCTTCTTCAGATGTAACATCACATTTTAAACCGATAGCTTGATAGCCTTCTTTTTGTAATTGGTCAGCAGCTTCTTTTGCACGTTCTTCAAGACGATCGGTAATCACAACTTTTGCACCTTCTTTTGCAAAAGCGTTTCCCATTTCATAACCAATACCACTTGCAGCACCTGTTAAAAAGACAACACGATTTGTAACCATGGTGAAAAACATCCCTTCGTAATAAAGTTCTCATATTGCTCTATTTAGAGGGCGGATAATAAAATTCCTGCAAAGATTTGGAAAAATATTGTTAGCTATCTTGTTTTGCAAAATAGTCTCTGCTATACTATTTTGTAAAGCAAGATACTTACGCTTATCTATCTTGTAAAACAAGATAGTGGGAGGATTTGAATTATGTCGACAAGTCAAATGCTAAAAGGGATTTTAGAAGGATGCTTACTTGCTATTATTTCTGAAGGTGAAATATACGGTTATGAAATGAGTGAAAAGCTAGCGAAGTATGGCTTTACAATGGCGAGTGAGGGAAGTATTTATCCGTTATTAATACGAATGCAAAAGGAAGGATTAATAACAAGTGTAATGAAGGAATCCCCATCTGGCCCAAAGCGAAAATATTATACATTAACAGAAAAAGGCGAGGAAGCACTTAATGAATTTATGGATCGCTGGGAAGCGATGCAAAGTAGTGTAGAGCGTCTACTTGAGGGGAAGGGGAGCAAAAAATAATGCTATCAAATGAAGCACGAAAGTTTTTATTAGATATGAGATTATTTTTAGTGGCAAAGGGTGTGAAAGAAAGCGATATTGAAAATTTTATAGAAGATGCAGAACTTCATTTAATCGAGGGTGAGAGTGATGGGAAAAGTGTAGAAGATATTTTTGGAAACTCACCGAAAGAATATACAAATGAACTTGTAAAAGTAATGGAAAAGGATAGACAGGAAACGTGGAAGCAAATTGGTTTTACAGTAATGAATATCGTATCGTTTTGGATCATTGCTTCTATCTTAATAGTGAATAACGGAATGTTACAGATATCAATTATTCAGTGCGTGGGGTATAGTTTGTCATTGATTTTAGTTGTTATGGGCCCTAATTTTCTACTCCGTAAAATGACCTTCGTAACAAGTTTTACAAAAACGTGGTTTTCTATGTGGTTTTTAGTTATGATTGCGCCAATGTTTTTAATAGGAGTTGTTACGATATTAGATGTGATCTATCCTACAAAAATGTTTACATTCACCCAAACGCAAAGTTATATATTAGCTGGAGCTATTTTTATTATTACAATAGCAATAAATATATATTTTGAAGGATGGTTTAAAAACTTATATTTAATCATTCCACTTTCAATTATGTTACTGTTTAAAACATTTACTTCGGAAGATCTCATGCCAATGTTATTTCAAATTATATGCTTATACGGAAGTTTGTTTATTTTAATTTTCCTTGAAATTATGCTGAAGACGAATAGAAGAGAAGCGGTTAAATAAGGGAGGGGTTATCATGCAGATTTCTAAAGAAGGAGAAAAGTTTTTAATCGATACGAAAGTGTATTTAATAACAAAAGGAATGAAAGAAGAAGATGTGGACGCCTTTCTAGAAGATGCAGAACTTCATTTAATAGAAGGCGAGAAAGAGGGAAAGACGGTAAGCGATATATTCGGTGATTCACCAAAAGAGTATGCGGAAGAATTAGCGAAAGAGATGGAGAAGGATAAAGGCGGGAGTATAAAGAGTATTTTAGGAATGATTATTGGTATTGGTGGATATTGGCTACTAACTAATATATTATTCGAAAATCCTAATCATGAATTTACATTAACAAATGTACAGTTGATTGGGTATCCAATTGTTTTAATGATTACGATTGTAGGAATTATATTTGCTTTTAAGATGTCATCATTTAAGAGCAAAATAAAAGAATTTAGCATCATTTATGTAGCAGCTTTGCTACCAATCTTATTACTAGTATTATTAATGTTTATGAATAAATGGTACGGGACGCCTGTATTACAATTAACGACTATACAAAGTTATATACTAGCTGGGTTTATCTTGTTAGTACTGTTAATTGGGGAAGCGTACATACTGGGGTGGATTGGAATATTGGCTGTTATCGTACCACTATTAATTATGTTTGTATTTAAAGAATTAGGGAAGCAAAACCCATATTGGGGAATCTTAGAGCCGTTACTTCTGTACGGAAGTTTATATGTATTAATGCGATGGTCTTTGAAAAATGAGGAGAAAAAGACTGTAAGTTAGTTTTATATTAATAGTGAACGAACTGAATTTTTTTATTAAGAGGGGAACAAACATACAAAGTATATTTCTAGTTATATTGTCTATTATATTTTTAGGTTTAACGATTTTTTGGCTGTATACTACTTTTTCGAAAAAGGTACACGATGATTATTTCGATACTTTATTAGATGACACATCGGGTTATGTTTTGTTCCTTGGTTTAATAGGAAAAAGGCTGCTCTGGATATACAAAAAATTATTTCCAAAGAAATACTATATTTTGATTTTTAGAGGGATTCGGTTTAGGTGTATAGTGTATCCTTTGCAGCCGTACTTTCGTTTGTTAATTGGAATAAGTTGTTTTAAACAGTAACATGACGGTTACTGTTTTTTTCTTTGTAATAAAGAACTTTGTAAAGAGAGTGTTTTTTGTTCGTTCGTTAATAGGGACTGAATATGGACATTTTCAGGGTGCGGGACTATTGGATACATAAGATTTGATGGAGAAGGATGATGCTCCGAGCCAGTTGGGGAATGAGGATCTGCGTGAGTAAGTTTTCCATGAATACGTCTTGTAAATAAAATATGACCGATTTCATGAGCGAGCGTATATATATTTTTCATAGGAGCAGCCGAATTTGTTAAAACGATATAACCAGTAAGTTGCTGTTGTTTTGCTAAAGAGTAAGCGCAGGCAATTACTGCTGTTTCTTTGAAATAATCACTGCCAATATAACAAATGTAAAGGTCGCATTCAGGAGCTTCATTTACACACGTTTGGAAAAAGGATGCTAATTTTTCCTGACTTTGAATAGAATTTTTATAACTAATTTCACGGTCAGAAAAACGAAAAAGTTCATTTAAAATAATTACGTCTTTAATTTGAAATGTAATCGGGTGCCAAATTGACTCTGCAACTGCTAAATCTTTTGCGATACGGTCATCAGAAATATCGGCGCCTGGAGTAATGCAAATACATATATTGACGTATGGATCCATAAGGAACACCTCAACTGAAAAAATTCTTCTTATAATATATGTTAGGAAAAGACCCGATGTATGGATAAACGCCTTGTTTATTACAAGTCGAAAAAATTTCATAGTTCTATAACGTAGTGTGATCATCTTTTTGATATAGTAAAGAAAAGGGGGAGAATATATGTATACATTAAAAATCGTTTCAGACAGAGAAGCTTTTTATCAATTTGCAAGTTATGTAAGAGTTGTACAAGGGGTGGAAGATGTATATGTAGAGGTGGGAGAACCTTTATATGAACATCCGTTGATGAAGTTTTATGTACATATTAAGCTGGAGGAAACATATGAGCAACATAAAGCGTTACAAGAAATAGCAAGATTAGTAGAGTTAGGACGTTTTACATATGTTCATTATCGTAATGATGAAATTGAAGAAGCTTTTGAAGCTGTAAAATATGAAAGTTTTAAGAAATAAGGATGAAAAAAGGGAGGCGAAAGCTTCCTTTTTTTTCTTGGAAATTACATCAACAAAAGGAGAAAAATTTTGTTATGATAAGGGAGGGTGAGGAAAGGAGAGTTTACATAATGGGGTATATTGAAGAGTTACGCAAAGTCGTTGGGACAAGACCACTTATTCTCGTTGGATCAGCAATAATTATACTAAATGATAATCAAGAAGTATTGCTTCAATATCGTTCAGATACATATGATTGGGGTGTACCTGGCGGTGCGATGGAACTAGGAGAAACGACAGAAGAAACTGCTCGCCGAGAATTATTCGAGGAGACGGGATTAACTGCAAAAATAATGCAATTTCTAGGTGTCTTATCAGGAAAAGAAGTATATTTCCGTTATCCTAATGGGGATGAAATTTTTAATGTTATTCATCTGTATCAGGGGCATCATGTGAGTGGAGAATTAAGGCTTGATCATGAGGGATTGAAGCTTCAATATTTTCAGGTAGATAAGTTACCAAAATTGAATGAAACGACAGAGAAAATTTTACAAAAATTTTTATATGCATTAACAGAATAGAAGGTTAATTCCTTCTATTTTTATTATATTAAATATTTTGATTTTTTAGTATGTTTATAGTATGATAGATGTAGACATACATCTTATGGAATTTCACCTAAAAACTGACTAGGGTACATAAGAGAGGGGCAAGTGCAAAATGCATAATGTTGTTATTACAGCTGCAGTTCGTTCGCCAATTGGAACTTTTGGAGGAGCGCTAAAAAATGTAACGCCAGTAGAATTAGCGGTTCCTGTACTTCAGGAAGCTGTAAAACGGGGCGGGGTAGAACCACACGAAGTTGATGAAGTAATTTTAGGTCATTGTATTCAAAGAACTGATGAAGCAAATACTGCAAGAACAGCTGCATTAGCGGCAGGATTTCCTGACACAGTTACGGGTTATACAATCCAACGCCAATGTTCTTCAGGTATGCAAGCAATTATGTCAGCTGCAATGCAAATTCAATTAGGTGTAAGTGATGTTGTTATTGCAGGTGGAGTAGAAGCAATGAGTTCAAGCCCTTATGCATTAAAACAGCACCGCTGGGGACAACGTCTACAGCACGGAGAAATTCGTGATACGGTGTGGGAAGTACTAGAAGATCCGATTCACCATATTATGATGGGTGAAACAGCTGAAAATCTAGTTGACCAATATGAAATTACAAGAGAGGAACAAGATGAAGTTGCGCTTCGTAGTCATACATTGGCACTGCAAGCAATTGAGTCTGGATACTTTGACGATCAAATTGTTCCTATTACGATAAAAGAACGTAGAAAAGAAATAGTATTTTCGAAGGATGAACATCCACGTGCAGATATTACAGCGGAAAAATTAGCAGGATTAAAACCAGCTTTCCGTAAAGACGGATCAGTAACGGCAGGGAATGCATCTGGCCTGAATGATGGAAGTGCGGTTCTAGTATTAATGAGCGAAGAAAAAGCGAAAGAAAAAGGCTTACAACCGTTAGTTAGAATTGTTGGATATTCAGTAGCTGGAGTAGATCCGAAAATTATGGGTATTGGACCAGCACCAGCAATTCGTAAAGGATTAGAAAAAGTAGATTGGTCATTAGAAGATGCAGATTTACTTGAAATTAATGAAGCTTTCGCGGCTCAATACCTAGCTGTAGAGAAAGAATTAGGTTTAGACCGTGAAAAAGTGAATGTAAACGGTAGTGGTGTAGGACTTGGACATCCAATCGGTTGTACAGGAGCTCGTATTACGGTAAGTTTAATTCATGAATTGAAGAGACGTGGTTTAGAAAAAGGAATTGCCTCTCTATGCGTTGGCGGCGGTATTGGGGTAGCATTATTTATAGAAGCACTATAAAAAAGAAGCAGCGCTTGCTGCTTCTTTTTTACGATTCAAATAGATGCTGGAATAGTCGATCACGGTTTTCAAAGAAAAGTTTTGTTGTTTGGTAATGCTCAGTGTCTTCTAAGGCGGATTCATGAATCCCTTCTTGTGTTAAAGAGTATATAGTGGATTCAGGGTAAGCCATTAAAATAGGAGAATGCGTCGCGATAACAAATTGTGAACCTTGTTCCGCTAGTTCGTGCATTCGAATGAGCATGGAAAGTTGTCTCATTGGTGATAAAGCGGCCTCAGGCTCATCTAAAATGTATAAACCTTGTCCTGAAAAACGATGCATAAATAAGGAGAAAAATGATTCACCGTGTGATTGGTTGTGTAGTGAGGTGCCGCCATATGAGTCAATAACTGGATTTCCACGTGCGTATGGATCGGCATCCATTTCATCAATATAAGAAGCAACGTTATAAAATGATTCAGCGCGAAGAAAGAAACCATCACTTGGTGTATTGAAACTTTTGGAAATGCGAAGGTATTCATGTAAAGATGAATGTGAATCGTTTGTGCTAAAGCGGAAATTTTTCGTTCCACCTTCTGCATTAAATCCTAAAGCGATTGCAATCGCTTCGAGTAATGTTGATTTACCCGTTCCGTTTTCTCCAATAATGAATGTTACATTTGGGTGGAAAGCTAGAGATTGTAATGTTCGGATAGCGGGTAGACAGTAAGGATATGCAGAAAAACTAGAGATATTTTCTTTTTTTAATGTGACATTTTTTAAAAAGGGTACGTCAATCAATATATAAACCTCAATTCATAACGGATTTTGATTCTAAAAAAGTAGCAAATACAAGGGTAAGACAACTTGCAAATAGTATTGTATATTGAAGTGCGCCAAAGCCAAGACCTTCCCAGCCGAAAGTCATTCTCTTCCATATGAAAATAAAAAGAACGCTTATAAAACCAACGAGAGCAGGCATATATTTTATAATTTTTAAGTGCTTCCACAGAAAAAAGCCGATGTATGTAAGTACAAAGAAGATAAGCAGAATGAGAAAAAAGACAAGTGTTAATGACACGTGAACCCCTCCTTATTTTCTGAATATTTCATGTGGATTATAACATGTAAACTACCATATTCCAATGTGAAAATAAATATTGCATCAAGATCAATTCTCTCGTTATGATAGATGGTATCCTATTGAAGATTTGAAAAGGAGTTAAAACATGCCGTTTACATTTGCACATCCAGCAGCAATTCTTCCTTTGGTGAAAAAGCGTTCTCAATATATTTCAGTAACGGCTCTTATATTAGGGAGTATGGCGCCTGATTTTGAATATTTTTTACACTTTAGACCGTATGGTGTTATTGGCCATACATGGCTTGGGTTCTTATATTTAAATTTACCTCTTGTATTTTTACTCGCATACATATATCATTACATTTTAAAAAAGCCGTTTATAACACATTTACCTAAACCGTTTGCTGGCTACTATACATATGCAGTAGATGAGAGGTGGGGGCTTCATACATGGAAGGATTTCTTTGTATTTTGCTATTCCGCTTTATTTGGTATGCTCACGCATGTCGTTTGGGATGCGTTTACTCATCATACAGGCTACTTCGTTATGAAAATAGCATTGTTACAAAGAGAATTACATAGTATTCCAGTGTATAAATACATGCAACATGGAAGTACATGTGTAGGTTTATTATTACTATTATACGTACTATGGAAGTATAAAGATGAAACAGGGAAAGATATTATGATAGCTTCAGAAAAAAGGAAGTATTGGGTTTCGTCAATCAATGTCGCAGCTCTAGTATTTATCGTTCACGCGTTTATAGATCCCTATTTTCATATTTTCCAAATAGGAGGTATAATAGTATCTGGACTGACAAGTTCATTTTGTGGACTTCTCATTGTTTCTATAGTTTACAAAGCAAGGGACTAATTTACATTACTGAATGATAGTGTTAGGAGAAATTATATGATGAAAGCATGGAAAAGTATTTTTGTTTTATGTAGTTTTCTTCTTATGTTAAGTGGTTGCTTCCATCAAGAAGAAAAGAAAGCTGAACCGAAGAAGAAAGAATCTATTCCTGAAACAAAAGAATATGGTGGGCGTGAGCTGAAAAAAGTAGGACAAAAAGTGAAAGAAACAGGATGGGGTACTTTTAAATTAGAACAGATTCATCCTGTGAATCAAACATTTGAAGTAGCACCAATGAAAATTCACGTACAAGATGTGAAAGTAATCTCTTTATCGCAGATGAGTAAAGATGCAAAAAATACATTAAAAGTATATACGGCATTAACTCCTGAAGAAGTAAAGCGTAGATTAGGAGATAAAGTAAGTCAAGAAGATGCGGAGTTATATGCATCGATCAGTGGTACTGAGATTAGTGATACGATTCGTTACGTTGAAATTACATATAAGGTGGAAAATAGCGGGAATAAAAATATGCAATTTTTCTCTATGAATGATGTTACGATTAATGATAAGCAACATTTTAAAGTAGCAACTCAAAACTTTTTATATGATGAAGATACGCTCGTTGGTACAAAAAATGTATCAAGAGAAGACTATAAGCCTGGTGAAACAAGAGATGGTATTATCGGCTTAATACTTGATGATGGAAAAGAAAAGGTAAAGGATATTAAGTTTACAACAGATAATGTAATCGCAGCAGATACAGAAACGCAAGATGTTGTAAAAGAGCCACAAACTTTTAACATCTCACTTTCTGAGTAAGAGTGTTTTAAAAATATGTAAGAAAAAACAGTCAGCGCTTAAACAACTATGCTGACTGTTTTTTCTGTTCTTTTATGTATGAATCTACACTTTGAAAAGGTACCTTAATTTTAAACGCATCTTTTTGTTCATTAAATTGCTTTTCATTATAGGGGCCAAACCGTTTATTATGCTTTACGTCGATAATCCAATAATGCTCACTTTTTTTATTTGCAATTGCCCCGTCAGGGTTATTCGGATCTGATTTTTCCTCAATTTGTTTTGCAATAATGTATTTATCATCCCAAGCTATGTCTGTAAGTTTTGCAGGAATGTATTGTGTGGCATATACAGCATCTTGCGATGGGAAAAGTTCAAATGCATTTCCAGAAGTACGTATGAGTTCGTATTCATCGTTAATCGTATAAGTTATATGATTTGTATTTCCAGCACAACCGGCTAATAGGAATGCGACGAATAGGATTATCCATTTTTTCAATATGGGAACCTCCTTTATAATGCTGTTGTAACACATTGTACAAGAAAAGTAAGAGAAACGCTAGTTTACAATGTTTTTTAGAAGTGGTACGATGAGACGGGTAAAGAAGGATATGAAGGAGTCGACATAAAATGAAGTTAAAGATGCATCGTCCAGCGCTTGTAATGAATCGCATAGGTGCTTCCCTAATTGACATGTTTTTAATCTCGGTTATGTATGGCGCAGTAGTAGCTATTATGACCGGAAATTATAGTGCTATTTTTAATCGCTTTAATATTAGTTTTGGTGATTATAGATATGATCTCGCAGTAGTTTTTATATTAATGGCGATATATTTTATTTTGGTACCCTTTATTTGGAACGGTGTTACACTTGGTAAAAAGGTAACGAGAATAAAATTAATTTCATTGAAGAGTGAAAAATTAACAATACAAACATTAATTATAAGATTTTTTGTATTGTTATTACCGAACATATTGCTACTTGGAATTCCGATATTATGTAACGTATATATGATGTTATTCCGCAAAGATAATTGTGGTTTTCAAGATTTAATTACAAAAACAAAAGTGATAAGTCTTGTATAATAAAACAGAGACCTTTTTATACTTAAAATAAGAGGGTCTTTTTTTATCTCGCTTTAATGGACAGTAAGCCCCCATCTCAAAATTCAGCGAAAGCAAAGAAGTTAGGTGGGGATCAACTGTCCATAAAAGTCCGATTGGTGAGGGCTGATAATCAGTGGTGGGTGAAGAAAACCCCCACTGATTAAAGTTTCACTTTATTATTCAAATATATTTTAAAGGATATATAATAAGAAAAAGTTAATCCATATCATTTTTGGTTTTAATAGATTGAAAATTAAGAAAATGTTATAATAATTAAAATAATATCTTTATATAATAAGGGGGAAATTGAAATGACTGGAGGTAGCGTAATCTTTTGGGGGATTTTAATTTTCATCGGTTTAGTTTTTGATCAGCGTAATAGTAAGAAAAAAGAAGGAACAAAAAAGTAATCGCTTACAAACAAATAAGCAACTTTTCTTGCTTGCAGACTAATCTCATAAAGCAGTATACTGAATAACGGTAAGACTTATAGAAGGGGTAATGAAAATGAAGCTTGCAGGAAAAGTTGCTATCGTAACTGGCGGTGGCATCGGTATTGGACGTAATACAGCTCTTTTGTTGGCTAAACAAGGCGCAAAAGTAATTGTGACGGACATTGATCAAGAAAGTGGACAAGCAACAGTGGAGGAAATTACGAATCTAGGCGGAGAAGCCCTTTTTGTATCCTATGATATGGAAAAGCAAGGAGATTGGCAACGCGTTATCAGTATTACTTTGAATGCATTCAGTCGCATTGATATGCTTTTTCAAAATGCTGGTTTATATAAAATAGATTCTATTTTTTCTCGCCAACAAGAGAACGATTCCAATGTACTTTGTATTAATGACGTTTGGATAGAGATAAAACAATTAACGTCATCTTTTATGAAACAGCAAGAAGAAGTGGTGCTGAGTGACTTACCGATTTTCGGTATTATTGGCACGAAAGGACAATCATTTCATACAGTAGAAGCCCTCGTATAATAATGAAAACCGCCCTCAAAATATGTGGACGGTTTTTTTGTATGTTATATAGGGAAAAATTATTTTTAACGGATACGTTGTTCCGTTTGACTATCAAAGAAATGCGCTTTATTCATATCAAATGCTAGTTTAATTTCGTCACCAGGTGAAAATGTATGTCTTGCATCAACACGTGCTGCAAAATCTTGATCTCCAAGTTTCATATATAAAATAGATTCAGCACCAAGTAACTCAGCAACTTCGATTTTTGTTTTGAAAGTAGTAGATTGAGAAGCTTCTAAAAATAAGAGTTCATCATGAATGTCTTCAGGGCGAATGCCTAAAACAATTTCCTTATTCACATAGCCTTGTTCACGTAACATCTTCATTTTTCCTTCAGATACTTTGACCTTTATTGTATTGTCTATAACGAAATCGTTTTCAGTTAATTTACCACGGAAGAAATTCATCGCTGGAGAGCCGATAAATCCACCAACGAAGATATTTTCAGGTGTTTCATATACTTCTTTTGGAGTTCCGATTTGTTGAATCTTTCCGTCTTTCATAACAACAAGGCGTGAAGCCATTGTCATTGCTTCTGTTTGATCATGTGTTACGTAAATTGTTGTCGTTCCAAGACGATGGTGTAATTTAGAAATTTCTGAGCGCATTGCAACACGTAATTTAGCGTCTAAGTTGGATAAAGGCTCATCCATTAAGAAAACTTTCGCGTCTCGAACAATTGCTCTACCTAACGCAACACGTTGACGTTGTCCACCAGATAATGCTTTCGGTTTTCTATCTAAATATTGTTCCAGTCCTAAAATTTTTGCTGCATCTTTCACACGACGATCGATTTCATCTTTTGGTATTTTTCTAAGTTTTAATCCAAATGCCATATTATCATACACACTCATATGTGGATATAGAGCATAGTTTTGGAAGACCATTGCGATATCGCGATCTTTTGGAGGGACATCATTCATTAGCTTACCATCAATTGAAAACTCTCCTTTTGAAATATCTTCAAGCCCAGCCACCATTCGTAATGTTGTAGATTTTCCGCATCCAGAAGGACCGACAAATACGATAAACTCTTTATCTTGAATGTGTAAATTGAAGTCTGTTACAGCCGTTACGTTATTATCATATATTTTATAAATGTTTTCTAATTTCAGTTCTGCCATGGTATTTCCCCCTAGAAATAATTATGCAAACGTTTTCTTTGAGTTCATTATAAACTAATAGATTTAAAAAATAAACAAAAAAATAAAACGTTTTCATTTATTGGAGGAATATTAGTACTTTTCATATGTTTTCTTAGAAAAATAAGAACAAAAGTTGTAAGCGCTATTTTAAATTAAGATAGAATCTGTTATCATTCATTAATGAAAACGTTTGCGCCTTAAAAAAGAAAATCGAATTATTAATGAAATGGGGTAGCATAATGGAAAAACAATGGTGGAAAGAAAGTGTAGTATATCAAATTTATCCTCGTAGCTTTATGGATAGTAACGGTGATGGTATTGGAGATCTTCGTGGTATTATTTCAAAGCTAGATTACTTAAAAGAATTAGGGATTGATGTCATTTGGTTATCGCCGGTCTATGAATCTCCAAATGATGATAATGGTTATGATATAAGTGATTATTGTAAAATTATGAATGAGTTCGGAACGATGGAAGATTGGGATGAGCTACTACATGAAATGCATGAACGTAATATGAAACTTATGATGGACTTAGTTGTTAACCATACTTCTGACGAACATAATTGGTTTATTGAGTCACGTAAATCAAAAGATAATAAATATAGAGATTACTATATATGGCGTCCTGGAAAAGAAGGAAAAGAGCCGAACAACTGGGGCGCAGCTTTTAGTGGATCAGCATGGAAGTATGATGAAATGACAGATGAATATTATTTACATCTGTTTTCTAAAAAACAGCCGGATCTAAATTGGGATAATGAAAAGGTAAGACAAGATGTTTATGAAATGATGAAGTTTTGGTTAGAAAAAGGAATTGATGGCTTTCGTATGGATGTTATTAATTTTATTTCTAAAGAAGAGGGTTTACCAGCTGTAGAAACAGAAGAAGAGGGGTATGTTTCAGGCCATAAGCATTTTATGAATGGCCCAAACATTCATAAATATTTACATGAAATGAATGAAGAAGTATTGTCTCATTATGATATTATGACGGTTGGTGAAATGCCTGGTGTAACGACAGAAGAGGCGAAAATGTATACTGGGGAAGAACGAAAAGAACTGCAGATGGTATTCCAATTTGAACATATGGATTTAGATTCAGGAGAAGGCGGGAAATGGGATGTAAAACCATGTTCACTCCTTACTTTAAAAGAGAATTTAACGAAATGGCAAAAAGCATTAGAGCATACTGGATGGAATAGCCTGTATTGGAATAACCATGATCAGCCTCGCGTTGTATCTCGCTTTGGTAATGATGGAATGTATCGCATTGAATCTGCGAAAATGTTAGCGACGGTGCTTCATATGATGAAAGGAACACCGTATATTTATCAAGGAGAAGAAATCGGAATGACAAACGTTCGATTTGAATCGATTGATGAATATCGAGATATTGAAACATTAAATATGTATAAGGAAAAAGTGATAGAGCGCGGTGAAGATATAGAAAAAGTGATGCAGTCTATTTATATAAAAGGCCGAGATAATGCTAGAACACCGATGCAGTGGGACAATCAGAATCATGCTGGATTCACAACAGGTGAGCCTTGGATTACGGTAAACCCTAACTATAAAGAAATCAATGTGAAACAAGCGATCCAAAATAAAGATTCAATTTATTATTACTATAAAAAATTAATTGAGTTACGTAAAAATAATGAGATTATTGTGTATGGATCATATGATTTAATATTAGAGAATAACCCTTCTATTTTTGCATACGTAAGAACATATGGAGAAGAAAAACTTCTTGTCATTGCAAACTTTACGGCGGAAGAATGTGTATTTGAATTGCCTGAGGACATTAAGTATAGTGAAGCAGAGTTATTCATACATAATTACGACGTAGAGAATGGATCGATAGATAACATGACATTACGTCCGTATGAAGCGATGGTATTTAAATTGAAATAAGAAAAAGCCTTATACCACTTGGTATAAGGCTTTTTTGATTACCATTTTAAGATTGAGAATCCATATGGAGGAAGTGTAACTTGTAATACACTTGCTTCCGCTGAAAATTCTTCGTTTGTATAAATGTTAATGATTTTCTTTCCAGTAACATGGAGAGGGAGGGAAGCAGTGATTTCACTATCAGTCGGATTTAAAACGAAAAAGATAGTTTCATCTTCATATGTTTTCGTATAAGAAATATAATTATGTTCATCATTTGCTTCGATGAATTGGAAAGTACCATGTCCTCCAAATGCTTTATATTGCTTTCGTAATGAAATTAATGTTTGTACATGTGTAAATAATGTATGATCTTGTTTTTTCGTATCCCAAATCATGCATTTGCGGCAAGCTGGATCCATACCGCCGTCCATACCAATTTCGTCTCCATAATAAATACAAGGAGAGCCGATGAAAGAAAGGTGGAATACATAAAGTAACTTTAACTTATTTTTATCTCCGTTACATGTTGTCAATATTCTTGGTGTATCATGGCTGTCTAATAAATGAAACGCTGCTTCATTTACGTTCATAGAGTAGGAATGTAGAGATTCTGTAATTTGTTTCATAAATTCATTTGCTTTAATGGAATCGTTAGCAAAGTAAGACAGTAGAGCGTTTGTAACAGGATAGCTCATTACAGCATCAAATTGATCTCCTTGTAGCCATGGAAGTGCATCATGCCAAATTTCTCCTAAAATATATACTTCAGGATTTAATGTCTTTATCTCGCTTCGGAATTCTCTCCAAAAGCTATGATCGACTTCATTTGCTACATCAAGGCGCCAACCGTCTATATTGAATTCTCTTACCCAGTAACGCCCAACTTCAAGTAAGTATTCTTTTACATCAGGATGTGCTGTATTTAATTTAGGCATATACGGTGTAAACGCAAAAGTATCATAATTCGGAAGTGGCTCAGTTCTAATCGGAAATTCATGAATATGGAACCACTCTTTATAAGCAGACTTCTCACCGTTTTCTAGCACGTCTTGGAATTTATCGAAAAAGTATCCACTATGATTAAACACGGCATCGAGCATTACTTTTATACCGTGTGTATGACATGCCTGAACGAGTTCTTTGAACGTTTCTTTCGTCCCGAATTGCGGATCGATTTCCATGTAGTCAATTGTGTCATATTTATGGTTTGAATGTGCTTTGAAAATAGGTGTGAAGTATATCCCTGAAATTCCAAGCTTCACAAGGTAATCAAGGTTTTGAATAATACCAGCAAAATCTCCACCGAAAAAATTAGTTGGAGTTGGCTCAGCACAGCCCCAAGGAAGAGTGTTTTCTGGATTTAGTGCAGGATCACCATTCGCGAACCGTTCTGGGAAAATTTGATACCAAACGGTTTCTTTAATCCAAGAAGGTGCTTTGAATACATCATTTGCATGAATAAATGGAAAACAGAAAAAGTTACCAACGTCATCATTTGGAATGGTAGAGAAAAATCCGCGTTCTGAATAAATAAGCGTTTCTGTATCATTTTTTAATTCGAATCCATAACGTAAGCGCTTAAATTTCGGTTCGATAGAAATGGACCAATAATCAAACAATGCGGTAGAACCAGTTTTTTTCATCGGTGTATTTGATGTAATCCATTTCCCGTCTTTCCAGTCATAAGGATCACCGTAAATAAGAGTGGCGCTTTGAACATCGTCTCTTTGAGTACGTATTCGGATGTGAATCGTTTTTTCATCGTAAGCGTATGCGTAATTATCTTTTGGCCTATGATAAATGGCTTCTTTAAGCATATAGAAAATCCCCCTTTAATATCTCCATACTTATTGTTCCCTTACGTGTAATAATAAAGCATATGTTGCAAACGATTGCCTTTTGCATAGCTTTAATATTGCTTATAAGAGTAGTATTCATTTCATATAAAGTCAATGTATAAGGAGTATAGTAATAATATTTTAAAAATTAATATTTGCAAAATGAATAAAAGAATGTATAATGATAGACAAATAGCGCAAACGTTTTCATAGATTGAGATATTGTTTGCGCTTCTATTAAACCATTCAATGCAAACGTTTTCAATTAGTAAGGTACATATACAACTTAGGGAGGTTTTTGGGATGAAGAAAGCATTATCATTATTAACGATTTCAGCATTATCAATTGGTATGTTATCTGCATGTGGACCGAAAGATTCAGGGAAGAAAGAAGAAAGTAAAGCAAAGAAAGATTACGATCTTCTCGTTTGGGAAGATGATAAAAAAGGTGTTGCTTTAGAACCAGCAGTGAAAAGTTTTGAGGAAAAATATAAAGTAAAAGTAAAAGTTGTTGAAATGCAAATGACAGATCAAGTGAAGAAGTTACGCCTTGATGGACCAGCGGGGACTGGACCAGATGTTGTAACATTGCCACATGATCAAATCGGAAACGCAGTAACAGAAGGTTTACTTTCAGAAGTGAAAGCTGATGATGCTGTAAAGAGTAAATTTACTGATTCATCAATAGCAGCACAGACATATAACGGGAAATTATATGGTTTACCAAAAGCAATTGAGACACCAATCTTTATTTACAATAAAAAATTAATGCCAAAAGCACCAGAAACGATGGACGAGCTGTTTAACTTCTCGAAAGAATTTACGAAGGATGGCAAGTACGGATTTTTAACACTAGGAGATAACTTCTACTTTGCTAATGCATTCATGGCAGGTATGGGTGGCTATGTGTTTGGTGAAAAAGATGGAAAGCCAAATGCAAGTGATGTTGGATTAAATAATAGCGGAGCAGTACAAGGTGCGGAATACCTTCAAAAATGGTACAAAGAAAAGTTATTCCCGAAAGGTATTATCGGTGAATCTGGTGGACCTGCTGCTGATGGACTATTTAACGAAGGAAAAGCAGCATCTATCATGAACGGACCTTGGGCGTTCCAAGCGATGGAAAAGAACGGAATTGATTATGGTGTTGCTCCAATGCCTAAATTACCAAATGGTCAACCAATGAAAACGTTTGTTGGGGTTAAAGGATGGCATGTAACAAGTTTCTCTAAACAAAATGATTTAGCTACAAAGTTCACTGAATGGGTAACGAATGAAGAAAACGCAAAAATTCGATTTGAGAAAACAAAAGAAATTCCTCCAGTAAAATCAGTAATGGAAGATCCAATTATTAAAGATAATGAAGCTGCAAAAGCAGTTGCAACGCAATCTGAAAATGGAATTCCAATGCCAAACATTCCAGAAATGCAAGAAGTATGGAAACCAGCTGGAGATGCGCTTCAATTAGTTGTTACGGAGAAAGAGGCACCAAAAGCAGCACTTGATAATGCAGTGAAGCAAATTAAAGGTAATATTGAGGCAAATCATAGTAAGCAAAAATAAGGTGAAATTCGTGCCTCTAATATGAGAGGCACGAATTCTCTCCCAGAAAAAAGGGGGAAGGAACATGCAAACATTGGAACCAGCAAACGGCTTAAACGGTTCAAAACATAGGAAAATGGCAACCATGTTATCAATCATTCCAGGCATGGGCCAAATGTATAATAAACAATTTGTAAAAGGTCTTATTTTTCTAGTATTAACAGGTTCATTTATTGTAGCATTTGCTGATTTATTAAATATGGGATTATGGGGAATTGTAACGCTTGGTACAGAAGTTCCACGTGACCATTCTGTCTTTCTATTAGTAGAAGGAATCTTGGCACTCATCGTCATCGCGTTTGGACTCGGAATATATGCATTTAATTTATATGATGCATACCAAAACGGGAAGAAACGTGATATAGGAACCCCATTAAACTCTGTAAAAGAGCAATACCGTAATTTACTAGATCAAGGTTTTCCATATTTAATGGTTTCACCAGGTTTTCTATTACTTATCTTTGTAGTTGTATTTCCAATCATCTTCGTAATTTTAATTGGATTTACGAATTATGATTTATACCACTCTCCTCCAGCTAAATTAGTAGATTGGGTGGGCTTCAAAAACTTTATTGATATCTTTACATTACCGATGTGGAGAGAGACATTTTTAAGCGTATTTTCTTGGACTGTCATTTGGACATTCGTTGCAACGACATTACAAGTTGCGCTTGGTATTTTCTTAGCGATTATCGTAAATCAGCCTGGTATTAAAGGGAAGGCAATTATTCGAACAATCTTCATTTTACCGTGGGCGGTCCCAGCATTCGTATCTATTCTTGTTTTCTCTGGTATGTTTAATGAAACATTTGGAGCAATTAACAATCAAGTATTGGCGTTATTTGGAATCGAAAAGATTGCTTGGATGACAGATCCGTTTTGGGCAAAAATCGCTTTAATTATGATTCAAACGTGGCTTGGATTCCCGTTCGTCTTTGCAATGACAACAGGTATACTGCAATCGATTCCAGGGGAGTTATATGAAGCTGCTACAGTAGATGGAGCTACAGCTTGGCAACAGTTTCGTAAAATTACATTGCCACTTGTTCTATATGCAACAGCACCAATATTAATTACGCAATATACGTTTAACTTTAATAACTTTAGTATCATCTATTTATTTAATGGTGGAGGTCCTGCTGTAGCTGGACAAGACGCAGGTGGAACGGATATTTTAATTTCATGGATTTATAAGTTAACGATGACTTCAGCGCAGTACGGGAAAGCAGCAGCTCTTACAATGATATTATCGTTAATCGTTATTACAGTTGCGTTATGGCAATTTAAGAGAACAAAATCATTCCAAGAAGAGGATATGATGTAAATGAATATTAAAAGACAAAAGATGTTACGTCTCTCATTAAGTTATTTCGTTATTTTCGTAATGTGTGCCATCATTTTCTATCCGTTATTATGGATTATTGGCTCATCGTTTAATCCAGGTGATAGTTTATCTGGATCAAGTATTATTCCGCAAAATGCAACGTTAGATCATTATCGTAAGTTATTAGATTTAGAGAATAGTAATTATTTACTATGGTATAAAAACACATTAAAAGTAAGTGTTATAACGATGATTTTCTCAGTGTTAGCAATTAGTTTTACTGCTTATGCATTTTCAAGATACCGTTTTGTTGGAAGAAAAAATGGATTATTAACATTTTTAATTCTACAAATGATCCCGAACTTTGCGGCGCTAATCGCTCTATACGTATTAGCACAGTTAACAGGGTTAATCGATACGCACCTTGCATTAATTTTAATTTATGTAGGCGGGGCAATTCCAATGAATACATGGCTTATGAAAGGATATTTTGATACGATTCCGAAAGAATTGGATGAGTCAGCTCGTATGGATGGGGCAGGACATTTCCGTATTTTTTGGCAAATCATTATGCCACTTGCAAAGCCAATTGTAGCGGTTGTGGCGTTATTTACTTTCATCGGTCCATTTACAGATTTCATTTTAGCGAGTGTTATTTTGCGCACACCAGAAAATTATACGTTAGCAGTTGGGTTATATGAAATGGTAGCGAAGAAATTTGGTAATGAATTCACAACGTTTGCAGCAGGTTCAGTATTGATTGCAATCCCAATTTCAATTTTATTCCTATCACTACAAAAATACTTTATCTCTGGTTTAACTGCTGGAGGTACGAAAGGATGAAAAATGGGACGTTACGTCCCATTTTTCTTTTCATCGCCCTATAAAAAATTTTATAGGGCGATGAAAAGGGATTTGACATCACATATGAAAAGAAGTGAAATAAATAGTATATTATAGTATAGGAAAAAAGAGCTATATCCCTTACAATACATGGAGAGGGAGAATATGATAGGTTTTACAAGATAGACTCAATAAAAGTTAATGACTTCTCCTATTACTTGCAACGGGTGCAAGATTAAAATATAAAAAATGACAGAGAAGTGAGAGGAGGGGGATTTTTATGACAGTTACAATTAAAGATGTGGCGAAGAAGGCGAATGTAGCACCATCTACCGTTTCTCGTGTAATTGCTGATAATCCAAGTATAAGTGAAAAAACAAAGCGTCGTGTTCGGAAAGTAATGAGTGAACTAGGGTATCATCCCAATTTAAACGCAAGAAATCTAGCTAACCAAACAACGAAAACACTTGGACTTGTTATGCCAAGTTCTGCAAGTAAAGCTTTTCAAAATCCGTTTTTCCCAGAAGTTATAAGAGGGATTAGTTCATTTGCACATGTGGAAGGGTATGCGCTTTATATGTCGACAGGTGAAACGGAAGATGAAATTTTTAATGGTGTTGTAAAGATGGTACAGGGACGCCAAATTGGTGGCATTATTCTTTTATATTCAAGAGAGAATGATCGGATTATTCAATATTTGCATGAACAAAATTTCCCGTTTGTTTTAATCGGGAAACCGTATGATCGAAAAGATGAAATTACATATGTAGATAATGACAATTATACAGCTGCAAGAGAAGTAGCAGAATATTTGATTTCATTAGGTCATAAACAAATCGCGTTCATCGGCGGTGGATCAGATTTACTTGTAACGAGAGATCGTTTGGCTGGTATGAGTGATGCTTTAAAATTAGCAGACATTGTATTACCAAAAGAGTATATTTTACATTTTGATTTTTCGAGAGAAAGTGGTCAACAAGCCGTTGAGGAGCTAATGGGGCTGAAGCAACCACCGACAGCAATTGTGGCAACGGATGATCTAATTGGACTTGGTGTGTTAAGTGCACTTTCTAAAAAAGGATTCGTTGTACCGAAGGATGTTTCTATTGTAAGCTTTAATAATGCTTTATTATCAGAAATTGCGAGTCCGCCACTTTCGACAGTTGATGTGAATATATATCAACTAGGGTATGAGGCAGCAAAAGCTTTAGTGGATAAAGTAGAGAATGCGGAGTCTACTGCAAAGTGTATTATTATTCCTCATAAATTACTGAAGCGCCAAACTTGCGATCATTATGCATAAAAAAAGCTAAGAGTTTAACTCTTAGCTTTTTGTTGTAGAAAGGCCTCTAATCGATCGCAGCCTTCTTTTAAAGTTTCAATACTATATGCATAGGACAAGCGAAGATAGCCTTCACCATATTCAGAAAATGCTGTCCCAGGAACGACAGCTAATCCAGCTTCTTTTACAAGATCAAGTGCAAAATCAAATGATGAAGATGTTAAATGCCCAACATATGGGAATAAGTAAAATGCACCTGTGGGCTTTTCAACTGTTAAGCCCATTTGAATGAGCCTATTATATACGTAATCACGGCGCTTTTTGTATTGATGACGCATCATTTTTGGTGCATCTTTAGCAGCTGTTAATGCTTCAATTGCAGCGTACTGAGCGATTGAAGTAGCGCACGTTACGTTGTACTGATGAACCTTTAGTATATGTCCTGCTAAATAGCTTGGTGCGAATAATAGACCGATACGCCAGCCAGTCATAGAATGAGATTTTGATAAACCGTTAATGACGATAGTTTTTTCACGCATTTCTGGGAAATGAGCGATAGACGTATGTTTTTGTTCATATACAAGTTCGCTATAAATTTCATCAGAAAGGACGAAAATATTTTTATCTTTTAAAACATCTACAATATCTTGTAGTTCTTCTTTTGATAAAGTTACACCAGTTGGATTAGAAGGATACGGCAAAACGACGCATCTTGTTTTTTCTGTAATAGCATTTTCTAGTGCTTCGGCTGTTAAACGGAAGCCAGTTTCACGAACATCGATAAAAATAGGTGTTGCGCCGCATAATCGAATAATTGGTTCGTATCCTGGATAAATAGGCGCAGGTAAAATAACTTCTGTTCCTGGCTCTAAAATTGTTCGGAATGCTACATCAATAGCTTCACTGGCACCGATTGTAACGATGGTTTCGTTTTCAGGTGAATACTGTAAATCGTAGTTATCTTTTACAAAGTTACAAGCTGCCTTGCGTAATTCTAATAAACCAGCGTTATGTGTATAGCTCGTGTAATTTTCTGTAATAGCCCGTTTAGCAGCTTCTTTTACGAGAGAAGGTGTAGGAAAATCGGGTTGTCCAATTGTTAAAGAGATAAGATTATCATAGTTTTGAATCATGTTAGAGAATTGACGGATTCCAGAAATTTGGATGTCCTTTACTCTAGGATTAATGAATTGTTCCATTGTATCTCCCTTTCTTCCGTTTGAAAATTAAGTTCATTTTAACATATTTTCTATGATTTCGCTTGCGTATATGTTATGTAGAAAGAGAGAGAGAATAGAAAAAAAGCCGCTATAAGCGACTTTTTAATATCCGTACTCCCAATCTATTTCATCTTCATTCCATAGTACAGAGGATACTTTGCCAAGGTGAACAACTGATTCATTCACAGCACATGTGCAATTTTCATCTCCTGTTTTATGCTGTAACTCTTCATATACCGATTTTTCAACATTTTCTAGAACGACCAAATTTTCTTCTTTTAAAACAAGCGTAGTACCCGCCATATTTATCTTCCTCCTACTAAAATAATGATCACTTATTTGTAAACATAGATAGTATGGATTATATGCTGTATTTTGCTATAGTTGTCCGTCTCATGAAGTATTTTTTTATTTTCTTTGTAATCCGTATTCATTGTATACTGCCAGGCAGAAATTTGGTACAGGGTTTACATTCATTTCGAAAATCTGTAACAATTATTATGTGATGTTAACAAAGAATTAACAAATATGTTAAGAAAAATCAAAATTTTAAAACAAATAAAGCCGTAAAATGATATAATCATATCAAAATACATATAGGGGATGAGAGGCTATGGAGCTTATCCGTGATTTAATGATCCAAATTGCCATCATTATTTTGCCACTATTTTTATATGAAGCGATTCGCCTAAATCGTTATCAAGAAATGCCTCCGAAGCCGAACCGCTACTTTATTATGTTTCTATCTAGCATTACACTCGTTCTCTCCATGACATACTCTATTTGTTTTGGTGACATTTGTGGGTATAACTTTCACCCAATCCCGATTGTTAGTGGTTTTTTATATGGTGGGATTGTTGGTTTAATCCCGGCCGTTATTTTTGTTGCATATGAATGGGCACTAAAAGGAATGAACCTTCTTCCAGTCATAGAAGTAATATTTCTATTAATCGTTCCATTATTTTTATCAAAGAAATGGTCTCTATTTTCAAGAGATAAGAAGCTAATTTTAGCATTTATGATTTCATCATTGTACGTACTTGTTTCTCTAGTGATTGGCATAATTACTGTTCTGTTAGAAACGGGGTTTACACCGCATATTTCGCACATATATAGCGGATATATATTTGCTTCGCTTATTATGGTTATGACAATGGTATTTCAGGTGTACTTAACAGAATATTTAAATGAAAATGCAATACTACGTACAGAGATGCAAAAGTCAGAAAAGCTTAATATTGTAAGTGAGTTGGCAGCAAGTGTTGCACATGAGGTTCGAAATCCGCTCACTGTTGTTCGTGGCTTTATTCAATTGCTAGAAAGTACGGAAGATGTGAAGAATAAGGATTATATGCGTCTCGTATTAGCCGAATTGGACCGGGCAGAACAAATTATTTCAGATTATTTAAATTTAGCAAGGCCACAAATTGAGAAAAAAGAACACATTTGCTTATCCGCTCAATTAATAGAAATGACAACTCTTATGTCATCATTTGCAGCGATGCAAGGTGTATATTTGCAAGTTGAGATTTCTGAAAGTCTTTATACGATTGGCGATAAGACGAAATTGAAACAAGCTATTATGAATGTTGTTAAAAATGGTATTGAAGCAATTCAAGGAAATAAAGGGTATTTAAAAGTAACGGCTATGCAAAAAGATGAAACGATTGTAATAAGAGTTAAAGATAGTGGTGTTGGAATGACGAAAGAACAGTTAGCTAGGCTAGGACAACCATATTATTCTTTAAAAGAAAAAGGAACAGGATTAGGGCTTATGGTAACATTTAGTATTTTACAAGCGCATAATGGTACGCTGGAATATAAAAGCGAAAGTGGGAAAGGGACGGAAGCGATTATTATATTGCCAGCTGTACGAAATAAGGAATAAAAGTTACCGTTGGAAGGTAACTTTTTATTTTATATAGGAAAAAATATATTATTTTATTCAGTTGTTTTTCCTTCTTTTGTTCTGCTAAATAAACTCCTAAATGATTGGAAAAAGCTTTGTTCTTTTGAAGCTGCGACTAATCGTTTTGTTTCTTGAATTTCACGAATCACTTGCATAAGTTGTGCATCGCGGTTGCTGTCTTTATTATAAATTTGATTTACGAGTTTATTCATTTTTTCTTCTTGCTTAGATTCTCGTTTATACATATGATTCATTAATAAGTCCATCTTTTCTTTTTGTAGGGCATCTGTTTGAGCGGCATGATCTACTAACTCTTGTAGCATTTTTTCTTGAGAGCCTTCTTTTACATAGACTTGTTGCATCAATTCATCTAGCTTTTCATCTTTTAAACGATTTTGGGTAATAAGGGTAGAATTTTGATGAATAATTGCTTCATTTAATTGAGCGAGCATTTCAAGCTTTAACATGAACTCCTCAAAGTTACGCCCATCTTCTTTTTCTTTCGGTTGTATTTCTTGCGTATCTTGTATAACTGGTACAGGTGGGGCCTCTTTTTCTTTTAAAATAAGGGGTATTGTTTCTGAAATGTCTTCTTGCAATGTAGCAGCTCTTTCATGTATAGATTTCAATAGTTTTAAATCATCCAATTTATAAATACGAGCATCAGCTGTTTTGGAAATCATATAACCATGTTCCTCTAACAGTTGACTATATTTGCGAACTATATGTTTTGGGATGCCTGTTTTATTCGTGACATCTTTCGTTTTATAGGTAGCTTCCATAATATTTCCTCCCCAAAAAGTATCGTATATATCATTTCAATCTTTTATGAGGACTTCCTTTGAAAAAGAATGTCGGAAGGTTATTAGTTTTCTACAGCATTAGTGAAAAGATGAAGGAAAATGAGAGTTTTTTGGCGGAATGGCGAAGAAGAGCTAAAATAATGTCTGAAAACATATACAGGAGAAGTTTGTTATAATAACTGAGGAAAAGAAACTGGTAGAATCATGGAGGTATACATGAAGCAATTAAAAGGTATTATCATTTCAATTATTGCAATTCTTTCTATTGTAGTAGCGGTTTATGAAGTACTTGTTCCAGGGGAAACAAGTATCAAAAAAACAAATGCGTATGATCAAGTTCTAGAATTTCCGAAAGAGCGATATCCAGAGACAGGGAAACATATTACGGATGCTATAAAAGAAGGACATTCAGAAGTTTGTACAATCGACCGTGGTGGTGCTGCGGATAGAAGAAAATTATCGTTAGCTCCATATCCATCAAAAAAAGGGTATGATCGTGATGAATGGCCAATGGCGATGTGTAAAGAAGGCGGAAAAGGAGCACATATTGAATATATAAGTCCAGCGGATAACCGCGGGGCAGGGTCTTGGGTAGGAAATAAGTTAGACAAATACCCAGATGGTACGCGTGTGAAATTTGACGTAAAGTAGTAGTTGCATATTTCATAATGAAGGAGAAGGGGAACGATGGAGTTAACAATTTCGTATTCGCAATTAATGTTGATGAACTATGACGGTGAGCAGCCTTACGTTGACTGGACAGATGAAGATTTTGAAAGAGGTTATGCGAAGGCGGATGGAACTGTTATTTTTGAAGCACTCTCTGATTATACTTGTGAAGTAAAAGTGACCCAAGGGAAACATATTGAAAAAGAAGAAGTGATTAGAACGGTTACAGTTCCTTTCACAGTTGAAAATGGATGTATCGTTGTAACAAGTATTCTTTCAAATAAATTTCAAATCCCTATTCCAAATGGTGAGTATACAGTTGTATTACAAGCAACTCCTCTTGAAGAACCAACGGATGATGAATTATATAAAATACAATACGAATTCTTTTTTGAAAGTAAAGAATAAAAAATGGGTTATCCTCAAAAAGGATAACCCATTTTTGTTATGCGTTTGTTTTTAGCAGGGAACGAGCATCTTTTGCTGCTTGCACCATGTGTTCTAAAGCTGGAATAACTTCTTCTGTTCTTCTCGTTTTTAAACCACAATCAGGATTAATCCAGAAATATTTAGGATCGCATACTTCTAAAGATTGTTCTACGATTTTATACATTTCATCTTTACTCGGTACACGTGGGCTATGAATATCATATACACCTAGACCGATGCCTTTTTCATATGTTGTATGTTTTAATGTATCAATAAATTCACCGTGACTTCTTGAAGTTTCGATAGAAATCACATCTGCATCTAATGCACGAATTGCGTCAACAATATCTTCGAAGTTACTGTAACACATATGAGTATGAATTTGTGTTTCATTTGCTACAGAAGAAGTTGCTAAAAGGAAGGATTGTACTGCCCATGTAATATAAGCGTCCCAATCTTTTTCTTTTAGTGGCATTCCTTCACGAAGTGCTGGCTCATCGACTTGGATTACTCGAATTCCGGAAGATTCAAGTAATTCAATTTCGTGACGAAGAGCTAATGCAATTTGATACGAAACTTCTTTTCTTGGAATGTCATTTCGAACGAAGGACCAATTTAAAATTGTAACAGGTCCAGTTAACATTCCTTTTACAACTTTCTCTGTTAAGCTTTGTGCATAAACAGTTTCCTTAATAGTCATTCCGTTAATAAAGGCTACATCACCATAAATAACAGGTGGTTTTACGCAGCGGGAACCGTATGATTGCACCCAACCGTTTTTAGTGAATGAGAAACCAGCAAGACGCTCACCGAAATATTCGACCATGTCAGTTCTTTCGAATTCACCATGTACAAGGACATCAAGACCAATTTCTTCTTGGTAACGAATCCATTTTTCTGTCTCTTTTTCAATGAATTGTTCATATTGTTCATTTGAAATAACACCGTTACGCCATTCTTTTCGCGTTTGACGAACTTCAGTTGTTTGCGGGAAGCTACCGATAGTCGTTGTTGGTAACAATGGTAACTCCAGGGCAACTTGTTGTAATTCATAGCGCTTTTCAAATGGAAGAGGACGTGAAAAATCTTCTTCTTTTAGTGCTGTACGTGCTGCTTTCACATCTTCTCGGTTACGTGCAGCAGACGACCGAATTGTATGATGTACATTTCGGTATGTTTCCAGCTCATTACTAATGCTTTCTGTACCTTGAGTCAGAGCGGAATGAATAAGAACTAACTCTTCTAATTTTTGATTTGCAAATGCTAACGCATCAAATAGCTCAGTCGATAAGTGAGTTTCTTCTGTTTTATCGATTGGTGTATGCAATAAGCTACAAGAAGGCTGAACGATGAAATCTTTCGTTTGGACTTGTTTTTGTAACGTTGTAAATAATGTAAGAACTTCATCAAGGTCAGCTCTCCAAATGTTACGGCCATCTATACAACCGACAGCTAAAGTTTTATCAGCTGGGAATCCGTATTTTGAAATAGCATTTAGATTACCTTCTTTACCATGAACGAAATCTAATCCAATACCGGATACAGGGAATGTAATAATTTCTTCATAGTTTTCTTCTACACTATCAAAATATGTTTGTAAAAGAAGAGTCGCATTTGGAACATCTTTACGAATAGCTTCATAAATTTCTTTTGCTTGTTGTACTTCTTCTTTCGTTAAAGAAGCGAAAATCGGTTCATCAATTTGAATGACTTGTGCACCAGCTGCATGTAGTTCTGAAAGCAGTTGTACGTATGGTGCAACTAATTGTTTTAAAATTGTAGCGAATTGTTCTTGTGTATACCCTTTAGCTAATTTCAAGAAAGTATATGGTCCTAAAATAACAGGCTTTCCATCTACTCCTAATTCTTGTTTTGCCTCTTCGTATAAGCGAAGTGGACGATTATCTTTTAAAGAGATTTGTAATCCCTCTTCATATTCAGGAACTATATAATGATAGTTTGTGTTAAACCATTTTGTCATTTCGGAAGCTACGTGATCTTTAGAGCCACGCGCCATTGCGAAATATACATCAAGATAAGATGTAAACTCAGAAAAACGTGATGGAATAAATCCTAGCATATAAGCAGTATCCAAAACGTGATCATAATATGTAAAGTCGCCAACTGGAATGAGTTCAATCCCTTTTTCTTGCTGTACTTTAACGTGTTGAAGGCGAATTTCTTTCATCGTTGTTAAAAATTGTTCTTCATCGATTTTATTGGACCAAAAAGCTTCCAATGTTTTTTTCCACTCTCGTTGTAGTCCGATACGTGGATAACCTAAATTACTTGTTTGAATTGCCATTTCAAATTCCTCCCTAATTGAAAGTAAGCATTTCCGTTTACTAGGAAATACCTATAACAAAAAGTATAAAGGCATAGAAAATAAGCCTTCCTTTTTGTTTTAACACCTCATCATCATCCGTGAATCTATCAGTGTTGTTAAAACAGGCAGGTCTCCTGACTTATGCTTCATATAATTTCTTTCACCTTCCCGTTTTCACAGTGGCACTAAAAAGAAATCTCAGCATTTACAGTGGCGGGACCGTGTTGGATTTTCACCAATCTTCCCTTTTAAACACGAAACGAAATTTTCGTGTACCTATTTTCCTTTTGAAAGGAATTTAACAAGCGATATGATATTGAAACAAATTCTAACACAATTTTTGGAATTTTGTCTACTGTTTTAAAATAAGAAAATTCTAAAGTTTTTTATTTTCATTATTCGGATTCTTCTGATTTTTTTTAGGGAGTGAATCGCGGTTAAACATACAAAGAAAGTGTACTTGTACAGAGATAAGATGATAGTTATGTTATTTGAAAATTCGTCCATATTTTGGAATAAGGAAGGGAATTGGATGGTTCATTTTGAAATAGTAAGTTATTACAAGAAAGAACAAGATTTCTGTATAAAGATACATAAACTAAGTTTATAGAAATGGGGAATTTCAATTGGAACAAAGTACAAAAAATATATATTCACCGCCAAAACATATAGTTTCAGCAGCGACAATTGTAATGAATGAACAAAATGAAATCCTATTAATTAAAGGACCTAGAAGAGGATGGGAAATGCCAGGTGGACAAGTTGAAGAAGGGGAGTCTTTGAAAGATGCTGCAATAAGGGAAACGAAAGAGGAAACGGGTATTGATATTGAGGTTTTAAAATTTTGTGGAGTATTTCAAAATGTGAACCATTCAATATGTAACACATTGTTTTTAGCTAGACCAGTTGGGGGTAAATTAACGACTACACCAGAAAGTTTGGAAGTAGGGTTTTATCCTATTGAGCAGGCGTTAGAGATGGTGAATTTTATGAATTTCAGACAAAGAATTGAATATAGCTTGGATGAAAATCGACAACCTTTTTATATAGAGTTTTAAGAAATAATCTTCCATTATGGGACTATGGTGATGAAGAAATCCTTGTTATATTTTTGAGCGCAGTGAAGTATCTTATAACCAAAATTAAACAAGCATAATCCGTCCTAAATTAGAACAGGGCTATGCTTGTTTTAGATTATCAAATGAAATAACTTTATTATCTTTTACAGTTGCTTCTTTATAACCTCAACCTTCATTTTTATCAATTTCTGAAAGGCGTCCTGCAACTGCATCTGTAAGGAGGGTATTTAACCATTGCAATTCAACTGTAATATGTTCAATAACACTTTGTAAAATATATAGTTGTGCACGTGGGATTTGTCCTTTGCTACAATCATAAATAGTTTGCATTTTATGTAAATATTGAACGGTATCATTTTTCTTTTTTTCTAAAATCGGGACTAACTCTTGGTCATCACCAAAATGAGCGAAAGAGAGTGCCGAATAAATTGGTTTATATATTTGATTTTTTGCTTCGAATTGTTTTAATAGTAACTTGTGAAATAATTGTTTACCTTCTTCTGTTATATGAAAGATTGTTTTATCTGGTCTATTCGTATCTCGAACAATAGTTGTAATACTAATTGCACCTTGCTTTTCTAATTGCTCGAAGGCGTAATAAAGTGATCCTTTTGCATATTTAATATAACAATCCATTTGTCTTTCTTTCATGATGTGTTGCACTTCATATGGATGTTTATCCCCTTCGAGTAGCAAGCCGAGAATGACTAATTTCATGCTCATGCTATCTCAACTCCTATAAATAAAAACTTTATACATATTATAAACGGCATACCCTTTTTCATAAAGGATATGCCGTTTCTTTTTTCTATACTAACTTACTTGCTTTTGTTTTTGTTTCGTTTTTGGACCTGTAAAGAGGCGTTCATTTCCCATAAGTAAAATACAAATAATACTTAGTACAGCGGGGATAAGTGCCCAGAAGAATGTGCTGGCAATAGATGTTGCTAGAGCCTCTTTAATACCAGTTAATATTTCAGCTGGTATTTTCTCGGTAGCACCTTGTGATAATAAGAAACTTGTGTCTCCACCTTTTGGAGCTAATTTTGCTAGTTCAGGAGGGAATACAGTGTTTAGTTTATCCGTAAAAGTATGATTTTGAATGGTACCAAAAATTGTTACACCAAGAGTCATACCGAGTGAACGGAAGAATGAGTTTGTTGATGTAGCAGAACCACGGTCTCGCATTTCTAACTTGTGGATAGAAGACATACTTAAAACTGAGAACGAGAAACCAACTCCAAGTCCAGTGAGAACCATAAATAGCGTTACAAGTAGACGAGGTGTATCCATTGTTAACGTGCTTAGTAAATAAATACCAATTACGAAGAAAACACCAGATACCACCATGATGTTACGATAACTTGTTCGAGAAGCTAACTGTCCACCTGTTTGGCTTCCAATTACAGAGCCAACCATCATAGGTGTTAAAATTAATCCAGCATTTGAGGCTGAACCACCGAGAACACCTTGAACGAAGATTGGGATATAAACAGTACAGATAATAAAAGCGGCACCATAGAAAAAGGCAACGCCTTGGCTAGCTGCGAATAAAGGCTTTTTAAATAGATGGAAAGAAATGATAGGTTCAGTTGCTTTTCGTTCTACGAAGAAGAAAATAATAAGCATAATAACAACTGTTGTAAATAAACCGATAATTACAGTGGAATTCCATGCATATTCTTTACCGCCAAGTTCTAAGGCAAACATTAAGCACACGATACTAATAACAAGTGTAATAGCGCCAGCCCAATCGATTTTTTGTTTTCTAAATTCTAGAGATTCACTGTAGTATTTAGTAATGAAGAAGAAGGAGATAAGTCCTAATGGAATATTAATATAGAAGACCCAATGCCAACTTATATAGTCTGTAATATAAGCACCTAATAAAGGACCGAATACACTAGATGTCCCGAAAACCGCACCGAATAGCCCTGTCATTTTTCCGCGCTTTTCTGGTGGGAATATATCGTACATAATTGTAAAGGCGATAGGCATAAGAGCACCGCCACCGATTCCTTGAATTGCTCTATAAATACTTAGTTGCTCAATACTAGATGCTGTTCCGCAAAGTGCAGAACCGAATAAGAAAAGAATAAGACCACCAATATAAAAGCGTTTCCGTCCGTACATATCAGAAAGTTTTCCGAAGATAGGCATCCCTGCCATTGTTGCTACCATATATGCAGACGTGACCCAAACGAACTTGTCAAATCCTCCTAGGTCTCCAACAATCGTTGCCATTGCTGTTGCAACGATTGTATTATCCATTGCCGCCATTAAAATACCAAGTAATAAACCTGCAACAACAAATTTTGTATTGTTGGAGTCTGTTTTTGATAATTGAGATTCCAAATATAACCCTCCTTTAATAATAAGTAAACTATATGAAGTTTTGAGTGCAGCGCATAAAAATGTAAAGTATAGTTCTTTCAAATCAATTTACACAAGTGCACAAGCCATAAAGAATATTATAGTCAAATTTGACTAAAAGGCAAACTTTTTCTTCCGTCAAAATATTCTGTTGTATGGACTGTGAAAGAGTGAGTAATACTTAATATTGGTATAAAGTCAATGAAGGAAATTGTAAAAAAATATTTCAGTAAGAATACCGTCTGTGAACAGATGAAAAATGGTTTTTTCTTTACATTGTCGAATAGGATAAAAGGAAGAGTAATAATTATATATCGTTTGTAACAAACTTTATTAATATGGTGTAGAGAGGCAGAATAAGGTCGTATGGATATGATGCATCTGAAATGGGGTGAATATTATTATGAAAATATGGAAACGAATTTCGGATCAAGGAAGGCGTTCAATACCGCTACAACCGGTGTTATGGATTGATGGCTCAAAAAAGGAAAACGAATGTCCTAATGTAGCAGTTACATTGCAAATCCGTAGTATGTATAAAGAAAAATTTTCATATGAACTGACCTATGATGTAAATGACATACTTATTATTCGAATGGAAGTTGAAAATAAAGGAATGGAAATGATTTCACGAGTTGTAGTAAGTCATATGATTCGAGATTATTTTGCCTATATTCCAAACTCATTAAAGGCTGATAAGGGGATGAGTGAGTTCCTGTTCCAGCTTGTAAGGTGGCGGATTGATAATTTGTTACCGAATGAGAAGGTGGAACTAATTTGTAAAATAAAAGCAAATAAAGATAAAGCACTTAAAAACGCATTATTTCAGGCTACATATACATTTCAATATAAAGGAGTATCATATGGTCCACTGCAAACAAATGAAGTTGTAGTGAGGCAATGAAAAAAAGGAACCTGTACGAAAGGTTCCTTTCTTTAATGGAGGTTGTGTTTTTTGAGTACTTTTTTTTGCTCGATTCCTTTTTTTCCTACATAATTATTTTTATAACCAAAATATAGGATGAAAAGAAAGGAAGCAACATTTACAATAGCGTCTATTTGATCGTTGGTAATAAAGTTCACTCCGAAAGAATTAAACAGTAATTTTAATGATAATAGAAAGCCTGCTAGTAAACGTATAATATCTGATAGATTTTCTTTTTGTAGCATACAGATCACCTCTTCCTAAAAACGATATATAGTATATATATGAAATGGAATAGAAATGGTAGACAAGCTTAAGCGGAAATGTACACTCAATATGTACATTTTTTATTTTGTAGAAAAACATAATTGTTATAGAAACATATATTGGTATAGAAGGGAGGAAAAGTATGAAACATAAAGGGAAAATTAGTGGATTATTACTTGGGAATACAGTGGCAGTTACAGAATGGATTGCGCTTCAGGATGTAATTACAAAACTGGATTCGCGATCATTTTATACCGTCTTTATTATTTATATATTGCAAATGATACTCAGCTATTATTTTGGACATTGGTATGATAAAAGAGCGAGTGGGCGTCTGGATACGGAAGTAGGAGGAATGGCAAGTAATGATTTTGTAGTTGATTTCTTTGAGAAAGTAGCTGCTTTATCAGAGCGGGATTCTCATAATATTACAGTGTACATTCTTTCTGTGAAAGAATGGAAAGGACTAAAAGAAACAGTGCAAGAAAAAAAATTGGAGGTGTTAGTACAAAAATTGGAGAGTACGATTGTAAAGACAATTCGTAAAGGAGATGTCGTTACTAAGTGGGATGAAAATAAGTATGTTATTGTGGCGATTGATAACGGACATGAAAAGTCGACAATAACAAACCGATTAATGAAAAGTATTGAAAGCGAAATAGAAAATGGTTTGTTAAGTATAACCCTATTATTTGGAGCTGCTAGTTATCCAATAGAAGGAAAAACTTTTGAAGAATTGTTAAGAAAGGCACAAAATCAATTGTACCAACATAGGGATTTGTAAGGAAATGAGTGAAACTTTGATTTAAAGAAATATGAAATGAAGAAGTTTTAAATGTAACATTTTTTTGACTTTTATTACAAAAAGAACTTTTATTGTAATAAAAGTCTTTAAAAATATATAGAATAAGCATATAATTATGATGGATGTGTCAATGCATTTTGCACAATGTGTTTCATTTTAAAAGTGTAGAGGAAAGCATGCTCTACACTTTTCCTTTTTAGGGGATAATAAGAATAATTGTAAGTTGTTGCAAGGTAGCATTTAAACTGTGTAAAATGAACAAAGAAATTATTTGATAGAAAGCGGAAAGGGAATGATAGAATGATAGACGTGAGAGAACAACGAACATCTTTTATCAGGTGAATTATTACTGTTGTTCTTCAAATTATTATGGCTGTGATGAATTCCGTTGTACTTTTATGTAATACATAGTATGAACAAGTTTTAAAAAGTGCCAAGTAAAAGTATATGTAAAGATGGATACGAAATTGCTATTGAGCTCAAAGACGTAAAATGTAATTTCAAGTAATACAATTTGACAAGTATTAATAAATAATATCAATGATTTTCGTAAAAAAGGTGCGAGTGTGGAGTTTATAGAAGGATATATAATTTTCATAGCTTTTTACACGATGATCGTATATAAGTAGGAGGAAAAGATGTTGAAGTATAGTAAATTAGCAATTGTAACTGCATTATCAATGACTTTATTAGCCGGTTGTTTCGGGCCGAAACCAGAAGAGGAATTATATGTTGCGTTTGAAAATGCTGCAAAGCAAGAAAAAACAATGTTTGAAGATGCAAAAAAACTTGAAACTTTAGAGAAAGAGGGACAAGAATTATATAACCAGATTGTTCAAGAGGGAAAAGATAATAATCAAACTGTTAAGGAAAAACTGAATCAAGCAGTGAAAAATACAGATGAACGAGAAAAAGTGCTTACAAAAGAAAAAGAATCTTTAAATAAGGCACAAGAAGAAGTGAAATCAGCAGATAAATATGTGAAGAAAATTGAAGATAAGAAATTGAAAGATCAAGCGGATAAAGTGAAAAGTACATATGAGAAACGACATGATTCATTTAACAAAATGTATGATAGCTATGGTAAATCGTTAAAACAAGAAAAAGAATTATATACAATGCTACAAGATAAAGGTACAAAATTAAAAGATATTAGTGAAAAAGTAAAAGTAGTAAATCAATCTTATAAAGATATTGAATCAGAAAAAGATAAGTTTAATGAATTTACGAAATCTTATAATACAGAAAAAATAGCTTTTTATAAACAAGCAAATATTAAAATTAAAGAAGAGAAAAAATAAAACAGTTTGGCCTACAATTGGCCAAACTGTTTTATTTTTTTGTATAAGTACGACTATACCATGGGACAGGTTCACTTAATTTTTTCTCTTGTTTCAGTGCTTCAGGACCAATATAATCTTGAAGTGTCTTTTTTGCTACTGTTAAAGATAAGTTTGTTTTCGGATTTCGATAGGAGGATTCAAGATGACCAAGATGTGGTAGGATTCGAAAATCTTCTTTTGTAGGAGGAATATGGAAAAAATAATCACCTAAACGGATAAGAACATCCGATTGTTGTTGGCTAAAGCGTGGATTTCTAGAAAAATGTAATCCTTCTTTAATAGCTTTTTTTTCAGCAATTAAGCGTTCTAAAGCCGTCTTTTTTAACCAATATAAATACTTCGGATTAGTTGCAGCTTTAGCATGACGATTCACAACGAAAATAGATTGAGCTAGTCGATTAATAGAATGTTGGTTTTGTAATTGAGATTGTGGTTGTGAAGGTTTCATATGGAATCTCCTTTCAATTTTTCATTATTATAACATAAATAAAATAGATTTTTATTATATGCAAAAAGTGATTGTATATATTTTCAATATTAAAGCAATATTGTTACAAAAAACAACTATTTTGTATAATAGTAATAGAATGTGCTTTAGAAATTTGATAATGAAAGAGTGAGAAGTTTGAAAGAAATATTAAAACAGCAATATGCCATTATAGATATTGGATCTAATACAATGCGTTTAGTTATTTATGAAAAGCAAAACGGAGGTTTTTATAAGGAGATTGAAAATACGAAAGTGGTTGCTCGGTTAAGGAATTACTTAATCGATGGTGTGTTGATTGAAGAAGGAATAGACGTGTTGTTACAAACATTATTTCAATTTCAAGAAAGTACACGATTCCACCAGTTGCATCATGTACTTTGTGTTGCAACAGCAACAATTAGACAGGCCGAGAATCAAGAGGCTATTAAAAAGCTTGTTGAAGGACAAACAGACTTTACTCTTAGAGTATTATCAGAATATGAGGAAGCACGTTACGGCTATTTAGCGGTTATGAATTCAACTTCGTTCTCTGAAGGAGTTACAGTAGATATTGGTGGAGGAAGTACGGAAGTTACATACTTTCGAAATAGAGAAATTTTAGAGTACCATAGCTTTCCTTTTGGAGCACTTTCTTTAAAGCAACAATTTATTAAAGAGGATATACCTACTAAAGACGAATTGGAAAAGATTCAAACGTACTTAGAATATCAATTTCGAACATTACCATGGTTAATTGATAAGAAATTGCCTCTTATTGCAATTGGTGGTAGTGCGAGGAACTTAGTGAAAATCCATCAAAATTTAATTTGTTATCCTATAGCAGGGGTACATTTATATAAAATGAAAGAAGAAGATATTAAACATGTGAAAGAAGAATTGGAAGCATTGTCGTTCATAGAACTTCAAAAATTGGAAGGATTGGCAAAAGATCGAGCAGATACAATTATTCCAGCAGTCGAAGTTTTTCATACGCTTGTTAATGTTATAGAGGCACCAGCATTTGTATTAAGTAGAAAAGGGTTACGAGAAGGTGTTTTCTATGAAGAGTTGACAAAAGATTTGGGGATTTCATATTATCCGAACGTAGTCGAAGAAAGTCTGCATTTATTATCACATGAATATGAAATGGATATGGAATTTGTAATTCAGCTTATTAAACATGGAAGATTGATTTGTCAACAGCTGGAGGAAACAGGGCTAATTTCTATGACAGAAAAAGACTGGGAAGTATTCTATCAAGCGGCGAAAGTATTTAATATAGGTAAATATATAGACGAAGAAGCGAGCCGCTTACATACGTTTTATTTATTAGCGAATAAAACAATCGATGGTATGATGCATAAAGAGCGAGTTAGATTAGCGCTTATTGCGTCTTATAAATCAAAAATGTTATTTAAACAACACTTGTCCCCATTTGAAGGATGGTTCGATAAAAATGAACAAAAAAAAATTCGTCTATTAGGGGCTGTTTTACAATTTTCAGCAGCTCTAAATATAAGGCAAAGATCGCTTGTTGAATCGATATCTATAACAGATAGTAAAGAGGGATTAACATTTACAATTGTATGTGAGCAATCGGCATTAGCGGAAAAAGTGCAAGCTGAAAAGCAAAAAAAGCAGCTGGAAAGAGTGTTGAAAACGACTATTCACTTATCCTTCGAATCAAACTGTTAAGTTGTACGGATGTCTTTACAAAAAATTAACACTTTGGAATATTGTAATTTGCTAAAATGAAAGTAACTAAATTATAGTAAAAAAGTTTCAAGGGAAGTGTGAAGAGGATGGAAATGTTGAAGGGGAATATAGTTAATTTAAATGATACAGCTTATTACAATAATCGAGAATTAAGTTGGTTAGCATTTAATGAACGTGTACTGCAAGAAGCACAGGATGAAACGAATCCGCTCTTGGAAAGATTAAAGTTTATTAGCATTTTCAGCTCAAATTTAGATGAATTCTTTATGGTACGCGTGGCAGGATTGAAGGATCAAGTGAGTGCTGGGTTTAACCAACCAGAAAATAAGGCTGGCTTAACACCAAAAAAGCAATTAAACAAAATTGCGATAAAGGCCCATGAATTAATGACTGTACAATATAATACGTTTAAAAATTATGTGTTGCCAGCGCTGGAGATAGAAGGAATTGAGCGTTTAACATTCCATGATTTGACGAAGGAACAGAGAGAGTTTATAGAAGAGTATTTTGATGAGCAAATTTTCCCAGTCTTAACACCTGTAGCTATCGATGCATATCGTCCATTTCCAATGTTATTAAATAAAAGTTTGAATTTAGCTACTCTTTTATATGATGAGAAACAAGTGGAGGAGGAAAACCGTACAAAGTTAGGAATTGTACAAGTTCCTTCATTACTTGAACGTTTCATATTTTTACCGAGTGAAGGGCAAAAGCATAAATTTATTTTATTAGAAGATGTAATTAGTGGTTTTACTCATAAATTATTTACAGGATATAATGTATCATCTGTTACTCGTTTCCGTATTACACGCAATGCGGATTTAACAATTCATGAAGAAGGTGCGAGGGATTTATTAAAGGTAATTGAAAAAGAATTAAAGAAGCGTAAGTGGGGAGCTGCTGTACGTTTAGAAGTTGGCAAAGAGCATATTGATGAAAGAGTATTAGCATTATTATATGAGGTGTTGGAAGTAAAAGATGAAGATGTGTATATAATGGATGGACCGCTAGATTTAACATGTCTATTTTCTTTATATAAAAAACTAGCTCCTTTATATGAACATTTAGTATATCCGGCTCTTATTCCGCAAAGACCTCAAGACTTAGGGGATGCGGAAGATGTATTTGAAAAAGCAATTGAGCATGATATTTTATTACATCATCCCTTTGAATCGTTTCAGCCAGTAGTTGATTTTGTCCGTGATGCGGCAGACGATCCGAATGTACTTGCGATCAAACAAACATTATATCGAGTAAGTGGGGATTCGCCGATTATTCAGGCGCTAAAAGTAGCGGCTGAAAAAGGAAAGCAAGTGACGGTATTAGTTGAGTTAAAGGCAAGATTCGATGAAGAAAATAATGTGCATTGGGCTAAAGAATTAGAAAAGGCAGGCTGTCACGTTATTTACGGTGTAAGTCATTTGAAAACACATAGTAAAATTACACTAGTTGTAAGAAGAAAAAACGGAAAAATCGAAAGGTTCGTACATCTTGGGACTGGGAATTATAATGACGCAACAGCAAAGTTATATACTGATTTCGGGTATATTACATCACGAAAAGACTTTGGGGTCGATGCAACAAATTTCTTTAATTATTTGAGTGGTTATACAACAAAGCCACATTTTCATCATTTATCGGTTGCACCATTTGATATAAGAGAGCAATTTATGGATTTAATAGATGAAGAAATTCGTTATCATAGGCAATATGGAAATGGATATATTATTGCTAAGATGAATTCATTAACAGATAAGCCATTAATAAAAAAAATGTATGAAGCATCACAAGCTGGAGTGAAGGTAGAGCTCATCGTTCGAGGAACATGTTGTTTAAGGCCTGGTATTCCAAATGTAAGTGAAAATATTCGGGTAGTTAGTGTTGTCGGGAGATATTTAGAACATAGCCGAATTTATTATTTCCATCATAATGGAGAGGAAAAGATATATTTATCTTCAGCTGATTGGATGACGCGAAATATGGAAAAGCGAGTAGAAATATCTTTCCCGATATTAGATATTGAAATGAAGGCGAGAATTAAGGCGATTTTACAGCTTACATTAGCTGATAATGTGAAAACGCGTGAACAAAATAAAACTGGTGATTATTATTATGTTATTAATAGTAGTACAGAAGAAATTGATAGCCAAGTGAAGTTGTTTAAGATGGCGTATCAAAACACGGATGCTGAATAATGAGAACAAAGAAAAAAACCTCTTAAAAAAAGAGGTTTTTTTACTTTGTTCTCTACTTATTATACGTTCTCTAAATAGAAGAATCTGTAGAGAGAATAGTTTTTATTGTAAGCATGTTAATAGATTATAGATTAGTCAAGAGAGGGAATAACATTGGTAGAATTGTTACAGTACATTAATAATAGTATGGTTGTTGACAAGGTCCACCATAACAAGGGAAAGGTGTTGGCGGTGGGAAAGGTGGTGGATATGGTGGGTAATACGGTCTAGGACCGAAAGCCAATGCTCCGCCGAGCAGTCCACCAGCAATGCCAGCTAGAAATGGGACGCCAAAAAACGGAAAGAAGCGTGAGTCGCCTACTGGACCAATAGGTGCTGAACGGACTGGGATTGGTTGATAATATGGATACATGAACAAACCTCCTTTATTGGACTCACTTTTATCATATGGTAAATGAAACGTGGATGAGCGCGTACAAGAAAGGATATGTAAGAAAATAGGCGGATTATTGCGAATGTTGGAGCGTGAAAATCGTAATTTCAGGTTTTGACATAAATCGGAATGGGACACGTGTTCTTCCAAGGCCTCGATTGACATAGAGAGCTAAATCTTGAATCGTATAGAAGCCCTCAACATAGTTTTTAGCAAGTGATGGGGTAATAATAGCGCCTACAAAAGGAATTTGTACTTGTCCGCCATGGCTATGACCAGAAAGTTGCAAGTTAACTGGATACTTCGCTATTTGAGGTGCAATATCTGGCTCGTGAACAAGAACAATGTTATAAGTGTGTTCCCTTGCATGCTGTAGTGTCTCCTCTATTTTTGGTTTACCTAGTAGTATATCATCGAGCCCGAAAATGGAGATTTCACTATTATCCAGTAGACGAATTTTCTTTTCGCTATTTAGCAATAGTTCAAATCCAGATTCACGCATGATGTGCTCGTAGTATTCCGTCCCATATCCACCGTGATCGTGGTTACCATAAATAGAAAATTTACCGAAGGGTGCTTGTATATTTTTTAAAATAGATGCAACGAAAGGAGTGTCAGTATATGTTTGATAATTATCAATGAGATCACCAGTAAAAAGAACAATATCTGGCTTTACATCATTAATTTTAGAAACGATTTGAGATAAATGTTGGAGAGAGAAATAGTATCCAAGATGTAAATCGCTAAATTGAAGAATCTTCATACCATGAAAACTTTTTGGTATGAGCTGTGATGTAAGTGTATGTTCTGTCAAAGCGAGTAAATGAGGCTCAATATATTTAGCGTAATAGTATCCGATACTAGTGGTTATAAATGAATATAGACAAGTGCGCATGCCAACTTTTAAAAAATCTCTTCTTGTAATTTTCTTCATAAAAATATGAGTATACCTATTTGACTTATATTACATATGTTTGTTACATTTGCAGGTTACTCAAATCTCCTTTCAGTTTATTTAAAATATATTTTAAATAATAAAAAGTAGTATAGATTACGAAATAAACAAATGAAAAGAAACCTCTTTACGTTAAAATATCAGAAAAGTTTAAAAATATAAAGATTTCTATCAAATAAAATGATAAAATGAATGTGTATTCATTTTTTGGAGGGGATGTATGTGAAAGAAAAGGTAGTTATTATAACAGGTGGATCAAGCGGAATGGGAAAAGGAATGGCAATTCGTTTTGCAAAAGAAGGGGCACGAGTTGTTATTACAGGACGTACAAAGGAAAAACTAGAGGAAACAAAGTTGGAAATTGAACAATTTCCAGGACAAATATTACCTGTACAAATGGATGTAAGGAGTACGGACGATATTCAGAAAATGATTGAACAGATTGATGAGAAGTTTGGACGAATTGATATTTTAGTAAATAATGCAGCTGGAAACTTTATTTGTCCAGCAGAAGATTTATCCGTAAATGGCTGGAATTCGGTCATTAATATTGTGTTAAATGGTACATTTTACTGTAGCCAGGCTGTCGGAAAATATTGGATTGAAAAAGGTATAAAAGGGAATATCATTAACATGGTAGCAACATATGCATGGGATGCAGGTCCAGGAGTTATTCATTCGGCTGCAGCGAAGGCTGGAGTATTAGCAATGACGAAGACGCTTGCTGTTGAGTGGGGACGTAAATATGGAATACGAGTAAATGCTATCGCACCAGGACCAATTGAACGTACGGGCGGTGCTGATAAATTATGGATTTCAGAAGAAATGGCTAAGCGTACGATACAAAGTGTTCCGCTTGGAAGGCTGGGTACGCCAGAAGAAATCGCAGGTTTAGCTTATTATTTATGTTCAGATGAAGCTGCGTACATAAATGGAACTTGCATGACAATGGATGGAGGACAACATTTACATCAATATCCATTTTAAAAGGGATGAGAAAATGAATGTTAATTCATTTTTCTACGGTTAAATGTGACGGAATTGTGACATATGAAAGAAAGGTGTTTACAAGAGGTCATATATACGTTATATTTAAGACCTCTTTTTTCTTCATAGTAGAATTGCTAATTCCCCTTAGCATTTTACCCCTCTAATCCCTTCAGGAAAACTGAAGGGATTTTTTATTATTTTTCCGTAAATATCATGTTATAATTTTTGAAAAGTAAAGGGAGGGAAGCACGTTGATAGATGCATTAGATGTAATGAGTAACTTGGATAAAGTCCTTCCTTATTATCAAGCTATTTTTAGTGCTGATGAGCATACTGTAATCGGATATGAAGTAGTAGGACGTATTCAAACAGAAGAGGGCATACAAAGTTTAGCTTCTTTCTTTCATGATGATTCTATTCCAAGTGAGTTTCAACTGGAAGCGGACAATATTATAGTAGAAAAAGCTTTAAATCGTTATTTAGAGAGTGATCAAAAACTATTATTATTTATACATCGGAATGCTAACGTATTAATGAACGATGATGATGAAAGTTTACTTCAACTTTTATTGATGTATGAAGAGCAAGGTTTAAATTTGAAACACATTGTTTTAGAAATTACAGAACATGAATGTAAAGAAGATATAGAGCAATTTAATCATTTGCTTATGTATTATCGTACATATGGTATTCAAATTTCGATTAATAAAGTCGGAACGGGTACAAGTAATTTAGAACGTATTAGCGTGTTAGCGCCAGATATTTTAAAAGTAGATTTAACAAACTTAAGGCAAACTGCACTTTTACAATCTTATCAAGATATTTTATATTCTTTATCATTACTTGCTAGAAGAATTGGTGCGACATTGTTGTATGAAGAAATAGATGCTTTTTATCAACTACAATATGCTTGGAAAAACGGTGGTAGATATTATCAAGGGAATTATTTGAAAGAGTGCTTACCTGATTTTATTGAAACAAACGTTTTGAAAGAACGACTTGGTAATGAGTGTCATCAATTTATTCAACATGAGAAGAAGAAATTACAAAAAATTTATAATTTAACAGAAATGTTACGTGATCGAATTGGTGATGTTCTAGCCAAACAGAAAAAGAATGAAGATATAAATGATTGGTTATTACAATTTAGCCAAAGTGTATCACAGTATAGTTTCCGCATATTTATTTGTAACGAAGATGGTTTCCAACAATCAGGAAACGTTATGAAAAAAGATGGGGAATGGATTGTGATGCCCGAGTATTATATGAAAAACTGGAGTTGGCGTCCGTATTTTCTAGAAAATATTATGAAAATGCGTTTTGAAAATAAGGCAAGACTTTCAGATTTATATGCTGATATTGAAACCGGTGAGATGGTACGAACATTTTCTTTCCCAATTGATGATGAAAACTTTTTATTTATAGATTTATCGTATGAATATTTATATGAAGAAGATGTTTTATTTTAATGCACGAAGAGATTCGTGCATTTTTTGTTTGTTTTTATCATAAATTGGTAATAGTGAAAATGGCGATGAAAATGCTGTCTATCGTTGTAAAGATTTTACGAACGAAACCAGCCCTTTCTTGGCATAATCATTGTTACAATGAATACTACAAAGACAAGTTCTCTTAAAAGGAAGGTGAAAAAATGAGGAAATATGGAATATGGTTAGTTCTATTTGTATGCGTTGCCTTTCTAGTTGGTTATAGTGTCACAACTGTTTTAGGAAAAGAGGAAGTGAAAATCGATCAGAAAGAAGTGTTTACAACGATACAAAAAGGCTATGAAACCCAATTCTCAATTCGTGGGAAGCATTTGCCGATGAATAAGATGATAGAAACGTTATCACCATATTTTACAGAGAATTTCCTTCAAGTATTTACAGATGAAAATAGTAGAAGTGATAAACAAAGTGGTGAATATTTACTTCCGGCAAAAGAAGCACCGTTTTCTTTTCATTCAGAAACGAAAATGTCATATGATGAAGAGCATAAAATTTTATATGTATATGAGCGTGCAAAAAGTGGACAATATCAAATTGTAACATTGCAAAGAGATCAAGGGAAATGGAAAATGGCTGGATATCATGAAAGTCAAGAACTTTTAACTGAAATAAAAAGATTACAACAATTATAAAGTAAAACTTTAATTGGTGGGGGATATTCACTTCTAACTGAGTAATAGCCTGCACCAATAGGGCTATTACTACCCACAAATATTGAATAAGAATAGGTCTTCACCTATTCTTATTCAATATTGAGTAGCTGTTGTAATTTTTCAATTTGAAAACCAGCAACAACTTCTCCATCAATTACAACTGTTGGAGTTGAATATGAATCATAGTCATATAAAAGACGATTGCGTGCAGCAGCGTCTTTTTTTACGTCAAATTCTTCATATACAACGTTATTATGCTTTAAAAATTCTTTCACAATGACACATGGCGGACAATCAGGTTGTGTGTAAACCTCAATTTTTTTCATTGTAATTCCTCCTTTTTTCTGTTTTTTATTATATTCTTCCAGTATAAAAATCGCAATAAAGAAGGGAAAAGATGTTCTTTCTGTTTTTTCCTTCGCATTTCGACAAATTTTTAGTTGAGTTTCTGGCCAATAACCTTTATCCTAGACTGTGGAACATTTTTTCTGTTATGACGGATAGAATGAGTATAGCTGTAAAACCTATTGGTAGGAAGATCAGAGAAAGGAGAGATTTCATGTCTCTACTCCAAGGAATTTTAACTCGACTTGTTAGTCTACAAGAACAAGCTGAAAGCGGTGAAGTAGCACAACGCTATTTTGAAGTGAACGGTGAGCGCAAATGTAGCGTGAAATTTTTCGATAAAAGTGAAATGTATGAGTTAGAAGTGTATCAACAAGGTGAAAAACCTCAAGTGTATCAATTCGATAATATCGACATGGTTGCAATTGAGATTTACGATATCATTTCTTGATACATATAAAAAAGGTGTTGCCATATGGCAACACCTTTTTTAGTTCTATTACTTTTTAGCATATATGTATAGGGATTTTTCATTTTTCCTACAATGGTAATAAAGTAACATTGTAATCAGTAGGGATTCTTCGTCCTATACTGATTATTAGCCATCACCAATTAGTTGTTTACAGATAGCAAAAGCGGGATAAAGATAACGAGGAGGTGTGTTGTATGGAACGTTTACCAGTTGTGATTTTTCCTAAATGTCACAATTCTGCTGAGATTATTCATGTATTAACGGCTCAATCGAATCAAAATGTAATTTATACGTGCCAATTTTGCCAGTATGTAATTCGAAATATTGAAACGAATAAAGGATAGGAAGTTATAATTTTTATTTTTGTCCCATACAATGAGAATACGAAAAGTCTGTCTAATTGAAAGGACGTGACTATGTGGCCGGTGAACATACATTTTATAATGTTTCAGAGAGACATTTAAATTTTGATATGGTCTTTAGCCGTATTTGTAGCTTCATTGAAAAGGATCCACGAAATTTGTATCGCTTATCTATTGGGACAGACTCACAAGCACATCAAAAGGATACGAGGTTTATTACGGCAATTCATATTCATCGCGTTGGAAAAGGTGCCTGGGGGTGTTTACACCATAAATCAGTGAAAGATAAGCCAGCAACTTTACGTGAGAAAATATATTTAGAGACGCAGTTTAGCCAAGAAATCGCATGCCTATTTACTCCAAAACATATACAAACAATATGGGATTTATTGCATCCATATGCTCAAGATGGGGCTGGATTTATAATGGAAATTCACTTGGATATCGGAAATGATGGTTTAACAAAAGAATTTATTCTAGATATGACAGCGAAAATTCAAGCGATGGGATTAACTGCAAAAATTAAGCCAGATGCTTATGCGGCGTTTAGTTATGCAAATCGATATACGAAATAAAAAACAATTTTTATATATCTTTCACTAAAAACTGAATATTACATCTATTAAATAGGCTGGAAATTTTATATAATAAGAGTAACGATGCGAGTATAAGGAGAGGGGTATATGAAAAGGGAAGTTGTTTTAACAGAAGAAGAAGAGAGTTTGTTACTAGATATTTTATTTCAGCAAAATTATGCGAGTGAAATTTTAGCTGTGGAACTTACAGATATTGAGAATGGTTTAAAACGGACAGATGTGACGCAATATAAAAAAATTACAAGGTTATTTTACAGATTAAAAAATAAGGGGTATTAAGCGCTACCGGAATGGTAGTCTTTTTTTTGTGTTGTATGCTAAAATAGCTGTGTAATTTTGTTTTTATTGAAATAAAGTAAGGACAAAATAATAATATGAAAACGCTATCATAAAATGTGAATAGAGTCGGTGATTAAAAGTAGGAAAAAGGGAAGATGGGGGATGTAACATGATTAGTATTCCGAAAGACGAGTTTCAACAAATTTTTGTGAAAGATTTAATGATTTCATCAGAAAAAGTAGCACATGTCCAAATGGGGAATGGTTTAGAGCATGCTTTACTCGTTCTTGTGAAATCTGGATATTCGGCGATACCTGTTTTAGACCCGATGTATAAATTGCACGGGTTAATTAGTACTGCTATGATTTTAGACGGTATGTTAGGGCTAGAGCGCATTGAGTTTGAAAGACTTGACGAAATGAAAGTAGAACAGGTGATGAAGGAAGACATTCCGGTTCTTAAGTTAGAAGATTCATTTGCAAAAGCTTTAGAAATGACAATTGATCATCCTTTTATTTGCGCTGTTAATGAAGAGGGATATTTTGAGGGGATTTTAACACGTCGAGCTATTTTAAAATTGTTGAATAAAAAAGTAAGACAACATAATCGATAATGTGAGAAAAGTGACTTCATAGAAGCGGAGAAGTCACTTTTTTTCGTGCATATCAGTTGTGTATGTATTATATTTAAAAAGATAAAAAATATAAGAGTATATAGTTAAATTAAGGATGAAAAGCTTATTGAGATAAGGTGTATGGAAGCTAAGGAAAGAGGGAGAAAGTTGCAAATTGATGATTTTCAAATGATGGTTGTGTTAGCTCAGGAATCAAATATGAGAAAAGCGGCGGAACGTTTATTTGTTTCACAACCTGCGCTTAGTCAACGATTACAATCTATGGAGAAGCAATGGGGAATGAAGTTTTTTATTCGCTCACAAAAAGGATTGACAATTACACCTGAAGGGGAAAAAGTCGCAAATTATGCAAAAGAGATGCTACAAAAAGAAGAGGATATTAAAAGTGAGCTAGCTGTTTTTAGAACAGAAACTCACGGAACGTTAAAAATAGCTGTTGCATCAGTTATTGGTCAATATTGGCTTCCGCCCGTTTTGAAGAAGTTTGTACATAAATACCCTTCTGTGAAAATATCGCTGTTTACTGGCTGGAGTAGTGAAGTGCAAAAGCAATTTTATGAAGGGGACGTTCATGTTGCTATATTGAGAGGCACACAAGAATATAAAGGTCAGAAACAACAATTATTTGAAGATGAACTTTATTTAGTGGACAAAGAAATAAAAGATATTTCGATGTTAAAAGAAACAAATAGACCATTTATTCAATTTAAAAGTGATTCGACTTATTATGGACAAATACAAAATTGGTGGTATGGTTTATTTTCTAATCCGCCTAAGAGAACAATTGTGGTTGATCAAATTGAGACTTGCAAACAACTCGTTTTAAATGGTATAGGTTATGCTCTTTTACCTTCTACTGTTTTAAAAGAAGTACAGGAAAATATGTATAAAACACCTGTTCAATTAACGAGAGAAACATGGTTATTGACGAGTGAATCGGCCAGACAATTGAAGCAAGTACGGGCGTTTTTAGAAATTATAGAAGAAATTCAAATGGAAAAATAGGATTATTATCTTGCTACTCGCTCTATCGTTTGGTAGAGTAACATTATAAATGGATTTAGGAGGCAACAAGAATGAAAATGATGGACGCTAACGAAATTATTTCGTTTATTCAAAAAAGTGAAAAGAAAACTCCTGTAAAGGTATACATAAAAGGGGATTTAAAAGAAGTAACATTCCCTGAAACGGTACAAGCATTTGTAAATAAAAAGTCTGGTGTATTATTTGGAGAATGGTCTGATATTAAGACAATTCTTGATGAAAATAGCAAGCACATTGTTGATTACGTTGTTGAAAATGACCGTCGTAATTCTGCGATTCCAATGCTTGATTTAAAAGGTATTAAAGCTCGTATTGAGCCAGGCGCGATTATTCGTGACCACGTTGAAATCGGCGACAACGCTGTTATTATGATGAATGCAACAATTAATATCGGTGCTGTAATTGGTGAAGGTACTATGATTGACATGAACGCGGTACTTGGTGGACGTGCAACAGTTGGTAAGAACTGTCACGTAGGTGCGGGTGCAGTACTTGCAGGTGTTATTGAGCCGCCGTCAGCAAAACCAGTTATTGTTGAAGATGATGTTGTAATTGGTGCTAACGTAGTTGTGTTAGAAGGCGTTACAGTAGGTAAAGGTGCAGTTGTAGCAGCAGGCGCTGTTGTAACAGAAGATGTGCCTCCATATACAGTTGTTGCGGGTACTCCAGCACGTGTAATTAAAGAGATTGATGAGAAGACAAAAGCAAAAACTGAAATTAAACAAGAGCTTCGTCAATTAAACCCAGAGAAATAAAAACAAAAAAGCGTAAGAGCATAACTGGCTCTTACGCTTTTTATAGATAGAGGTGCAAAAATGGCAGTAAGCAAATTCATTCAAATACGTAGAGACTTACACAAAATACCGGAAATTGGATTTAAAGAGTGGAAAACACAACAGTATATTTTAGATTACATAGGAACGCTTTCGAATGAGTATGTGGAAGTGAAAGTATGGAAAACGGGTGTCATTGTTAAAGTAAATGGAAAGAATCCAGAAAAAATTATTGGTTATCGTGCAGATATAGACGGTTTACCAATTACCGAAGAAACTGGATATGAATTCGCTTCTATTCATGAAGGAATGATGCATGCATGTGGACATGATTTACATACAACAATCGGTTTAGGCCTTCTAACAGCAGCTGTAACAGAAAGAATAGATGATGACCTTGTGTTTCTATTCCAACCAGCTGAAGAAGGTCCAGGAGGGGCTCTTCCTATGTTAGAGAGTGAAGAGTTAAAAGAATGGAAGCCGAATATAATTCTTGGCCTTCATATTGCACCTGAATATGCTGTAGGAACAATTGCGACAAAAGAGGGGCTATTATTTGCGAATACATCAGAGTTATATGTTGATTTAAAGGGGAAAGGTGGACATGCAGCCTACCCGCATACTGCAAATGATATGATTGTTGCAGCAAGTCACCTTGTTACACAACTTCAATCCGTTATTAGTCGTAATGTGAATCCACTTGATAGTGCAGTAATTACAATCGGAAAAATAACAGGTGGTACAGTTCAAAACATCATAGCAGAAAAGTCTCGGTTAGAAGGAACGATCCGAACGTTATCAGTGGAATCAATGAGTCGTGTTAAAAGTAGGATTGAGGCAATTGTTGCAGGTATAGAAGCTTCCTTTCAATGTGAAGCCGCCATTGACTACGGGGCGATGTATCATCAAGTATATAACCATGAAGCATTAACGAGAGAGTTTATGCAGTTTGTAAGTGAACAAACTGATATGAATGTAATTACATGTACTGAGGCAATGACAGGAGAAGATTTTGGTTATATGCTTCAAGAGATTTCTGGCTTTATGTTTTGGCTTGGGGTAAATTCAGAATATGGTTTACACCACGCAAAATTAAAACCAGATGAAGAGGCTATTGAGAAAGCTATCGCATTTTTAGATCAATATGTGAAGTGGAAAGGGACTAGAAAGTAAACTTGCTCGCCAAATTTGCAAAAATTTGAAGTGGGTACTTGTTAGTTCCAAGATGGAAACATCTTTTATATTTGTTTTGGATATTCATCGGCATACAAATGGATAAAGTAATGAGCAGTGGTTTTGAGCCGCTGCTCATTATTCATTATCGCTTATTGAGAAGATGATTAGTTAACTAGCTTATATATGTTTACATTTCGTGTAAAAAGTGTGTAAAATCAATGTGAAACATAGAAAAAAGGGTGGGGAATTACGTGCAAATTAGCAGTGCAATCTTGTGTTTCGTCTTATATGCGTATGTAATTATTGCGGCGGTGTATTTTGGGATAAGTTTTTATGCCTACCGTTTAGTAGATAATCATGAATATGACGAAACATATAAATGGGTGAAGAGATATTTATCACCTGTATTAGAAATTATGAATGGGTTTGTGCTTTTTTTATTTATTGGATTGATTGCTTTCTCAACGAGTTTAGTAGGGAATAAAACGACATTATTTGTACTAGGTATCATTATTTTTATGTTGTTAGGAATACGGATTGGTAACACGGTGTTTTGGAATGAAAGAAAAGTAGATGGTTGGACTGGAATGCTAATCCCGTGTATGTTAGCGGCTATCGTGACAAACATAGAGCATGAGTATTATCAATTGCATTTTTGGCTTATTATCGTTTTAACAATTCTTTCAGTTTTGTATATAAGTACGGTAGTACTAACATACATTGCACATGAAAAAGGTGATGTTAAAGGAACTCTCTTCTTTAGAGGACGAGCATTATTTTGGAGTGTGCCAACGATGGCGGTTATAGGAATTATTGCGATATTAGTAAATGGATATCAATTTACTAATTGGCAACTATTTTTAGAAAATTGGTGGATTTTCATCATTTCGTTTATCGCTTTTTTAGGCGCAACACATTATTTATTCCATCAACATCATTATATATTGGCATTACTATTCGCATTTACACAATTATTATTTGCTTTCTTCGGACAAGAAACGTTATTATTCGTTTTTGAAACATTTAGTTCATTTGGAAATATATTTGTATTTGGTATGTTAATTTTCAGTATCGCATTTTATTTACAACAGTATTTTTATATGCAAAAACAAAAATAAGAATGATATACAGGTTTTTGTAGCAAATCTAAAGTATGTTACAATAAAAATACATAGTATTCGATGTTATTGGAGGAATTCCTGTGGGTGAAAAAGAGAAAGAATTTGCTGTCATTGGGCTTGGACGTTTTGGTGGAAGTATTTGCCGGGAACTTGCTCAATTAGGTATGGAAGTAATGGCAATTGATTCAGATGAGGATAAAATTAATGAGTTTGCAAATATAGCTTCACATGCTGTAATTGCAGATTCGACAGATGAGATGGTATTAAAAAGTCTTGGTATTCGTAATTTTGACCATGTAGTCGTTGCTATTGGAGACAATTTAAATTCAAGTATTTTAACAACATTAATTCTGAAAGAGTTAGGTGTAAAAAATATTACTGTAAAAGCTCAAAATGATTATCATGAAAAAGTGTTAAGTAAAATAGGGGCAGATCACATTGTGCACCCAGAGCGTGATATGGGAAAAAGGATTGCTAATAATATTGCATCAAGTAATGTATTAGACTATCTTGAGCTTTCAGATGAGCATAGTATTGTAGAGATTATTGCAAATAAAAAAATTGATGGTCATTCTTTAATCGAATTAGATATTCGTGCGAAGTTTGGATTGAATATTGTAGCGATTAAACGTGGTAAAGAAGTTATCGTATCTCCTCGAGCTACGGAAAATATTCAAGCGGGAGATATATTAATTGTAATTGGTCATGACGATGAAGTAGATCGTTTTAAACACTTTTTAAGATAAGAGAAAAGGACAATACCATGAAGGTATTGTCCTTTTTCTTATATTTCCATAATGATTGGTAAAATCATTGGGCGACGTTTCGTTTTTTCATATAGGAATGGTGCTAATGTGTCTGTAATTTCATTTTTAATTTCAGACCATTGTGTTGTTTTACGCTCCATTACTTTTTCTAAATGAGTTGTAATTAATGTTTGAGCATCATTAATTAAATCACTACTTTCGCGCATATACACGAAACCACGTGAGATAATATCAGGTCCTGCTGCAACTTTAAACTCTTTCATATCAATGCTTACAACTACAATAACAAGTCCTTCTTCAGAAAGAATACGACGATCGCGTAATACGATATTACCGATATCTCCAATACCATTTCCGTCAATATAGACAGATCCGGATGGTATTTTACCAGCTACGCTTGCTTCATCTGAACGAAGAGCAAGAACATCTCCATTATCCATGATGAAACAGTTTTCTTCTGGAATACCACAATCATTTGCTAACTTCATATGCATACGTTGCATACGATATTCACCATGAATTGGCATGAAATACTTCGGTTTAATTAGACGAAGCATTAGTTTTTGTTCTTCTTGTCCACCGTGTCCACTCGTATGAATGTTTGACAGTTTTCCGTGGATTACATCAGCACCAGCACGATACAACATGTTAATTGTACGGCTTACACTAATTGTGTTACCAGGGATTGGTGAAGAAGAGAAAACAACTGTGTCGCCAGGAATGATTTGAATTTGACGATGAGTACCATTAGCAATACGTGAAAGTGCTGCCATTGGTTCACCTTGACTACCTGTACATAAAATAACAACTTTATTAGCCGGTAGGCGGTTTAGTTGAGATGTATCTATGAATGTATCTTTCGGACAGCGAATATAACCGAGGTTTTGTCCGATTTCAATCGCTGCTTCCATACTGCGACCGAACACAGCAACTTTACGATTGTTTTCAACAGCCGCTTCAACAACTTGTTGTAGACGATGGATATTTGATGCAAAGGTTGCGAAGATAATACGACCTTCTACTTTGCGGAAAATATCTTGAATACTATCACCAACACGGCGCTCAGACATTGTAAAGTTTGGAACTTCACTGTTTGTACTGTCAGATAAGAGACAAAGTACACCGTCTTTTCCGATTTCAGCCATTTTTGTTAAGTCCGCTGGTTCACCAACTGGTGTGAAATCAAATTTGAAATCACCAGTATGAACAACTTGTCCTTGAGGTGTTTTCACAACAACTCCGTATGAATCTGGAATACTGTGAGTTGTACGGAAGAAGGAAACAGATGTCTTTTTAAATTTAATAACATCATCTTCTTGAATTTCATAAAGTTTTGCTTTACGAAGTAATCCGTGCTCTTCTAATTTGTTTTTGATTAGCGCAATTGCTAATTTTCCGCCATAAATCGGGATGTTTACTTGACGTAATAAGTAAGGAATTCCACCGATATGATCTTCGTGACCATGTGTAATGAATAATCCTTTAATTTTATCTTCGTTTCGCACAAAGTAAGTGTAATCTGGTATTACATAATCGATTCCGAGGAGTTCGTCTTCTGGAAATTTAATTCCAGCATCAATAATAATAATTTCATCTTGAAATTGAACAGCATATGTATTTTTACCGATTTCACCAAGTCCACCTAAAGCAAAAACGGCAGCCTGATCATTCTTTAGAAATTTCATATGACTATACGATTTCCGCTAATGTTAAATCAGCGTTTTCTTTTTCATATTCAAGATGAGCACCAGTAACAGACTGAACGAACTCGATATTATATGCGAACTTATTTAATTTCTTACGAACATCCTTTTCAGACGTAGCCTCTAAATATAAAACTTTTGTATTTTCACGTACTGGAACCTCAGTCATTTTGTCTTGATAAAATACTTTAAAAACCATTTGGAAAACCTCTCCTTGTCTATGTTTTGCATTATCTGTTACTTATTATAAAGCAAACAGTCACGATTTTCATGTTTTTTCGAATGAGAATGAAGAAAAAGCCCGAAATGGGCACAATTTAAGCGATTGTCTTTTTACGGACTAGATCTTTTAAATAACGCTTGAGCTTTTTCTTCAGCTTCTTCAGCATGATTACTCCTTCCTTTCCTTATTTTAAACATGCATATTACTAGTGAAAACTCCGCCTCTGATATAAGAAAGAAGACAAAAGTGAATGTTGAATCTTGTCCTTTCTCATACAGGGAAAGTTATTCTATAGCAACGATTAGTAGCCGTTAGTTATAGGTATAGTATGAGAAAGAATAGAAAAGAAAATTCATACGAACAAGTATCCACATTTTTTACTAATATATATATGCAGGTTTCATAAATAAGGTCAGAAAGTGAACGCTTTCTTCACAGATGTTTAATATGTTATACTTTTTTTTAGAATTTGAAAAGCGATAATCAAAATGGGAATATAGAGTAACAGAAAGGATTTTGACAAATGAATGATAAAATTGTCTTTTTTGATATTGATGGAACATTATTAGATCATGATAAGAAGATTCCGCAATCTACACGAGATGCAGTAAGACATTTACAAGAAAAAGGCGTGCATGTAGCAATTGCGACAGGACGTGCGCCATTTATGTTTGAAGATATTCGTGAGGAACTCAATATACACAATTATGTTAGCTTTAATGGACAGTACGTTGTATTTGAAGATGAGGTAGTATTTAATAACCCGTTACATCCAGCTGCCTTACATAAGTTTACTCAATTTGCAAAACAAGAAGGATATCCACTTGTATATCTTGATCATCAAGAAATGAGAGCATCAGTGGAATATCATGATTATGTGAAAGAAGGTTTTGGAAGCTTAAATTTTGAGCATCCGGCATATGAACCTGATTTCTATGAGAAACGTAATATTTATCAAACGCTTCTTTTCTGTGAAGTGAATGAAGAGGAAAAGTTTATTAATCAGTATCCAGACTTTCATTTCATTCGCTGGCATGCATATTCAATGGATATTATTCCAAATGGTGGTTCGAAGGCGAAAGGAATTGAGAAATTCATTGAAAAATTAGGATTTAACCGTGAACAAGTGTATGCATTTGGAGATGGCTTAAATGATTTAGAAATGATTGAAGCAGTTGGGACAGGTATTGTGATGGGGAATGGTCATGAAGACTTGAAAAAACTTGCAAATCATGTGACAAAGGATGTTAGTGAAGACGGCATATATCATGGCTTAAAATGGGCTGGATTGCTATAAGTGAATATGGAACCCATTTCATATAAAAAAGGCGGAAGATTTACTCCCGCCTTTTTTTATTATCGCTCTAGAGGTTTTGAATCGTCAGGAGCAGCAAATGGATTTTCTTTATTAATGTGGTCATAGAACATAACACCATTTAAATGGTCAATCTCATGCTGAAATACGATTGCTGGTAAACCTTTTAAACGTAATTTTAATTCCTCGCCGTTGATAGATGTTGCTTTCACTGTAATTCTTGTGTAACGAGGGACATAACCAGGTACTTCGCGGTCTACCGATAGACAGCCTTCCCCACTTTGTAAAAATGTACGTTCAACAGAATGACTAATGATCTTTGGGTTGAATAATGCATGACTATATAACGTACCGTCCGTATCTGTTACGTGAACCGCAATCATTTTCTTTGAAATACCAATTTGCGGAGCAGCTAATCCGATTCCAGGGCGTAAACTATATTTTTCAGCCATTTCAGGATCTTGGCTATTGATTACAAATTCAATCATTTCTTTAAGGGCAGTTGTATCTTCTTCGCTCGCCGGCATTGATACCTCTGCTGCAACGTTTCGCAAAATAGGATCCCCTTCGCGAATGACATCTTTCATTGTAAGCATATGTAATCTCTCCTTTCTTCTTTAGTCTACCAAAGGAGATGGAAAAAGTCATCGACAAGTAGGGAAGCGCTTTGGAAAGCGTTTTACTATAGAATATTTATGTATGTAATAAAAAAACAGACGGCAAAGCCGTCTGTTTTTTTCCATAGTTGTTTCATTTTACATTAGCGAATGCAAGCAGCACCAACGATAATTAAAAGAATAAACAACACAACGATTAAGGCGAAGCCGCGTCCAGACCCACCACAAGAATCGCCATAACCGTAGGAAGGATATGAACAAGTTGGATAGCAATATGAGTATCCGTACATGAGATGACCTCCTTTATCATTTCCCGCTAATATTGCGGTTACTATAATGTATGGAGGGAAGAGTAGAAATGTATGGGTAATTACCTATAAAAGGAAGAAGAGTTTGTATATTTTTGTTAAGAAGAGAGAAAAACTAAAAAGAATTAAATCGTTTACATATTATTCTAAGAGAAAAAACAAGTTAAAAAGGGAATAATATAACAGCAGGTTAATGCTTACTAATACAGATGTGAAAAATAAAAACACGTTTGTGTAGAAGAAACCTGCAGATTATTTATAAAAAAACGTATTCAAAGTAATTGACATCGTAATTAGAATAGTTGTAAACTAAAAAACGTGATCAAGATTGTATTAATATGTTTCTGAAAAAACATTAGTACAGATTGTTAGGTACACAAAATTATTCTCAACCGACAGATAAATTTGTTGGTTTACATTGTTGCGTTTTCAGTCTAGCTAATAGATAGTGAAAGCGTTTCAGAATATGGTTCAAGAGAGGAAGAGGTGAACGGAATGGGTACTAAAACAAAAAAGACCCTATTTAATGTTGATGAGCAAATGAAAGCTATCGCAGCTCAATTTGAGACATTACAAATTTTAAATGAAAAAGGCGAAGTTGTGAATGAAGCAGCTATGCCTGAATTATCAGATGATCAATTAAAAGAATTAATGCGCCGTATGGTGTATACTCGCGTACTAGATCAACGTTCTATTTCTTTAAACCGTCAAGGACGTTTAGGTTTCTACGCACCAACAGCTGGACAAGAGGCTTCTCAATTAGCAAGTCATTTCGCGCTTGAAGCAGAAGATTTCATCTTACCAGGATATCGTGATGTGCCACAATTAGTATGGCACGGTTTACCATTATACCAAGCATTCTTATTCTCTCGTGGACATTTCATGGGTAACCAAATGCCTGAGAATGTAAATGCACTTGCTCCACAAATCATTATCGGTGCGCAAATCATCCAAACTGCTGGTGTTGCGTTAGGTATGAAATTACGTGGTAAAAAATCTGTTGCAATTACTTACACTGGTGACGGTGGTGCTTCACAAGGTGACTTCTACGAAGGTATGAACTTTGCAGGTGCTTTCAAAGCTCCAGCAATCTTCGTTGTACAAAACAACCGTTATGCAATCTCTACTCCAGTAGAAAAGCAATCTGCAGCTAAAACTGTAGCACAAAAAGCAGTAGCAGCAGGTATTTACGGAATTCAAGTAGACGGTATGGATCCATTAGCTGTATACGCAGCAACTGCTTTCGCTCGTGAGCGTGCAGTAAATGGCGAAGGCCCTACTTTAATCGAGACTTTAACATTCCGTTACGGTCCACATACAATGGCTGGTGATGACCCAACTCGTTACCGTACAAAAGATATCGAGAACGAATGGGAACAAAAAGATCCAATCGTACGCTTCCGTGCATTCTTAGAAAACAAAGGCCTATGGTCTCAAGAAGTTGAAGAGAAAGTAATCGAAGAAGCAAAAGAAGATATCAAACAAGCAATTGCTAAGGCTGACCAAGCTCCAAAACAAAAAGTTACTGATTTAATGGAAATCATGTACGAAAAAATGCCTTACAACTTAGCTGAACAATATGAAATTTACAAAGAAAAGGAGTCGAAGTAAGCCATGGCTCAAATGACAATGATTCAAGCAATCACTGATGCTTTACGCGTTGAAATGAAAAATGACCCTAACGTACTTGTGTTTGGTGAAGACGTTGGTGTAAACGGCGGTGTATTCCGTGCTACTGAAGGTTTACAAGCTGAATTCGGTGAAGATCGTGTAATGGATACTCCACTTGCAGAGTCTGGTATTGGTGGACTTGCAGTTGGACTTGCATTAGAAGGTTTCCGTCCAGTTCCAGAAATCCAATTCTTTGGTTTCGTTTATGAAGTAATGGATTCAATTTCTGGTCAATTAGCTCGTATGCGTTACCGTTCTGGTGGACGTTGGACTGCTCCAGTAACAGTTCGTTCTCCATTCGGTGGCGGTGTTCATACTCCTGAACTACATGCTGATAGCTTAGAAGGATTAGTGGCTCAACAACCTGGTCTAAAAGTTGTTATTCCATCTACTCCATACGATGCAAAAGGTCTTTTAATCTCTGCGATTCGTGACAACGATCCAGTTATCTACTTAGAGCATATGAAATTGTACCGTTCATTCCGTCAAGATGTACCAGAAGGCGAATACACAATTGATTTAGGCAAAGCTGATATCAAACGTGAAGGTACAGATGTATCTGTTATCGCTTACGGTGCAATGGTTCACGCTGCATTAAAAGCTGCTGAAGAACTTGAAAAAGAAGGTATCTCTTTAGAGGTTGTTGACTTACGTACAGTTCAACCATTAGATATCGAAACAATCATCGCTTCTGTTGAAAAAACAGGCCGCGTAGTTGTAGTTCAAGAAGCGCAAAAACAAGCTGGTATTGCAGCTAACGTTGTAGCGGAAATTAACGACCGTGCAATCTTAAACTTAGAAGCTCCAGTTGTACGTGTTGCAGCTGCTGATACAGTATTCCCATTCTCTCAAGCTGAGAGCGTATGGTTACCAAACCATAAAGATATTGTTGAAGCTGTTAACAAAGTAATGAACTTCTAATTTTTAGCTTTTCATGTGCAAAAGAAATCAGCACATGCTGGTTTCTTTTGTACATATTCCATAATAATGAAATGAATCAGGGGGCTGAATTCCGTGGCATTTGAATTTAAACTACCAGATATCGGTGAAGGTATCCACGAAGGTGAAATCGTAAAATGGTTTATTAAACCAGGCGATGAAGTAAACGAAGACGATGTACTTCTTGAAGTACAAAATGATAAAGCAGTAGTAGAAATCCCTTCTCCTGTTAAAGGTAAAGTACTTGAAGTACTTGTAGAAGAAGGAACAGTTGCAATTGTAGGAGATACATTAATTAAATTTGATGCTCCTGGATACGAAAACCTTAAATTTAAAGGTGACGATCATGACGAAGCTCCAAAAGCTGAAGAAGCAGCAGTAGAAGCTCCAGCAGCGGAAGCTACTCCAGCAGCAACTGCAGAAGTAGTAAATGAGCGCGTAATCGCTATGCCATCTGTTCGTAAATATGCTCGTGAAAACGGCGTAGACATTCATAAAGTAGCTGGTTCTGGTAAGAACGGCCGTATCGTTAAAGCTGACATCGATGCATTTGCAAATGGTGGACAAGCAGTAGCAGCAACTGAGGCTCCAGCAGCAGTAGAAGCTACTCCAGCAGCAGCGAAAGAAGAAGCAGCACCAAAAGCACAACCAATCCCAGCTGGTGAATATCCAGAAACTCGTGAGAAAATGAGTGGTATCCGTAAAGCGATTGCGAAAGCAATGGTTAACTCTAAGCACACAGCTCCTCACGTAACATTAATGGATGAAGTTGATGTAACTGAGCTTGTTGCTCACCGTAAGAAGTTCAAAGCTGTTGCAGCTGACAAAGGTATTAAATTAACTTACCTTCCATACGTTGTTAAAGCTTTAACATCTGCATTACGTGAATTCCCAATGTTGAATACTGCTTTAGACGATGCTTCTCAAGAAATCGTTCATAAACATTACTTCAACATCGGTATCGCAGCTGATACAGACAAAGGTCTATTAGTACCAGTTGTTAAAGATACAGATCGTAAATCAATCTTCACTATTTCTAACGAGATCAATGATCTTGCTGGTAAAGCACGTGAAGGTCGTTTAGCTCCGGCTGAAATGAAAGGTGCTTCTTGCACAATTACAAACATTGGTTCTGCAGGTGGACAATGGTTCACTCCAGTTATCAACCACCCAGAAGTAGCAATCCTTGGTATCGGCCGTATCGCTGAGAAGCCAGTTGTGAAAAACGGTGAAATCGTTGCAGCTCCAGTATTAGCATTATCTCTAAGCTTTGACCATCGTTTAATTGACGGCGCAACTGCTCAAAAAGCATTAAACCAAATTAAACGTCTATTGAATGACCCACAATTATTAGTAATGGAGGCGTAATAACAATGGTAGTAGGAGATTTCCCAATTGAATTAGATACAGTCGTTGTTGGTGCAGGTCCTGGTGGATACGTTGCGGCAATTCGTGCAGCACAATTAGGTCAAAAGGTAGCAATCATTGAAAAAGCTAACCTTGGTGGCGTATGCTTAAACGTTGGATGTATTCCTTCAAAAGCGTTAATCAATGCAGGTCATCGTTATGAGAATGCAATGCATTCTGATGACATGGGTATCACTGCAGAGAACGTAAAAGTTGACTTTACAAAAGTTCAAGAATGGAAAAACGGCGTAGTTAAGAAATTAACTGGCGGTGTTGAAGGCCTTCTTAAAGGTAACAAAGTTGAAATCATTCGCGGTGAAGCTTACTTCGTAGATGCTAACACATTACGCGTAATGACTGAAGATGCAGCTCAAACGTATACGTTTAAAAATGCTGTTCTTGCAACTGGTTCTACACCAATCGAAATTCCAGGATTCAAATACTCTAAACGTGTTATCAACTCTACAGGCGCTTTAAGCTTACCTGAAATTCCTAAAAAACTTGTTGTAATCGGCGGCGGTTACATCGGTATGGAATTAGGAACTGCATATGCTAACTTCGGTACAGAAGTTACTGTAGTAGAAGCTGGCGACGAAATCTTAGCTGGTTTCGAAAAAGCTATGAGCTCTGTTGTTAAACGTGCTCTTCAAAAGAAAGGTAACGTTAATATCCATACAAAAGCTATGGCTAAAGGCGTTGAAGAAACAGAAACTGGCGTAAAAGTTAGCTTTGAAGTTAAAGGTGAAATCCAAACTGTAGAAGCAGATTACGTATTAGTAACTGTAGGTCGTCGTCCAAACACTCAAGAAATCGGTCTTGAGCAAGTTGGAGTTAAAATGACTGACCGCGGCATCATCGAAATCGATGAGCAATGTCGTACAAACGTACCAAACATCTATGCAATCGGTGATATCGTTCCTGGACCACCATTAGCTCACAAAGCTTCTTACGAAGGTAAAGTAGCTGTTGAAGCAATTAGTGGCCATGCATCAGCAATCGATTACATCGGAATTCCTGCAGTATGCTTCACTGATCCAGAATTAGCATCTGTTGGTTACACTAAGAAACAAGCAGAAGAAGCAGGAATGACAGTAGCTGTATCTAAGTTCCCATTCGCTGCTAACGGTCGTGCGTTATCATTAAACAGCACTGACGGTTTCCTACAACTTGTAACACGTAAAGAAGACGGTCTTCTTGTAGGTGCTCAAGTTGCAGGTGCAGGCGCTTCTGATATTATCTCTGAGATTGGTTTAGCTATCGAAGCAGGAATGACTGCAGAAGATATCGCTCAAACAATCCATGCTCACCCAACATTAGGTGAGATCACAATGGAAGCAGCTGAAGTTGCTCTTGGAATGCCAATTCACATTGTAAAATAATTTAAGTAATGAAAATAGCCCATCTCTTATTTAAAGAGATGGGCTATTTTTTATTTTAATAAAATGGCTTGCAAGGTCTTTAAATGTACTTGTCGAATGAATATATAATACTTTAAATGAATCGGTAGAACATATATGAATCCAAAAGCTGTATACATGCTTTCGTATAATATGTAATTGATTCAAACATAATCCCATATATTAATAAAATAGAGCATGTCAAAGGAGAAGATTCCATGAGAATATTACATGTTATATTTTATCATTTTTTATTATGGAGTGGTTTTTCTGTTGTATTATCATTGTCAAATGGTGATAAGTTGCATTACAAAGTCATTCTATTTTTTGTATTCCTTTATTTAGCATATGTGATTGCATATTTTGTATTGCATATCAGAAAGCAGGCTTTATTCCTTACGTGTTCAAATTGCATACTTTTCTTAATTATATTTTCTGTTTTTTAAATTAACGTTTATAGAAATACATAGTTCTTCCATTAAATAATTGTAATTCTCCTTCTAATTTCTTCGCTAGAAAACGGCAAAATTCATTTGCTTTTCCTTTATCACCAAATGTTGCATTAGGTGGTAAAGAAATCTGAATAAAAGATTGTTCCTTTTCTATACCAACACCAACATAAATAGAGTCATATCGATCGTGAGTAGATTGTAGTTTTAATGTTGTTGCTGATGTATCCAAAATTTCATAAGGAAAAGCGGTATTTGTATAAGCGTAATTGATTTGAACACCAGTTTTGGAAGTAACTGTTTTATAGTACTGAAAAAGTTGTTTTATATCATCTGTTGAAACAGCTTGTTGATTGGATTTAGGTACAAGCGTAATAAAGGCATGTTGCATATAAGTTTCCTCCTAACCTTAGTAGAATACTCTCATTCTACATCCTACTGAATTTTTTGACAATTAAAAGGAGTATTCCTTTTTTTGTTTAATATACTAATGAAAGGTGATGTAGAAAGGTGGAAACCGATGTTTGAAAAATTGTATGATGAGCATGAAAGTGTGAAGGTACGATTTTTGGGGTTTATGACACATGATACTCGTTATGATTTTGGTGTTATTTATACAAATATGTTTTTTGGAAAGCCACTCATTGTTTGCATGCAAACAGGAAGATCTACTTTACTTGGACGAGATGATGTAGAGAATGTGCAACATATACAGGAAGTTTTTAAATTAGGATCAGAAGAGGAAGCGGCAGAGTTAGCGCAGTTTTTTAAATTTTTAGTCCCATCTACTTCTTTGCATGCGGAATATGAAGAATAATTAATGTAAAACAGTCGTACGTATAAATATGGCTGTTTTTTTGTTTGAATATCGCATACTAATTTAAATTAAAAATATTTAATGTGTTATACTAAAAACCTATTGACGTAAAAAGTATAACATATTAAAATAAAGACAGAAAGTTAAGCGGTTACAAAAGTTTTTGGGATTATAAACTTAGGGGGAAATGAAAAATGGGAACGATCGTATGTCAAGATTGTGAAGGTACAATTGCACACTTCGAGGATGAGAAAGTAACGGTACTTTACGGGAAATGTGGATCTTGCGGATGTGATCACACAGAGCATACAAAAGCCCAATAATTGATAGGAAATGGACAGCTAAAAGTTTTTAGGACCATAAACTTAGGGGGAAATGAAAAATGGGAACAATCGTATGCCAAGTATGTGAAGGAACAATCGGTCATTTTGAAGATGAAAAAACGACAGTGCTTTACGGAAAATGTGGTACAAATTGTGACTGTGCTAATAAAGACAAAGCGAAAGCTTAATTATAAATAAGTAGATTATTATTAAAACTCAGGGGGAAATGAAAAATGGGAACAATCGTATGCCAAGTATGTGAAGGAACAATCGGACATTTTGAAGATGAAAAATCAACAGTACTATACGGAAAATGTGGATCTCATTGCGAATGTGACCATAAAGAACATAAAAAAGCTTAAATAAGAAAAAGCGCCTACATATACACATGTAGGCGCTTTTTTAATAAATTGTAGTTGTATGACCAACTGTTGCAACGATTGCATCATCTCTAATCGGAATAAATCCTATCGATGTCTGTGGAGTGCTAGGAGAGGCGTAGTGGCTCATGAGACGGCTATCAATACGGGTAATAGTATCGGTCAAGAAAGCTGAAATAAAAGCGTAAGGGACGCGTCGTTCATTTAACGCGTATATAATTTCTTCTTTTGTTTTTACACCTACGCCATGTCCGTAAAAAAAGAAGTTTCCTAGATAGATTGTATTTTCTCCTTGCCACTCGATTGTAGCTGGATTCACTTGTGGATTTTTAAAATAAACGAGGTCGCCGGGAACTAGATCGCCACCCGTTTTTGTTATGAGCTTTAAATCTTGATCGTAGTCCCACGTATAAAGTAAAAGGTTTGCAAAGAGACGGTTGAACGTTTCTTCCTCATACAAGGATAGTAAAGCTTTGTAAAAAATAATGATCATAGCGGTGGCACATTCAGTTCCATATAGTTTTCCGTTTTTGAAAATATCTTGTATGGCAATGGAAGGGGGTATGTTTGGGAGGAGCTCGAATCCCCCAAGTGACGTTCTTTTCCAATACTGGGGGTTGCAAAAAGACTGTTGAAATGTGCGAAACTGAAATCCACTTTGAAAAAGTTCTAATGCAGAAGTAATAATATTAACGCGCAAATTTAGATCAAAGCTGAGTTCATCAGCTGTTCGGAAGGAATAGATTTCTTGATTTCCTGCCATTATAGATAAAATTTGTTGTTTTTCAGATGAAAATGGCTCATATTCATTTGTGATATAAGGATGTACAATAGAACGGCCTATTACAATCATAATAGTATCCCCACCTATACATTACATTACTTCATATCGTATGAGAAAAGGGGAAAAGGGTGAAAGAAAAGCCTATCAACTGATAGGCTTGTACTCTTTAATCACACGTAATGTTTGTAATGTCATATCTTCAGGACCTTGTACAGGTAAACCTGCTTCTAAGTTTTTACGAATATACTCTAAGTTATCTTGTGTAATAATTTCCCCCGGAGTAAAGATTGGAATCCCTGGCGGATAAACCATAACGAAATCAGCTATAATACGACCTGCTGCATTTTCAAACGGAATGACTTCTGTTTCCGAATAAAAAGCATCTCGAGGAGAAAGTGCTAGCACTGGTATTTCTGGGATTTCTACTTGTATTTGAACACCTTTATCGGCTTTATTTCTAAATGTTGCTGCTAAATCTTGTAATGCCGCAATAAGTGTATTTGTCTCACTTTCTGTATCTCCGAAAGTGACAAGGCATAGTATGTTGTATAAATCTGAGAGTTCTACTTCAATGTTATATTGCTCTCTAAGCCACACTTCAGCCTGATGGCCTGTAATACCTAAATCTTTTACAGATACGATTATCTTTGTAGGATCATAGTTAAAAGTAGCATCCGTACCTAGCATTTCTTTCCCAGGACAGTAAAGATCCTCAATAGCATTAATAGCATCACGAACTTGTTCCGCTAATTGTATTGTTTGTTCTATGAGTGCTGTTCCTTCTGTAGCAAGACGTTTTCTAGCAGCATCTAGGGATGCTAACAAGATGTAAGAAGTTGATGTCGTCGTAAGCATGCTAATAATAGATTGAACATGTTTTACGTTCACAAGACCTTCCTTCACGTTAAGAATAGAACTTTGTGTTAAAGACCCTCCTAATTTGTGAACACTTGTTGCTGCCATATCTGCACCGGCTTGCATCGCTGACATCGGCAATTCATCGTGAAAATGAATATGAACACCATGAGCCTCATCAACGAGTACAGGGATATCGTAAGAATGTGCTAATTGGACAATCTGTTCTAAGTCCGCAGCAAAGCCAAAGTATGTTGGGTTAATAACAAGTAAGCCTTTTGCATCTGAATGCTCTTCAAGTGCCTTTTTGACAGATTGAATTGTGATTCCATGTGAAATACCAAGTTTTGGATCGATTTCAGGATGCATGAAAATCGGTTTTGCACCTGAGAAAATAATAGCTGACATTACTGATTTATGCACGTTTCGTGGCACTAGGATTTTGTCACCAGGACCGCAAACGCTCATCACCATTGTCATTATTGCACCACTTGTACCTTGAATAGAAAAGAAAGTATGATCCGCACCAAATGCAGCGGCTGCTAAATCCTGTGCTTCTTTAATCATACCTTTTGGATGATGTAAATCATCGAGCGGCGCAATATTAATTAAATCAATTGCTAATGCATTATGCCCAATAAATTCGCGAAATGTAGGATCCATACCCTGTCCTTTTTTATGGCCAGGAATATGGAATTGAATTGGATTTCGCTTACTGTGCTCAACTAAAGCGGTAAACAATGGTGTTTCGTATTGGGACAATCTATACACTCCTTCTTCTTCATAATATTTAGTATTATTTGTTTTATATAATCCTGTTCTAAAAAAGTTAAATCCTTTTTAGTATGAGGCTTGTTTTTCTGCCATTCACAAAAGTGTTTTTGAGATGGTAGGTTCACTTTGTTTTCTATAAAACAAAAGCATTATATCACCAATAATTATAGATGTATAGAAAAAAATATTTTTACAGTGAGTATGTTAAATAGTTATTTCCAATTATCTTATAGAGGAAGACAATTCCATCATAAGGAATAAATAGTGTATAATGCAAAGTGGCTATAGTGAAGAAGAAAAAATTCCTTTAAGATAGCATATTGAAATAAGAAGAAATGATAAATGAGGTGCAAAATGGAATATCAATATCCGCTAGATTATGATTGGTCAAATGAGGAAATGGTTGCAATTGTGAAGTTTTATGAAGCAATTGAGAAAGCATACGAAAAAGGAATTATAAGAGAAGAATTAATGGGATTATATCGTCGTTTTAAAGAGATTGTTCCATCTAAAGCAGAAGAGAAGAAAATTGATAAAGAGTTCCAAGAAGTAAGTGGATATTCTATATATCGTGCGATTCAAAGGGCAAAAGAAACTGAAGAACAAAAGCTTGTGAAAATGTAAAAAATATTTTGAAAAATGAAAACTGAAGTGATATAATGTGATAACAACTAAAAACGGACAATATAAATTGTCCGTTTTCTACTATCGATTACAAAGTGCATATAAAGGAAGGAGTGATTGCATCGTAGATTCAATCTTAGCAAGGAATTGTTCGTTGGTCATTGCTGAAAACTCCTCTGGTGATATATGAATACCAACTAATAATTCTGCTTTTTTCACAGTAGCTAGACGTTCAATCATCTTTTGTAAGTCTTCTGTTTCAAGTGTTCTATGTAATTTTACACTTGGTTTAGTATGGTCAATGGACCAAACGAAGTCATTTGGAATATTTGTTTTTAAATCATTTAAATGTTCTAAGAAGGCGTGAGCCGTCTCCACTTTTTGTGGACACTCATAGATTAATCCAAAGTATATGAAGGCATGAGTACCCCATAATCCAATTTGGAAATGTGGTAGCATTTTATATCCGCGTTTATTTGTTGAAAAAGCAACCCAAGTATCGTTTGGTGGATTGATTTTGCGACGTGCATGTTTTGCTACATGATAAAAAAAGTTCTCATCAGTTTGTTTGGATAAATACGTTGCAAACTGTTCCCCTAAAGCTTCCAGCTTAGGATGAATGTTCGTTTTAATTGCACTCATTCGTTCTTCGAGACCATCAACTGTAAAGACCTCAAAATCAGTTGACTTGAATGTTTGTAGTGTCATGATTGTTCCTCCAACTCCTATTTTGCTTTTATTTTAGCATAGCTTGTACTATTCATAAAAAAAACAGCACAAAAAAATTTAAATAAAAAAATATAATTTTGTTGCATAGATGATTTATCCAACATAGTATAGTATAAAACAAAAAATCAGAAAATTGAATCAATTCTAGTCCGAGGGCAGACGAATATTGGGAGGAGGCAAATAATATGAGACAGGTGATTAATGCGTTAAAGAGAACAGATGCTGAAAAGAGAATACCGGTGCTACGTTTGGAGCTAGATTATGAATTAGCAACTTTATATGATGCGATGATGGAAAATGATAAACTGAAAAAAGAAGAGTGTGTACAAAAGTTAGAAGTGTTAAGACTTGAAATGATTCGTTTAGAGGCGTAATAATAGTATATGTATAAAAAATTAGTTGGTGCGAACCTTATAAAGGGTTCGTTTTTTCTGTGAACAGTATAGATCGGAGTGTTTAAACATGCAAGAAGTATGGAAAGACATCGATGCACACGCCAAACAGTGGATTCGAGATGCAGGAGAGTTTTTAATGGCATCAATGGAAAAAGCACTTATTATAGAAACGAAATCCAATGCAGCTGATTTAGTAACAAATATGGACCGAGAAATAGAACAGTTTTTAATTGGGAAAATTAAAGAAACATTCCCGAACCATAATATTTTAGGAGAAGAAGGTTATGGAGATGAGGTAACTTCGTCTGATGGGGTTGTTTGGTTAATTGATCCAATTGATGGCACGATGAACTTTGTTCATCAAAAAAGAAATTTCGCAATTTCAATTGGAATTTATGAGAACGGTATCGGAAAGGTTGGACTCATTTATGATCCAGTTCATGATGAATTATACCATGCGGTAAAGGGAGCTGGAGCATTTTGTAATGAAGTACCAATACCTTTATTGGAAAAAGGAACTGTAGAGCAGGGTATTGTAGCTTTAAATGCGATATGGCTTACCGACAATCCATTGCTGAATAAGGAAAGTATGATGGCACTGGTTAAGAAAGCAAGAGGCACGAGATCATATGGTTGTGCAGCGTTAGAGATGGTATACGTTGCAACAGGAAGAATAGATGCATATGTAACGCCGAGATTATCACCATGGGATTTTGGTGGGGGACAGATAATTGTAGAGGAAGTTGGAGGTAAGGCGACAACATTTGCTGGATCCTCGCTTTCTATCGTAGAAAAGAGCAGCGTATTAGTTGCAAAACCAGGAGTGTACGAAGAGGTGTTACGATTTATAGCGGAGTAACAAAAAAAGTAAGAGGCTGTATAAGCGCTTCTTACTTTTTGACGTTATTGCGATTTACGCATTTTTCTTTTTGTTACAAAACCGTATCCAACTGTAACAAATGTGCCGATAATGCAAATAATAACACCGATGGGACTATTTTCAGCAACCATAATACCGATACCGATTAAGAAAATAACACCGATAATTGCAGTTAATAAAAAGCGATATTGAATGTGTTCCATTTCTTCACCCTCCAATTTTATTTTACTTTCACAAAAGTAAGAATACAACTATATTTTCATTCTTGATTTTATTTTGATTGCCATTGTATCCCCTTCGCTCTTATAATAGAGAAGGATTAAAAAGACATTAGGAGTTGGACATGTTGAAAAAACGACAAGATTTACGAAATATAGCAATTATTGCCCACGTTGACCATGGTAAAACAACACTTGTTGACCAGTTATTACGTCAAGCGGGGACGTTCCGTGCGAATGAACATATTGAAGAACGCGCAATGGACTCAAACGATCTAGAAAGAGAACGTGGTATTACAATTTTAGCGAAGAATACTGCGATTCACTATGAAGATAAAAGAATTAACATTTTAGATACACCTGGTCACGCTGACTTCGGTGGAGAAGTAGAACGTATCATGAAAATGGTTGATGGTGTTTTACTTGTTGTTGATGCATATGAAGGTTGTATGCCACAAACACGATTTGTTTTAAAGAAAGCTCTTGAGCAAAACTTAACTCCAATCGTTGTTGTAAACAAAATTGACCGTGACTTCGCTCGCCCTGATGAAGTAGTTGATGAAGTAGTTGACTTATTCATCGAACTTGGTGCAAACGAAGATCAATTAGAGTTCCCAGTTGTATTTGCATCAGCAATGAACGGAACAGCAAGCTTAGATTCAAATCCAGCAAATCAAGAAGAGAATATGAAATCATTATTTGACACAATTATTGAACATATTCCAGCACCAGTTGATAACAGCGAAGAGCCACTTCAATTCCAAGTAGCACTTCTTGATTACAATGACTATGTTGGTCGTATCGGGGTTGGACGCGTATTCCGTGGTACAATGAAAGTAGGACAACAAGTTGCATTAATGAAAGTTGACGGAACTGTAAAACAATTCCGTGTAACGAAATTATTTGGTTACATTGGATTAAAACGTCAAGAAATTGAAGAAGCAAAAGCTGGAGATTTAGTAGCTGTTTCAGGTATGGAAGACATTAACGTAGGTGAAACAGTATGTCCGGTTGAGCATGAAGAGGCTTTACCATTATTACGTATTGATGAGCCAACACTACAAATGACATTCCTTGTAAACAACAGCCCATTTGCAGGTCGTGAAGGTAAATTCATTACATCTCGTAAAATTGAAGAGCGTCTTCGTTCACAATTAGAAACAGATGTAAGTTTACGTGTAGATAATACAGATTCTCCTGATGCTTGGATCGTATCTGGACGTGGGGAATTACATTTATCTATCTTAATTGAAAATATGCGTCGTGAAGGTTATGAACTACAAGTATCTAAGCCTGAAGTAATTATTAAAGAAGTTGATGGCGTAAGATGTGAGCCTGTAGAGCGCGTACAAATCGATGTACCTGAAGAATACACTGGTTCTATTATGGAATCTATGGGTGCACGTAAAGGTGAAATGTTAGATATGGTGAATAACGGAAACGGTCAAGTTCGCCTTACTTTCATGGTTCCAGCACGTGGTTTAATTGGTTACACAACAGAATTCTTAACATTAACTCGTGGTTACGGTATTTTAAACCATACATTCGATTGCTACCAACCAGTACACGCTGGACAAGTTGGTGGACGTCGCCAAGGTGTTCTAGTTTCACTTGAAACAGGAAAAGCATCACAATACGGTATTATGCAAGTTGAAGACCGTGGTGTAATCTTCGTTGAACCAGGTACAGAAGTATATGCTGGTATGATTGTCGGAGAACACACTCGTGAGAACGACTTAACAGTTAACGTTGTGAAAATGAAACAACAAACTAACATTCGTTCTGCGACGAAAGATCAAACTTCAACAATGAAAAAACCACGCTTAATGACTTTAGAAGAGTCATTAGAGTACTTAAACGATGATGAGTTCTGTGAAGTAACTCCAGAATCAATTCGTTTACGTAAAAAGATTCTTGATAAGAGTGAGCGTGAAAGAGCTGCTAAGAAAAAGAAATCTGTAGAAGCGTAAAATAATAGAACAGCTACCTTTGAGGGGTAGCTGTTTTTTTATTATATTTATTTTTGGAATATTTACTCTTTTTTGTGGACAGTATTTTTTTTGCAGGTTACTCTTGTATTAAGTACATAAATAAAATTTGTTTTTTGTGAGAAAGGGGGATGAATGATGTTAGAAAGAATGTCGTTTTTTGCGAAATTATGTAAAGTTGATGAAAATCCAGAACTAGGGATGTGGTTACTATATGGCACCATTATTATATTAAGCGCACTTGTGTATAATTTAGGTTTTGCAAGAAAACTATCAATAATAAAAAATATAGTGATATATATATCGTTAGCGATTGGGTGTACAGTTTTAACTTTCTTTGCAGTTTTTTTACCTGTTGGAGAGGGGCTTGTTGTAGCGGCAATTGTACTTGGGATTTATAGGTTGCGTTTACGTCAAGCAAGACAACAAAAAGCAGGGTAAGGGGGCGATTTTTATGCGTTCAGTACAAGATGCACTATATAATTGGTTAACAATTAAAACAGTTGCCGAAGCACGTCCAGATGATCGTGCTGCAAAAGAAACGTATTTGTTATTTCAAAATATGATATATGAAGAACATAAATTAAAAAATGTGGAAGTTAAAAAGAACGAAGAAATGTATTTAATTACATATGAAATGAATGGAGAAAAAAAATCTGCCAGGTTTCCATTAGAAGCTATTGATTGCTTTTTGGATCAAATGAATCGTGAACCTGAAAAATATAAATAAGTCCTTATCTATGTGATTAAGGACTTATTTACATTTTACCAATCGTCTTCGACTTTTTTATCACGATATAATCGGAAATTACCACTTGCATGACGTTCCATCGTACGTTCTGCAATTCGTTCCGAACATTCCATGCACATATATGTATGAATAGGGCGGTTACGCAGTTTTTTTGCCATAGGATTTTCATCATCTAACATATCTTTTTTATCACAAATCATACATTTGACTCTCATTTCGTCACCTCAATACGAATTCTATCAGTATAAGTATATCATGGAAGTATAATGTTTTTGAATAATAGCGGGAAAAAATAATATTTTCGCAATTCGAAAAATAAGTTATGATAAGGATATATTAAGTATATTTGGAGGTGGAAATATGGCGAATGTAGTAGAGCCTACATTAACAGATGATTTAGTACAAACGTTACGTAAAGAATGTATTGTTATGATAGCAACAACAGACTTCGAAAAACAAGTTCCTAACGTAAGTGCTATTTCTTGGGTGTATGCAGTGAGTAAAACTAGTATTCGATTTGCAGTAGATCAGCGTTCGCGTATTGTGGAAAATATACGGCATAGTACTGGGGTGGTATTGACTATAATGGCGAATGAATCCGTATTTTCCATAAGTGGTGCAGGTGAAATTTTGACTGATAGAATGGAAGGCATTCCTCTAAAATTAACTGTAATAGAAGTAAATGTACAAGAAGTGCGTGATGTTATGTTTTATGGAGCCAAACTTGCAACTGAACCAACGTATGAAAAAACATATGATATTCGCGCAGCGAAGAAGTTGGATAACCAAGTGTTAGTAGGAATAAAAGAATTATAAATGTGATAAATAAGAAATTCAGTTATTAACTTTTGTAATCGGTTATTGTGATTTTATGTTAATAATTATAATTAAAAGTAATATATTGAATAGAAATGAATAAAAAATAAATAAAAGGTTTAATGGCTATGGATTTCGATTCTACCTCGTTTATACGGTACATATAATTATAACAATGGTTCGTCCATATTTTATGGATGAAACCCTTGTTCTACAAATTTAAAAGTGGAGTCAGGGGGTAACAGGTTGGATAAAATTTATGTGTTAGATACGAATGTACTTTTGCAGGATCCTTTATCTATTTTTTCATTTGAAACAAATGAAGTAGTGATTCCAGCAGTTGTATTAGAAGAGGTTGATTCGAAAAAACGTTATATGGATGAAGTAGGACGAAATGCTCGTTATGTATCCAAGTTAATAGACAAATTTCGTGAAATAGGAAAGCTGCATGAAAGTATTCCGCTAGAAAACGGCGGTACATTTCGTATAGAATTAAATCATCGTTCATTTGTTCAACTACAAGATATTTTTGTAGAAAAAACAAATGATAATCGAATTTTAGCTGTAGCAAAAAATTTATCTTTAGAAGAGCAAGAAAAAGAGGATGGGAAGTCTGTTATTTTAGTAAGTAAAGACGTGCTCGTAAGGGTAAAAGCTGATGCAATTGGTTTGAAGGCGGAAGATTATTTAAGTGATCGTGTAATTGAAGTAGATAATATATATTCAGGATTTTTAGAAGGGTATATATCAAAAGAGCAATTGGATTATTTTTATGAAAAAGGTGAATTACCTTTATCCGAAATTGCAAATCACCCTTTTTATCCAAATCAATTTGTAGTAATGAAAGATGCATTAGGGGGATCTAGTTCAGCACTTGGTATTGTGGATCACTTAGGTAAGAAGGTAAAGAAACTTATTTTTCACAATGAACAAGTATGGGGGATACGACCACGAAATGTGCAGCAAATTATGGGATTAGAATTGTTGCTTCGTGAAGATATTCCGCTAGTAACGTTAACAGGGAAAGCTGGTACAGGAAAAACATTACTAGCTTTAGCTTCGGGGCTCATGCAAACTGAAGATTTAGGGTTATATAAAAAATTACTCGTCGCAAGACCAATTGTTCCAGTCGGAAAAGATATCGGTTATTTACCAGGAGAAAAAGAAGAAAAGTTAAGACCGTGGATGCAACCGATTTTTGATAATCTAGAGTATTTATTTAATACGAAAAAGCCAGGAGAGTTAGATGCTATTTTAGCTGGAATGGGTTCGATTGAAGTAGAAGCTCTTACCTATATACGTGGGAGAAGTATTCCGGATCAGTTCATTATAATTGACGAAGCACAAAATTTAACGAAACATGAAGTGAAAACGATACTAACGAGAGTAGGAGAAAAAAGTAAAATCGTATTAATGGGAGATCCTCAGCAAATTGATCATCCGTATTTGGATGAGTATAATAACGGTTTAACATATGTTGTAGAGAAGTTTAAAGAGCAGCGTATTAGTGGTCATGTAAAGTTTGTTAAAGGGGAGCGATCGAATTTAGCTCAACTAGCAGCAGATTTATTATAAAAGGAGTGAGCTGAGGCTCACTCCTTTTTCTTCCAATTATACACTTTAAATAATTGTGAATTTACGGATGTTACGAATTGGATTTTGTCTATTAGATCCATCATTGTAATATAGATGAACAGGTCCATCCTCTTTTAATGGCTTTCCTTCTTTTGAAAAACCAAGAATAGCATTTTCTACAGTTTCTAATGGAAGTATTATCGTTTGATCTACTGTTTCAATTTCGACTTGCGTAGCGTCATCTGAAATTTCGGCGTTAGCAAGGAATGGATGAAATGGTATACCGAACGTTCCAGTAATTAGTTGTTCTTTTTTATATTTTTTTACACTTTGTTGTATCGGTGGAAACGCAGCACCATCACGAATTTCGCGATCCCAATGTTCTGAAGTGTTTTTTAAATAAGTTTCTAGTTCTGATGTGTTTTCTCTTGTTTCATTAAAGTAAGTTGTCAAATCTACTTTTCGATCATCAAAGATCCAAACAGTTGGATCGATAGTGATTGGAAAACGAACTTTTCCATTAATAAATAAAATTTCGCTCATTGTTGTTCCCCCATTTGTATTATACTCCCACTTTTCAGTATAATAGCATTAGACACGGTTGTCACAAAAAATGTTTCTATTGCAATTTACTAAAACTATCGCTAATATTAATAGATAGGAGAGAGTAGGACGGAAACGGAGGGAATCAATTTGGCGTCTGAGACAGTATCAAATCATCAGGAAAAGGCACTAGCCCTTCTACAAGCGGATGCGGAGAAGATTTTAAGACTTATTAAGGTGCAAATGGACAATCTTACAATGCCGCAATGTCCATTATATGAAGAAGTGTTAGACACACAAATGTTTGGACTATCCCGCGAGGTCGATTTTGCAGTTCGCCTTGGTCTTATTGCAGAAGAACAAGGGAAAGCAATGTTAGGAGAGCTTGAACGTGAGTTATCTGCACTTCATGAAGCATTTACAAACAAACAACAATAACGGGTTCAAATAGGGGAGCTCAAACTGAAATAGTTTGGGCTTTTTATTTGTATAATAAAGCAGGAAGAATCAATGTACATATGGAATACAACAATAATTAAATTGAAACAGAAAGAGGAAATGAAATGAAAAGAGTATGGAAATCAATGGATTATTCATTATTACTTCCTCTTGTTATCTTATGTGTTTTGGGAGTTATAATGGTATATAGTTCTAGTTCCATTGTCGCGATTTCGTCGAAAAATAACTGGCCAGCAGATCACTTTTTTAAAAAACAATTAGTTGCTCTTGCTATTGGAACGGTAATACTGGTGATTGTCGTTATAATCCCTTATAAATTTTGGAGAGAACAAATAGTTCTAGCAGCAATTGGGTTCGGGAGTCTAGCCTTACTAACAGCAGCCTTAGTTTTCGGGCAGGTTATAAATGGTGCAAAAGGATGGATATTAGGTATACAACCGGCTGAGTTTGTAAAAATAACGGTTATTATTACGCTAGCAACCTTTTTTGCTAAGAAACAAGAGAGGCAAACCCCTTTTTTCCAAGGGATAATACCTCCCCTGGTTATTGTCGGTGGATCGATGGTATTAATTTTATTACAAAATGACTTAGGGACTGACATTTTAATAGGTGGAACAGTGTTAATCATGTTCTTTTGTTCAGGGGTTAATGTGAACTTGTGGATAAAAAGATTTTTATTAACATCTGTCGTGTGGATTCCAGCGTTGTATTTTATTGGAAACTACAAATTAAGTGACTACCAAAAAGCTCGATTTTCAGTTTTTCTTGATCCGTTTAGTGATCCTCAAAATGATGGATTTCAATTAGTTAATTCTTTTATTGGAATTGCTTCAGGTGGGCTAAATGGTAGAGGATTAGGAAATAGTATACAAAAGTATGGCTACTTGCCAGAGCCGCAAACGGATTTTATTATGGCGATTATATCTGAAGAACTCGGGTTTATAGGAGTAGCTATCATTTTAATCTGTTTATTACTTATTATTATTCGTTCGTTTAGAGTGGCACAAAAATGTAAGGATCCATTTGGAAGTTTAGTTGCGATTGGAATTGCAAGTTTACTTGGGATACAAACCTTTGTTAATGTTGGTGGTATGTCTGGATTAATACCGCTTACAGGGGTACCTTTACCGTTTATTAGTTATGGTGGTAGTTCCTTGTTGGCTAATCTAATCTCGATGGGTATATTGTTAAATATTGCTAGTCATGTAAAACGACAAGAGAAGCAGCAAAATGAGGAAATGAAAGAAAGAGAACAAGATGGACCACGTCTTGTTGTTGTAAAATAAAAACACATTGTGCTTTAGAGCGCGATGTGTTTTTTATTTTTAAAAAATATTAAATAGGATACATTAATCGGTATTCATAATAAAAAATATATCACATTCGAATTAATGTGATATACAATTAAGTTGTTAGAAAAGGAAGAGGTATGCTATACTATTTTTGTGAAACAAATTGATCAGAAAACTTATCATTTGTTAAAAAATAAGGTATGATGGATAAAAATAAAGTGAAGCTTTCTAAGTATAATATAATGTAGAAAGTGAAGAACTTCACGCTCTTTATGGTGTGTATATATTTTATCTCTAGAGTGGTAGGAAAGTAGAGGGGGAAAATCATGACAAAGCTGCAACGTATTCAAAAAGTATTGGTAGCTAACCGTGGAGAGATTGCAATTCGTGTGTTTCGAGCTTGTTCGGAACTTGGATTAAAAACAGTTGCAATCTATTCTAAAGAGGATAGTGGTTCTTATCATCGTTATAAAGCCGATGAGTCCTATTTAGTTGGGGAAGGGAAAAAGCCAATTGATGCTTATCTAGATATTGAGGGCATTATTGAGATTGCGAAAAGTAATCATGTAGATGCAATCCACCCTGGATATGGTTTCTTGTCAGAAAATATTCAATTCGCAAAACGTTGTGAAGAAGAAGGAATTATCTTTATCGGTCCAAAGAGTAAGCATTTAGATATGTTTGGAGATAAAGTGAAAGCAAGAACACAAGCGCAGCTAGCACAAATTCCAGTTATTCCTGGTAGTGATGGGCCAGTAAATTCAATAGAAGAAGTCAAAGAATTTGCTGAAAAGTATGATTACCCGATTATTATTAAAGCTTCCCTTGGTGGTGGCGGTCGTGGTATGCGTATTGTACGTACTAGTGAAGAATTAAGAGAGTCGTATAATCGAGCGAAGTCAGAAGCAAAAGCAGCCTTTGGTAATGATGAAGTATACGTAGAAAAATTCGTTGAAAAACCTAAACATATAGAAGTTCAAATTTTAGCAGATGAAGAGGGCAATGTTGTTCATTTATACGAGCGTGACTGTTCTGTACAACGTCGTCATCAAAAAGTTGTAGAAATTGCACCTAGTGTGTCACTTTCAGATGATTTGCGCCAGCGTATTTGTGATGCTGCTGTTAAGTTAACGAAAAATGTAAATTATTTAAACGCAGGAACAGTAGAATTTCTTGTAAAAGGTGATGAGTTTTACTTCATAGAAGTAAATCCACGTGTTCAAGTTGAACATACGATTACAGAAATGATTACAGGAGTGGACATCGTTCAATCGCAAATTTTAATAGCTGATGGACATGCATTACATAGTAAAATAGTGGGTGTTCCGAAGCAAGAGGAAGTAGTTGTACATGGATTTGCAATACAATCTCGTGTAACGACTGAAGACCCATTAAATAATTTTATGCCGGATACAGGGAAAATTATGGCATACCGCTCAGGTGGTGGTTTCGGTGTTCGTCTTGATACAGGTAATAGTTTCCAAGGTGCTGTTATTACACCGTACTACGATTCTTTACTTGTAAAAGTTACAACATGGGCACTTACTTTTGAACAAGCTGCTGCGAAAATGGAACGTAACTTAAAAGAATTCCGTATTCGTGGTATTAAAACAAATATTCCATTCCTAGAGAATGTAGTAAAACATAAGAACTTCTTATCAGGAGAATATGACACTTCATTTATTGATGCGTCACCTGAACTATTCTTGTTCCCGAAACGTAAAGACCGCGGAACGAAAATGTTAAATTACATTGGGACAGTAACGGTCAATGGCTTCCCAGGAGTAGGAAAAAAAGAGAAACCAATTTTCCCGGATGCTCGTATACCGAATGTATTACACTCAGAGCCGATCCAAAATGGAACGAAACAAATTTTGGATGCGCGTGGAGCAGACGGATTAGTAAAGTGGGTACAAGATCAAAATCGTGTACTTTTAACGGATACAACATTCCGTGATGCGCATCAGTCATTACTTGCGACGCGTATTCGTACAAAAGATTTACATCAAATTGCAGAGCCGACAGCGAGAATGTTACCGAACCTATTCTCAGCGGAAATGTGGGGCGGTGCAACGTTTGATGTTGCATATCGTTTCTTAAAGGAAGATCCATGGGAACGATTACTAGATCTTCGTGAAAAAATGCCAAACGTTTTATTCCAAATGTTACTGCGTTCTTCAAACGCAGTTGGTTACAAAAACTATCCAGATAATTTAATTCAAAAATTTGTGGAATGTTCTGCTCAAGCTGGAATTGATGTGTTCCGTATTTTTGATAGCTTAAACTGGGTAGAAGGTATGAGAGTTGCGATTGATGCTGTGCGAGATACTGGTAAAATTGCAGAAGCAACAATGTGCTACACAGGAGATATTCATGATCCGTTACGTAGTAAATATGATTTAAATTACTATAAAAATTTAGCAAAAGAGTTAGAAGCATCAGGAGCACATATATTAGGAATTAAAGATATGGCAGGCTTATTAAAACCTAATGCGGCATATGATTTAGTTTCTGCATTAAAAGAGACGGTATCGATTCCGATTCACTTGCATACACACGATACGAGTGGAAATGGTATATTAACGTATACAAAGGCAATTGAAGCAGGTGTTGACATTGTCGATGTAGCAGTAAGTTCTATGGCTGGTCAAACGTCACAACCAAGTGCGAACACGCTATACTATGCATTAGGTGGAAACGAAAGACAGCCAGACGTTAATATAGATTCATTAGAAAAATTATCTCATTACTGGGAAGATGTACGTAAATACTACGCACCGTTTGAAAGTGGTATGAATGCACCCCATACAGAGGTATATATGCACGAAATGCCAGGCGGACAGTATAGTAATCTACAACAACAGGCGAAAGCGGTTGGCTTAGGAGATCGCTTCGATGAAGTGAAAGTAATGTATCGCCGTGTGAATGACATGTTTGGCGATATTGTTAAAGTAACACCATCATCTAAAGTTGTCGGTGATATGGCATTATTTATGGTTCAAAACCACTTAACAGAACAAGATGTTTTAGAACGTGGGCATTCTATGGACTTCCCAGGATCTGTTGTTGAAATGTTCTCAGGAGATTTAGGACAACCATACGGTGGTTTCCCGAAACAATTACAAGAAATTATTTTAAAAGGGAAAGAGCCATTAACAGTAAGACCGGGTGAATTATTAGAGCCAGTAGATTTCGATGCGTTAAAAGAAGAGCTATTCCATAAACTTGGACGCGAAGTGACGATTTTTGATGTCGTTGCATATGCATTATATCCAAAAGTATTTATGGATTACGAAAAAGTTGCTGAGCTTTATGGAAGTGTATCTGTGCTTGATACACCGACATTCTTCTATGGTATGAGACTTGGTGAAGAAATCAATGTGGAAATCGAACAAGGTAAAACATTGATGGTAAAACTAGTATCAATCGGAGAGCCTCAGCCAGATGGAAATCGTGTTCTTTACTTGGAGTTTAACGGTCAACCACGTGAGATTGTTGTGAAAGATGAAAGTGTGAAAGCAACAGTGGCACAACGTGTGAAAGGAAACCGTGAAAATCCAAACCACATTAGTGCAACAATGCCAGGAACGGTTATTAAAGTAGTTGTTAAAGAAGGCGATGAAGTGAAAAAAGGCGATTCTATGGCAATTACAGAAGCGATGAAAATGGAAACGACAGTTCAAGCGCCGTTCAATGGTAAAGTGAAAAAAGTATATGTTAACGATGGAGATGCAATTCAAACGGGTGATTTACTGATTGAATTAGATCACTAAAATAGAAAAAGAGCTGTGTACATGCAGCTCTTTTTCTTTATCCCCATTGATTAAAGTTTCATTTTATCGCAAAAAATACCTTGCCAATTCGGCAAGGTATTTTAATTTGAATTTATTTTGTTTGTTTAGAAGTTGATTCAGCTTCTTTTGCATTCGCTTTACTTCTTGTACCTAACATAACTAAATAGCATAGTACAGCAAACAAGCAAGAAATGAATAGTGAATGTAATAATGCCATTGCTAAACTAGCATTTGTAAATACGACTAAAATTCCTACGATAGCTTGAAGTGTAACAAGGATAAATGAAATGATCCATCCCCAGTATACGACAGGCTGCTGTTTGTAATGGCGAATAGCGAGAATCATCGCGTATAGTATCCAAGCGAAAATTAACATCGCTGCAACTCTATGTCCCATTTGAACCCATTCATGGAGTTGAGTTGGCATAGGTCTATTTTTGCTACATAAAGGGAAGTCTGGACAGGCTAAGCTAGCTCGTTCGTGGCGTACTAAAGCTCCTGTGTAGACAACGAGATAACAGTAAATTGTTACACCATAAATATGAAATTTCATTTTTTTGTCCATAATAAGTGAACGTGCATCAAATTTTTGGTCAATTTCAAAGATGAGACACGTTAATAAAATAACAGAAGCAAATGAAATTAAGGAAATACCGAAATGGATAGCAAGTACAGCTGGCATTTGTCCCCAAACAACTGCTGCAGCCCCCATTAATGCTTGTGCAACTAAAAATACGAAGGATAAAATTGCTAACGTTTTTGTTTCGCGCACATGTTTATAATATTTCCAGGACAAAATACAAAGGAGAGTGACAAGAATTCCTGCGGATCCTGATGTAAGGCGGTGACTCAGTTCAATAATAGTTTCCATTGATAAATTAGATGGAACAAATTCACCGTTACAAAGTGGCCATGATTTACCGCAGCCTTGGCCAGAACCCGTTTTTGTAACTAAGGCGCCTCCTAGTAAAACTATTAATAAATCAAGACTTGTAATGACTGCTAACCATTTAATAAAGCGTTGCAATCTCTTTCACCATCTTTCTGCTATGAAGTTATTGCGAAATATTTTCATTCCATTATGTATAGAATAAAACGCGCTAGTTCCTATGATATATAAAAAATAATAAAATAGCAAAGAAATGGCGGGGGAAGACAGGGGAGAGAAAATGGGTGTAGAAATAGGATATATAAGGAAAAAAACAGGGGGAAAATAGGCTATTTTGAAAAGAAATGGGGAGAATACGTGTTAAATATGACAAAAAAGTTTATGATAGAAGGTAACATCATGTTATGATAAGGACAAGTAAGAATTAAGTTTTTTATGTTCGACACAAAAAGTTCATGTTTTCTTCACAAAATGTTCGGGAAATATGATTTAATATATTGGAGTATGGGCGTAGATTAGTAGTAGAATGGGTTAACAATGTTTCTACTGTAATAATATTGCTATATAGAAGCGGAATATTTCATTCGAAATAGGCGCAAAAAGAAAGATGAAAGTTTTAAGAGGGGGTTAAAGTGATGAACCATGCAACAAGTGAGCTGCATGATGAGTCTGCTGTTACAAGTGTACCGGAAACAACTCGGTTACAAGATTTAAAAGCGCTCGTTAAAATGGGGATTGTAAACTCAAATACACTTACTGTATTTACAGGATTTTGGTTGGCGTTACACTTTAATGGATTAAGTGTGATGGACAATCTTGATAAGTTATTTTTTACAATCGTTGGTTCTGGATTAGTTATGGCAGGGGTATGTTGTTTAAACAACTACATTGATCGAGACATCGATCCATTAATGGAAAGAACAAAGACCCGTCCAACGGTTACTGGAAAGTATAAACCAGGATTTGCACTTACATTTGGATTAGTTATATTACTTCTTGGGTTTGTATTTTTATTATTAACAACACCAATGGCAGTATTAATGGGCTTTATTGGTGCTTTCACATATGTTGTTCTATATAGTTTATGGACAAAGAGAAAGTATACACTAAATACTGTTGTAGGTAGTATCTCTGGTGCAGTTCCACCTTTAATTGGATGGGCAGCAATCGATCCATCTTTAGGCCATCCAATTGCTTGGATGCTATTTTTGATTATGTTTATTTGGCAAATCCCACATTTCCTTGCATTAGCAATGAAACGTGTTGATGAATATCGAAATGCAGGAATTCCAATGCTTCCTGTAGTTCATGGATTTGAAATTACGAAACGCCAAATTATGATTTGGACAGTATGTTTATTACCACTACCATTTTATATGAGTGGTCTAGGGATAACATTTATGGTAATTGCAACATTGTTAAACATCGGATGGATCGTTTTAGGATTTTATGGCTTCCGTAAGAAAGATGACATCAAATGGTCCGTACAAATGTTTGTTTATTCCCTAAATTATTTAACAATCTTATTTGTATCAATGATTGTAGTTACATTCTTCTAAGACAACGACATAATTGGATTTCTTTACGTTGAGATTTACTTTACTTAACTATAAAGTACAATCTAATTCACAAGGAAAGTGGGGGTTGTTTGTATGAAGAAACAGTGGCGACTGCTTTCGTTCGTTTCACTGCTGGCTTTACTGTTAGGGGGATGCGGTAAAGCCTTTCAATCTACTTTAATTCCGCAAGGAGAAGTAGCAAAAATGCAATATGATTTGCTCTTACTAGCAACTGCGATTATGGTAGGAGTAGTACTAGTAGTTACTATTATTTTCTTATATGTAATTGTGCGTTTCCGACAAAAGAAGGGTCAGGAAGATTATATTCCGGAGCAAGTTGAAGGGAATCACAAACTAGAAATTATATGGACAGTTATTCCGATTATTCTTTTGTTAATCTTAGCTGTTCCAACGGTTACATATACATTCAAACTTGCTGATGTAAGTGCGATGGAGAAAAAGAATATTGATAAAGATACTATCGTTGTTGATGTAACAGCGAATCTTTATTGGTGGGAATTTTCTTATAAATCAGAAAAAATAGTAACTTCTCAAGATTTAGTCATCCCCACAGGTAAGAAAGTGTATTTGAATTTGAAGGGTGCCGATATTAAACATTCGTTTTGGGTTCCATCTTTAGCTGGGAAAATGGATACAAATACAGATAATGTGAACAAAATGTGGTTAAAGGCAGATAAATCGGGCACTTATAATGGTTTTTGTACAGAATTTTGCGGCCCATCACATTCTTTAATGCAATTCAAAGTGAAAGCTTTAGATGAAAGCGAGTACAAAAAATGGCTTGCTGATATGAAGAAGATTGATGGGAAGAAAGAAGTAGCTTCAACAAAGGCGCAAGAGGGCCAAGAAATATTTAATAAAAGCTGTATTGGTTGTCACGCAGTTGGATCTAATGATAGTAGACCACCTTCCGCTCGTATCGCACCAAACTTAGCAAACTTTGCGGATCGCGATATGGTTGCCGGTATTGCCGAAAACAATGAAGAAAACTTAAAAAAATGGCTGAAAGATCCTGAAAATATGAAACCAGGAAATAAAATGACTGGTAAATATGGCAACTTAACGGATGATCAAATTGATGCATTAAATGCATACTTACAAACGTTAAAAGTTGAAAAGTAAAGAGGGATTATTCGCGAAGGGGAGGTTGAAAACGTGAGTTCTGTAGCAAAAAAACAGGGGATGGGTGCTGTCATATGGGATTATTTAACGACAGTAGACCATAAAAAGATTGCCATTCTCTATTTAATTGCAGGTGGATTGTTTTTTGTAATAGGCGGAATAGAAGCTCTATTTATTCGCCTTCAATTAGCGATTCCTAACAACGCTTTTCTTGTTGGGGATGCTTATAATCAAGTATTAACGATGCACGGTACAACAATGATTTTCCTCGCAGCTATGCCACTCGTGTTCGCATTTATGAACGCCGCTGTACCACTTCAAATTGGTGCACGCGATGTAGCGTTCCCGTTTTTGAATTCACTCGGATTTTGGTTGTTTTTCTTTGGTGGAGTATTTTTAAATTTAAGTTGGTTTTTAGGTGGAGCACCTGATGCAGGATGGACGTCTTATGCATCTTTAGCTTTAGCCTCTAAAGGCCATGGTGTTGATTTTTATGTACTCGGTTTGCAAATCTCTGGTATTGGTACATTAATTGGAGGTATTAACTTCCTTGTAACCATTATTAATATGCGTGCGCCAGGGATGACGTATATGCGTATGCCGATGTTTACATGGACGACATTTGTAACATCTTCGCTAATATTATTCGCTTTTCCGCCGTTAACTGTAGGATTAGGACTTTTAATGTTAGATCGTTTATTTGGAACAAGTTTCTTTAATCCAGCATTGGGCGGGAATACAATTATATGGGAGCATTTATTCTGGATTTTCGGTCATCCGGAAGTATACATTCTTATACTCCCAGCTTTCGGAATATTCTCAGAAATCTTCGCGACATTTTCGAAAAAGCGATTATTTGGTTATTCATCGATGGTGTTTGCGACGGTATTAATTGGATTCTTAGGATTTATGGTATGGGCGCATCATATGTTTACTGTTGGGCTTGGTCCAGTTGCAAATGCTATTTTCTCAGTTGCAACAATGGCGATTGCGGTTCCGACCGGTATCAAAATATTCAACTGGCTCTTTACAATGTGGGGCGGAAGTATTCGTTTTACGACACCGATGATGTGGGCAGTAGCTTTCATTCCATCATTCGTAATGGGTGGAGTTACAGGTGTTATGCTAGCATCTGCACCAGCTGATTATCAATTTCATGATAACTATTTCGTAGTAGCACACTTTCATTATGTAATTGTCGGCGGTGTTGTATTTGGTTTACTAGCAGGAGCTCATTATTATTGGCCACTGATGTTTAATAAAGTATTGAATGAAACGTTAGGGAAGATAACGTTTTGGCTATTCTTTATCGGTTTCCATTTAACGTTCTTTATTCAGCATTTCCTAGGGTTAATTGGTATGCCTCGTCGTTACTACACATATCTTGAAGGTCAAGGATTGGAAATGGGGAATATGATTAGTTCTATTGGAGCGGTGTTTATGGCTCTTGGAACGATTGTTCTTCTATTCAATGTAATTAAAACAACGGTATCAAAAGAAAAGGCTGGTCGTGATCCATGGGATGCACGTACATTAGAATGGACAATGCCAGCACCTACACCGGAATATAACTTTAAACAATTACCATTTGTGCGTGGATTAGATCCGTTTTGGATTGAAAAACGTGAAGGGAATAAAGAGATGACAGCGGCGGAACCAGTTGGCGATATTCATATGCCAAATCCATCGTTTTCACCATTTATCATTTCGTTAGGATTGTTTATAGCGGCATTCGGTGCAATGTATATGCAGGGCGGAAAAGATAAGTTTTGGTTATTAGTAGCAATTATTGGTTTAATCATTACCTTTGGAACGATGTTCCTACGTTCAGTAATCGATGATCATGGATATCATATTCATAAGGAAGATTTAGAAGATAAGGGGGGCAAGGCATAATGCATGTAGATGAAAAATTAACGAATGAAACATTTCCAGCAGAGCCTGAAAAAGCAACCCTTGAGGGAAAAAATAAGTTTGTCGGTTTTTGGTTATTTCTTGGAGGCGAAACAGTATTGTTCGCTTCCTTGTTTGGCACATATTTAGCGTTAAAAAATTCTACAAATGGTGGACCAACATCTCAAGAGATGTTCCAAATGCCACTCGTTTTCATTATGACGATGCTTTTATTAACGAGTAGTTTAACGAGCGTATATGCGATGTATCATATGAAAAACTTTAACTTTAAGAAAATGCAACTTTGGCTACTAGTAACAGTGTTGCTAGGTTTAGGATTTTTAGGGTTTGAGATATATGAGTTTTATCATTATACGCATGAATTTAAGCATACTATGAGAAGTAGTGCGTTTGGTTCCGCGTTTTATGCTCTTGTTGGTACGCATGGACTCCACGTATTGTTTGGATTGTGTTGGATTTTAACATTAATCTTTAGAAATGCGAAGAGAGGGCTAAATTTATACAATGCACCGAAGTTTTATGTTGCATCGATTTATTGGCACTTTATTGACGTAGTTTGGGTGTTTATTTTCACTGTAGTATATTTGATGGGAATGGTGGGATAAACAATGGCGATAAAGCAAACGAATAATCCTAAAGTTGATCTTGTTTATCGGAAGAGAAAAAGTGCGGAGGAAATGAAGCATCAAGTTATTACATTTACATTAATGATTTTTTTAACATTAGTTGCATTTGCAGCAGTAGCATATCCGAAAACTTTTAGTCCGACTTTCTCAGTACCGTTTATTTTACTATTAGCAGTGGTACAAGTAATTTTTCAATTGTATTATTTTATGCATATGAGTCATAAAGGACATGAAGCGGCGAGTTTCTTTCTTTATTCTGGTCTGTTAATCGGGTTAATTACAATTTTAGCTTTTATGACAATTGTGTGGATTTGAAAAGTGAAAAATAAGGGAGCTTGTGTTGTCACAGCTCCCTCTTCATATTATGTGAAAGGGTAACCTTCAGAAGGTGGGTGTGGCAATGAGCAACTTGTGGATATTTGGTTTTCAAGCTTTATGGAGTCCGATTTTTTTATTATTTATGCTTTCGATTCTTATTGGGTACTTTTTAATTATTGGGCCATATAGAACGCGATTTGAAAATGCGACGAAGGTAAGTAAGAAGCAAATTTTTTATTTTACGACCGGGATTGTTCTTTTGTACTTTGTAAAGGGAGGGCCTATTGATTTAATTGGTCATATTATATTTAGTGCACATATGTTTGAAATGGCAGTTATGTATATTGCAGTTCCGCCGTTATTGTTGCTTGGTATACCAGTTTGGTTATATCGTTATATTACTTCTTTTAAGTTCGTTCAAATTATATTAAAGGTATTTGCTAAGCCGCTAATTGCATTGTTTGTATTTAATGGCCTGTTTTCTTTTTATCATTTACCAGTTGTTTTCGATACAGTAAAACAAAGTCAAATTGCACATCCTATTTGTCTTGCTATATTGTTCTTTACGGCAATCATGATGTGGTGGCCGATGCTAAATCCATTACCCGAATATCAAACGTTAAGTGATATAAAGAAACTTGGTTATATGTTTGCTAACGGTATATTATTAACGCCAGCTTGCGCGTTAATCATTTTTGCGACTGCACCGTTATTTGCAACGTATACGGATTCAGCTGCTTGGATGAAGGCGATGGAACTATGTGTACCGGCGGGAACTTTATCAGATTTAAATATAACAGGACCAGAATTTTTACACTGGATGCCAGTCGTACAAGACCAACAAACAGGTGGCATCATTATGAAAATTGTCCAGGAAATAGTGTATGGTACAATTATCGGCTATGTATTCTTTCGATGGGCGCGTCGAGAACGTGAAAAGGATAAAGAGCAGTTGCAACAATTGCCGCCGTATTTACAAACGAAATAAAAGTGAGTGCATCATATTGATGCACTCACTTTTATTTTATTCAATGATTTGGAACTCTTTTAACTCTTTTTCGACATTTTGTAGGAGTTGTTCGCTTTTTTGAAGTACATTCGTTGGGAAAGTTTCACCATCACCATATTCAACGCCATGAGGATAATAATGTTTTCCTAATAAGGGAGGAAGTAACTTTACTTCAGCGTGTCTGCTACCAATGTCACCTTCAACAGCAAAACCTTGTACACGCAAATAATAAACATCGTCTAATATTTCGAATTTATAATCGTATGTAACCCGCTCATAATCCCATTGTCCAGCAAGTACAAAATGGTTCTTTTCCATAATTTCTGTTAATAGTGTTAAATCAACGACTGCCCCATTAAATTTCGTATTTGTAAATTGCATATAATACCTCCTCTTTTCATGTTATGTCATTGTTTTTATAATAGTATGAATAATAAGAAAGTGCAATTCATATTGAGAGAAAAGGGATAATCCAGACTTTTTTTGCGAAAATATGATATAGTGAAAAGAGTACGGTACACACAAAAAAGGAAAGAAAAGGATTTGTGTATATCTCAATTTTATGTTTTATGCAGGAGGTATATCGAGTGAAGAAATTATTGCGTATCGTAATGATTACATTTTTAATTTTAGCTATTGATTTATACGGGAAATTACTCGTTTCACAATATATATTAACCCCATCTCAATCAAAGCAAGAAAATAAAATTGTGAAAAAGAAAAAACAAGTAAATGAAGACTCGTCCGATACTGTTTTAAGTATAATTGGTGGGGACTCTGAAAATTTATTAGCAAAATGGGGCGAACCATCTCGAATAGAGCCATCTGCTTACGGATATGAATGGTGGGTATACAATCAAGATTTAACTCAGTATGTGCAATTTGGGGTTGCAGAACGAAAAGTTGTAACAGCGTATGTTGCTGGAGAGCAAGTTAAGGTGCCGCCTTATTATATAAATGAAAAGTATGAAGAAGTGTATAAAAAGAATCCACTCTCGCATGAGATTTCGTTAAAAAGAGGGAAAAATAGTTATCAATTTGAGTTATCTGACACGGAAGTGATGGAACAACCATTAATACCTGTAGAAGATGGTTGGGCACAATTATATTTTGATCATTTTACACATGAGCTTGTTGGTGTTCGTTATATGGATGATGAAACATTATTACGCCAAAAACCGTATCAGCTTGTTTATTCAGGTGAATTACTAGCGGAACAACCATTGACTCCAGATAAAATGAAACAAATAGAGAATGGGAATATGCAACAAATTTTTGATTTAACAAATATTATTCGAAGTCGCCATAAGTTACCGTTGTTAGCTTGGGATCAAGAAACAGCAGATGTGGCTATAGGGCATAGTAAAGATATGAAGGATAATAATTACTTTGCACACGATTCACCTACACAAGGTACGTTAGGAGATCGTTTACAGCGCGGGAAAGTAGGGTTTCAACTTGCTGGTGAGAACATAGCGGCGCAACATAGTGATGGAATTGCGGCGGTGCAAGGTTGGTTAAATAGCGAAGGGCATAGAAAGAATGTATTAAATGAACAATTTACAGGGTTAGGTGTTGGGGTATACGATAAGTTTTATACACAAAACTTTATTCGAAAATAAAGTGAAACTTTAAGTTGTGTAGGGGACACCTGGCGTTTCAGTACTTCGTATTTACTGAATTGTAGGTGGGAATCTTATCGTATACAAATAGCAGGATAAAAAGGTGCATGAATCGTCTAAAAATAGGCGAACCATGTGCCTTTTTTTTCTTACTATATAGTAGATATACATGAAGAGGTGAGGATTATGCCAACAACAAAAGGACCGTTACATCCATCGGTTCAACAGTTTAAAGAGTTTGTAAACCATCACCCTAAAATGGTTCATGAGGTTAGAAGTGGTCACAAAACTTGGCAACAGTTTTATGAAGAATGGTACTTACTTGGTGAAGAAGATCCGATATGGGCAACTTTCAGACCGGATGGAGCGCCAGCTTTTTCTTCGGTAAAAGAAAATAAACAAGAAAAAGAAAAAGATAATCGAACTGAAGAGGAAAAAACTGCTGATGTGGTGGGGCAAATGCTTTCTTTCTTTAAAAAGCTAGATGTGGAACAGATGCAACACCATTTAGCGAATGTGACGAGTGCTATTGGTAGTGTGCAACAAGTGTTTCAACAATTTCAAGGGAAGCCCGTGCGGCAAGAAGAAAGTACTTCCGAAAATAATCCATTTTTCTTTCAGAAGGATTAGGGGGAAAGCGGATGAGAGCAGAAATTATGGAGTTTATAAAGGCGGATGAGGATTTATCTCGCTATATTAGGGAGCAACCGTACTGGTATAGAAAATTAACGCGAAACCCTGAAGAAAAAGAGGCATTTGAGTTAGCGGCTATGCAACATTTCAAAAAAACGATACCAGATAAAGTTGAGAAATTTCAAAATCAATTGGCAGTGGCTTCCATTATGATCGATATGTTTCAGTATATGAAGCAGCAAAATACAACATAATTGGAAGGGAAAACTATGTCCGTCATGCAGAACTTTTGATACAATAGAAGCGGATTATTTAAAAAGGAGTTGCAGCATGAGCATGACGGAAATTTGTTTAGTACGACATGGACAAACTGATTGGAATTTTCAAGAGATTATTCAGGGACGTGAAGATATTCCACTTAATGAAGTGGGAAAGAAGCAAGCAAGTCAAAGTGCGGCTGCTTTGCAAGCGGAAGCATGGGATGTAATTATAAGTAGCCCATTAATTAGAGCGCACGAAACAGCTAAGGAAATCGCAGGGGCTACAGGACTGGAATCGATTTTATTAGATGAGCGATTTGTTGAACGTAATTTTGGTGAAGCTTCTGGGAAGCCGGTTGCGACTGTTAGGGAGCTAATTGCAGAAGGTAAAGTAGAAGGTATGGAGCAAGATGAAGAGATTGTAACTCGTTGCTTTGCTGCTGTAAAAGATGTTGCAGAAACTCATTCTGGCAAACGTATTATCATTGTAGCTCATTCACATGCGATAAAAGCAATTTTACATGCAATTGCACCGGAAGATATTTCGTTTAAGACACCATTAAAAAATGCATGTATTAGTTACGTGAAAGAAAATAGTGGGAAATGGGATGTTCTGAAATATAATATTGCGGAACATATTAATGTATAAGTATGTGCTAGAATTATATGGAAAATAGTTAGAGTGATATCTTTCTGTTTAGTGAGGCACTTCAATTAGTAGTTCTATTCTAAATGTGGTATGATGGATACTCGGAGGTGTCTCTCATGATTGTAGCGACGCTGGAAAGCGTATTGATATTAGATAAGGCAGAGCAGCTTGCAAAAGCGATCATCTGTTCAGATATAGCAGAAGATTATCGTAAGTGTTATAAAGAATTGCATGAAGATGTGGAAGTTCAGACGTTAATTCAGCAATTTACAGCGATGAAAGAACGATATGAAGAAGTGCAACGTTTCGGTAAATACCATCCTGATTATACTTTTGTTTCGACGAAAATGAGGGAGTTAAAGCGTTCTATAGACTTACACGATAAGATTGCAGCTTTTAAACGAGTAGAAACAGCTTTGCAAAAGTTGTTAGATGAAGTTAGTGTAGCAATCGGTTCGGAGGTGTCTTCTTCCATCAAAGTTCCAACAGGAAATCCATTTTTTGATGCTGGTGGCTGTGGTGGCGGTTGTGGTACCGGCGGAGGTTGTGGCTGTAAAACGGGGTAAATCACCCCGTTTTTTAGAAGGTAGAAGAAAACGTATACAGAGTTTGTCCTGTAATGTCATAAATTTCTGATTGGTTTTCATAAAATATAAAATATATGTTTTTAAAAGGAGAAGATGGAGAAGATTATGTTCGGGCAACGACAAAGTATGATTGTTTATTTACATTCATTGAAACATGCCAAGATTTTAAGGAAATATGGTAACATACATTACATATCAAAACGCTTAAAATACGCAGTAGTATATTGTGATATGGAACAAATTGAGCATATGATGCAAAAGTTGAACAAACTTCCTTTTGTGAAAAAGATAGAACCGTCGTACCGCCCGTATTTAAAAACGGAATTTGAAAATTCACGTCCTGATCGGGCAAAAGAATACGATTATAGCTAATAAAAAAATCCCTTGCTAATTTTAGCGGGGGATTTTTTATTTGAAATAAAGTGTTATTTCATTGGAGGAATGAAATTATTCATTCGTAAAATACCAATTAAATGATTGAAGAATAGTTCTTTTTCTGGGAAAGTTGTGGATGGTTTTACCGTAAAGGTAGTTACTTTTTTTCCTAGTTGTTCAGCTGTTTCTTCAAATAAAATGACGCGTTTACTTTTTTTATTTTCAAGTACAGGAATGCCTTCACGACATATGTATAATGGTTGGAAATCACCAGTAGTAGTTGGTTTTAATATTACAACAAGTGAGCACACTTTTTTTTCATTTTTAATCGTTTCAAATTGTAACATATGTGTTATACGTTCTTGATTTGATTTGGCAATTTCAAGTAATTCATATAAATCAGAGTAGCCTTCTCCGAGTTCTATAAAGCGTTGAATCATATTTTTTCCTCCTCTTTCTTTTACTTACTGTACCATCTCATTTTTTAAATGAAAAGTAGACAAAGAAAAAAAACCCTGCAAAGCAGGGCCCTTCTTATACTAGCTTGTACTAGTAAGAAGGCAAAGGGAGAGGAGAAACCGGAGGAAGAACTTATGGGGAAACGTAAGTCTTCTCCGCGGTTGGCAACAACATCGAAGGTGATGTTGTTATAATTATTTATGTCCAATCTAAATGAAGATATACATCATGAAATTAAATTTTATGTTTGGCTTTTTATTTTTCTTTTTTTTATTTTATGATAGGATAAAAAAGGTAAAGTGAAATGAATAGTTCGTGTTAGCGAATAGTGAAATGAATACATAAAAATGCAGAGCGGTTATTTTAAGCTAAGTTCTTCTAGTGTTCGTTGAAAGATGAATGGAATCGTATAGTTTGGTAGCGGTTACTGAATGGAGAAGGGCTTTCTATAATTGCTCGATAGATTGAAATAAAGGTAGTGACAACAGATGAGAGTAGTTTCAGGAAAATGTAAAGGGCATCCACTTAAAGCGGTGCCAGGTAATACAACACGTCCAACGACAGATAAAGTAAAAGAATCAATTTTTAATATGATAGGCCCTTATTTTGATGGTGGTACCGCTCTTGATTTATTTGGCGGTAGTGGTGGTCTTGGAATTGAGGCTATAAGTAGAGGGATTGATAAAGCAATCTTTGTTGATCGAGATAATAAAGCGATAAAGGTAATCCATCAAAATTTAGAAAGTTGTCGCATACAGGAACAAGCTGAAGTATATCGAAATGATGCAGAACGTGCGGTAAAGGCTCTTATAAAACGTGAAATATCATTCGATCTTATATTAATTGATCCTCCATATAAAGATCAAAAAATTGTATCTTTAATTAGTGTGATGGATCAACATGGATTGTTACATAGAGATGGATTAATTATGTCAGAGCATGGTAATGATGTGGTTTTACCTGAGTCTATAGGGAGACTTGTAAAAGTAAGAGCTGAAAATTATGGGATTACAGCAATATCGATTTATAAGTATGAAGGTGAGGGGACGGAATGACTAGTATAGCTATTTCTTCGGGAAGTTTTGATCCAATTACCCTTGGGCATCTGGATATTATTAAAAGGGGAGCAAAAGTATTTGATGAGGTATACGTAGTAGTTTTAAACAACTCGTCAAAAAAACCGTTCTTTTCAGTTGAAGAGCGCTTAGATTTAATTCGAGAAGCAACAAAGGATATCCCGAATGTAAAGGTAGATTCACATAGTGGACTATTAGTGGAGTATGCGAAAATGCGTAATGCAAACGCGATTTTACGTGGGTTACGAGCGGTTTCTGATTTTGAATATGAGATGCAAATTACTTCTATGAATCGAAAATTAGATGAAAATATTGAAACATTTTTTATTATGACAAACAATCAATATTCATTTTTAAGCTCGAGCATTGTGAAAGAAGTTGCGAGATATGGCGGAAGCGTAGTAGATCTTGTACCTCCTGTTGTAGAACGTGCTTTAAAAGAAAAGTTTCAAACCCCGTTAAAGTGAACGGGGTTTTTCTTTGTTGCTACGAAAAAATAATAAGATAACATATACATATAAACAAAATAATGTGAATATCGGTCCATAATGCACAAAAGATGTCCAAATTTCATGCAATATAGAAGAATGATTTGGTAAAAATACGGGGATATCTTTTTGCATAGGTGAAAAAGAGGTTACTTTTTCATAAAATGGTTTCCAAAATATAAGAGTGAAAATAGGAGCAAGAATACTTTGAATAATTCGCGCGAAAAAATAGGGCTTAAATCGGATGTCTGTTTCAGCTAATATGCTAGCAACTTGTGCCTGAATAGAAAGGCCGCTAAATGCTAAAATAAAGCTTGTTACCATAGCTTGCTGCAGGAGGGGTGTTTCATTTACTTGACTAATCATTTGGCTTCCGAGTGTCATTTCAAAAATGCCTGATAATATCGGAAGGCTAAATTCTGTAGTTAGTTGGAAGAATGATAAAATATGTTGCATAATAAAAGAAAGTGCTGCTGTAATATGGAATACAGTAATCATTTTATTTAAAACAGAGAATAAAATAATAAATCCACCAATCATAAGTAACGTTTGAATAGAAGAAACGATAGCGTCCCCAAGTAATTTTCCTATTGGTCTTTTTTCTTGCATGCGTGTCTCGTGTAGGATTGAAAAAGGGTTTTGAAAAGGACGTTTTTTAGTAGTATGTTTATCATTTGTGGAAACGTTGTTATTGCCGTAAAAACGCATCAATAACCCGACGGCAAAGTTACTTAAATAATGTGCAGCAGCTAATACGATTCCTAATTTCGGATTATTGAAAAAACCGATAGAAACAGCTCCAAAAATAAAGAGTGGATTAGATGAGTTTGTAAAAGATACGAGGCGCTCTGCTTCGATTTGTGTTAGCTGATTACTTTTACGCAGTCTAGCGCTTAATTTGGCGCCAGCAGGGAATCCTGAAGCCATTCCCATTGCCCAGACAAATCCGCCTATCCCTGGAACGCGAAAAAGTGGTCGCATGAGTGGTTCTAATATAACACCTATAAATTTTACAACACCAATACTAATTAGAAGTTCCGCAATGATGAAAAACGGTAAAAGTGAAGGGAATACAACTTCCCACCATATATTTAACCCTCGAATGGAAGCTTGCAAAGCAGCTTGGGGGTGGAGTACAAGAGAAAAGGTTAAAAACAATGTTGATATGGTAAGGAAAGCCGTTTTCCATTTTTCATACATGTAAGTAAATCCCCCTTTGTCCCAAAAACGTTCATTTCAGTATACGTGGATACGTGGTGAATTTAGACCATAAGTATGAAAAAAGGAATGAAAAAAAATAAAGGGTGAGAAAAATGAAAGAACCGAAAATTGGTTTAGCTCTTGGGTCTGGGGGGGCAAAAGGATTTGCTCATATTGGTGTTATAAAAGTTTTAAGGGAAAATGGAATACCGATTCATATGATTGCAGGAAGTAGTATGGGGGCATTAGTAGGTACATTTTATGCAGCTAGCTCAAACGTTGAAAGGCTGTATAAACTGGCAAATGTTTTTAAGAGGAAATATTATTTAGATTTTACGGTTCCGAAAATGGGATTTATTGCTGGAAAACGTGTCAAAGATATGATTAAAATGTTTACATATAATAAAAATTTAGAAGAGTTAGATATCCCGACGGCTGTTGTGGCTACTGACATCTTGAAGGGGGAAAAAGTAGTTTTTACAAGTGGTCCTGTTGCAGAGGCGGTGAGAGCTAGCATATCTGTACCTGGAGTGTTTGTGCCAGAAAAAATAGATGGACGATTATTGGTGGATGGCGGAGTGATTGATCGCATTCCAGTATCGGTTGTGAAAGAGTTAGGTGCCGATATTGTTATTGCTGTTGATGTATCCCCGATTAAAGTGAATGGAGAGGTTACGTCTATTTATGATGTAATTATGCAGAGTATTGAAATTATGCAACATGAGCTTGTGATGAATCGGCAAATTGCATCGGATTTAATGATGCGACCAGCTGTAGAACAATTTAGTTCACGTGCTTTTACAAATATTGAAGACATTATTCGAGTTGGAGAAGTAGAAGCTGAAAAACATGTTGCAAATATTTTTTTATTAATTGAGCAATGGAAGGAGAAACATAATGTTTAAGCGTTTTCGGTTTATATATGCAATTTTAATAGGGGTTATATTGGCGATGTTACTTGTTTACGTACGTTTACCGTATTATGTAACAAAACCAGGAATGGCGGCCAAATTAGAGCCTTACGTTCAAGTGGAGGGTGGAACGAAAGAATCTGGTGATTTTATGCTTGTTACGGTTTCAATGGGACCAGCAAATGTGGTGAATTTAATAGCGGCACAGTTTAATAAATATACACATATTTCGAAAGCGGAAGAAATATTGCAAAAAGGTGAAAGTGATGAAGAATATCAATTTCGCCAAAATTATGCGATGAAAGATTCGCAAAATGCAGCCATCTATAATGCTTATAAACGTGCAAATCGTACTGTTTCTTTTGAAAATAAAGGTGTATTGGTTGCTGGTGTAGCGAAAGGGATGCCGTCAGAAGGAAAGCTTAAACTTGGAGATGTTATCGTAGCTGTCGACGGAAAAACTTTTGAAAAGACGGAGCAATTTATTGAATATATGACAGGGAAAAAAGAAGGAGATACAGTAAATATTGAGTACAAGAGGAATGGAAAACAGTTAAAAGAAGATCTAAATGCAAAGACCATCCCAAATGGAAATGGACGCGTTGGCATAGGGGTTTCTATCGTTACGGAAAGAGAATTAGTGGTAGATCCGAAAGTGAAAATTGATTCTCATGAAATAGGCGGACCATCGGCAGGCCTAATGTTTACATTAGAAATATATAATCAACTTGTGGAAGATGATTTAACAAGAGGGCATGAAATAGCTGGAACAGGGACGATTAATGAAAAGGGAGAAATTGGACCGATTGGTGGTATTCAGCAAAAAGTGGTCGCTGCAAGTGATGCTGGTGCTGAAGTGTTCTTTGCGCCAAATGAAAAAGGTGCGGAGAAATCGAATTATAAAGATGCACTTGAGGCTGCGAAAGATATTAAAACAAAAATGAAAGTTGTGCCAGTAGATACGCTGGATGATGCATTACTGTATTTGGAAAAAATGGGCGAGAAAAAATAAACCTCTCTGAAAAAGAGAGGTTTTTTTATAGAAATTTTGCAGTTGATTCATCATAACGAATTGGGTGGTGTGTTGCATCTTGTTTTAGTAGTTGTGTTCGTAATGGTTCTTGCATGATGGAGAAATATACAGAATTGGCTTTTCTCTCTATATGTAAAATAGGATGGTCAAATGTTTTTGTATGGGTAAGGATGGGAAGTTCTATTTTTTTCTTGTTTTTTGAAAGGTAAGTTTGTCCTTTTTGTGACATGCCTAGTAGACGAATGTACGGTGCATGCTGCTCTATATTTGCGCTATGTATTTCTTCTTTTGTTGTATTTGTTAAAATGTGTGTACAAGCTCTTTGTAATCTAGTCCACGTATAACGCTTCGTTTTTAATGCTTCCATGAATGAATGGAAGGAGGAGCTGGTTTGTATTTTTGATAAAATACGATGCTCTAAACCTTCTTCTATTTCATATATATGTCGTAAGTCTTCCGGAGACATCGTCATGAGTTTGTATTTAAAAAATGGAAAGTATTGTTCCCAATTATGTAAAATCCCGTAGTTTTGTTTGTAACTTGCTAAAAGAGAAGCAGTCGCTTTTGGGATAAAAGGTTTAATTTCTGCAAAAGAACTATTTTCGCTAAAAAGTTGCTTGCGAATACTAGTTGCGCTTGCAATATGTTGATCGCTAAATGTTTCATCATGATAATGAGATGCGAATCTTTTTATCGTTTGTGCTTGTATAGAACTATTTTGTAAGAAAATTGATTTCATGTATTGGAATCCTAATATGTTATTCGGTTGTGACATGTCTATGTTTTTTTCGGATGGTAAAATGTGTAGGAAGGCGTCAGATGTAGCTTTTGCGTAACTGTTACCCGCATTCATAAATTGCTTTACAAGACGATTAAAAGTCTCTTCTTCATTTTTTTGCACAGAGATGGTGTTATGAAAATTTTCGATCTGTCCATCTTCACTACCGAAACAAATTTCAGAAACGTGTAGAGCGTTTAAAATGGAAATAGCACCATTTGCAAAGGTTTCAGCCTTTTGTGTTGAAAAGGCATATGGAAGCTCTACAACAAGGTCTACACCGCATGATAAGGCCATTTTGGTACGATACCATTTGGATAGGAGCGCTGGCTCACCACGCTGTAAAAAAGGGCCACTCATAACAGCGATTGTAATATCAGCGTGTGTTAACTTTTTTGTTTGTTGCACATGATAATCATGACCGTTATGAAAAGGGTTATATTCAACAACAATACCACTGGCTTTTATGGTAATCTCTCCTTTCGATGTAGCATCTTTTTGAAAAACGTGATACTCTATATATTATTTACTATGATGACTTCATTATAGTGTAAAGAAAAAACTTACACTATAAATGCATTATATCACTTATACCGCAGGGTTTAACCATCTTGTTTTTCCTCATTGACCACTTTTTGACCACGTTGACCACTTTTCAGTACATTTCCTAGCATTTCAGTTACTTCAATTTGACGCTCTTCATAAACATCAGTATAAATATTTAAAGTTGTAGAAACATTTGTATGACCAAGCAATTTTGAAACAACCTTTGCATTTGCGCCAGAATCGATTAAAATAGTTGTAAACGTTCTTCGGATATCGTGGAATCTAATATACGGTACGTCAATTGCTTCGCACAAAGCTTTCATTTGGTAGCGTATCGTATATGGATGCACGATTTTTCTATTTCTTGTGCAAATTAATAAGTCGAAAGAATTCTCCTTCTTATGACTTTGATATTCTAACAACTCTTCCATTAATTCTTCCGTCATCGGGATTATACGATTAGATGCTTCAGTTTTTGTCTCACCTAATTCATACTTACCATCCACAAGCGTTAATGTTCTTTGTACATGAATAGTCTTGTTTTTGAAATTAATATCGTCCCACTGTAAAGCTAATACTTCTCCGATCCGCATACCTGTATGCAAAGCTAAAACAAACGCAATATAGTAGCTTCCTTGTATTCTTGCATACTCCATAAACTTCATGGCTTGTTCAACTGTCCAACTAGCTTGCGACTTCTTTTTAACTTTAGGCCGTTTAGCTTTCTTAGCAGGATTAGAGTTAATCATTTCTAGTTCTACGCCTTTATCAAGGATTTGCTTTAACATAACATCAACGGATGAAATGTATTTCGTAGTTAGACCCTCTTTAAGTAGCTTCTGATGAAAATTATGAACAGTTAGAGGTTTTATATCCGATAACCTCTTCTCACTAAATTCAGGCATAACACGTGAGCGTAGAATGCGTTTGTATTGATACAATGTTGATGGTCTACATGATGATTCTTTCTCTTGCATCCAGATTTCTACAAGCTGAGAAAAGCGAATATCACTATTCTCATATTCTCCATTTGCTAAATCATTTGTGACTCTAGCCACTTCTTCTTGAGCAGCTTTCTTTGTTTTAAAACCACCTTTAGTGATTTGTTTCCGTTTACCTGTGATAGGGTCTTTGCCGACATCCATGGTAAAAGACCACTTCTCACCACGTTTACGAAAGTATGCCATGATTTTTCACCTCGTCATAATCGTTTTCTAGATACAAGCTGTGATATGTGGTAGTGGTATAAGAAATGATAGCATGTAAGCCTAATTTCTGTAAAAGGAAATTTACAGATATAGAACAAGTGAGCTACAATATTTATATACAAAAAGAAAGGGGGATAAAAATGGGAGAATTCACAAAAGAACCTGGTGGGCATAAAGTTACTGACCCTGGTGTAGGTTGGCACAATGAACCAGGCGGTGGTGGCTGGAAATGCAATGAAGATCCTGGGACAGGATGGAAACTGATTTCTGGTCCGGGGACAGGGATATAAAAGAAAGGGGAGAATGAGATTATGAAATGCTACATAAAAGACCCTGGTGGTTCAAAGGTGCTTACCGATCCAGGTACAGGAATGGGGATTTTCGACCCAGGACCTGGTGGCGGGTATACAACTGATCCAGGTGGCGGAATGGGTATGTATGATCCTGGAGCAGGTGGAGGATACACAAAAGATCCAGGCACAGGAATATAAAAAAAGAGAGCTAAGCGCTCTCTTTTTTTGCTGATAAAAATTTGTTAATTTTTACCGTTGCGATTGGAAATGTTTTCTACTACAATCGACTCATAACAGCTCGTTATGAGTTTTAAGGAACTTTGCATATAAAACGAGTTGTTTACAGAATTGCTCTCGTTGAGATTCATCCAGGCCTGCGAAAACCGTTTGAATTTCATCGAGGGCATTTGCTATATTTTTCTCGTTTGGTGTAGTTGTTCTACCCATTAAAGCATCAACAGATACACCTAGATATGATGCAATACGATCCAAAGTGTCGAGATCAGGCTGATTATAGTTAATTTCTAAATTGCCAACCTGACTACGACTTAATTGCACTTTTTCACCGAACTCGGATTGAGTAAGGGAACGACTTGCTCTAAACTTTTTTAAATTTTCTCCAAATGTATTCATAGTTTTAGTATAAATACATGAGAATTTTTAGACTATACATGTCATGAAATTTGACCGTATAATAATAAATATCACATAAATTGACAACTAACTTAAAAACATATAGAACAAATGTTCTTTCGGTGGTAAAATATTCTTAATGAAAAAATAGACTTTTTTTAAAAAACTTTCTCAACATGATTTGACCATAATCAGAACGAACATTCTAAATCTTATGATAAACTAAATTTAATAAAAAAAGACCCACGGTGTTATAGATGTGAGGCCACACATCTATAACATTTCACCCTAGCCTAGATAGGGAAAAGTTTCCATGAGTCAGTACATAGTATATCATACTTCGTAAGCGTAAAGAGAATTGTGGTTCATTTTCCTATTGAGAAATAAGGGATGTGTTTTGGGTTCTGATATAGGAGGGAATTTTAGAATGAAGAGCTTTATCATGAACTTACAAGAACATATCAATTATCTTAAGTTGGACGTTGGTACATTAGCTAAAAAAGCAGAAATTGATAGAACTAATCTTAATAGGATATTAAATGGGAAAATTAAAGAAATGAAGTTAGAGTCATTCTTATTAATTGCTCCCGACTTGTACCCAAACTGGACAGAACGTAGAAAGAAAATTAGAGAATTTATATTGGTTTGTGAGAGTGATTTAAACATAAAAAAGGCACTGTCCTATTGTCAAACAGTCGGTGAGTATCAATTAATGAAAAAGTTAATAAAAAAACATATTAACAGTGATAAAAAAGGAAAAATAAACAAACATCTACATTTGTATGATTTATACAATCAAAGAAATTTAAGTAAGTTAGAAGGAGAAGGATTGCAACGAAAATTAGATGAATTATCCTACTCTAAAAATGTTGACTATCAAATAATAGTAGACATGTTACATGGATTTGCTCTATATGACAGTAGTAATTTCATGGCTATGGTCCCGTATTCTAAAAAAATTGATCAAAACTTACCTCTAGTAGAAAATGCATTTATAAAAAAACATTTGGATTTGCAACATGATGATCGAAAAGCTCATATTAATTTGTTTAGCAATAAAATAAAAGAATGCAGGGACATTTGTAATAGCATTATAAAATCGGCTCCGGAAGATTCAGTTATAAAGGCCAAAGCGTTGAGTTGCTTAGGTGAGTCTTTTATATTTGAAAACCCTTTGCAGGCGGAAATGTACTTTTTGGAAAGTTTAAAGTTAATAAAAAGATTAGGAATTACTGCTTATAGTAAATTGTATCGTGCAGTACATGGCACATTAGCTTTTTTACGAATCGAATACGGAATAAATTTAGATGATATAGATTGGGATTTTGTAGGTGAAGCAGAAAAAGCTTTCTTTGATGCTAAATTTGGGTCCGGTGTTAAAGCTAGAGCTTATTTTGAAGATTTAAAAAAACAAGGAAAAACTTTGTCGGCATTTAAATTATATTATTTATTTTTTGTAGATAGAAATGATATAATGATTCTTAAAGAGGCCTTAGAAAAATTTGCGAATAATGGAAATGTATTCTATTCAAATTTAATTACACGTGTTTTAATTAAAGAGGGAGTGAAGTAGGTTGAAAAAAATTATTCTTACAATGGTATGTGTTTTAGGGTTACTAGGAGCAGTTGAACAAAATAAAGATACTTCACAAGTGCATTCAAGTAATGCAGAAACAACATATTTCATGGTTGATCCAGGAACTCATTAGAAAATAAAAATTAAAAAATATTTTTCAAGACGCTACTAAAAAGTAGCGTCTTGAGTGCTTTTTAGGGGATATGCATTTTTGAAATATGTTACAAAAATGCACAGTTTGTTAAAAGAATCACATAGTTATTGGGATGGAGGAGTTCGTATTGTTAATAAGTGGCGAAGATAAAATAAAATCCATGATTAAATATTTATTGGGGGATAAAGTCTCAGAAAATGATACTCTTCATGCTTTAGAAGAAATACATAAACAAGGATTCATTACTGATAATGAATTAAGTGAAGTCATACAGTTAATGGAACCAAAAAAAGGACTAGCCTCATGCTAATCCTTTTTTTCTTGTTTTAACATTCTTTGGATAGCTACTTCTAAAAGTGCTTTGACACTTTCGATCTCGTCAGGAGACAGTTTTCTTCCATCCCAATGTAATTCGTCACTTCCAAATATTTCTTTTATATTATTGCTGCTTTTAATGGTGCTATCACTTTTCCCTAACAAAAAGTCAGTGGGTACATTGAAGAAATCAGCTAATTTTTCAATGTTCTCACGTGAAGGGATTTTCGTCCCTTTTTCATATTTAGAAACAGTTTGCTTGCTAACACCAATGTTTTCGCCAATTTTTTCTTGAGTTAGCTTCTTTTCTTTTCTTAACTCAAATATTCTCTCCCCTATGATATTCATCTATAACATCCTTTCCCGCTACTTGTAAAAAAGTATCTAGTTTAAATGTATCAATCAGTAGCCCTATTGGCAACGCAAAAATAAAAAATAAATTTTTAAAAATAAAATGTTGCCTTAAGGGCTACTTTTGGTTATACTAAGTTTAGAAGTTGAAGGTGGTGACTTAAAATGCTAAATACACAAAGAATTAAATCTTTACGACAAGAAAATGGACACTCTTTAGACTATGTTTCAAAAGCTTTAGGTCTAAAATTTAAACGTTCATATCATAATGTAGAAAAAGGCGAATCAGGTTTATCAGTAGAGAAATTAAAAAAACTTTCAGAGCTTTATGGTGTACCAATTAGTGATTTAATAAAGTGATTGAGTTTTTTTTTACAATTAAAGTCGCCCTGGAGACTACAAGTTAAGGGCGACACTACATGATAGTGTATCCATATTTATATTTTTAAAAAATGATTAGAGTGAAAAGCATGTACCAAATCAAGCAACTACCATTCTCGATGAAAGCGGAGGATGTACAAGAATTCTTAAACATTTCTCGATCAGCTGCATATGCACTTATGAAGAGAAAAGATTTTCCCACAATCGTAATCGGAAAAAGCAAACGTGTTAAAGCGGAAGATTTTCTTAAATGGGTGGAAGCACAAAAGGTGGGGGCAAATGCTAGTTAAAATTTAATTTCGGATTTTCGATAAAATTACCGTTTGATAAATAAGGAGGTGATTTAGTGGAAGATACAAAATCGTTAGTAGCATTCGCAATTTTTATCGCATTTAGTATATTGCTACTTTACATTACTTACGAACCAATAAAGCGATGGGCTTGGAGTGACGTAAAACAAAATAAAAAGACCCATGGCAGTGGGTCCTTTGAAAAAAATAAGCTGTTATAAGTATATCACGGAAAGTAGGGAAATAGTACATGGATTTAATTGAATATCAAGTGCTATTACCTAATAAGTTTTGGGATTTAGCAAAAAGCAAAGAAGATTTAAATCAAATGATTGAACAGTATTTCAAGGTTGGGTATCCGTATTATGAAATTCAACGAATTACCAAAAGTGGACAAGCATATGTGGCAGTTTGTACGAGGAGGTAAATATAATGGCAGAAGTTAAATGGATAAAACTTTCAACAAGTATGTTTGAGGATGAAAAAATACGTTTAATTGAGAGCATGCCTGAAGCTGACACCTTATTAATTATATGGATTAGATTATTGGCACAGGCTGGGAAAACAAATGCAAGTGGGTACATTTTTCTTAGTAAAAACATTCCTTATTCGGATGAAATGCTCGCAACTCTATTCAATAGACCGATTGCGACAGTAAGGTTAGCACTTCAAACATTTCAGCAATTCGGAATGATTGAGATAACAGAGGACCAGTACATTTGTATTTCAAATTGGGAAAAACACCAAAACGTTGATGGATTAGAAAAAATCCGTGAACAAAATCGATTACGCAAACAAAAACAGAGAGAAAAACTTAAATTAGAGATGTCACGTGACGGTCACGAGACAATCACGCGAGGTCACGCAACAGATATAGAAGAAGATAAAGAATTAGATAAAGAAAAAGAATTAGAAATAATTAATACATCTTCTTCTGACGAATCAGATACAAAAGTTCCAATTCCTTATCAAGAAATCTTAGAATACTTGAATGAAAAAGCAGAAAAGAACTTTAACCATAAAGCAGAAGCACATAGAAAACTAATCAGAGCCAGATGGAATGAAGGATATACAGTTGATAATTTTAAAACCGTTATTAATAACAAAGTATCACAATGGCTTGGGAAGTTTGATAGAGATAATAAACCACTTGATCGGTATTTGAGACCAAGTACATTATTCGCTCAAAAACATTTTGATAATTATTTGAATGAAACAGTTAGCAAATCTCAATCAAATCAACAACAATACGGTAATCACATAGATATTCCAGGGTTTAAAGGAAACATGCCATTTTAACGAGGTGAACGGAAATGCAAAAAATGCAGAAATCATTTGAAAAGATAGCGGTATTAGAATTTGCAGATGAATATTGCGAAAGCCATACATTTAGTAAAGGTGGACAAGTAACTGTAAAGCCAGTAAGAAAGATGATTGATAAAAATGATGGTTCAATTTATTGCCCGAGATGCAAAGTGGAGCAACAAGATTCAATCTTATTTCAACAAGCTAACAATTACTATAAGAAGATAAATAGAGAACGGCAGAAGAATCTTCTTTTTAAACATAGTGTTATTGAAAATCAATCAATTACAGAATCAAGGCTAGAATCATACGAAACAGATTGCCTGGAAACTAAAGCAAATAAGAAAAAAGCTCTAGCGATTTTAGAGCGTATCAAAAAAGGTGAAACCTTAAATGTTTATATTGCAGGGATTCAAGGTGTAGGGAAAAGCCATTTAGCTTATGCGATGCTATACGAATTAGTAAGACACTATTGGACAATCTCTGATGGGGAAGCACTTAACGATGAATACGCATTTAAGGAAATGAAAAGTTGCTTGTTTGTAGAGATAGAGAAACTAATTCGTTTAATACAAGACTCATTTCGAAATAAGGAATCAAAATACACGATGGATTATTGTATTAGTTTGATGGTCGATGCAGATTTTCTGGTTATTGATGATTTAGGAGCTGAAAGTGGCTCTATGAATAGAAACGGAGAAGCGAGCGATTTTGTTCATAAAATACTTTACGGTGTTGCTAATGGGCGGCAAGGAGCAAACAAAACAACAATTACTACATCAAATTTATCAAGCAAACAGCTATTTCAAAAGTATGATCCGAAATTAGCGAGTAGGTTGTTAAATGGAGTATCAAAAGATGAAACAATCGTGTTTAAAACAACAACAGATAAAAGAATTTTAAATTTAGATATTGGTTTCTAAGGAGGAATAAGCATGTGTGTATTATGTCATGATACAGGAATTATTCGTAAAGAAACTTATCCAGGTGTGATTGAAACAAAAGGTTGTAATTGTGAAGTGGCAATACAGCAGCAAGAAGACAACGATAAGCGTTGGCAAGCATGGTTAATCAAATTTGAATCAATGAAACAAGAGTTAGAAAGAAGCAAACAACAAAAAGCTAGTTAACAAGAAAAGGAGGATTTCAGTCGTATGAAGCCTACGAAAGTTGAAATCGATGTTACGGATAATAAAATTTATGTGGTTAAAAATGGTGAGGTTACTCCGCTGAATCCTCCAGCAACTGGATTTGGAGAACAAATAATTACTTGGCAAGGCGGGAAAGTTGATCGTGTATCAACTACAATCACTGAAAAAATTAAATAACTGGGGATGCGATTATGAAACAATTAACTATTGATGATGTTGTAGGTAGTTTCGACTACAATGCGATAAGTACCAGTGAAAAGTTTTTGAATCCAAGCTATGAAGTACATTTCTATGATAAAGAGGAACGGCAAAAGATGGATTGCTTTGATGCTAAGACTGAAACCGAAGCTTGGAACGCAACAATAGAAGAGCATGGAAAAGGTATTCAGAAGATTAGGGTAATTCATTCGAATCGTACCAGAGCTGAATTTCTGGCACTGGATTAGGAGGAAAAGTGATGGATTTCAATCGTTGGTTAACTGATGAGGAATATCAGCAAGCTGAATTAAACGGTATTAGTAGAAGAGTCCTTTACATGAGGATGTACAGATACGGTTGGGAATTACAAGAAGCATTAACTACACCACCAAGAACATATTGGCATATGGGCGAGGGAAAACACAATAAATGGCTAAAATTAGCTGAAGAAAATGGAGTTAATTCAAGTACTTTTTATAGCAGGGTAAATAATGGTTGGGACCCTAAAGATGCAGCAAGTATTCCGACGCGTGAACAAATTGACAGGAAGGAACTTGTTAAGATTGCTGAATCTAATGGCATAAGTGTAAGTACTTTCAGATCTAGATTGAGTTATGGATGGGACCCGATGAAAGCAGCTACAACACCAGCTAAGTCTAAAAATAAAAATATTAGTTAAGAGGAGTAGATGAAAATGAAAGTTATGGAAAACGGTGTATTGGAAGCAACAAAATTAATTAGTGAAGCAAGAAAAGGTGAGCAGGTTATAAAAGAAGCTACAGTTTTGCAGATTGCAAGTATCTTGTCGATCGGTGAATTAAATGATTATCAGGAAGCAACATTACGTACTTGGAATAACAAAACTGATTTTGGAGGACGCGTTTCAAATGCAGCTTTAGGGCTTACAGGAGAAGCTGGTGAAGTTGCCGATATTGTAAAAAAAGCAATTTATCATGGTCATGGATTTCAACCATCGCATGGCCCAGGAGAAGAGGATGGAAATACTCATAAATTAGCTTTAGAGCTAGGGGACATTATGTATTATGTATCAATTATGGCGCACGAACTGGGATATACGTTACAAGATATTGCTGAAATGAATATTGCAAAATTAGCTAAAAGATATCCGGATGGGTTTAGTCGAGAAGCAAGTCAAGCACGTGTCGATGTGAAGTAAGACCGAATTTGAATTTTGTATAAAACGGAGGGGAATAGAATGGTGAGAAATTTAGATACGGGCGGACTAAAAAGTAATTGGGAAGCCTTTAAAGAATTCGTCAAACGTGAAGGAAAGGGTAGTTCATCATTAATCGATTATTATTTTGTTTTTACAAAAGATACATGCGGTGATGAAGCGTACATTTTTACAACACATTCTGATTTAGATGAATGGCTATCGGAAATGTTTTGGCAATGGGAGCGTCATGATACTAGGAATCTTGAAGATTCGATGGAGGACGTACTTGTATGGAAATTAATTTCTGAAAGTGATTTTAAACGTTTAAATACACTATATAAGGGAGCAAGAAGAACATCGATTGAGATCGACGGAGAAAGATATTATAGAAAGATAATAAAAGTAGCTGTAGAACCGACAGTTGTTGTTTCAACTGGTTTTTATTAAAAGCGTTATTTTGGCGGAAAGCGAGGAAAAAGATTGGATTTGAAAACATTTAACACCATTTGTGGATTAATAGCTACCGTAGCAGTTTTGTTCTTTATTTTAGGATTATGGGGCGGAGCAGTTTTGTTTTAAAACAAAATAGTTATTTAGTAGCAAATGAAAAGAGCACACTAATAAGTATGCTCCTTGAAAGGTAGATCTCTATGCCTGGAGGATTTCCATACAATAATATATGCTTGTCCGGTTTAAATGTGAAAACAAATTTAAGTAAAAGAGCACATATATAAATGCGCCCTTTAAATAGGTGTCAGCTCACAAGGCCTAATTTGTAAGCTGAATACATGTGCACTCAAATAGTATATGTATTTTTTCATAAAGAGTGAAAAAATGTTTAACAAAAACGCTATTTGGGAGAAAGGGAGAGTTATAGATGGATATAAGAGAACAGGTATTAGCGAAATACAAGGAGTTTAATGAATTTCTAAATAGCATTTCATTAGATGATCTGCGAAAACAGTTTAACCGTCATGAACTAAATGAATTTAAAAGTGATTTGTATGATGTGGAATTACGTAGCGTAGCTTATGAAATCGGAAAGTTGACAGAAGAAATGAAAGTAGAAGAATTTCCACAACTGTTAGGGGTACACCGTTTTCCTATATTGAAGAATATTGATTTTATGACAGAAGAAAAGAAGATTGAACTCGACAAAGAGCTAGTTCGTTTTAGAGTAGGTAACTATTTACCTTATTTAGGACGATATACCAAAGAAGTAGACAAGCTTGAACAGTTCCTTTTAGAAAATGAGGTTATAGAAAAGAAATATGTTGTTACTTGTCCTTGCTGCGGTGCAGATGAATGGTTATCATCACCTTTAAATTTAGAGAAGAAAAATAGAGTAGATATTCTTCTTAATATGAGTGAGGGTAACTTTTGTGATGCGGAAGAAGAGTTTGAAAGTATTGTAGATTGTATTTGTGAAGAGTGTGGTTTTAGTCCGGAATATTACGATATGAGAGAGTATGCAAGGAAAGAACGGATAGAGTACAAAGAGTTATTAAAAATGAATATGCAACGTGATAAGAGCTTAGATGATGCGTAAAAACTGAAAAAACATAGGGGGATGGATATGAAAATTCCGTGGAATGAACGTATATATGCTCTTTATAAAGGGGAACAGTTTTTGGTAGATGGAACTATTTTAGAAATCAGTAAAGGGACGAATAAAAGCTTAGCTTGGCTTAGATATATGCTTACACCTTCTTACGATAAAAAGCGTTTGAACAGCGTAAACTGCCTCAGATTAATTCTTTTGGATGATGAAGATTAATACAAAAATTTCATTTTGTAGAAAAGAGGAATGGATATGGAAGAAAGAGAGCAGCTTGAACAACTTAAAAAGAATATTTTGAGTTTATCAATGTCTATGATCGATGCGCCATTACGTGGATTAAGCGAATCACAGATATGGACAGTTAATAAAACTATAGAAAATATATTAGGGAAAACAGATATCACGATAGGAAAGTTAATGGATGAAGCAAAAGAAAAAGGATGGTTTAAACCAAACAATAAATAAGAGCAGCCAGCAAAAGCTAACTGCTCGGTTCTCCAAGGGGGAACTAGGAGAAAGACTAGGGACTTCATTAAATGGGTTTTGGCTATCGCCTATCTATATTATTGACGGAATATTGAGTTTTATTCAGGGGGTAAGTGAAATGAGAGAAATTAAGTGTCGAGGAAAAGATGAAGAAGGACAATGGCATTATGGATATTATGTTTTTACAAATGATATGCATAGGATTATTTACGAAGACAGAGAGTGTTTCTATTGTGAAGAAGAAGTAATTCCTGAATCTGTAGGTCAATATACAGGTGTACTAGATTCTAGGGCAAATGAAATTTATGAGGGAGACATTGTAAAGAATGCCTTTGGAGAAGAATATAAAGTCATTTGGGACGGAAAAAGATGCCAATTCATTGCAGTTACAACGATTGAAGATGGTTCAGAGTGGTATCAAAATATGAGTCGTAGCCTTGAAATAATCGGGAACATTTACGAAGATGAAAACTCAACAAAATAATCCTTTTAAAGCGAGGTTAGCAGAATGAAAGCTTTGAAGAAAAGAAAAATTAGAAAAGCCATTGCTCGACGTGCAAAGGATGTTGATAAATATCAAGTTGCAAAGGCTTGGAGAAACATCTTTGTACAAGCTGGTATTTTAAAATAAAAACTTAAATAAAGGGGATTATGACTGTGATTGATTTAGAACCTTATAATTGTGATATTTGTGGTGAGGATGAGTCAGTTAAGATTGAAATTGATGATATAACTTTCGGAAGACGCGAAGTTTGCGATGCATGTGGATTTGTACATGAAGGTTTAGCAGAATGGGAATTCGAAAGAAATGAACAGATTATAAAGATGATTGAGGAATCCAAGAAATAAAAGATATCGTCCGGCTAGAAAACTAGAGGACACCAATTCATTAAAGCGGCAATTAAAGCTGTTTTAGGAATAGGTGTCCTTTTTTATTTTGAAAAGGGAGATGGGGAAATGAAGGGGCTAAAGGATCAGTTACGTGAGTGGAAAAAGCAATCGAATCAAGCAAAAAAGAAAACTAAGAAAAAACGAAAAGAGAAGTTAAGTACTCGTGACATTGAAGGTTTAATGGGGATTCATGGACCACGTTATGAACGTAGGCGTGGAGCACTAAGACAAAAGTAATCTAAAAATAAAAAGGAGTGGTCTTACATGACTGAACAATTATCATTTTTACCAAAAATCGATAGAGCAGCAACGCAGAAAAAATTAGAAGGTGTTCTTGAAAGTGTACGTTTATATAGACAGTTTGGAATGATGCGTGAAGAAATGAAAGTCACTCCTTCTTATGAAATTAGATATCACGGACCTACAAATGATGTAGGAAATCCATTAGAAGATGTAGCGATGGCTAATATACAGCAAAGTGAACGAGAAGAGTTGATTAAGCAAAATTCATTTCGTATTGACCAGTTTCTTAGTCGTTTGGGTAATGGACGTGCAGGAAAGGATCAAAGAAACATCATCATTAAGCGTTATTTAGAAGATGAAGATGTATGTGACTATATGGTATATAACGAAATTGGCATGAGTGAGCGTACGTATCGACGTGTTAAAGCTAGAGTATTTTATAAACTGGCTTTTGCTCTTAGATTAGAAGTTTATGAAACTGAAGAAACTGGAGGGAATTAATAATGAATTTTGTTCAACCTATACGTAATCCAGAAGAAATACAGCAGTTGAAAGACTATTTTAAGGAAAAGAGCTTACGTAATTACATTCTCTTTATTATGGGAATCAATACAGGCCTGAGAATCTCGGATATTTTAAAATTGAAAGTAGTGGATGTCAAGGGCAGTCATATATCTATGAGGGAAAAGAAAACAGGGAAACAGAAACGAATACAAATTACTGCAGCACTGAAAAGAGAACTTAAATGGTTTATTGAAGAAAGAGAAGATAATGAGTACCTATTACAAAGTAGACAAGGTAGGAATCGTCCTATTGGTCGTAGCATGGCATATAAGATATTAAGTGGTGCAGCGGAAGAGTTTGGATTAGATGAAATAGGCACACATACGCTTAGAAAGACGTACGGGTATCATATGTACATGCAAACTAAAAACATAGCATTACTCATGGAGATATTCAATCACTCGTCAGAGAAGGTCACATTACGTTATATAGGGGTAAATCAAGATGCAATGGATAAAGCAATGACTAGGTTTAAAATCTAATCATTGCTTTTTTCTTTTTACAGACATACAGTTACTCATAAATTTCGTACTGTGTAACTCAAAAGGGAAAGTGTTATAAAGTCAATGATAGCAAGGGATTTGGCGAAGGGGTCAGTTACACACAATATAAGATATGGGTAAGTCATACTATTAATCTAATAGTATGATTTGTTAGAATTAATTAATAAGGAGGTGAAAAGATGACAACCTATATTGTAAAAAAAATATTAGTTCAAGGATTAGATGAAGAGATTCATTTTGATAGAGCTTACTTATATGTACATAGTGGTGGATCTGTAAGTTGGAGCTTAGAAGTAGATGAGGTAGAACAAATTAATGTATTCGTTCGAGCAATCAGAAACAAAGAGCATTTGAACATTTCTTTTTCTGCTGAGTATATGAATGGGCTATCAGGTAGTGTAATGGTTAAAAGGGTAGTGAATGATTCAGTTGAATTAAAGGGATCAGGTAAATTAGAAGGATTTAATAATTAATAAAAATAGTGGCAGAGTCGTGACCGCTTTTTGGCAGGAAATGTGCCGGTTGTTTTGGAGTTAACGTGATATATTTGTATTGTGAGAAGTGGCGGAAAACACAACTCACTATGTTGTTTCCGAATTTCTAAATTTCTAAACGATCCGTATTAGCGGCATAATAAAATCCGAAACCAGCAGATGGCAAAGATTGAATGTACCGTTAATAAAGAGGAGAGTTTTTGCTCTTCTTTGAGCTAACAACATCCTAGGTAGATGGAATGAGGGAAACCTGATAAGTTTGCCAATAGTGTCTGTCGTGGTTGTTAGCTGAAAGAAAGATAAAACTTCACATACCGTAATGAAAAAACAAATAAGCAATCCATAGTAAAGCATCCATTCGGGTGCTTTTTATTTTAGAGGAGGATGAAGGATGACTTGGTTAAGCTTCTTTATTGGATACAGTACGGGAATGATGATTGCTTTATGTATCATGAAAGCTTGTATGGAAGCTAAGGAAGTCCACGAGGCGAGTGACATAGATAAGTTAGTATTAAAAGAAATGGAACAGCTGAAAGCAATTAGAGAAAACAAGGAGTGAGATGAGGATGGAGAAGGAGAAACCATTATTAGCCATTACATTGTCAGATATAGATTCAGTTCCAGTAGTTCAGTACAAGGGTAAGCCGATAGACAATAAGATTCGTGTGAGTGTTGATTGGGCTACGAACACAGATAAGCGTACAGATATGACATACATTCATATCGAACATGTAGAGCCAGACGAAGTGCGTGGTAACACCAAGGTCATTCAGCATAATCATCCTATTGTGGAAGAACGGGAAGAACTTCATCGGCTATGAAAGAATATAAAACCAAACAACAAAAGCGTAAGTTCTATGATAGTGGTGAGTGGAAGAGTATACGCGAGCAAGTAAAGAAGCGTGACAACTATGAATGTCAAGAGTGTAAGCGCAATGGCCGAGTGCAAACAGATACCGATGAGTACAGTGAGAAGGCAAAACGTAAGAAGATTCAACTCGTAGTCCATCATATAAAAGAACTCGAACATCATCCAAAACTTGCATTAGAAAAAGATAACTTAGAAACAGTCTGTGTGGATTGCCACAACAAAGAACACGGAAGATTCTTTGAAAAGAAACCGAATAAATGGGAAAACGATGAAAAGTGGTAAAACAATTTGAAATAATACCCCCCCTTAAAATATTTTAAAGAAATCTGGGGAACTCAGCACCGGGGAGGGGGTCGATTTTCTAAATTCATAAGCAAATTCGCGCGTTATATTAAATTGGAAAATAGAGTAAATCAGAAGGGAGGGGATGTTGTGGCTAAAGTTAAGCGTGAAACAATGAGAAAAAGAATTGAAAAGGATTTAATAAATCAATTAAAAGAAAAAAAGATTGTAGGTAATCATTATGTAGACTTGATTCAAGACTATTTATCATTGTGGGATTTAAAGTGTGTTCTTTTTGATGACATTGAAGAAATAGGAATAAAAGTATCTGGCATGCATGGTCCAAAATCCAATCCTTCTATTACTGATTTACATAAAACTAATGACCGAATGATAAAGGTTTTAGATGCACTTGGCTTGGAAGCATCGGCTGAAGAACAGAAAACATCTTCAAAACCTAAGCGCTCTGCGAAAGACTTGACATGATTCAAAATAAATATGTCAGTGAATATATTGAAATGTATCGTACAGGGAAAATTAAGCTAAATAAAGAGCGCATAATGCTAATTGAGTACCTGGAGAAATATATATTAACTCGTGATGATTTATATTTTGATACTGAAATGCACGAAGATTATATAAAATTCACAGAGAAATTTTATTTTAAATTACAACTTTTTCAGAAGTTTGCTACCGCATTTGTATTTCTGTTTTATAAAGCAGATGATTCGATTTTTTATGAACAATTTCTATATATGATGTCTCGTGGTGGTGGTAAAAACGGTCTAATTTCATCGTTGTGCCATTTCTTTATTAGCCCATTACATGGAATAAATCGATATAATGTTTCGATTGTAGCCAATAATGAAAAGCAAGCAAAAGTATCATTCCGTGAAGTCTATGATGCTATTGAAAGTGATGAAATATTAGAAGATATGTTTTACCGCACTAAAGTTGAAATAGCAGGTAATGATACGAAAAGCATTATGCAATATCATACATCTAACGCTAGTTCAAAAGATGGACTTCGCGACGGTTGTGTTATTTATGATGAAATACATCAATATGAAAATTTTGATGTTGTAAATGTATTCTCTAGTGGACTTGGAAAAGTACCGAATGCTAGAGAATTTTTTATTGGAACAGATGGATTTGTACGTGATGGATTCTTGGACAAGATGAAAGAACGAGCAATGAACATTCTGAAAGGTGAAGAATTAGACGATCCTTTATTTCCGTTCATTTGCAAGATTGATGATCCAGAAGAAGTAAATAATCCTGATATGTGGGAAAAAGCCAATCCAATGTTTAGCGAGCCAAGAAGCCCATATGCTAAAGGGTTATTTAAAAAGGTATTAACTCAATATAAACAGTTGGCGAATAATCCATCAAACCGAGAAGAATTCATGACAAAACGTATGAATTATCCTGAAACAGATCTAACAAAGTCTGTTGCTCCATGGGAAGAAATTATGCGTACTGGTTTTGAAGAAGATGGAGTAACAATTAGAGAAATTCCAGATTTAAGACATAAAACAGCTGTGGGCGGACTCGACTTCGCTAGTATCAAAGATTTTGCATCGGTCGGTCTACTGTTTAAACATGGTGATGATTATATTTGGAAATCGCATTCCTTTGTACGGAAAGGATTTTTAGATAAAGTGACATTAAAAGTACCTATTAAAGAATGGGAAGAACAAGGGTTGCTAACTATTTTAGATGAACCGGTTATTAATATTTCTCATATTGTAAATTGGTTTGTAAGAATGCGTGAGTTATACGGGGTTAATACAATAGTAGCTGATACATTCCGTCTGGATCTGGTTAAAACAGCTCTTGAAGCTGAAGGATTCACTTTGCTATATATTCGTAATCCAAAAGCCATTCATTCTTTATTAGCTCCACGAGTTGAAACTTTATTTGCAAACAGTCACATTATCTATGGTAATAATCCATTAATGCGTTGGTACACCAATAACGTTTACGTCCACATCAAGAAAGACGGCAACAAGGAGTATTTGAAAAAAGATGAATTCAAAAGAAAAACGGATGGATTTCAAGCTTTCATACATGCATTATGGCAAGCGGATAACATTCTTGTGGATGAATTCGACTTTATGCTAGATAGCATTAAGTTTTAATAAAGGGGGTGATAACCATTGGATGGTTAGATGCAGTTTTTAAAAGAAATAGTGAACTAGGATTTATGTTTGATGTAGAAACGTTTATTGAAAAAGCAAATAGAGTTCACATGAAACGGCTAGTGATTGATACGTGTATATCCTTTTTAGGAAGAACAATTAGCCAATCAGAATTTAGAGTGAAAAACGGTGGAACATTTGAAAAGGACGAGCTTTATTACCGATTAAACGTTAGGCCGAATAAGAATATGACAGCAAGTACCTTTTGGGAAAAGTATATTTACAAGCTCATTTATGATAATGAAGCTTTAATTATACAAGCTGATGATGGTGATCTACTTATTGCGGATGACTTTGAACATAATGAATACGCTGTGTTTGAAGATACTTTTACAAATGTCACAGTAAAAGATTATCAGTTTAAGAGAATCTTTAAACAAAGTGAGGTCATTCATTTAAGATATCGGAATGATAAATTATCACCACTTATCGATGGTCTTTTTGCTGATTATGGCGACTTATTCGGAAGGATATTAAGTTCTCAAAAGCGTAAAAATCAAATTCGCGGAACAGTTGATATGGACATGCTTGCTGCAAAGAGTAAAGAACACCAATCAAAATTGCAAGAATTCATTGATAACATGTATAAAGCGATTGGAGAAAAAGACATTGCTATCATTCCACAACAACCAGGATTCAAATATGCCGAAACATCGGGCGGTGGAAACTCTGGTCAAAGTGTGGATGAAATCAATAAAGTAACGAATGGTTTTCTAAATCAAGTCGCAATGGCAATCGGAATCCCTACAGCTTTGTTGTATGGAGAAATGGCTGATGTAGAGAAGCAAACGAAGAATTACATGCTTTTCACAGTGAAACCTTTATTAAAAAAGATTTCAGATGAAACAAACGTTAAATTCTTTGAAATGAATGAGTACCTTGAAGGAAAAAAAGTTGAAGTTAAAGCTGTTTCGTATCAAAGTATATTTGATCTTGCGACAAGTATTGATAAACTCATTTCTTCAAGTGCATTTACAGGGAATGAGGTTCGATTAGAAGTAGGATATGAAGTTTCGGATGATCCTAACTTAAATACACATCATATTACGAAAAACTATACAAAATTAGATGGAACTGAAGGAGGTGAGAATAAAAATGAAGCAGATGAAACGTAAATTCGGATTTAAAAATCAAAAGTATAATGAGCAGTTAGCGAACATCCCACATAATTTTGCTGTTGTTCACGATGATGAAAGTGGAATAAGTGAATTAACCATTTATGGCGACATTGGTGAATCATGGTGGTGGGATTCTACTTCGGCAACAGATGTCGACAGTGCTTTAAAAGAAGCTGGAAATAATAATGTAATTATTCATCTTAACTCTCCAGGAGGTAGTGCCTTTGACGGAATTGCTATCTATAATCGTCTAAAGTCACACAAAGGAAAGGTTACAATTCATGTAGATGGATGGGCTTGTTCTGCGGCTTCTATTATTGCTATGGCAGCAGATGAGTTAATCATGGGAGCAGGTTCAATGATGATGATTCATGAGGCTTCGACGATTGTGTGGGGCAGTAAAACACTTATGCGAAAAGAAGCTGATATGCTTGAGAAATTAGAAGATGGAATCATTGACATTTACATGACTCGTGCAAATGTTGAGCGAGAAGAAATTCGTAATATGGTAAATGAAGAGACATGGTTTAGTGCAAACGAATCAGTAGAAATCGGTTTTGCTACTTCTACCGCGACAACTGTGGAAGATAACACAAATGAGGAGCTTGCACAATTAAAAGCTCAAATGCAATCAATGCAAAATGAATTAAATCAGTATAAGAATCAACCAAAAGAGCCTAGTCCTACACCTGTAAAAAACAGTGGGATTAAAGGGCTCTTTTTAAAATTATAAAAATTGGGGGAAATACAGAATGGTTATTAAATTTAATAAATCTGAAGCATTTAATACGGCCAAAGCAAAATTAACGGATGCTTTAACAAACGCTGAAAGTACAGAACAGGAACAATCAACTGCTTTTGAAAATTTCTTTGATGCAATGCAAACGGACGTAATTAATACAGTTCGTAATCAAGTAAATGATGAAATGCTAGATCGTTCTATTCTTCAACAACGCGGTCAAAATGTATTAACGGCAGCAGAAACGAAATTCTTTAATGCAGTTGTACAAGACGGTGGATTCAAAGACGGTTCTATTCTTCCAGTAACTACACAAGAACGTGTATTTGAAGATTTAGTTAAAGAACATCCATTACTTGATGCTTTAGGTCTACAAGATTTAGGCGCGGTAACGAAGTTCATCTACTCTGATGCAACAAAAGCGTATGCATGGGGCGAATTATTTGGCGAGATCAAAGGACAAATTAATGCGGCATTTAGATCAGAACAAATTGGCCAACTTAAATTAACTGCATTTGCAGCTATTCCAAACGACATGTTAGAGCTTGGTCCAGAATGGGTTGAACGTTATGTTCGAACTTTATTAGTAGAATCTTATTCTGTCGGCTTAGAGTTTGGTTTTGTAAATGGTGGTGGTGCTGTTGCGCATCAACCTGTTGGTTTAATGAAAGATGTAAATCCATCTACAGGCGCGGTTACTAATAAAACATCATCTGGCACATTAACATTTGCTCCTTCTGAATTTGGCGAAGTGGTGGCTGGAGAGCTTTATGGAGTAGTAAAATCTTTATCCACTGATGCAAAAGGGAAGTCACGAAAAGTATTAAATAATATTGTAATGGTTGTCAATCCTGTGGATGCTATCGGTGTGCAAGCGCGTAATACAATCCAAACTGCTAATGGTCAATGGGTGATGGCATTACCTTATAACATTCAAACTGCGGAATCTGAGGAAGTACCAGTTGGTAAAGCATTATTCTTTGTGAAAGGTCAATATCTTGCAGCAATTGCTGGTGGATACAAACTTAAAAAGTTTGATCAAACTCTAGCGATTGAAGATGCTACACTTTACACAATTAAACAATTTGCTAATGGTAAGCCAAAGGATAATAAAGCGGCACTTGTTTATGATTTAAATATTTCTTTCGTCCCTAAAGCTCCAACAGTTTAATTAGGAAGGTGAATAAACTATGTCCTATGTAGTAATTAATGCATTTAGAGATAAAGAGGATAATGATCTACTATATCAAATAGGCGAAAAATATCCCAAAAGTGATTATAAACCACCTAAAAAAAGATTAAATGAATTGTCGAAAGAACATCAAACACACAAATGTGTTTTTATTCAAGAAGAGAAAGAAAAAGAGGAGTGATGTAAATGAGCATCACAACTATTTCACCTGAAATTTTAATTCAATTTAAGGAAAGGATGCGCTTAGGGGACGATGAAGATGAGAACCTAAAACGTATCCTTTCTGCATCTAATCAAGAATTAACAAGAATATGTGGATCATATGACATAAATAATGATGAAGCGTTCAAAGAATTAGTTTTTGAGCGCTCTCGTTATGTCTATAACGATGCACTTGAGTATTTTAATGAGAACTTTTTAAGTCAAATTAATAGTCTTAGTATCGAAAAAGCATTAGAAGAAATTGTATTGAGTGGTGAGTAATATGCAACCTTTCAGATACAAGCGACCATTAAACGCAGCAAGGTTGAACAAACGTATCATTCTTGAGTATAAAACATCCGAAACTAAGGATGGAGAAGGTAATACACTCCCGGCTGAATGGAAAGAGTTTGCTGCAGTATGGGCAGACCCTAAAACACCATTTGGTTCCGGCTTTAAATCAGAGATATTTCAAGGGAATGCAGAGTTTGTTATTAAACTAATAAACTTTACAATTCGATATCAAGAAGGCGTTAATTCAGCGATGCGTGTAAGGTATGATGGGAAGTTATACGAGATTAAGTCAGTTATTGATATCGACGAACAACATAAGGAAATGTGCCTTATTTGTGAGGAGCGATCGAATTGGCAGAATTAGAAGTTTTCGGTATAGAAGAATGGATTCGTGACTTGGAACAGTTAGGACAAGATGTGCCAAAGATTACAAGGAAATCTTTACAAGCTGGTGCAAAGGTGTTTGAAAAGAATCTTGAGAGAAATGCCCCTGTTGGTCCAGAGGTTCAAAAACCAACACAAAAGCAACCGTGGCGAGATGGAAAACATGCAAAATATGCTATTAAATTAGGGAAAGTTGTAAAAAAAGGGAATTCATATTCTATTGAGGTTGGGTGGGATAAAGCTGACAATTCTCCACATTTTTATATGAAATTCCAAAACTGGGGAACAAGTAAAAATCCAAACCCACCACATAAAGGATTCGCAGAAAAAACATTAATTCAAAGTGAAAAAGAAGCATTGCAAGAGATGGAGCGAGAATTTATGCGTTGGATTACAGGGCGATGAGAAATTTAAATAAAGAAGTATTTGACGTTTTACGTACAGACATAGTTATTCTTTCTGAATTGGGTGGAGAATTTATATATCAATTTGTCAAAGGTAATGGCAAAACGGATATATGGATTACATTTTCTGAATTAAATAGTTCTCCCGGAGTGTATGCGGAGAATGAAGAGAAAACCACAAATGTTATATATCAAGTAGATATATGGTCAATGTCACCAATCAAAACACAACTAAAAAACGCAGTTCAGGCAGCTATGAAAAAGCTGTCTTTTCAGCGTGTTAGCACATTTCCAGATTATGAAATGGATACAAAAATTTATAGATATGGTTTTCGTTTTGTAACGGAAATTATGAACTGAGGAGGAAAATGAAATATGGCAATGACAATCGATTTTAGAGATTTGCATTATGCAGTTTTAACAGAAACACCAGATGGTAAATTTAATTACACTACACCGAAACGAATCGGGAAAACAGTTAGTGGTAAAGCTGCACCTAAAGCAGAATCAGTAACTTTTTATGCTGAAGGTGGGCCAGCAGCAACAGCTAGTGCATTTGGCGGAACAGAAATTGAATTAGAAGTTGATACATTACCTTTATCTATTTATGCGGAGTTGCTAGGTAAAAAGGTTGTAAAAGGTCAAGTGGTTGACAATACAAAAGATGTAGCTCCTTATGTGGCATTATTATATCGTTTACCATACGACAACGGAAAAAACCTATATGTATGTTATTACAAAATGAAGTTTGAACTTCCAAGTGATGAGCATAAAACGGCAGAAGACAAACCGACATTCCAAAGTGCAAAAATTAAAGGTAAAGCAATCCAACGTGCTGATGGAAACTGGAGGCACCGTTTGGATGAAGAAGAAGTTGGATTTGATGCAGCAGTTGCGGCAAACTGGTTTAAAGCAGTGCCAACACCACCTGTAGTAACACCTTAATAAAATAAGAATAATGGGGTGGTTGATGCCATCCCCATTTTAATTTAGGAGGAAAAACGAATGAAAATCACTTTACAGAATGCAGAAGGTCAAAAAGATTATTTCTTACCACAATTCATTCCTGGCTCAACTACTTTTGAAGCATCTACGTTAGCGGATGAATTACAAGCGGATCTTGTACCGAAAGAAACAATTGAAAGAGCGGCTCATTTCGTATCTCGTGTATATGGGAATCAGTTTACAGCGCAAGAGTTTGTGGACGGCACTCATGTATGGTTTTTAAGTCTTACGATTCATTCTATTTGTTTAACAATTATGGGACGTTTAAATGATGCAATTAAAGTAATGGAAACGATTGATGATGCTAAAAAAAAGTTAATGAAACAACTAGAAATGAATCAGAAGGAAAAACGGTCAAGTATCAAGACATCGTAATCAACATTTATAACTTACTTATGGATGCAGGAATGACACAAAATCAAATCAATGAAATGGATATTGCGTTTTACTTTACCTGTTTAGCGAAAAAGGAAAAAGCAAATCGAGTGACAACAGCAAACCAAGCGCCGGCATGGTTATAAGGTAGGTGAGAATTGAATGGCACTAGGAGATAATACGATTGGTGGTCGCGTCCGTTTGGACACTGATCAATTCGAAAACGGAATTGCAGGTATTAATCGAAGTTTAAAAAGAATCGATGCGGAATTCCGAAACACTTCAGAACAACTACGTGGCGTTGGCTCTGAGATGGATCAATTGGAGAATAAGGCGAATCATTTAAACCAAAAGATCGATGCGCAAACGCAAAAAATGAAGCATTATGAGCAAGCTTTGAGAAATTCGCAGCAAAAACAGCAAGAAATGCGCCAAAAATGTGAGCAATTAGCTACATCTATGCAACAGCTGGAACAAGAGATACAGCAAAGCACCCAAGCGTACGGAAAGAATGCTCAAGAAACAAAAGCTTTACAAGCTCAATATAATCAATTGCAACAAGAATACAAGCAAGGTACACAGGCTTTAGGGCGATTGACAGCACAAGTTTCGCGGAATGATACAGCCTTTAATAATGCTTCAGCAGCACTACATCGTTATCGTAATGAATTAGGTGATACAGAAGAAAGAATGGAGCAGTTAGGCAACGTTTCTGGAAGATTACGAGAACGCATGAACGAAGTTGGAAACACAATGCAAGATACTGGTTCAAGAATTAGTCAAGGATTCGGAGCAGCAGCGGTTGGTGTAGCAGCAGGGGTCGGGGCTTTAGTAGTTAATGCAGGTCAATTTGAAGAAGCAAATAAAAAAGTACAAGCTGGATTAGGGTTAACGAGAGAAGAAAGTTTAAAAGTTAGTGCTGTAGCAAAAGAAGTGTGGCGTGAAGGGTATGGTGAAGATTTAGCTAGTGTCAGCGATTCTTTAGTTAAAGTAAAGCGTAATATCAAAGATATTAACGATGACGATACACTAAAACAAGTAACTCGTGATAGTGAGATTTTAGCGGAAACAATGGAGTCTGATGTAAACGAGGTAACTCGTGGTGCGGCTCAATTAATGGGTCGGTTCGGTTTATCTGGTCAACAAGCCTTTGATTTGTTAGCACAAGGTTCTGCCAAAGGGTTAAATTATTCTAATGAGTTATTTGATAATTTAAGTGAATACGGTCCTTTGTTCCATGAGATGGGATTCAGTGCTGATGAAATGTTTACAATTCTCATTAATGGTTCGAAAAATGGCGCATATAACTTGGATTATGTGAATGACGTTGTAAAAGAATTTGGAATTCGTGTAAAAGACGGTAGTAAGTCCACAACAGAAGCAATGGGACAAATGAGTAAAGAAACGCAAAAAGTTTGGAAAGCGATGTTAGAAGGGAAAGCAACTTCAAAAGATGTTTTCAATGCAGTTTTAAATGAGTTACGAACAACTGATGACCAAATCAAAGTAAACCAATTGGGTGTAGCCCTTTTTGGCGTGAAATGGGAAGATCTTGAAGCTACTACTATGTTATCTCTGAACAACATGGAAACTGGTTTAGGAAACTATAGTGGTGCAATGAATAAAATGGTTGACGGTTATGATACAAGTGCAAAGCAATGGAAATCTGTAACTAGGGAACTACAAATTGCATTAGAGCCACTTGGTAAGGTTATTTTAGATATTGCCAAGCAAGCTATACCAGAACTTAAAGAATCTATTAAGGGGGTAGCGGATTGGTTTAATGGGTTGGATGAAAGTTCCCAAAAGGTTTATGGGACGTCATTACTCCTTGCTCCAGCAATTATGGGCGTAGTTGGTGCGCTCGGCTTTCTTTCTTTTGCTGTGGGTGCAATCATAGCTAATCCAATTGTTGCGACAATTGGTGGAGTTGTAATTGGGCTTGGTGCACTAGGTTTCGCTTTTGTTGATGCTGGTAAAAAAGCACAAAAAGCAGAAGAAGATAGTCGCAGATTCGGGGATGGTGTAAGCGAAGGGACGAAAAAAGCTCTTGAAGGTTATGTAGATTTAAAAGAGAAAGCTTTTAAAACCTTAGATGAAATACCAATTATGACGGGCGAAAAGGCAAAGGAAGCAGTACAACGAGCACATGATGAATTTGGTAAGTTAGCAGATGAAGCAATTCAAGCGATCAATAAAGATAAAGGTAAGTTCCAGGCTCATTTAGATAGTTGGTTTGCTGGAGAAACAGATTCAGCTGTATTAAGAGCGAAAGATAAAATAGTTAATGATCAAATGGAAGTATTTCGAGCGCAAGAAGAAGCTGTAATTAAAGCGAATGAAAAAATCCAAAGCTTACTAACTCAGTATAATGGGCAGATTCACAAGATGACTGCAGCAGATAAATCTGTATTCCTGGCAGCTATAAAATCTATTGATGCTGAAGTGGGAAAATCTGCAGCTAAAAGTGTAGATGAGATCCAAAAAATTGGGAAAGCGATGGATAACTTCAACAAAAATACTTCTGTTGAAACAATTCAAACTAAAGTTAAAGAATTAGGAAAAGAATATACAAACTTAAGTAACGACTTAGATAAAGCAAGAAATAAGGAAATTGAGTTTGCAAAAACTAAGATAGCTGATACAGAAGGACAAAAGATCGCCATTGCTCAAATAAATAAAAAATACTCGGAACAATCCATTCTTCTAACGGAAGGGTATAAACAGCAAATCCAACAAGCGCAAGAAGTGTTGAAATCCAAAGGCGTCGAGATGGATTTAACAACCGGTATCACGAAAGCCGAAACAGAAAAAATTAAAATTCAAGGTCGAGGGTTTGGCGAATACGTAAAGAATTCAGAAATAATCGAGAGTACGAATGAAAATTTATTTAAACGGCTTAAAGATAGAGCGGCGAAGGAATCTGATTTACGTGCGAAAAGTGCTGAAGAAGTAAAAAGATACGGCGAATCGCTAATTGCTAATTCTAATGCGGTTTATGATAGTCTTTTCCAATCAACACGTGAAAAGGCAGTAGAAGTTGCGAATGATATTGCAGTTACCTTTGAAGATGGAAGTAAAGCAATCGATTTAGGAGATCAGGGTCGAGTTGCAGTAGAAGAATTTGTTGAAGGAATTAAATCTGGAAAATACAAGGTAAACGATGTAGCAATTGCTTTAATAAATACAATGCGTTTAGAAATGGGAAACGAACCTTTAACGCAAGAGGGTATTAAAGTAATGACGACATTTGCCGATGGATTAAAGCAAATGAACGTTACTGATATTGCCACAAAGTTAAATCTTGATCTTAAAAAGAATTTAGAAATTGATTTGGGTCCGCTTGGTAAAATGACATCCACACAATTTGTAAATGGTTTGAAAGAAGGCACAGTTGGTATTGACGCTGTGTTTATTTTTTTTCAACAGAATTTATCTAAATTAACAGCAACTGATTTATCTCAAGATGGAACAAAAATCATGGCTACTTTAAAAACAGGCATGGAAATGGGATTTATCGGTGTACAAGATGTATTTAACAAGTTAGGGATAACACTTGACGATCAAACGAAATATGATTTAGGTCCCAATGGACAGTTTACAGCTAGTTCTCTTGCACAAGGGTTGCAAAACGGAGAAATTAACATAGATACAGCGCTTGAAGTTATTAGGCAAATGGTTGTACAAAAGACAAATGTTGATACAACTCAACAAGGATCAAATATCTCACAAACAACCGCAAACGGAATCATTAGTAATACAGCTCCTGAGAATGCAGCGACAGAAAAGAAACAATCTGTGGAAGGGATTTTAGGCAGTACAACCGATGGTGGCGGTGGTAGTAAGAGTGGTAACCAACTAGGTCAAGGTATCGTTAATCAAAATGGTTACATTAGGGGAAGTGCTCTTGAAGCCGTATTTAATGCTCATAGCGGATTTAATACGATAAATGGGACCCCGGCTGGTCAACGAGGTGGAGTTGAGTTTGCACAAGGAATTGGATCTCAACGCGGGAACGCTCAAGGTAATGCGCAAGGTAATGCAGGAGCGGCTCAATCCGGATTTAATACGGTAAATGGTACACCGATGGGACAGAAGGGTGGCAATCAATTCGCTCAAGGAATTGGATCTCAACGTGGGAACGCTCAAGGGAACGCTCAAGGTAATGCAGGAGCGGCTCAATCCGGATTTAATACAATAAACGGGACCCCGGCTGGTCAAAAAGGTGGCGCTGAGTTTTCTAAAGGGATTTCTTCACAAGGTGATAGTGCACGTTCCAGTGGTTCAAATGTTGCAGAAAAGGGTAAATCTGGTTTAGGAAGTGTAAGTTCCAACAGTGTAGGTACAAGTTTTGCGCAAGGGTTTATAGATGGAATGTCAAGTAAAGGTTCCATGGTATCAAAAGTTGCGTCTGGTCTTGCGCAAGGGGCTTTTGCAGCATTGAAAGCCACACTTGATGTAAACTCACCATCGAAGCTTACAAGAGATCAAGGTGGTAAACCATTCGGTGAAGGCTTTGCATTAGGTATTCAAAAATCAGCTCCTATGGCTGAAAAGGAAAGTCGCGCACTGGCATTGCAAGCAAATGATTCTTTAGTGAATGAACTGGATAAAAATAAACATACGTTTGCAGGAGTTCGTATGGCAAAAGGAATCGCTGCAGGTATTAAGAGTCAATATTCCGTGGTTCGTGATGCATTACAAGATACAGTATCAGTCGCTATGGATGGTATTCGTTCTATTAAACCAGAAGAAATATTTAGTTTTAAAGGTGATGATCCATTAACAAAGTATTTTAATGCGATCTTTGAAGATGGGGACTGGCAAAATGATTGGATAACACATATTCCAAAGGATATGCGCAATACGGTGATGGAAATTGGTCGTCAAATGGAACGTTTTGAAGGTCTTTCAGTAACTGATGTTGGGAATCTCTCCAGGTGGCAAAAGGTATTGTCTGATAATCCAAATACTATTCAGTATAGGGCTAGTAATGATAATACAGCTAGAACATCACGCGAAAAGGTCGAACCGATTTATATTGAAATTCCTGTGATGATAGAGGGACGAGAAGTAGCTCGCGTGAGTCATCAGTATGTAACCGAATTTCAAAATAGAGAAAAAATAAGAAACTCTGCCTTTTAAGGTTAGGGTTTTTTATTAATGAGAGGTGAAGATGAAAATGCGTTCATTTACATTCAATGGCGAACGAAAGAATTATATTCAAATAGAAAAAGGATGGAGTCCGCCAACATGGTCACCTTTGAGGCGAAATTTGTTAAGAGTTCCTGGGTATCCAGGTGCAAGGATATTAAGTACAGATACTGACCTTCGGCCGCTACTTGTACCTGTAGGGATTATTGTTCCAGATGGACAGAATTTAGAAACATTAAAGGAAGAAATAGCGAACTGGCTCATTACTGAACAACCAGTTGAACTTATTTTTGATGCAATGCCAAATAGAACATACTTAGCTATTGTGGATGATAGTTTTGATTTAGATGAGTTTGTCACCTTAGGAATAGGTGCTATTAAATTCATATGCCCGATGCCATACAAGTTAGGCGAAACTAAAACGGCTGAATTTGTTCAAAATTGGTCTACTGAAACAACAGCATACTTAAATAATCAAGGCAGTGTAGAAGCGCCGCCAATAATTGAAATGACAGTAAAGAAACCAAGCACTGTTTTAGATGTGTGGTTCGGTGAATATCCTAACGCTCGTGAATATTTCCGCATTGGATTACCTATATCTATCGATGATAAACCTGTACAAGAAGAAGAGCGTTTGTTATGGGATGAAATGAATAATATTGTCGGTTGGACTGACGCTAGTCAAATCGGAAGTATGAAAAGTACTGGTAGATTTAAGGTTAATGATGGTAGATTCGCATTTGAAGTTGGGGAATGGGGGGATCAAAAAAACTTAGAATTCACAGGACCTATATGGAAACGCTCGATACCTGGTGGACCCCTTACTGATTTTAAAGCTGAAATATGCGTTACTTTGATAGCTAAAAATTATTGGGAAATGGGTCGAGTCAGTATGTTCTTATTGGATGAACAAGGCGGTATAGTAGCCGATGTTAACATGAATGATCTGTATTGGACGGCCAAACAAACACACGCTTTTGCGCGCATCGGAGATGTTTCACAACCAAACAATACAAGAAAGATGTTTGACTCTGGAGGTAGTGGTAATACAGCATTTAATGATTTCTATGGTCGGATGGCAATCGCTCGCCGTGGGAAAAAATGGTCTGTTTACTTTGCTAGATTCCGAGACGGAACAGAGATAGACGACTATAAAGCGGTTGAATTCTTTACAGACGATGAAACAAATCCAATGACAGTAACAGGTAGAAGGGTCGCCCAAATAGCTATTGGTATTCAGCGATGGTCTACTAGTGACCCTACTAACTTAATGAGAATTGATGATTTAAAGATTTGGAAAATTAATAAGGTAACTGATGGAAGTAAGCCATACTTGGTAGATACTGGCGACAAAGTTGTAATTGATACAGAAAGAAGCCTTGTTACGATTAACGGGAAAAACGCTATTAATATTAAAGATATATTTAGTGAATTCCCCACTATTATCAGAGGATATAATCGAATCGATATTATGCCACCAGATGTTACAGCAACGATTAGTTTCAGGGAGAGATATCGATGAGAGGACCAAGCGGGACACTTCATGTTGTTGATTTTAAAACCAATCAGATTATCGCAGCCATTCAACCAAAAGACTATTGGGATGACAAACGACATTGGGAAATCAAAGATAATATTGATACTTTAGAATTTAAAGTATTTGATAAGACAAAAAATGCAATCTCGCTTATGCAACAAAACCTAGTGTTAAAAGAGGTTCGTGATGGGCGTATTGTTCCATATGTAATCACAGAAGTAGAAAAGGATTCTGAAGGTAGATCACTTACAGCTTATGCATCCGGTGAATGGATTCAACTTGCAAAAGCGGCATATATTCCTCCACAAAAAATAGAAGTCAAGACAGTAATTGAAATGGTAGACATAGCTCTTGCAGGTACGAAATGGAAACGGGGGAAAACGGTATATTCGAGTTTTCGTTCCATGGAAATCGATAAGTTTATTGATCCACTTTCACTTTTAAAGAAAATCGCATCATTATTTGATTTGGAAATTCAATATCGAGCCGAAGTTGTGGGTTCTAAGATTGTTTCTCGTTATGTGGATATGGTTGAAAAACGAGGTAATGATACTGGGAAAGAAGTTACTCTTGGTAAAGACTTAATTGGTATTAAGAGAATTGAAAACTCACAAAATATCTGCACAGCTTTACTTGGTTTTGTAAAAAAAGAAGGTAAAGATTTCATTACGATTGCTGATGTAAATAATGGTGTCCCTTATCTTGTGGATAATGAAGCTTTCCAACGTTGGAATGAAGATGGAATGCATAAGTTTGGTTTTTATAGCCCAGAAACAGAAAGTGAAGATATGGATTCAACACGATTGCTCACTCTTATGAAGACTGAGATGAAAAAACGTATTAATACATCAGTTTCTTATGAGGTAAGCGCACATAGCATTGGACGTATATTTGGTTTGTCTCATGAATTAATTAATGAAGGAGATACAATACGGATTAAAGATACAGGATTTACCCCACAATTATTTTTAGTGGCTCGCGCAATATCTGGTGATGAATCATTTACTGATCCATCAAAGGATAAATATACCTTTGGTGATTATGTAGAAATTATCGATACGAGAGAAGAATTACAAAAGTTATATAACAAACTTCGGGATTCTTTATATGATAAGGCTGATATGGATGCCTTAAAAGAACTTGAAGAAGAATTCAAAGATACATCTAGTGGTTTTAACGATAGATTAATTGCTATGAAAACAAGCCTTGAACAAACCGATTATTCCATCATTTTAAATGCGCAGGCAGTTAATGCACGGATGGAAAAGTTATTATCTGAATTGGAAGTTAACGCAAGAGAAATAAAGGCTAAGGTTGGAAAAGGTGACATTGCTTCTGAATTAAATATAAATCCACAAAGCGTACTTATAAAGTCAGAACTGATTGATCTAGTCGGTAAAGTAAAGGCAGAGTGGTTAATGGCTGGTTTGTTGATGGGTATGACCATTAAAACGAGTAATACTAATGAACATTTGCATATGGAAAACCAAGTTCTACGTTTTGTGAACCAAGGAACCGATAAGATTGTAATAGGTTTCGAAAATGAGAGGAAAAGTAAAACTTTAAATCCTTATATCGTCCTGGGGCAAGGTGACGGCAACGGCAGAAACGTTGGTAGTATCTACAAAGATAACGATGGAGTTTACTATCGATATGTAGATAACGCTGGGGCTGAGAGTGATATTCGTCTAACAGCTCAAGGGAACATTGGTATCAAGGCTCAAGATGGACTTTGGTTCACATCTAAAAGAGCTAATTTTACAGCTCCAATTGAAACGCCTGCAATAAAATTCAACTCAGCTGGTGCAACACCTGGATCTCAACAAGGGACAGTATGGGTAGGAAATGGTTTTAACGGGTATGGACCTTACTTTTATAACAATGGTTGGATCCCATTAAAATATTAACAATTAAAAAGGAGAAATTTTATGAATCGATTTTTAGGCATATTAACAACTGTAAGCGAAGATGGGACAATCAAAGTTCCGTTAGATATGTTACAGACAGCGGGTATTAAACCAAATGCAAAGGTGGAGTTATTCTCTGATACTTCTAATCTTTTCATTCGTACCGCTGAGAAGTTTTGTGATATTTGCGGTACAAACACTAACACAACAACAATCGGTAGCCAGGAAATTTGCAAATATTGTTTAGATAGAATTGCACAAGCGTCACAAGAAAAACAATAGGTGGTATCAGAATAGGAACATCGAAAAATTAATTAGTTAAAACCGAGGGAGCAGCAGAAGCTGGTCTTTTTTAATTGGAAAGGAATGATACGATGGTGAATTCTATATTTAAAACTTACGAAGTTACTGTAGATACTATGAAGGATTCAAGTGTTCCACAAAATATGCGTTATTCCCAAAATGACTTAAAAAGTGCAAAAATACTTATTAATGTTAATCATGATGGAAATGAAGAAGATTTCTCTGAAGCAATTGCAGTTCGTGTTTCTTTTGAAAAATCTGATAAGAAAATTGTTTATCAAGATTGCCAACCAATTAATGTTATGAAAGGAAAATATCAAGTTTTACTTACTACGCAGACACTTACTTCGGTAGGGATTGTAACAGCACATATTCATATTTATTTTCCAAATGATAAGAAAGTGGAAACAGGATCCTTTACGTTTGAAGTTGTCGAATCGAAAATGAGCGATGAAGTAATCGAATCGACAGATTCATTCACTGTAATTCAAAAAGCAATTGAAGTAGGAGAAAAGTTTCAAAATGTAGATTTTAATCCGATTCTCGCAGCTGGAGCATTGGCACAGGGAGCATTGCCTAAATCAGGCGGAACGATGACAGGCAATGTTGACATGGATATCTCTGTAGGTGCGAAGAGTAAAGGTTATCGTTGGAAAGATGCAAGCGGTACCTTGTACGGGATTGAATCCGCTACAGATGGCAAGTTAATCTGCTATGACTATAAGAGCGCTGTCAGAGTATGGGAGTACGATCCTGTAACGAAAAGATTTAATGTCAATGTTGCAGGGAACGTGCTGAAGACTACAGGCGATACTATGACTGGGCATTTATACTTTGAAAAGGATAAGGGGTTGTACTTCAAGAATGCAGACACGGGAGCGGCGACTACTCTATATAGCGACGCCAACGGTACTATATTAAGGGATTTATTAGGAAACACCAACGTGTGGACTTATAATTATGCGTCAAAAACATTTACCTTAAGTTCGGGTGTAACGTCTAACATCATGCGTAATACTGGGGATACTATGACGGGTGACCTCTCAATGGAGATGGGAGCAGGCGCATCGCGTAAAATTGCTTTCCGAAAACCGGGAGGAACTCTGTTATCTGAAATATTTAGCAATGAACAAGTATTTACTTTGAGACACAATGACGGTACTTCAGTTAATGACGTATTGAAGTACAGTTACGATACAAAGAAATTTGATGTATTAACGCCAAACACTAACTTAGTGACGAAGACGAAAGACGGGTCTCCTACATTAACATTAACGGCTGATGCAACAAACCCCGATACAGCAGTTCCGCCAACGGCAACTAGACGTGGAAACTCCGTAACCTTTAGGGGTTCTTTACGAAGAACTTCAGCTACGTCAAACGCGGTATTGTTAACACTGCCCGTGGATATGCGTCCCGCGACTAATATTTATCAAGGGGTAATTGCTACAGATGGGACGTATGCAAGGTTAATAATTAGTGTTGGTGGTGTTGTTCAATTAGAAAATTCAAGCGCTAATAAAGATTTTTATATTGCTTGCACTTACGTAGTAGATTAATAAAGGAGGAAAGCAAATGGCTAAATATTACGGCTATGTTTACGATGAAAACGGGAAGTTTACGGAAATGATTCCCGTGAATGATAAACCGATTTACGAGAAGAAAACCTTCTACCGTGAAGAGGTGAAAGAAACTATAACTCAAGAGAAGTTATGCGAGTTGCACCAGTCCATTAAAGATGGTACGTATGAGCCACCACAACCTGAGGAAGGTGAAGAGGTTGTGCCACACGAGCCAATCCCTAAAGAGGACTGTCACGATTGTGTCATGTTCGACATCAAATATGAAACTATTCAAGTGCCATACGAAGAAGACGTGATTGTAGGGTACGAGCCTGACTTACCACCTAATACTACTTTAGAGGTTTGTCCGTGGCTCGCATACGATCCTGTATTCAATGGCGAGAAGTGGATTAAAACGAAAGAGCCAGTGATTGAGGAGCCAGTTGCAGAGCCGTCAGAGTTAGAAAAGCTTAAAAAGCAGATGGAACTAATGCAGAAAGCAATAGACGAAATGATTATTGCAAGTATTCAATAAAAAAGGAGTTGAAGCAGAATGGCTGAATACATGGCACAACGAATTATAGATGAAGTTTTCACCTATACATTTATCATTGCAAAGATGAAAGCATATAAGGACAGAATTGATAAGTATCTTACCGACAATGGAAGAGCAGATTTAATTACCGATAGCGCACAATAGTGGGCTTTTTATTTTGAACAAAATACGGTTTGTATAACAAAGAGGGGCAAATAACTGTCTCTCTTTTTATTTTGGGAAGAGGTGGTCAAAGTGGAACAATGTAAGGATTGCGAAGGTAACAAAAAACAGATTCAAAATATGGAAGTTCGCCTTGCTGTTGTGGAAAGTAAGGTAATAAAAATTGAAGAAAGTATTGAGAAAATCAGTGCCAATACTACATGGATTCTTCGCATCATAATTGGAGCAATTATAACAGCTCTAATTGGGCTGCTTCTGAAAGGGGGTGTGTGATATGAATGAAATTTTAAAGAAATATGTTAATCCTGAGATTGCGATATTATTATCAGGCTTTTTAGGTGCCCTCAAATTATTGCTAGACTCATTAGGGTACCACGTTATTACGGATGATACGATTAGTGCTGTTGTAAGTTTCGCCTGTTGGAGTGTTGCTATAGGAACAATGGTAACTAATACCTATGTATCAAAACATCGTCAGAAACAGAAAGAGACGCTTCAAAATAAAGGTTTATTGTGAGCATTACCATATAGGTAGTGCTCTTTTTTATTACATTAAAAGGAGCTGTTGAATAATGAGAGTATCGAGTCATAGAGGACATAACGAGATTGTGCCCGGAGCTAACTATGGTAATCGTAAAGAACACCTTTTAGGAGATCAAACTAATGGAGACTTTATTAAGAAGCTACGTGCATTAGGTCATTCTGTAGAAGACGATACAGACAATGTGGGTCGCACAAAGAGCGCCGTTGTAGGTAACCAAGTTAGGAATATCAATGACAGGCCGAACGACGTAGGATTTGCCTGGCATAATAATGCCTCTGATGGAGAAGGACACGGAGTAGAAGTCCTCTGTTTTTCTGAAAAAGAAGCACCTATGGCAGCTCGTATCTCAGAGGAAATCGCTAAGCGTACTGGTTGGAAAGACCGCGGAGCTAAAATTCGTCCAGATGTTGGAGTAATCCGCTCCAGTAACTGCCCATTCTTCCTTATCGAAGCAGGTTTTATTGACAATGATGGAGATATGGCCAAGTGGAATGTGGACGCAATTACTTCAGCTGTAATTTTTGCCTATTTTGGACAAGAATCTAGAAGCGGAAGCTCAAGTGTAGCGCCTACTCCACCAGCTAAACAAAATATTATCCAAACGGGGTCATTTTCACCGTATGAAACTCCTGATGTGATGGGAGCATTAACATCCCTAAAAATGACAGCTACATTCATTTTACAATCTGATGGATTAACGTATTTTATTACTGATTCTACTTCAGATGCGCAACTTAATGGAATGAAAGGCTGGCTTCAGCGTAAAGGCTGGTGGTATGAAGAAAAGTAAAAATAAGAGCCGTCATTTGACGGCTCTTATTTTTAATGAATATTTTTTAGGGACAGGTATTAGAATAAGAATTTATGCGTTAAGTATCCCATTAGCAAGCTTAGTTATAGATGATATAAAATAATGTCGTACAGAAAAAACACGCTTAAAAGTTAAATTGCCTTGCTTTTTATGTATTAAGAAAAGATATCAAGAATAAAATTTTACATGAAAAAAGTTAGTTTTAATATCTACAAATCACATTTTTTTACTACAATAAGATTAAATAAATGGGCAATTATTTTAGCTTCGTCAAATGTTTTAAAGCTGTTATTCAAAATTCTCCTCAAATATGTACGTGTTTTTGAGTCATAGATTTCATATGTCTTACTATTTTCATTACCTTTTACAATATATCTTGTTCTATTATCAAATTCTGAAACGCTTCTTTTAGCTATTTCTAAAAGTTTTTTATCTCCATGAATGTCATTTAAGACTCTAGCGAAATTCTTTGCTTCTTCAATAGAGCTAAAACCACTTATATTATCATTAGTTTTCAAGTCTATTACAGAAAAGTATTTAAAGTCTCTTCCGGGTAAACAAAGGGCATTAAATCTTGACTCGTCTTCCCAACTGATATATTGATTAAAATATGAAAGATTCTTTCTATCTTCATCATAAACTATTGCTTTAACGTAATTCTGTAATTTTTCATCGTAAATATACCACCAATTATTTTCGTTCTTTATACGTAAAGTAAACCTTTTTTTGGGTGGTATCTTTATTTCATATGTAGATATCTCTGTTTTTTTCTTATCAGGTACACTATTCTTCTTAAAGAGAGATTGTAAAAGTAACAAAATTAATTGTAACATAAAATATTTCCTCCTGAGTTTAGGTTATAGCTAGATCTGTATTTGTCTACGGAATAAAAATATGCATATTATAAATACTAGATTATCTTCATAAAGTGTTGTATTAAAAAGACACTCTAAGATGCCTTCCTCCAACTTGATAACTATATTTTATGATTTCATTTTCTTTAGTACATACCTTGTCGCTGAAACAGGTGAAGTAAATGCTAATGCAGCATCAATTAGGTCTATTACATCATTTTTAAAATGTTCGTTGTCTGTATTAACGTCTGTATTGGTTTTAATTTTAGTTTCTGAATCCGTTGTTACTCGAGGGTGTTTGCCATCAGTGAATTTGAACCTAAACTTTAAGAGGCCAATAAGTTTATTGTTTTCGTGTAAATTCATAAAAAAGTTAACTATATCAAGTGATTTATTAAACCCTTCAATGGTTTCAGAATGATCCACATTAAGCTCTTTTTCCTGTTCATTCCATGATTTTATATGACTACTTAAAAGTGCATGTCTTTTATCAAAAAAGCCATTAAAATCAAAGGTATCATTTTTTTGTTCTGCTAAAGTATAGTATGCAGTAAATTCATCTAACTGATATATAAAATTGGGATTCTCTTCTTTTAATTCAGCAATCAACTGAGCATAGAACGAGTCACTATCTTGGTTATCCATAATCAACTTTGTAATTATTTCAGCGTTTTTTTCATTAAAATCTAATAGCGTTCTTACAGAATTTATATATTGTATGTATTGTTTTGATAGTGAATTTTGATCACCATAACTTTTAAGAAGTATGGAATCAGTTAATTTGTCTTTTTCATCTTCAATCATTTTAAGGAGTTTTTGTTGTTCAGTCACCAATATTTCTTCTTTTGGTAATTCAAATTTACTTCCGCATTCTCCACAAAATTTGGCATTTTCTATTCTAGCAGAACCACATTCATTACAAACCATTACATAGCACCCCAAATTCAATTTCTCTTATTTTAAATTCATCATGTATCATCATTTGGCTTATTTACATAGAGAAAAGATACCTTTCAAAAAGCGCAGCTCTCTACCTAATCTGTATTTTACTACATTTGATTATAAAGTTTAATTAATTTAATGTAAAATAAACTATACAAATGAATAGTTTGGTAAACAAAAAGAGCCGTCATATGATGGCTCTTTTTTATTATTATAATTTGTTAGATGAACCAGTTTTATTTTCTTCTTTTCTTTTTTCAATCTCTTTCTTTACCTCATTAGGAATGGCTATATCTATATTACCTTTTGCCTTTTTATAATCTTGTAACAAGGTATTAGCGTTTTCGTTAAACTTTAACAAGCTACCACTAGGTGATTTAACTTGTTCATTTAGAGCGGTTATGATCCCGTAAACTTCTTTATACCCTTCGTAAGTTTCCTTATATTTTTTAGGCTCTTCATTTGCGGCTTCTGAAACAACCTTTAGATTTTCACCCATGCTATTATACATTTTGGTAATTCCTGTAATTATCATTGCTGAGTCTTTTATTTCCGTATTAACCGCAAGAGAGAAGTCTGTTCGATTGTTAATGGCATTCGACCACACTCTTGAGTATGCGGAAAGCTGATTTGTAGAAACATATTCAAACGCTTCAGCGCTTATATAAAATTCAGTAGCTGCATTCAAATATTTTTCATCCCTTTTCTTTTGAGCTTCTAATGCCGCCGCTTCTTTTTTATCAGCATTTAATTTCACAACATTGATACTAACGACAGTTACAATTATTGCTAATACGGCTAATAAACCTATTATGACCTTCTTATTCATGAGTTCCCCTCCGATGTTGATTATGTAAGATTTCGTTATCAGCATAACAGGTTATTATTTTTTTGTTTGTCATAATTAGTCGTTTATTCTTTATTTATCATCTTCAATCCAAATATCTTCAATATGTATATTCAATTCTTTAGCTATTCTAAATGCGGTAGTAAATGTAGGTAAGTTCGCTCCGTTAACAAGTGTACTGAGTGTCGATTGACTTAACCCCACTAGTTTAGCAAATTCTTTTTGCTTAATTTCCCTTTCTGCAAAAATGATTCGAAGTCTACATTTGAATTTCAACTAAATCCCTCCCTCTGTATACAATTCAAGGAAATAAATTTTGAACCTTCTAAACAAAATGGTTTTTATTTAAAAAAGTTTAGACGGACAGGCAAGTGAACTTTGTCCCTGACATATACCTATACCAAAGCAGCTACAAAGGTAAGGGAACAGGCGTAGCCACAATAAAATAGAAATTCGCTACAAAAGTAGAAACCATGGTAAGCAAATAGAGTCTACCAAAGTAATTACCGATGTACCTATCAAGGTTCGATTACCACGGTTTTGATTCCTGCAACATAATAATAGCGGGTTTTCTAATTTTGTTTATAAAGGGGAGAGAGAAATGGAAAATGGATATGAGGTTATCGGAAACAAAATAAAGTTCTATTTAAATCAAGATCTAACAAAGGGGTGGAATCAAATTCCGAAACCTAAGTTTAGAAACATGCAAGAGATAAATGAGTGGTGTGGAAGTTCTACAAATGAGATAGTTTGTCAATGGGATGCGCTAAATCAGAATGCAATGAGTACATCGGACACCACAGATTTTTTATATAGGTGGATGAGTTGGTATGTAACCAAACCTTTAGACAGCACAGCAGCCGAAATAAGGAAGTTACCGGATGAGTTAGCGGTATTCATTACGAATGTTCCATTCGATGCAATTGACCTATTAAAGCGCACGTCTCAGATGGTTTTAGAGTGTGTATGTTTGATGTTTAAAATGTTTGTGTGAAGGAGTGGTCTTATGTTTAGGAAAAAGGAAATCATACCGTTTCGTGATTTTATGAACGGATCATTTAAAAAGCAGCAGAAGCAAACAAAATTATTAAGCATTGAGCCAATCAGTCCAATAGCGTTTTTCCATATGGCACAACCCCTTGTACACACTTATGTAGCACTTGGCATACTTGGCGGACTAACGATTGGAGCTGTTTTATTGGAAAGATATCTGGTTCAAAATGACCGGATTACAGCAGGTAAATTAGTATCAGATGGACTGTATCACGGACTTCGGATAGGTAGCATTGGTTTTATTGTATATGTGTTCATTCGAGTTGTAAGGATGTTTTAAAGGGAGGGTATGAATGTGATGAAGGAATGGTTTCATAAAAGAGCTATAAAGAATCTTTTAATTGAGGTATTCAAAAAAAGTGGTATTTACTATGAACACCAAACAAGAGGAGGTAAATTACCTGTTTTCCCGAAAATCCATCATGTTCTAGAAACAAAAGATTCTGTCCGATATACATTTACTTTACCAAACGGGGTAGATCCGCAAACGATTGAGAAGAAATGGTTTTGCTTTCAGCAAATCTTAGGGAGGGAACTGGCGATTGAAGGAGATATAAAACGCTTTGTATTGCACTCGTTCAAACATAATAGCTTACAACCGTACTTTTATAACTATTCAGATTGGTTACCACATCTAAAAGGACATAGCATCCCTGTAGTGGTAGGAAAGGACCAATTTGGAAAGTGGATTGTATATGATATGACGGATTCGAATAGCCCACACTTATTAATAGCGGGAGAAACAGGAAGTGGTAAAAGTAGTATGGTACGCGTTATTTTATCTACATTGATTCAACATTTGCCACCAGAATCATTACAGCTGTATTTAGGTGATTTGAAGAACTCAGAATTTCACTTTTTAAGAAGAGTGCAACACGTTAAAAAAGTTTGCATGGAAGAAGTAGAAATGGAGGTAATGTTAAACCAATTGTGGATGGAAATTATCAAAAGACGTAAGTGTATGGAGAAATATGAAGTAGACCACGTTAACGAATACAACAAAGTGACTACAGAGGAAAAATTACCGTATATTTTAATTTGCATTGATGAGGTTGCGATGTTGGAAGATGAAAACGATAGTATGAAAATTATTAGAAAGATATCAGCTGTCGGGCGATCATTAGGCGTATTTTTAATGTTATCGATGCAGCGGCCGGATGCAACCGTTATCGATGGGAAATTAAAAGTGAATATGACAGTCAGAATGGGGTTCCAGTGTGATTCATCGTTAAATGCAGGAATTATAGGTACACCAGGTTCAGAACTGTTAGAGCAATCCGGGCAAATGATTTTCAAATTAAAAGGACTAAAGAAAGTGCAAGCTCCAGAGTTAAAGTTAGAAAAAGCAAAGAAATTAGTGGCTCCTTTCAGAATGACAAAAGAAATAGAAGTAAGTACTGAAGTGAAAGAGGAGCCTTTATTTGGGGTGTTAGATGATGAGGAATAGAGATATGGCTATTTTGAAGAATTTGACTAAATTTCGTTGTATGTCACGGGACGACATTGTGGAATTACACTTCAGCCATTTGAAAAACCCAATAACATCATGCAATACGGTATTAAAAAGATTACGTAGAGATGGACATGTGGAAGTGAATACTACATTCCAGCCATATGTGTATTTTCCACAACCAAGCGCAATTAGAAAAACAAGTCAAAAAATACCACATTTCTTAGGCATAGTAAATGCGTATAAACAATTGATCCAAAATGAGAAACCTAAGATTTTTAAAGTAGAACCGAAGTATGGAAAAGAATATATGGAACCTGACATATTTACGATTTGGCGAAAAGCTCCCTTCTTTATTGAAGTACAAAAATCAATATACAGTAAAGCTGTAATGCAAGAAAAGATTAAAAGATATGAAATGTATTTTTGTGGTATGAAATGGCAAGAAGAATCTTGGCAGCCATCCAATAAAAAAATATTCCCCTCAATTTTAATCCTTACTGATAGAAAGTATGATGTCTCCAGTGCAAATTTCCGCATTTTTCAAGCGAATTCAATTAAAGATTTTCTTAATCAAATAACACCCAAACATCCAAAAAAAGAAATCTCTATTCAAGTGGGATCAAGAAAAAATTAATTTAAAAGGAGTGATTTATTATGAGTGAAGCAACAAAAGAGTTAAATGAAATTTTGCGTAAGTATGATGTGAGTGCTGAAGACGTAATTGAAATGATGTCACAATGGTTAGAAAGAAAAGTTTATGATGATCGTGAAGAAACTTTAGAGGAATATGGAGAAAACGATTTTATACGTTTAGATAATCTTCATGCTGAAATAAATAAATTAGATTGGAAATTCAATTTTCCTTATTGAAAATAAATCACAAAAAAATTAATGGGCATATATATAAGAAGAGAGTGTCATATAAAATGATCGCTCTCTTTTGACCACGCAGACCACATTGACCACAACTTGTACCACATTTATTATTTACTTTATGTCCATTTTGTCTAAAATATAAAATATAGCTAGACAAGAATACACGTTTTAACACATAATGGACACAATGCATCTTTAGAGGTGTAAAGAAAAAACATTGACAAATATAAAATGGCTAGCTATAATTTTGTTTGTTGCCTTGAGGTGATATGATATGAAATGGTCCATCCATCAATTGAATAAATTGAGAAATAAAGGATTGACATTGGATGAGATGGTAGATGTAAGTGAGCTACAAGAGGTCGAGAAAGATATTCGTGAAATTAATCCTGTTCATGTAACAGGAAGGGTTGATTTTGGCTCCGGTAAGTTTACGTTCCATCTACATATAACTGGAAGCATGGTTTTACCATGTTCTCGCTCTTTAGTAGATGTGACATTACCATTTGACATTAAAACAACTGAGGTGTTCCAAACTTCACAAGAAGAATTTGAAACTGAAGCTGAAATTCATTGTTTAGAAGGAGAAGTACTTGACTTACTGCCCGTAATCAAGGAAAATATACTTTTGGAGATTCCAATGCAAATTTTCAGTGATGATGTTTCTGGTGGAGCACCGATGCAAGGTCAAGACTGGCAAGTGATTTCGGAAGAAAACAAAGAAAAGACTGTTGATCCACGATTAGCAGGACTTGCAAAGTTTTTTGACAAATAATCGGAAGACTGGTTTAGGCCTTCATATGAAAATAACTATTTCTTTTAAGGAGGTGGGAAGAATGGCTGTACCTTTTAGAAGAACTTCTAAAACAGTAAAAAGAAAGCGTCGTACGCATTTCAAATTATCAGTACCTGGTATGGTAGAGTGCCCAAGCTGTGGTGAAGCGAAATTAGCTCACCGTGTATGTAAAGCATGCGGTACTTACAAAGGTAAAGAAGTAATCAGCAAGTAATTGCGGGAAATAAACGTAGAAGATATCTTCTACGTTTATTTTTTTTGTCTTATTCTTCATTTGTTGTATTCTATCTTTTCTAGTAACTGCATATGTTTAATAAAAAATGCATAGGGAGGACTAGAGAGATGGCGACAACAAGACAAGATGCTTGGACTGATGATGAAGATTTGCTTCTGGCAGAAGTAGTACTCCGGCATATTCAAGAAGGTGGAACGCAATTATCTGCCTTTAAAGAAGTGGGAAGACATTTATCTCGTACACCAGCAGCATGTGGATTTAGATGGAATTCTTACGTTAGGAAGCAATACAAAGAACGTATCGAAGAAGCAAAGCAACTACGTAAAGTAGAAAATTATGAAGTGAAAGAGACGAAGGTATTAGAGCCCACGTCAATTACTTTGAATGATGTTATTGATTTCTTGCAAAATTATAAAGATGAAAACTCCTTAATGGTGTTGCAACAGCAAATTGAATCGTTACAAACAGAGAGAGAGAGTCTTTTGGAGCGATTATCAGTATATGAGGAAGAATATAGAACATTGCTTGATTATATCGATCAAAAAAGAAGTGTAATGGTAGCAGAAAGAAATAGTGCTCGTTCGAATGGGAAGTTAGAAAAGTTAAAGAAATAAAAAAACAGCTGCTATGTAGCTGTTTTTTTTATTTCTTATGCAGACTCTTCATTTGTAACCGCATTCAAATTTGTTTCTGGTTTCCAAACATAAAAATCACCATCGGGTACTGATACAGGCTGGAAATTTAATTTATCCCAAAAACCAGCTGAATGAATACGTGCGATCGTTTTAATTGGGAACTGTAGCCCCTTCGCATAATTTACAAGCATTTCTCCGAATCCTTGTTTTTGGAAAGTTGGTAACACTTCAAGTTTATAGAGTTCTAGGTAAGTACCTGTAATTTCGAATGGTTCCCCGCCGTTCCTTTTCATATATAGACTCATACGTGCAATTAGTGATCCACCATAATAAATACCGTAATATGGAGATTCACTATCATTTTCAATAATATTTGCCTGTAATTCTTCTAACATGGATAGTTCTTGAGCTCCGCAACCTTTAAATTTTTTAAACTCGTCTAATGTTTTATAATTGATGAGCAAGCGCTCAACTTTTGGGAATCCCATAACATCACATCCTTTTCTTGTCTCGTTGAATGCAGAAAAGTAAAAATATTTATAATAATATTATAACTCATTTTTTTATTTTTATGAAGATTATAGTATATTTCTTTTATTATTTTTTTGAGGATTTGCTAAACTAAGAGTAGAAGTATATGAATAGGTAGTATATACATATTGAAGAAGAGGTTACATTTGTTTGTCAAAGAGCAATGAAATTGTAAACTGTATTCATGCAATTAAGGAAGATAAAGTGAAACTGTAATCGGTGGAATTTGTTCACCTGTAGTTAATTATGATTCCGCACCAATCAGGTTTTTACGGGATGAAAAGAGGGAGGGAAAAGGGACTTATGTATCGTGTTCATATGAGTTCCTTGTGTGAAAATGAAAATCGGAATTGTAGGACCAGGAGCTATTGGTCTATTGTATGCATTTTATTTACAAAAAAGTAAGCAAGATGTTACGTTGTTTACAAGGACAGCTAAACAGGCTGAGGAATTGAATGTAACGGGTGTAACTTGTATGAGGGAGGGGAAATGTGAAACGGTATTCCCGCCTGTTTTACCAATAGAAAGTATGCTAGATCAGAAGCTAGACTATATATTTATTGCTGTTAAGCAATATCATATAACTGACATACTGCCTTTTGTGCGAGGGGAATCCTCATTAATCTTTTTGCAAAATGGAATGTCGCATCTTCATGCTATGCAGCAAATCGGGAATGAAAATATTGCGGTTGGGATTGTAGAGCATGGTGCGAAAAAAGAAGAAAAACATATCGTTTATCATACAGGGATAGGTGTAACGAAGTTTGGAATCGTGCACGGCCAGTCTATGCAGTTTGAAAAAATATTTAATTGTTTTCCTTTTCCTCATTTTTCGATTCAAATAGAAGATGATTGGAAGAGTGTTATGCACAAAAAATTAGTAGTTAATGTATGTATTAATCCTTTGACAGCATTATTACAAGTTCAGAACGGAGAGTTGATTACGAACCCATTTTTTTATCGATTGATGGAACAAGTATTTCAGGAAGTCGTCTTTCTCGTTAAAGAAGAAAAAGAAATGGTATGGGAAATGGTACGCTGCGTATGTGAAAGAACGTCTCATAATACATCATCTATGCTGGCAGATGTCAGAGCGAATAGACAAACGGAAATTGGTGCGATTGTTGGATATGTGATAGAAGAAGCTAAGAAACAGCAACGATCTGTTCCAACACTTCAATTTTTGTTCAATGCAATAAAAGGATTAGAAGTAAAAGAATAAGTGTAATTCTTTGCTTTTACGTGCAACATTGACTACAATGTGGATTGGTGAGAGAACAGGATACGAAAGGAAGAATTATATGGAGATAAAAGAGATCTCTGTTCCGCAACAAGGTGTTGTAGCGGACTATATGAACGGTAAAAAAGAGATACAGTCGTGTTTTGACTATATGTTAACAGAAGATGCTTTTAAGCAGCGTGTACATGATTTGCGTGAGAGGGAGTTTTTCCGTCAAGATTTAGTAGCGCATTTATTAGAATATAATACAAAATTACAAGCGGGAGAAGCTACGATTCAAAATGTAAAAGCGCTTGGAGATGAAAATACATATGTTGTTATAGCTGGACAACAAGCTGGGTTATTAACTGGACCACTTTATACAATTCATAAAATTATTTCAGTTTTACAGCTTGCCAGAGAAAAGGAAGAAAGTTTAGGTGTTAAAGTTGTTCCTGTTTTCTGGATTGCTGGTGAAGACCATGATATGGATGAAATTAATCATACTTTTGTAACGAAGAATAAAAAAATAAAAAAGACTATTTTTCATGATCGTAATCCGAAAAAAGCGAGTGCTTCAGAGTCTGAGCTTTCTTTGGAAGACTGTAGAAAGTGGATTGAAGAAATTTTCAAAACATACCCTGAAACGAATTTTACAAAGGATGTATTGCAATTTATTGATGATTCTTTGGGGAAATCGAATACGTATGTAGATTTCTTTGGCCATCTTATTATGAAAATGTTCGTGAATTCTGGTTTAATTCTTGTCGATTCGCATCATCCTGAATTAAGAAAATTAGAAGTGCCGTTTTTCAAGCGAATTATAGGTAAGTATAAAGAAGTGCAAGAGGGGCTTCATAACCAACAGGAAGTAATTAAAGAATTAGGATATAAACCGATTATTGAAACAAAGTATAATGCAGTGCATATATTCATGGAAATTGATAACGAGCGAGTGTTACTTGAAGATAATCAAGGAAAGTTCGTTGGGAAGGATGGAGCGTATTCCTTTTCGTATGAGGAATTGATGGAAGAGATGGAGAGAAGCCCGGAACGCTTTAGTAATAATGTCGTAACGCGCCCTCTTATGCAAGAGTATGTATTTCCTACGCTCGCGTTTATTGGAGGGCCAGGGGAATTAGCTTACTGGAGTGAGTTACAACAAGTCTTCCATACTATCGGTTTCCGAATGCCACCTGTCGTTCCGCGTATTACAATCACTTATATAGAGAGGGATATTGCGACAGATTTACACGATTTACAATTGCAAGACAGTGATCCGTTTTTAAATAACGTGGATACGCTGCGTGAAAACTGGTTATCTAATCAAATAGAGGAACCGATAGATGATCGATTTGTAGAGGCGAAAAAAGAAATCATTGATATCCATACGTCATTGCAACAGTTTGTGAAGAAAATAGATCCTGGATTAAGTACGTTTGCAGGGAAAAATGAATTCAAAATTAATGAACAAATTGAACTGTTGGAAAGAATGTTGAAAAGAAATGTTGAGAAAAAACATGAAGTGCAGTTAAATAAATTCCGTCGCATACAATTTGCGCTTCGTCCATTAGGGGCGCCGCAAGAGCGTGTGTGGAATGTATGTTACTATTTAAATCAGTTCGGTTTGGATTTTGTTGATCGTGTAATGGAAAACCCGTTTTCTTGGGATGGAAAACATCATGTTATAAAACTATAGAATCTTGCTCTTAGGAGCAGGATTTTATTTTTGTTCCGTTGAATTTACTGTGAAGTGAAATTTTTCTGAATTATTCATTTAAAAACAATGGATATCGTAATTATGCAGGATACTTAAATATATGACAAAATAGCACAAAATGTAAACGTATTATTATCTTTTTCGACAGTTTTTTATTTAAATTCCCGCAAAAGATGATAAAATTTAGTATATAATAAAAGAAAATAGCGATTTGTATAGTATGCTGCCTTTGTAGGCAAGTTAAATGAGTCGTTCTTTCATAGTATTTCGTTCTCTAATCGTGAAATGTGCGTTTAGGGGAAGAGATGCATTCAACATAATTAATTGAAAAAAGAGTAGGTGCAACAATGTTTAAACACGTAACAGTGCTTTTAAAGGAAACAGTAGACGGCTTAGATATAAAGCCAGGTGGTACATATGTAGATTGTACACTGGGGGGAGGAGGACATAGTTCTTATTTATTATCCCAATTAACTGAAGGTGGAAAATTAATCGCGTTTGATCAAGATGAGATAGCGATTCAAAATGCGAAAGAAAAGTTTTCTTCATACGGTGAGCAGTTCATAACAGTAAAAAGTAATTTCCGTTATTTATCTGAAAAACTACAGGAATTAGGTATAACAGAAGTAGACGGTATTTTATTTGATTTAGGTGTTTCATCCCCGCAATTAGATACACCAGAGCGTGGCTTTAGTTATCATCATGATGCACCGTTAGATATGCGAATGGATCAAGATGCCCCCTTAACAGCATATGATGTTGTAAATAGCTGGTCATATGAGCAACTTGTAAGAATTTTCTTCCAGTATGGTGAAGAGAAATTTTCAAAACAAATAGCTAGGAAAATTGAAGCATATCGTGAGAATAAAGCTATTGAAACGACAGCGGAATTAGTAGAACTAATTAAAGAGGGTATTCCAGCTCCTGCTCGTAGAACGGGTGGACATCCTGCGAAGCGAGTGTTCCAAGCAATCCGTATTGCCGTAAATGATGAATTGAAAGTATTTGAAGAAGCGTTGGAATCTGCAATTGAGATGGTCAAGCCAGGCGGAAGAGTTAGTGTTATAACATTCCATTCTTTAGAAGACCGTATTTGTAAAACGACGTTTAAGCGAAATAGTACAACTCCACAATTGCCACCAGGATTACCAATTATTCCTGACGAATTTAAGCCGAAATTAAAGCTTATTACAAGAAAACCGATTTTACCTTCTGATATAGAGTTAGAAGAAAATAATCGAGCGCGTTCTGCGAAATTGAGAATCGCTGAAAAACGATAAAAAGGGGAGAGAGGTATGAGTAACTTAGCTGTAAAGTACAAACAACAAGCGCAAGAAGAGGTACAGATTCAAACGCCCCCACAGCAAATGGTTCAGCCAAAAGCTAAAGCGAAGATTACAAGAATCGAAAAACTGTTGTATGTAGCATTTATTGGCTTTTTATTGTATGCCTGTGTAGCGTTTATTGGAAATAAAGCAGGCCTTTATCAAGTTAATGTAGAAGCAGCGACGATAGAACAAAAAATTGTGCAGCAGCAAAAAGAGAATCAAGAGTTACAGGCTGAAGTAGAGAAGTTAAGTCGCTATGAACGAATCGCTGAAGTTGCAAAAAAACACGGGCTAGAAATTAATGCGAATAATGTGAAGGGCCTCAAATAAGGCAATAGGTGTGAAGGGAAAATGAAGAGAAATATGACTAAATTTCATACCAATAAGGGAGCAGGGTACTTTATGATTTTATTCCTCCTGCTCTTTTTGCTATTATTAGCCCGATTTTTCTACATACAAGCAACAGGAACAGTGCATAATCAAGATTTGGATAAACTCGCTCAGCAAAAACATAGTAAAGCAGGAGTTCTCGAAGCAAATCGAGGAACGATTTATGACCAAAATGGTCATGTATTAGCGCAAGATGCAAACTCTTATAAACTTGTAGCGGAATTAAAAGGTGCGAATCAGGTTAAGGATAAAGAGGATACTGCAAAGAAAATTGCGGGAGTACTCGGAAAAGATGAAGCGAAGATTTTAGATACGCTAAATAAAGAAGATAGAAGCCAAGTCGAATTTGGAACGCTAGGTAAAGATTTGACGAAAGAACAGAAGGAACAAATAGAAGCATTGAAATTGCCAGGCATATCCTTTATTACTGAAAATGCAAGAGTGTATCCAAACGGTGATTTTGCATCTTATGTTATAGGTCATGCTAAACCGAATGATAAGGGAACTTCGGTAGGACAATTTGGTTTAGAAAAAAGTTTAGATAAGTATTTAAGTGCTTCTAACGGAAAAGTAGCTTATACAGGCGATCGTAAAGGTGTGTCTCTTGACGGCGGGAAAGTGAATGTAGAGGCACCTAAAAACGGCGATAACGCGTATTTAACGATAGATCAACGTATTCAAAGTTATTTAGAAGATGCGATGAAAGCTGCGAGTAAGCATTATGAACCGGAAAGCTTAATAGGAATTGTTGCGGATCCAAAAACAGGGAAAATATTAGGGATGTCTAGTAAACCTAGTTATGATCCTAATAGCCGTCAAATTAAATATTTTTTCAATGACGCAATTGCAAATGCATTTGAACCTGGATCAACAATGAAAATTTTCACGCTAGCGGCAGCTATTAATGAAGGTGTGTATAAAGGACAGGATTATTATCAGTCTGGTACATATCCAGTCGGAAACCGAAAAATAAAAGATCATAACGGCGGCGCTGGATGGGGTTCTATCACATTTGATGAAGGGGTAGAGCGCTCTTCAAACGTAGCGTTTGCGATTTTAGGGGATCAAAAACTTGGTCCAGAACGTTTCCGAAAATATATTCATAGCTTTGGATTAGATGAAAAAACGAACATTGATTTACCTGGTGAAGGTTCAAATACAATTGTATTTGATCAGCAAATACAGCAAGTAACAACAGCATTTGGACAAGGTTCTACTGTCACACCAATTCAGCTTGTGCAAGCTGCAACTGCTATTGCAAATGATGGAAAAATGATGAAACCTTATACAGTTGATAAAATTGTAAATCCAATAACAGGGGAAGTAAAATTAGAACATAAGCCAGAAGAAGTGGGAAAACCTGTTACAAAAGAAACAGCAGCGCAAGTAAGGCAATTATTAGAACGTGTTGTTACATCGCCGAAAGGAACAGGAACTGCTTATAAAATCGATGGTTATTCGGTTGGTGGTAAAACAGGAACAGCGCAAATTCCGGATGGAAAAGGTGGCTATATGACAGGAAGAGAGAATTATATATTCTCGTTCTTAGGTATGGCACCTATGGATGATCCGCAACTTGTTGTATATGTAGCTGTTAAACAACCGAAATTGAAAGATGATGAGAGCGGCGCACAACCTTTAGCTGATATTTTTAAATATGTAACGAAGAATAGTTTAGAGTATTTAAAGATTAAGCCTAATGAAGTGAAAGATCCGAAGAAATATGTGAAAGAGCAGCAAACTGCTGTTCCAGATGTAACCGGAAAAACGATGGAAGAAGCGAAAAAATCTATTGATAAAGCAAAACTTCGTCCAATCGTATTAGGTGAAGGGAAAGTGCAGCAGCAAGTGCCGAAAGCGACTGAGCAAACATTGAAGGGTGACCGAGTCTTCTTAGTAGGAGATAAACCTACAATGCCAAATATACAAGGCTGGGCACTGCGTGATGTTATGAATTTAGCGAAAACATTAAAGCTTAACCTAAAACCTACTGGTACCGGATACGTAACTGAACAAAGTGTGGCAGAAGGAACATTGTTGCAACCTGGTACAGAGTTAGGTGTAACACTTGTACCGCCACTTGAACCACAACAAGAAGCAGAAAAACCGTAATGGTAAAAGAGAAGCAGTTCTAATTAAATAAGTACAAGCATATATTGGAACAAGCTAGGCGTAAGGGAGGCTTGTTCCAATATGCGTGTATCAAATGTAACGGTTAGAAAACGACTTATTTTTATACTCATATCAGGTATACTTATTTTCACTATCATCGATATTCGTCTTGGGTATGTGCAATTTTTTCTTGGTAATATGTTAACAGATCGTGCGAAGGATTCATGGAGTCGTAATATTACTTTTGAACCTGAACGTGGTAAAATTTTAGACCGAAATGGTGTGGAACTTGCTACGAATAAAAGTGCCCCAACTGTCTTTGTTGTACCGAGGCAAATTGAAAAACCAGCAGAGACTGCAGAGAAGTTAGCTGCAGTATTAGGTGTGGAAAAAGATGAGATTTATAAAAGAATTACAAAAAAAGAATCAATTGTAAGGTTAGATAAAGGCGGAAGGAAAATATCACATGATAAAGCGAAAGAGGTACGAGGTTTAAGTTTGAAAGGTGTTTATATCGCAGAGGACTCGATCCGGTACTATCCATTTGGCAACTTTTTATCACACGTATTAGGGTTTGCAGGTAGTGATAACCAAGGTCTTATGGGACTAGAAAAATATTATGATAAAGAGTTAAATGGTGATGACGGTCATGTGCGTTTTTTTGCAGATGCAAAAGGACAAAGGATGCCTAATGTTGGTGATGATTTCAAAAAACCAGAAGCTGGTTTGAATTTAGGTTTAACAATTGATGCACGTATTAATAGAATTATGGAAAGAGAAATGAATATTGCAGAGTCGACATATAATCCAGATGGTATGATTGCGATTGCAATGAATCCGAAAAATGGTGAAATTTTAGGTATGTCGAGTCGGCCGAGCTTTGATCCAGCAGATTTTCAAAGTGTTTCTCCAGAAGTGTATAATAGAAATTTACCAGTATGGAGTACGTATGAGCCTGGTTCAACATTTAAGATCATTACGTTAGCAGCAGCCTTGAATGAAAATTTAGTAGACTTAGAGAAAGATACGTTTTATGATGATGGAGCAGCTGAAGTGGGTGGAGCTAGATTGAAATGCTGGAAAGCAGGAGGCCATGGTAGCCAAACGTTTTTAGAAGTAGTTCAAAACTCATGTAACCCAGGATTTATTGAACTTGGTGATCGTCTTGGTAAAGACCGATTGTTTAAATATATTCGTAATTTCGGCTTTGGACAGAAAACCGGAATTGATTTGCAAGGTGAAGGTAGTGGGATTTTATTTAATTTAGATAAAGTCGGTCCAGTCGAGCAAGCGACAACTTCATTCGGTCAAGGTGTTTCTGTTACGCCAATTCAACAAGTAGCGGCAGTAGCAGCGGCTGTGAATGGTGGAACATTGTACCAGCCGTATATAGCTAAGGAATTTATAGATCCGAAGAACAATCAAGTTGTAAGCAAAAAGACACCTGTGGAAAAAAGAAAAGTTATTTCCAAGGAAACTTCAGAAAAAGTTCGGTATGCATTAGAGAATGTTGTAGCAAAGGGATCTGGTAAAGGTGCTTTCATTGATGGGTATCGTGTAGGTGGAAAAACAGGTACGGCTCAAAAAGTGAAAGATGGTAAATATTTAGAGAATAATTATATAGTATCTTTTATCGGTTTTGCTCCAGCGGATGATCCGGAAATCGTTGTCTATGTTGCTGTTGATAATCCGAAAGGTGTAACGCAATTTGGTGGAGTGGTAGCAGCGCCAATTGTTGGGAATATTCTTCGTGATGCACTTCCTGTTATGGGCGTGAAACCGAGAACAGAACAAGTAGAGAGAGAATATAAATGGGGCGATATACCAACTGTGGAAGTTCCGAATTTAATTGGTATGAAAAAGAAAGATTTACAGACGCAACTCGTCGATTTGAAGCTTGATATAAGCGGAGACGGAGATAAAGTTATTAAACAATCCCCAGAAGCAGGAGCTAAAGTGAAAGAGGGCTCAAAAATTAGAATTTACTTCGGGAATTAAAGGTAACCTAGTACGTTTTATGGTACAATTGGTGGAAGTGAGTTCTTTATAGAAGAGTTACTTAATTTGAGACCGTAAGAGTTTCAATTATAAATAAGTCTATTTATTAGACACAGTAGCACTTACCTCCTATTTTACATATTTAGGAGGTAACGTGTTGCTTATTAAAAAAGAGATAAATACACAATGTAGAGAGGGTTTAGTGAAATGAAGTTGCATACACTTGTATCATGTTTGCATGATTTTCCAGTTGTTCCAAAAGAAAATCCAGAAATCACATCTATAGAAGCTGATTCACGTAAAGTGAAAGAGGGAAGCTTATTTATATGTATGAAAGGATATACGGTTGATAGCCATGATTTTGCTAAGCAAGCAGCGGCACAAGGAGCGGCTGCTATTGTTGCGGAAAGACCAATTGATGTTGACGTTCCAGTTGTACTTGTGAAAAACACTTTTCGTTCGTTAGCGATTTTAGCTGATTATTTTTATGGTCAACCAACACACAAGTTACATTTAATCGGAATTACAGGTACAAATGGAAAGACAACAACATCGCATATTATGGATGAGATTATGCGCGCACATGGTCATAAAACGGGGTTAATTGGAACGATTAATATGAAAATCGGTGATGAAACATTTGAGGTGAAAAATACAACACCAGATGCACTAACACTTCAACAGACATTTTCAAAAATGGTTGAGCACGGTGTAGATAGTACAGTAATGGAAGTTTCGTCACATGCTTTAGATCTTGGTCGTGTACACGGATGTGATTACGATGTAGCGGTGTTTACAAATTTAACACAGGATCATTTAGACTATCATAAAACGATGGAAGAATATAAACATGCAAAAGGGTTGCTATTTGCACAACTTGGCAATAGTTATAATCATAATCGTGAAAAGTACGCGGTACTGAATAACGATGATGCTGTAACTCCGGAATATATGAGAAGTACTGCGGCGACTGTTGTAACGTATGGAATTGATACAACAAGTGATATTATGGCCAAAGATATCGTTATGACGAGTGGTGGAACTACATTTACGCTTGTCACACCGTATGAAAGTGTAAATGTTACGATGAAATTGATTGGGAAATTTAATGTATATAACGTATTAGCGGCAACAGCGGCAGGACTTGTTTCTGGTGTAAGTTTAGAAACGGTTATTGATGTAATCAAGCAACTAGCTGGAGTTCCGGGACGTTTTGAAGTAGTTGATGGTGGACAAAATTATACAGTTATTGTTGATTATGCACATACACCAGATAGCTTAGAGAATGTATTAAAAACAGCAAAACAGTTTGCAAAAGGCGATGTATATTGTATCGTCGGTTGTGGCGGAGATAGAGATCGAACAAAAAGACCAATCATGGCAAGTGTTGCAACAAAATATGCAACTCACGCAATTTACACTTCAGATAACCCAAGAAGTGAAGAGCCGGGGGCTATTTTAGATGATATGGTGCAGGGTGCAAATGGGAATAATTATGAAGTAATTATTGATAGAAAAGAAGCGATATACCATGCAATTGCTAACGCGAAAGCTGAAGATATCATCATTATTGCTGGTAAGGGTCATGAAACGTATCAAATTATTGGTAAAGATGTTCATCATTTTGACGATCGTGAAGTCGCTAAAGAAGCAATTACAGAGCGTTTAAACAACGAAGAGTAACAACGTGAGAGGAGGACTACATGTGCTTGAGCAAGGTTTATTAGTAACGGCTGGGGTAGCATTCTTAATTTCTGTTGCCCTTTCGCCATTGTTTATTCCATTTTTAAGGAAATTAAAGTTCGGACAGAGTATTCGTGATGAGGGACCAAAGTCACATCAAAAAAAATCAGGGACACCGACAATGGGTGGTATTGTCATATACGTATCTATGATGGTAACTTCACTTATTATGGCAATTAAATTTAATCATTTAGGTGCAGAGGTTTCGTTATTATTATTAGTGACTTTTGGCTACGGATTAATTGGATTTTTAGATGACTACATAAAGGTAGTTAAGAAGAGAAATCTTGGTTTAACATCAAAACAAAAACTAGTAGGTCAGCTTGTTATTGCTATTGCGTTCTTTTTAATTGGAAAAGGGCAAGCGTTCCACACATACATCATGATTCCGGGAACAGACGTTAAGTTTGAACTAGGTTGGGCGTATTTTGTACTTGTATTATTTATGCTTATTGGTGGATCAAATGCAGTTAACTTAACTGACGGTTTAGATGGTTTATTATCAGGAACAGCTGCTATTGCATTTGGAGCGTTTAGTATTATTGCAGTCGCACAAGAGCAATTTGGAGTAGCTATATTCTGTATGGCAGTTGTAGGAGCTGTACTTGGATTTTTAGTATTCAATGCAAATCCAGCGAAAGTGTTTATGGGAGATACAGGTTCTTTAGCTTTAGGTGGAGCCATTGCAGCTGTAGCGATTTTATTAAAACAAGAATTACTACTTGTAATCATTGGTGGAGTATTCGTAATGGAAACTTTATCTGTTATTATTCAGGTCATTTCTTTTAAAACAACAGGAAAACGTGTCTTTAAAATGAGTCCATTACACCATCATTATGAATTATGTGGTTGGTCAGAGTGGCGTGTTGTTGTGACGTTTTGGTCTGTAGGATTTTTATTAGCTGTGTTAGGAATTTATATCGGGGTGTGGATGTAATTGAAAACTGTAACTGAATTTCAAAATAAAAATATTCTTGTATTAGGCATTGCAAAAAGTGGTTATGCAGCAGCGACGCTGTTACAAAAATTAGGGGCAAATGTTATTGTAAATGACGGAAAGCCTTTAGCGGATAATGTACTTGCTGCAGAATTACAAGCAAAAGGAATGGACGTTGTATGCGGTGGTCATCCTTTAGAATTGTTAGAGAGAAATATTTCTCTTGTAGTAAAAAATCCAGGAATCCCGTATTCTAATCCAATATTAGTAGCTGCGAAAGAAAAGCAAATTCCGATTGTTACGGAAGTGGAATTAGCATATCGTATTTCAGAAGCTCCATTTGTTGGGATTACGGGGTCTAACGGTAAAACGACGACGACAATGCTTACATTTGAAATGCTAAAAGAAGGACAAAAGCATCCTGTAATTGCAGGGAACATTGGAACTGTAGCGTGTGAAGTAGCACAGGATGCAAAAGAAAATGAAGTTGTAGTTACAGAACTTTCATCTTTCCAATTGATGGGAGTAGAATTGTTCCAACCTAAAATTGCTGCGTTTTTAAATTTATTTGAGGCCCACTTAGATTATCACGGGACGAAGAAGGAATATGGTTTAGCAAAAGCAAATATCTTTAAAAACCAAACAGAAAATGATTATAGTGTAATAAATGCAGATGATGCAGATGTGATGGCTTTATCTGCTTATAGTAAAGGGCAAAAAGTACTATTCTCGACAACGAAAGAAATTGAAGATGGTGCGTGTATAAAAGAGAATGCTCTTTATTTTAAAGGTGAAAAAGTTGTTGAAGTAGGCGATATCGTTTTACCTGGTCAACATAATTTAGAAAATATTTTAGCAGCGATGAGTATCGCAAAATTATTGGGTGTTTCTAATGAAGCGATTACGGCGGTGTTAAAACGTTTTACAGGTGTAAAACATCGTTTAGAATATGTAACAACTATTAACAATCGTAAGGTTTATAATGACTCAAAAGCAACGAATATGTTAGCGACTGAGAAAGCTTTATCTGCGTTTACACAACCGATTGTGTTATTAGCAGGTGGGCTTGATCGTGGAAATGAATTCGATGATTTAATTCCGTATTTCAAAAATGTAAAAGCAATTGTGACATTTGGACAAACAGCTCCAAAATTAGTAAGAGCTGCAGAAAAAGCGGGATTAGATACAATTGAAAGTGTCGATACTTTAGATGAAGCTGTAGTGAAAGCTTATGCTCATTCTACAGAGGGCGATGTAATCCTTCTTTCTCCAGCATGTGCAAGCTGGGATCAATTTAAAACATTTGAAGAAAGAGGAGACATTTTTATACAAGCTGTGCATAAACTTATATAAAGTAAATCAAAACATCAGTAGGCTAACACCTACTGATGTTTTGTTACATAGGCAAAAGTTTCTGCCTAAAGAGGTGGTGTTTATGGGTAATGAAGAAAACGCCTGATTTTATTCTCATCATCGTTACACTTGCGTTGTTAACAATCGGAATGATTATGGTGTATAGTGCGAGTGCGGTTTGGGCCTCTTATAAAATGGGGGATTCATTCTTTTTTGCAAAAAGGCAATTACTATTTGCAAGTCTAGGTGTAGTGGCTATGTTTTTTATTATGAAGATTGATTATTGGGTGTGGCGTACGTATTCAAAAGTAATTTTGCTAGTTTGCTTCATTCTTCTTATTCTTGTTCTTATTCCTGGAGTAGGACTTGTTCGAGGAGGAGCGCGAAGTTGGATTGGAATCGGGGCATTTTCCATTCAACCGTCAGAATTTATGAAGTTTGCGATGATTATTTTTTTAGCGAAGTTTTTAGCGGAACGACAAAAATTAATTACCTCTTTTAAACGTGGCTTACTACCAGCACTAGGTTTTGTATTTCTTGCTTTTGGAATGATTATGTTACAGCCAGATCTTGGGACAGGAACGGTAATGGTTGGGACATGTATCATCATGATATTTGTCTCGGGAGCAAGGGTATTTCACTTTGCAATGTTTGGTTTGCTTGGTGTAGCAGGATTTGTAGGGCTAATTGCATCAGCACCGTATCGGATGAAACGTATTACATCATATTTAGATCCGTGGTCAGATCCGCTTGGAAGTGGATTTCAAATTATTCAATCGTTACTCGCAATTGGACCTGGTGGATTATTCGGGCTCGGACTTGGACAAAGTAGACAAAAGTTTCTTTATTTACCTGAACCACAAACAGACTTTATATTTGCAATCTTATCTGAGGAATTAGGTTTTATTGGTGGTTCATTTGTGTTATTATTATTTAGTCTGTTATTATGGCGTGGGATTCGTATAGCTTTAGGAGCGCCAGATTTATATGGTACGTTTTTAGCAGTAGGTATTGTGGCGATGATTGCGATTCAAGTAATGATTAATGTTGGTGTTGTAACAGGATTGATGCCTGTTACGGGTATTACTTTGCCGTTTTTAAGTTATGGTGGATCAAGTTTGACATTAATGTTAATGGCAGTAGGTGTATTATTAAATATAAGTCGCCATTCTCGCTACTAAACCCTGTTTTATAAGACAGGGTTTTTCGTATGTGCACGAAGAAACATGATGTATATAGAAATAAATACGACTGAAATCAGAAAAGAGAAGCGGAGGAGTTAGTAGTGCGTGTATTAGTAAGTGGTGGGGGCACTGGAGGTCATATTTATCCGGCTCTTGCTTTAATAAGAGAAATAAAAAAATTAAATCCGGAAGCAAGGTTTTTATATATTGGTACGGAGAGTGGATTAGAGAGCACAATCGTTCCAAAAGCAGGTATACCGTTTCAATCTATTGTTATAAGTGGATTTAAGCGTAAAATATCGTTAGATAATGTGAAAACGGTGATGCGTTTCCTAAAGGGTGTACAAGATAGTAAACGATATATTCGTCGTTTTAATCCGGATATTGTGATTGGAACGGGTGGATATGTATGTGGACCAGTTGTATATGCTGCGGCAAAATTAGGTATTCCAACTATTGTACATGAACAAAATAGTGTACCTGGTGTAACGAATAAATTTTTAAGCCGCTATGTTGATAAAGTTGCAGTTTGTTTTGAAGCGGCTGCAGAACATTTTCCACAGTCAAAAGTGGTAATGACAGGAAATCCACGAGCATCAGAAGTAATGGATCAGAATGGAATGAAAGGAAAACGTTCCGTAGGTTTATCTCTTCCTAAAAAGTCCGTACTTATTTTTGGTGGAAGCCGTGGGGCTAGACCAATTAACGATGCTTTCGTTGAGGCAATTGAACAGTTTGGAAATAAAAGTTACGAAATATTGTATGTAACCGGTGAAGTTCATTATGATAAAGTGATGGAAGCTGTGAAGCAAAAAGGGAATCCGAATAATGTTATTATTAAACCTTTCATTCATAATATGCCAGAGGTACTTACAGGTGTAGACCTTGTTGTTTCAAGAGCGGGGGCAACAACACTTGCAGAATTAACAGCGCTAGGTAAGCCAAGTGTGTTAATTCCGAGTCCTTACGTAACAAATAACCATCAGGAAAAAAATGCGCGTTCTGTTGTCGATAAAGGAGCAGCAAAAATGTTACTTGAAAAAGATTTAACAGCAGAAACGCTTATTCGTGATATTGATGAAATTTTATTAGATGCACAAACATTACAAAATATGAAGCTGGCTGCGGCACAATTAGGTATTCCAGATGCAGCAAATAAGCTGTATGAAGTAATGAATAAGCTTGTAAAAAAATAACGTTAGGTGAACGCCCTGCATACTACTGTAATAAGGATAATTAGTATGGGGGAGATTGTTTATGGAGCAATTAGTAAATGAGCTTATAGAAGCAAATGTTGGTCGCGTGTTAGTGAATGAAGCGTTAGCGCGTTATACCACTATGAAAATAGGTGGACCAGCTGATATTTTAATTGTGCCAAAGCATGTTGCCGGTATTGAAAAAACGTTGCAGTTAGTAAAAAAATATAAAACAAAGTGGACAGTAATTGGTCGCGGTTCGAACCTTCTTGTATCTGATCTAGGTATAGAAGGTGTCGTTATTCGTTTAGGAGAAGGATTAGACCACTTAGAAGTCGAAAAACATAGAGTAAGAGTTGGTGGTGGGTATCCCCTTATTAAATTATCAACTTTACTTAGTCGTCAAGGGTTATCCGGTCTGGAATTTGCCAGTGGTATTCCAGGAAGTGTTGGTGGTGCAGTGTATATGAATGCAGGAGCACATCAATCGGATATATCAAACATATTATCAAAAGCTCTTATTTTGTTTGAAAACGGAACAATTGATTGGTTAACGCATGAAGAAATGGGGTTTTCCTATCGTACTTCTGTATTGCAAACGAAACGTCCTGGTATTGTTTTGGAAGCTGAGTTTCAATTGCAGGTAGGAGAGCGTGAAGGAATCGTAAGCGTCATGCAAAAGAATAAAGACTACCGCCGTGAAACACAGCCGTGGAATCATCCTTGTGCAGGAAGTATATTTCGGAACCCAATTCCATACTTTGCAGGAAACTTAATAGAAAAGGCGGGGCTTCGTGGTTATCAAATAGGCGGAGCTCAAATTTCTGAAATGCATGGGAATTTTATTATTAATACTGGGGGAGCCAGTGCGCAAGATGTCTTATCTTTAATTGCATTCATAAAACAAACAATCAAGGATAAATTTGGCGTAGAAATGCATACAGAAGTAGAAATCATTGGAAGATAACGGTTATTCGTTCCGCTCATTATCATTTATGTTATAATAAGAAGATAAGAACGGCATGAGGAACATGCCGTTCTTTATGTTACGTAGGGGGATCGTACATGAAAAATAGTAAAGTGATTAAACTACAGGATCGTGTACCAAAGTTAAAAAATCAACAGAAGAAAAACAAGAAAAATGTTAATCATCGGTTGATTTTATACATATCAATTTTATTTTTATTAGTGCTCTTTTTAATTTACTTTCGGTCTCCACTAAGCAATATCAAAAAGATAAGTGTGTTTGGAAATCATTATATGACAGATGAACAAGTGATGAAGGAATCAGGTGTGACGTATGATACAAGTTATTTCCGAGTGACAGCACATAAAGCAGAGGAAAACCTAACGAAACGAAAAGAAATTAAAGCGGTAAATGTAAAAAAACGTTTTCCAAATAAAATTGATGTTCATATTGAAGAATATTTAACGATTGGTTATATAAACAAAGATGGGAAATTACAACCGTTATTAGAGAACGGGAAAACACTCGATGTACTTCCGAACGGAAAACTCCCTGTTGCAGCGCCAATTTTTGAACCTTTTAAAGAGGAGAAAATGAAGGAGTTAATTGCTGAGCTTGAAAAATTAACACCAACTATTTTAAGATCTATTTCTGAGATTCGTTATTCACCGACGAATGCGAATGAAGATCATCTTACTTTATATATGAACGAAGGATACGAAGTGAGCACTACGATTCAAAATTTCGCAAAGCGTATGGAAGCTTATCCGCTTATCCTAAAAACAATTGAGCCGGGTAAAAAGGTATTAATTGACTTAGAAGTAGGGGCATATACGAAAGAATTAGGAGCGGAAGAAAAAAAAGAATAGAAAGATAGTTTTCACTACGTCATGGTAGAAAAAACGAAACGAATGTTCTGCTTGATGCATCTGAATTTACAAGAATGGTTCATTTGATGAAAAAGATGTAAAAATTCTTAGATTCATACTAGGATTGGTACAAGTTTCACTTTTCTATGAGTACATCTTAGTGTAGACTTATACTTGGCGGTAATCTTTACACTTGAAATAGAATTATTTCAAGATAAGCAGTTATTCACAGTTTACTGCGATATTCTTAAATGAATGTTAAATAAAAATAAGAAAAATATAGGGTTAAAAAAGGGAAACGTATAAAGACGTTGAATATTTTTCTTATAAATAGTAAAGTTGCGATTGTTGTTCCATATATTGAGTTGTATGGTATAAATAAAGAAGGAGGTGCCAAAGAATGAACAGCAATGAAATATATGTTAGTCTTGACATCGGTACATCCAATGTTAAAGTCATCATTGGTGAAATGGTTAATGACAGCTTAAACATTATTGGTGTTGGAAATGTAAAATCAAATGGTTTAAAGAAGGGATCGATAGTTGATATAGACGAGACTGTTCGATCAATTAAAAAAGCAATTGAACAAGCTGAGCGCATGGTGGGAATCCACATTGAGCAAGTTGTAGTAGGTGTCAATGCAAACCAGGTACAGCTACTTCCTTGTCATGGAGTAGTCGCTGTTTCAAATGAAGATCGTGAAATCGGGAATGAAGATGTCTTACGCGTTCTAGATGCAGCACAAGTTGTGTCAATTGCTCCAGAACGTGAGTTTATTGATGTGGTACCTCGACAGTTCATTGTAGACGGTCTTGACGAGATTAACGATCCACGCGGGATGATCGGTGTAAGATTAGAAATGGAAGGTACACTTATAACAGGCTCGAGAACTTTACTACATAACCTACTTCGTTGTGTAGAAAAAGCAGGTCTTGAAATAGTTGATATTTGTCTTCAACCTTTAGCGGCTGCAACAGTTGCTATATCTTCAGATGAAAAACATAGAGGAGTAGCCCTTGTTGATATGGGGGGAGGATCTACAACTTTATCTATTTTTAAAGATGGAGAGTTACAAGCGACGAGCGTATTACCGTTAGGTGGAGACCATATAACGAAGGATATTGCGATTGGGTTGAAAACTTCAACAGAAAATGCAGATCAAATTAAGTTGAAATATGGACATGCTTTTTATGATACAGCATCTGAAGAAGAGATGTTTACGGTTCCTATTATGGGAAGCGATCAAACAGAACAATATTCTCAGTTGGAATTATCGGATATAATAGAGGCTCGTGTAGAGGAAATTTTAATGTTTGTTCAAGATGAAGTGCGTAAGTTAGGAGTAAAGCAAGTAGCTTCTGGTTATGTACTAACTGGTGGAATTGCTTCTATGCCTGGTGTTCTTGATCTTGCATATGATATTTTACATGAAAATGTTCGTATAGCGACTCCTGATTATATTGGTGTGCGTGAGCCCCAATATACAAGTGGAGTAGGATTAATTAAACATTCTTATCAAAAAGCTAAATTACGTGGAAAAAATGTGCAGGAAAAGCAAGAACATTTTGAACCAGTACCAGCACCAGCACCAACGCCGGTACAACAGCAACCTGCGAAACAAAAAACTCGTAATCAAAACAATAATAATCAAAATGATGACCGTATGATGTCAAAAGTAAAACGTGTATTCCGTTATTTATGGGATTAAAATTGGACACGAAAAATGAGGTTCTAGGGGGATTTCGACATGTTAGAGTTTGATACTACTCAAGATCAATTAGCGAATATAAAAGTTATCGGTGTCGGCGGTGGCGGAAACAATGCTGTAAACCGTATGATTGAACACGGTGTACAAGGTGTAGACTTTATCGCTGTGAATACTGATGCACAAGCATTAAATCTATCAAAAGCTGAAACAAAAATGCAAATTGGTGGAAAATTAACACGTGGACTTGGTGCAGGTGCAAACCCTGAAGTAGGGAAAAAAGCTGCAGAAGAAAGTAAAGAACAGATCCAAGAAGCACTTCGTGGTGCAGATATGGTCTTCGTAACTGCTGGTATGGGCGGCGGAACTGGAACTGGTGCAGCTCCAGTTGTTGCCCAAGTTGCAAAAGAATTAGGTGCATTAACAGTTGGTGTTGTAACACGTCCATTTACATTTGAAGGACGCAAGCGTGCAACACAAGCAGCATCTGGTATTGCGGCATTTAAAGAAAATGTAGATACACTTATTGTAATTCCAAATGATCGCTTATTAGAGATTGTTGATAAAAATACGCCGATGTTAGAAGCATTCCGTGAAGCAGATAACGTATTACGTCAAGGTGTTCAAGGTATTTCTGATTTAATTGCAACACCAGGTTTAATTAACTTAGACTTCGCAGACGTAAAGACAATTATGTCTAATAGAGGTTCTGCTTTAATGGGTATTGGTTCTGGTAATGGAGAAAATCGTGCTGCTGAAGCTGCGAAAAAAGCGATTTCTAGTCCATTATTAGAAACATCTATTGATGGAGCTCAAGGTGTTATCATGAACATTACGGGTGGAGCTAACTTAAGCTTATATGAAGTACAAGAAGCGGCAGACATTGTAGCTTCAGCTTCAGATCCAGAAGTAAATATGATCTTCGGTTCTGTTATTAATGAAGGATTAAAAGATGATATCGTTGTAACTGTAATTGCAACTGGTTTTGATGATAGTGCTGCGACGCAGCCACCAAAACCAATTATCCGTCCGACTGCGAATCACACGCAACAACAGCAACAGCAAGTAGCTCAACCTTCAAAACAACGTGAAGTTAAGCGTGAAATGAAACGTGAAGAGCCGGTTGTGCATGAGCGTCATACAGATTCAGATGACATCGATATTCCAGCATTCTTACGTAACCGTCGTAGACGATAAAAGAAAAGGAGCTTTCATGCTCCTTTTTTGTTTTATAAAGGAAAAAGATCTGCTAAGCAGGTCTTTTTTTATTTTATATATTTCGATTTATCCAGCTGTTTTTCGGGCAGTAAGCCCCCAACCTGAAAATTCGGCGAAAGCAAACAAGTATAGTATTCTATGAAACATATACTTTTATTTTTTACCGACAGATTCTGTCTAGAAAGCACAAAATAACAAAAAAACACCTCCGCAAATTGACACACTTTCCTATTGGATATGCATTATACTAGTCTCAACTCAAAAAAAGAGGTGAATTGTTTGGTTGTTTACGCCGACGTTGTTTGGTTGCTAAACGCCTGCATTGATTTTCTTTTACTTTTATTAACAGCTACCGTGTTAAAAAAGAAGATCAAAAGATGGAGGCTTGTGTTAGGGGCATTTATAGGTTCAACCATTGTTATTTTTGCCTTTACTCCTTTTGCTTCTATGATGACACATCCAATTATGAAACTACTGTACTCGTTACTAATTGTGTATACAGCATTTGGGTTTACAACGTTTAGAAATTATGCACAAACTGTTTTTACTTTTTACTTTGTAACCTTTATGGTTGGCGGAGGGTTAATTGGCACTCATTTCTTTTTGCAAACGAATGAAATGGTAAATGGATTGGTTCAATCTCAATCCATTTCTTATGGTGATCCAATTAGCTGGTTGTTTGTCGTTTTTGGTTTTCCAGTAATTTATTATTTTTCTAAAAAGCGTATTGAAAGCGTAGAGGTTACAAAAATACACTATGATCAAATTGTGAAATTGAAAATTCAATTAGCTGAAGAGGAACTAGAACTTGCAGGTTTAATTGATAGTGGGAACCAACTTTACGACCCGTTAACAAAAACACCCGTTATGATTATGCATATTTCATCATTAGAACATTGCTTGCCAGCGTGGTTAACAGAACAAATTTATTCCAAAACAGAGATTCCTCAAATACCAGAGAATGATTCTGGGTGGGCGACAAAATTACGATTAATTCCTTTCCGAGCAGTAGGAGTAGAGAGTCAATTTTTATGGGCCGTTAAGCCAGACAGTGTGCAAATTGATTATGAAGGTAGTTCTATTGTAGTCAACAAAGTATTGATTGGATTAAATACACAACAGTTGTCAACCAATGGAGAGTATCAATGTATTGTGCATCCGAAAATGTTAATTTCGCAAAAAGTAGTAATTGCTTAATAATGGGAGGCGGGATAATATGATGAAATTAAAATTTTATTTAGTATACCTTTGGTATAAAGTATTGTTGAAATTAGGAATTAAGACCGATGAAATTTATTATATTGGTGGAAGTGAAGCGTTGCCACCACCGTTAACGAAAGAAGAAGAGGAAGTTCTTTTGAATAAATTGCCAAAAGGAGATCAGGCAGCAAGGTCGTTACTGATTGAACGAAACTTACGGCTAGTTGTATATATAGCAAGAAAGTTTGAAAATACAGGGATAAATATTGAAGATTTGATTAGTATTGGAACAATCGGCCTTATTAAAGCGGTTAATACATTTAATCCAGAAAAGAAAATAAAATTAGCAACGTATGCCTCACGTTGTATAGAAAATGAAATTTTAATGCATTTGCGCCGAAATAATAAAAACCGATCAGAAGTCTCTTTTGATGAACCGCTTAACATCGATTGGGACGGGAATGAACTTTTATTATCGGATGTATTAGGTACAGACGATGATATTATTACAAAAGATTTAGAAGCTACTGTAGACCGTCATCTTCTAATGAAAGCATTGCATCAATTAAATGATCGTGAAAAACAAATTATGGAACTCCGGTTTGGGCTTGCTGGCGAAGAGGAAAAGACGCAAAAAGATGTGGCAGATATGCTTGGGATTTCACAGTCATACATTTCGCGTTTAGAAAAAAGAATCATAAAAAGATTACGAAAAGAATTTAATAAAATGGTGTAAAGAAGAAGACCAGCCGTTATCTAGGCTGGTCTTCTTCTCTTTCGTTGTATGGGAAGAGACAACGAAAATGAAAAATGAAGAGAAAACCGCATGCATAAAATCCCCTCCAAAGGAAATACTTTACACTGTACAGCAACTCCCGATAGGAGGGAACACTTTGACGAGAAACAAAGTAGAAATTTGCGGTGTTGATACAGCTAAACTTCCCGTACTAAAAAATGATGAAATGCGTAAATTATTTCGTGAAATGCAAAGTGGAGAGATAAGCGCAAGAGAGAAATTAGTGAATGGAAACTTACGTCTTGTACTGAGCGTCATCCAAAGATTTAATAACAGAGGAGAATATGTTGACGATTTATTTCAAGTTGGTTGTATCGGACTTATGAAATCCATTGATAATTTTGATTTAGGCCAAAATGTAAAATTTTCAACGTATGCTGTGCCGATGATTATTGGGGAAATACGCAGATATTTGCGTGATAACAATCCGATTCGCGTATCTCGATCATTAAGAGATATTGCGTATAAAGCGTTACAAGTAAGAGAGAAATTGATTGCAGAAAATTCAAAAGAACCAACAGCAATGGATATTGCAAAAGTGCTTGAAGTGACTCATGAAGAAATTGTTTTTGCTTTAGATGCGATTCAAGATCCAGTTTCATTATTTGAGCCGATTTATAACGATGGGGGAGATCCTATTTTTGTTATGGATCAGTTAAGTGATGAAAAACAAAAGGACGAGCAGTGGGTTGAAGAGTTAGCATTGAAAGAAGGAATGAAGCGTTTAAATGATCGTGAGAAAATGATTATTCGAAAACGTTTCTTCCAAGGAAAAACACAAATGGAAGTCGCAGAAGAAATTGGGATTTCTCAAGCGCAAGTGTCACGTTTAGAGAAATCGGCTATTAAACAAATGAATAAGACGATTCAAGGATAAGGTTTCACCATTTATGGTGAAACCTTTTTATATGTAATATAGTTTGTCTTCGCTCATAGTAGGGAAGTTGTGTTCATATAATGAAAATCATATGGGGTTAGTAGAGGTGCTTCCTGTAAATTTGAGAAACGGTGTTTTTTCAATTCGTCATATATAAGGGAGAGGATGAAAGTGATAAGAATTTCGGAGTTGCAGATGAAAGAGATAATAAATGTTTCAGATGGAAAAAGGCTTGGAAATATTGGAGATATCGAAATTGATATAAACACAGGGAAGATCGGGTCTATTATTATTTCCAAACAGGCACGCATGTTAGGGATTTTTGGGAAAGATGTAGAAATTGTAATTCCTTGGAAGGAAATTGTGAAAATTGGGGAAGATGTCATACTTGTTAGAGTAAATCCGGTTAATTCTGTAACAGAATCAATACAAACACCGACAATTTCATAAAGAATATTACAAATTCCTCTTTTTTTTCTGTTGGGATTATGAAAAAATAAAAGTATGGTAAAATAGACAGGAAGTACCATGCTTTTTTATGTTATTTTAATTAAAAAGGGGTCGCTTTGTTATGAGAGAACCATTTAAATATGTGGACGGTATACTGTATTTACAAGCGTGGAAAGAACTTGGAAACATTACTGCTGGATTTACGACAAAAGATGATGGGATAAGTACGGGCTCCTTTCATGCGATGAATTTAGGATTACATGTGAATGATATCGTGGAGAACGTTCATGAAAACAGACGTATTTTAGCAAATAAGTTACAAAAACCATTAGAAAACTGGATTTGCTCTGAACAAGTTCATGATCATCATGTTGAAAAAGTAGGACAACAGGAAAAAGGAAGTGGCGTCTATTCATATGAAGACGGTATTTCAAAAACAGATGGCATTTATACGACTGATAATGATGTTCTTTTAACATCATGTTACGCGGATTGTGTTCCACTCTATTTTTATGCGCCATCACATGGTATGATAGGACTTGCGCATGCTGGATGGAAAGGGACTGTAAAAGAGATTGCAAAGGAAATGATTCAAAAATGGAATGCAGAAGGGATTTCAAGTGATGAAATTCATGTTGCAATTGGACCAGCAATTGGATCTTGTTGTTACGTTGTTGATGATAGAGTGTTAACAGCAGCAGAGCAAGTAGTAAACGGTTCTGTCCCTTATAAAAAAATTTCTGATGGGCAGTACGCAATTAATTTAAAAGAAATTAATCGTATATTATGTGTACAAGCAGGCATAAAAGAAGAGAATATTGTAATGTCATCTCTTTGTACAAGCTGTGAAGAGCAACTATTTTTCTCTCATCGCCGTGATCAAGGTAAGACAGGGAGAATGTTGAGTTTCATAGGTTTTAAGGAGGAAGAAAGCAAGTGACAGTACAAAAAAATTTAACAACTGTAAACGAAGCAATTAAACAATCTTGCGCACGAGCAGGACGTTCGTTGCAAGATATTAAACTCGTTGCAGTTACAAAAACGGTAGGAATTGAAAAGACAAACGAAGTAATTGAAGCTGGAATTATTGATTTAGGTGAAAATAGAAATGAAGGTTTCTTACAGAAGTACGAACATTTCGGTTCAAAAGTGAATTGGCATTTTATTGGATCATTACAAACGAGAAAAGTAAAAGAAATCATTAATGAAATTGATTATTTACATTCGTTAGATCGCCTTTCACTTGCAAAAGAAATTCAAAAACGTGCTGATAAGAAAGTGAAATGTTTTATTCAAGTGAAAACATCATCTGAAGAATCAAAGCAAGGATTGGCAATAGAAGAAACTATTTCTTTTATTCAAAGTTTGCAAGAACTGGATAAGATTGAAGTGGTTGGACTAATGACAATGGCTCCGTTTACAGAAGAAGAGGAAGAAATCAGACGCTGTTTTAAGGAGTTACGTAAGCTACAAACAGAGGTGCAGGAGCTAGAATTATTACATGCGCCATGCAGAGAGTTATCAATGGGAATGTCCAATGATTACACGATTGCAATTGAAGAAGGTGCTACATATATTCGTTTGGGGACGATTTTAGTAGGAAAAGCGTAAAAGGAAGGAGAAACTTATTATGAGTTGGTCAAAAGTAAAATACTTCTTTTTTGATACACCGGAAGAAAAAGAAGCAGCTCAATATAGTTATGAAAAGGAGCAAACAGACATGAAGAAGCAGCAAGATCCGCCAGAACAACAAGATGTTACGTTTCCAAAAGCGCAACCGAAACAAAATGTTGTGAGCATTGAAACGGCAAAGCAATCTTCAAAAGTTGTTTTATTAGAACCACGCACATATTCAGAGGCGCAAGGGATTGCGGACCATTTAAAAGGTAGACGAGCTGTTGTAATTAATTTACAACGAATGTCTACTGATCAAGCTGTACGTATCGTTGACTTTTTAAGTGGTACTGTATACGCTATAGGCGGGGACATTCAAAAAATAGGACCGAAAACATTTATGTGTACCCCTGAAAATGTAGATATTGTTGGTGCAATTTCAGAGTTATTCGGTGAAGAAGAAGACACAAATATAAAGAGGTGGTAATACGCCATGGAAACAGTTTTAAGGCTTTTAGTTTATGCTATCGAGATTTACTCGTGGGCACTTATTATTTACATTCTCCTATCATGGTTCCCAGGTGCAAAGGAATCAACTTTTGGAGATGTTCTTGCGCGTATTTGTGAACCGTATTTAGAACCATTTCGCAGATTTATCCCGCCGCTTGGTATGATTGATATCTCTCCACTCGTTGCGATTTTTACATTAAAGCTTGCTACGAAGGGTTTAGTAAGTATATTCGGCTATTTCTTATAGTAAGAGGTTAAATACATGAGCATCTATGAACATTTCAGACCCGATGAAGAGGTCTTTGTGGATAAGGTGTTAGAGTGGAAGCGAGTAGCGGAGTACCATCAAGTGAAGTTAACAGACTTCCTTGATCCAAGACAACAACAAATTGTCACTATGGTGATAGGACAAGGGGATGTTTCTGTACAGTTTGATGGTGCAACGCCTCATGCGGAGCGCAAAAGAGCACTCATTTATCCGGACTATCTAGTAGTAAATGAAGAAGAATTTCAAGTAGAAGTATTGGAAATTGACTATCCTTCCAAGTTTTATACGCTAGAACATAGGCAAATATTAGGTACATTTATGTCTCTCGGTTTAACGAGAGAAAAGTGTGGTGATATTTTGCTTCAAGAAGATCGTGCCCAAATTGTAGTCGCAAAAGAAGTTGTATCTTATATTGAGATGAACTTACAATCTATAGGGAAAACGAAAGTTTCCTTATCGCCAGTGCAAGGAGAAAAAATTCTACAGATGCAAGAAACATGGGGAGAGAAATCTGGAACGGTTTCTTCACTTCGTTTAGATGTTATGTTAGCTGAAATGTTACATATATCCAGACAAAAAGTACAACCTTTCATAAAAAATGGTTTAGTAAAAGTGAACTGGAAAACAGTGGAGCAAACTTCTTATGAATGTTATCCAGGAGATGTTTTTTCAGTGAGAGGATATGGGCGAAGTAAATTGTTTTCTGTAGAAGGTAGAACAAAGCGCGACAAATGGAGAATTTTGTATGGTATACTAAAATGATTGGTTTTTTAGAAGGAAATCCTCCTATTTTGTCGAAGAAAAGATATAATTGAAAGAGGAAATTTAGATAATTACTTGGAGGTGGCGTTGTGCCGTTAACACCATTAGATATTCATAACAAAGAATTTGGTCGCGGATTCCGTGGCTATGATGAAGATCAAGTAAATGAGTTTCTTGATCAAATTATCAAAGATTATGAATTAGTCATTCGTGAGAAAAAAGCTTTAGAAGAAAAAGTTGCGCAATTAGAAGGAAAGTTAGATCATTTCTCTAATATTGAAGATACGTTAAACAAATCGATCGTTGTTGCACAAGAAGCAGCGGAAGAAGTAAAACGTAATGCGCAAAAAGAAGCAAAATTAATCGTACGTGAAGCTGAAAAGAATGCAGACCGTATTATTAACGAAGCGTTAGTAAAATCAAGAAAAGTTGCTTTTGATATTGAAGAGCTAAAGAAACAAGCGAAAGTATTCCGCACTCGTTTCCGTATGTTACTAGAAACACAGCTTGAAATGTTAAACAACGATGATTGGGATAAACTAATTGAGCTAGAAGACGAAGTAGATGAACTGTTGAAAAAAGAAGAAACAGTGTAAGCTTGACGTTTTTCTCATTATTACATATAATTTTAAACAACATATTTATTAAGAAAAACGAAGATAGGGATAAGTACCTTTTCATACCTTATATAGCGAACTGAGGATGGTGTAAGCTCAGGATAAGGAGATAATGGGAATATCACCCTGGAGTTCCGCGCTGAACAAATAGAGTAAGCGTAGGCGTATATTCGCGTTAAGAATATAAAGAGGATTGTATACATATGTATAGGATCTACTAGGGTGGTACCGCGGGAGACTTTCTCGTCCCTTTTTGGGATGAGAAGGTCTCTTTTTTATTCCGTTTTTTAAGTGTTTCTTTTATACATGTAAGGAGGAATTGAGCATGGAGTACAAAAATACATTACTAATGCCAAAAACAGAGTTCCCAATGCGTGGGAATTTACCAAAACGTGAGCCTGCAATGCAAGAACAGTGGGCTGAAATGAATATTTATGAAAAGGTACAAGAACATACGAAAGGTCGTCCTTTATTTGTATTGCATGATGGACCTCCATATGCGAATGGTGACATTCATATGGGACATGCGTTAAATAAAGTGTTAAAAGACTTTATTGTTCGTTATAAATCAATGACTGGTTACTGTGCACCATACGTACCAGGTTGGGATACACACGGTTTACCAATTGAGCAAGCTTTAACAAATAAAGGTGTAAAGCGTAAAGAAATGACAGTTGCTGAGTTCCGTAAGTTATGTGCAGAGTATGCATATGAGCAAGTAGAACGTCAACGTGAACAATTTAAGCGTTTAGGTGTACGTGCTGATTGGGATAACCCATACATTACTTTAGAGCCAGCTTATGAAGCGCAACAAATTAAAGTGTTTGGTGATATGGCGAAAAAAGGTTATATCTATAAAGGGCAAAAACCAGTTTACTGGTCTCCAACGAGTGAATCAGCTTTAGCAGAAGCTGAAATTGAATACCAAGATAAAAAATCAGCATCTATTTACGTAGCATTCCCTGTAAAAGACGGGAAGAACGTATTAGAAGGTGATGAGAAATTCATTATCTGGACAACAACACCTTGGACGTTACCTGCAAACTTAGGTATTTCTGTTCACCCAGAACTTGAATACGCTATTGTAAAAGTAAATGATGAAAAATATATTATTGCTTCTGAACTATTTGAGACAGTTGCAAAAACGTTAGAGTGGGAAAATACTGAAGTTGTGAAAACGGTAAAAGGTAGCGAACTTGAGTATACAGTTGCAAAACATCCATTCTACGATCGTGATTCATTAGTTATGCTAGGAGATCACGTAACAACAGATGCAGGTACAGGTTGTGTTCATACAGCACCAGGACACGGGGAAGATGACTTTGTTGTTGGTAAAAAGTATGGATTAGAAGTACTTTGTCCAGTTGATGATAAAGGTGTATTAACAAATGAAGCACCTGGATTTGAAGGCTTATTCTATGATAAAGCTAACAAGCCAATTACAGAGAAATTAGAAGAAGTAGGCGCGTTACTGAAATTAACATTCATTACGCATTCATACCCACATGATTGGAGAACGAAAAAACCAATTATTTTCCGTGCGACAGCACAGTGGTTTGCATCTATTGAAGCGTTCCGTAAAGAATTATTAGAAGCAGTTGCGGAAACAAAATGGGTACCAGCATGGGGAGAAACTCGTCTTCATAATATGGTTCGTGACCGTGGTGACTGGTGTATTTCTCGTCAGCGTGCATGGGGTGTACCAATCCCTGTATTCTATGCAGAGAATGGCGATCCAATTATTACAGATGAAACAATTAACCATGTAGCAGATTTATTCCGTGAGCACGGTTCTAACGTATGGTTCGAGCGTGAAGCGAAAGATCTATTACCAGAAGGATTTACACATACAGGTAGCCCGAATGGTGAATTCCGTAAAGAAACAGACATCATGGATGTATGGTTCGATTCAGGTTCTTCTCACCAAGCGGTATTAGAAGAGCGCGATGACTTACAACGTCCAGCTGATTTATATTTAGAAGGATCTGACCAGTACCGTGGTTGGTTTAACTCTTCATTATCAACAGCAGTTGCTGTAACAGGTAAAGCTCCATATAAAGGCGTACTAAGCCATGGTTTCGTATTAGATGGTGAAGGACGTAAAATGAGTAAGTCGATTGGAAATATCGTCGTACCGAAGAAAATTATGGATCAACTAGGCGGAGACATTTTACGCTTATGGGTATCTTCAGTTGACTATCAATCTGATGTACGTATTTCAGATGATATTTTAAAACAAGTAGCAGAAGTGTATCGTAAAATCCGTAACACATTCCGTTTCTTATTAGGAAACTTAGATGACTTTAAGCCAAGTGAAAATACAGTAGCTGTAGCTGAACTTCGTGAAGTAGATCGTTACATGTTAGTGAAATTAAATGACTTAATTACAAAAGTAAAAGAAGCATATGAAACATACGACTTCGCGGCTGTATATCATGCAATTCATAACTTCTGTACAATTGATTTAAGTTCATTCTACTTAGACTTTGCAAAAGACATTTTATACATTGAAGGTGCAAACCATGAAGATCGTCGTGCAATTCAAACTGTATTATATGATGTTCTTGTTGCGTTGACGAAACTTGTAACACCAATCTTACCGCATACGGCTGATGAAGTATGGCCATACGTTCCAGGTGTAACAGAAGAAAGTGTACAATTAACTGATATGCCAGAAGCTGTACAATTAGATGGTGCGGAAGAATTAAAAACAAAATGGGATGCATTTATGACATTACGTGATGACGTATTAAAAGCGTTAGAAGTAGCTCGTAATGAAAAAGTAATCGGTAAGTCATTAAATGCAAGCATTACACTATATCCAACTGCAGAAATGAAAGCTATGTTAGAGTCTATTAGTGAAGACTTAAAGCAATTATTCATCGTCTCTGAGTATAAACTTGGTGGCATGATGGAAGAAGCGCCAGCAGATGCGCCGAAGTATGAGCATACAGCGGTTGTTGTTGCTCAAGCAACTGGTGAAACATGTGAACGTTGTTGGGTAGTTTCAGAAACAATTGGTAAAGATGCTGAACATGAAACATTATGTGAGCGTTGTGCAACAGTTGTTAAAGAAAACTATGTAAAATAATAAAAAAACTGACTGTGCCTAAGTGCAGTCAGTTTTTTTATTGACGATATATTGAAATAACTTTCACTCTCTTTCCTATGAAGGAAAAATGTGTGTGAGGTAAGCATAGAAATTTCGGACACACTAATCGTACATTGCAGCTGGGAGGAATGTACACGTGAATGAAATGTATATGGAAATCAAAGAAGAATTGCAATTGATGCGAAAAGAGTTACAAGAGAGGCTAGCTAAAGAGGTCATGCACAAATATGATACAGAGTTTAGCGAAGAGCTTGGATATGAAATTAAGGAAGAGATAAAGAAAAAACTCCTATTACATGATATAAAAGAGGACTTAAAAGATGTAGAACGTGCATTATTTAAAATGGAAATAGATATGTATGGTATTTGTGAAGAGACAGGGAGAGTAATCTCGGTAAAACAAATGAAGACGATGCCGACTGCCCGTACCATTCATGAATTTTTCTATGAAAAAGTAAATGTATGAATGCGCACAACGATATTATATTACCTTTTTTTAATTTATTTTATTCTTCTATAAAGGTTCATTGTGAAAAGGTTGCAGCTATGCTAAAATTTTGAGGTACACTGTCTTTGTGGGGGAAATGAAAATGATATATTATGTAATAGCGTTATTTGTCATTGCCATCGATCAAATATCGAAATGGCTAATTGTAAAGAACATGGAATTGGGTACGAGCATTCCGATTATCGATAATGTATTATACATAACATCACATCGAAATAGAGGAGCTGCCTGGGGGATTTTAGAAAACAAAATGTGGTTCTTCTACATTATTACAGTCGTTTTTGTAGCATTTATCGTAATTTATATGAAAAAATATGCGAAAACAGACAAACTTCTAGGAATTTCATTAGGTCTAATATTAGGCGGAGCAATTGGTAATTTCATTGATCGTGTATTTAGACAAGAAGTAGTGGATTTCATTCACGTGTATATTTTCTCGTACAACTATCCAGTATTTAATATAGCTGATTCAGCATTATGTATTGGTGTTGTATTAATTATTATTCAAACATTATTAGAAGGCAAGAAAACGAAGGAGTAATTGAATGAGTGAAGTAGTACAAGTAACAGTTGCAGAAGAACAAAAAAGCGAGCGAATTGATAAATTCGTTGCAGAAATAAACAGTGAATGGTCACGTTCACAAGTACAACAATGGATTAAAGATGATGTTGTTACAGTTAATGGAAAGTCGGTAAAAGTGAATTATAAAGTTAGAGAAAACGATGAAATTACAGTAACGATTCCTGATCCAGAAGAGTTAGATATTCAAGCAGAAGATATGAACTTAGAAATTTATTATGAAGATGCAGATGTACTCGTTGTTAATAAGCCGCGTGGTATGGTTGTACATCCAGCACCAGGTCATACAAGTGGTACGCTTGTGAACGGTCTTATGCACCACTGTACAGACTTATCAGGCATTAACGGTGTAATGCGTCCAGGTATCGTGCATCGTATTGATAAAGATACATCAGGCCTATTAATGGTTGCTAAAAATGATGTGGCGCATGAATCACTTGTAAATCAACTTGTAGCAAAAACAGTAACAAGACGTTACAAAGCGATCGTACACGGTGTTATTCCGCATGATAAAGGAACTATCGATGCACCAATTGGTCGCGATAAGAAAGAGCGTCAAAGCATGACAGTTGATGAAAATGGTAAGAATGCTGTTACGCACTTCCAAGTGTTAGAACGTTTTAAAGACTTTACACTTGTAGAATGTCGCTTAGAAACGGGACGTACGCACCAAATTCGTGTTCATATGAAATATATTGGTTATCCACTTGCTGGAGATCCAAAGTATGGTCCGAAGAAAACATTAGACATGAATGGACAAGCGCTTCACGCAGGTATTTTAGGATTCGATCATCCTCGTACGGGTGAGTATATTCAGTTTGAGGCACCGATTCCAGAAGTGTTTGAAGATGCATTAAATATTTTACGAAAATAGTATTGACAAATCATAAGAAAACTGAGATACTGACAACAGTTAAATAATGATCCTTTAACACAGCCCCGTGAGGTTGAGAAGGTAACGGTTTGAAATACATAGGGTATGCTGTACCCTTTTTTCAAAAGTCCTCTCGCACACGCTGAGAGGACTTTTTTTATACCATTACTCTCACGCAAGAAAAAAAGCTTGGAGGTGTAGAGCATGCAAGAGAAAGCAGTCGTTTTAGATGACCAAATGATTCGCCGCGCTTTAACACGAATTAGTCATGAAATCGTGGAACGAAATAAAGGTGTCGATAATTGTGTTCTTGTCGGAATTAAAACTCGTGGAATTTTTATTGCACAACGTTTGGCAGAACGAATTGGTCAAATTGAAGGAAAAGAAATGGAAGTTGGAGAGCTAGATATTACGTTATATCGTGATGATCTAACACTACAATCAAAAAATGAAGAACCACTTGTAAAAGGTTCTGATATCCCTGTAGATATTACGAAGAAAAAAGTTATCCTTGTAGATGATGTATTATATACAGGAAGAACAGTTCGAGCAGCAATGGATGCTCTTATGGATTTAGGTAGACCATCACAAATCCAACTGGCGGTTCTTGTTGATAGAGGTCATCGTGAACTACCAATTCGCGCTGATTATGTAGGGAAGAATATTCCAACATCAAGTGAAGAGCGTATCGAAGTTGATTTGCAAGAGACAGATCAACAAGATCGAGTAAGCATATACGATAAGTAAAGCCCTTTTAAATGTAGTCCTGTGAGGCTGCCAAAGGGTCTTGGCTTTCATATGTCAAATTTGGCATACGAAAGTGTAGGACTCTTTGTGCACAGGCACAAAGAGTTTTTTTATTGCAAAGAATTAAACTGAAGGAGGATGTAACAATGGAACAAAAGCCAGTGTTAGACGTTAATGAAGTACCGAAACCGGGAAAATGGTTATTTTTAAGTATACAACATTTGTTCGCGATGTTTGGATCAACAGTGCTGGTTCCGTTTTTAACAGGATTGAATCCGTCAGTAGCATTAATATCAAGTGGATTAGGAACGCTAGCGTTTCTTCTTATAACGAAAGGTCAAGTACCTGCCTATCTAGGATCATCATTCGCCTTTATCGCACCGATAATAACAGCGAAAACAGCAGGTGGACCTGGAGCAGCAATGCTCGGTGGTTTGTTAGCGGGACTTGTGTATATCTTAATTTCACTCGGAATTAAGAAGTCAGGATCACAGTGGATTATGAAATTACTTCCGCCAATCGTAGTTGGTCCAGTAGTAATGGTAATCGGTCTAGCTTTAGCACATACAGCAGTTAACATGGCGATGAACGGTGCGGATGGCAAATATAGCTTTACACACTTTTCAGTAGCGTTAGTAACATTAGCAATTACAATTATCTGCTCTATATTCGGAAGAGGGTTTTTCAGTATCATACCAGTGTTACTGGGCATTATCGGCGGATATATCTTCGCTTACTTCCAAGGGCTAGTAAACTTAAAGCCGATAGCTGAGGCAAAATGGTTTGTTGTACCAGATTTCACAGTACCATTTGTAACATATACTCCGGAATTTTCGTGGAAGATTGTACTCTTGATGGTACCAGTTGCACTAGTAACAATTTCAGAGCATATCGGACATCAAATTGTACTTGGAAATGTTATTAAAAGAGATTTAATTGAAAAACCAGGTTTACACCGTTCAATCTTCGGTGATGGAGTAGCAACATTAATCGCATCACTTATCGGTGGACCACCGAATACAACGTATGGTGAAAACATCGGTGTGCTAGCAATTACGAGAGCATACAGTGTATACTTATTCATCGGTTCAGCAGTGTTCGCAATCATGTTCGGGTTTATCGGTAAGATTTCTGCACTGATTCATTCGATCCCAACACCGGTTATGGGTGGTGTATCAATCTTACTATTCGGTGTAATCGCATCAAGCGGATTACGCATGATGGTAGATGATAAAACAGACCTAAGTGACAAACGAAACTTAATGATTGCATCAGTAATACTAGTAATCGGTATTGGTGGAGCGGTACTTCACGTAGGAGAATCGTTCCAAGTAGAAGGAATGGCACTAGCAGCAATTGTAGGTGTACTGTTAAATCTACTACTACCAGAAACGAAACAAATAACACAATCTAAGCAGATTGCTTCATAATAATAACCTTTTAATTCAGTCCTGTGAGACCGGAAAGGGTGGCTTCTTTCTTGCACCCTAGTCTCACATGACTAGGGTATTTTTATACAAAGGTTGTTATAAATATACAAAAGTGGTAACATAAAAATCAGAAAGATGAGGGATGACGATGAGCCATTTGTTAACGATGAGTGAATTATCGGAAGTAGAAATTTCAGAAATCCTAAAAGACGCAGAAGATTTCGCGAATGGAAAAGAGAGCAAAACGACAGAGCAAACTTTTGTTGCGAACTTGTTCTTTGAGAATAGTACGAGAACGAGATTTAGCTTTGAAGTTGCTGAGAAGAGATTAGGACTTGAAGTTTTAAACTTTTCAGCTGATGCATCTAGCGTACAAAAAGGAGAAACTTTATACGATACGATAAGAACACTAGAATCAATCGGAACAAAAGCGGTAATCGTCCGCCATGAGCAAGATCGCTACTTCGATGAACTGAAAGATCAGGTAAATATCCCAATCTTAAACGCTGGAGATGGATGTGGAAACCACCCAACGCAGTGCCTACTCGATCTTCTTACAATTAAACAAGAGTTTGGAAGATTTGAAGGATTAAAGATTGCGATAGTAGGAGATGTTCGTCATAGCCGAGTAGCACGTTCTAATGCAGAAGCATTAACGAAACTGGGTGCAACAATTTACTTTGCAAGTCCAGAAGAGTGGAAAGATGAAGACAGCACATTTGGAACATACAAACCATTAGATGAACTTGTTCCAGAAGTGGATGTAATGATGTTACTTCGTGTACAACATGAGCGTCATGATCATTATGAAACAGACATTATGAAAGAGTATCATGAGAAACACGGATTAACAGTGGAAAGAGAAAAGCGTATGAAAGAAGGAAGCATTATTATGCATCCAGCTCCTGTAAACCGTGATGTTGAAATTGCAAGTGAACTTGTTGAGTGTGAGCGTTCACGCATATTTAAACAAATGGAAAATGGAGTTTACGTAAGAATGGCTGTACTAAAACGCGCCTTACCAAATGTATTAGGAGGAATGAAACATGAATTACTTGTTTAAAAATGGTCGTTATATGAATGAAGAAGGAAAAATCGTAGCAACAGATCTTCTCGTACAAGACGGTAAAATCGCTAAGGTAGCAGAAAATATTACGGCAGATAATGCTGAAGTAATCGAAGTGAACGGAAAGTTAATCGCACCTGGATTAGTAGATGTACACGTACATCTTCGTGAACCAGGTGGTGAACATAAAGAAACAATTGAAACAGGTACACTAGCAGCGGCAAAAGGTGGATTCACTACAATTTGTGCAATGCCAAATACACGCCCAGTACCAGATTGCAGAGAACATATGGAAGACTTGCAAAATCGTATTAAAGAAAAAGCGCATGTCAACGTACTACCATACGGAGCAATTACAGTACGCCAAGCGGGTTCTGAAATGACAGATTTCGAGACGTTAAAAGAACTTGGAGCATTTGCTTTCACTGATGACGGTGTAGGCGTACAAGATGCTAGCATGATGTTAGCTGCTATGAAGCGTGCAGCGAAATTAAATATGGCAGTGGTTGCGCACTGTGAAGAGAATACTCTTATTAATAAAGGTTGTGTACATGAAGGGAAGTTTTCTGAGAAACACGGATTAAACGGTATCCCATCAGTATGTGAATCTGTACATATTGCAAGGGATATACTGCTTGCTGAAGCGGCAGATTGTCACTATCACGTATGTCACGTAAGTACGAAAGGATCTGTACGTGTAATCCGTGATGCGAAACGCGCTGGAATTAAAGTAACAGCAGAAGTAACACCTCACCATCTAGTGTTATGTGAAGATGATATCCCATCAGCTGATCCTAACTTTAAAATGAACCCACCGCTTCGTGGAAAAGAAGATCACGCAGCATTAATTGAAGGTCTACTAGATGGAACAATCGATATGATCGCAACTGATCATGCACCGCATACAGCGGAAGAGAAAGCACAAGGAATTGAAAGAGCACCATTCGGAATTACTGGTTTTGAAACAGCATTCCCACTTTTATACACAAACCTTGTGAAAAAAGAAATTATTACATTAGAACAGTTAATTCAATTCTTAACAGAAAAGCCAGCTGATACATTCGGCTTAGAAGCAGGTCGCCTGAAAGAAGGCAGAACAGCTGATATTACAATCATTGATTTAGAACAAGAAGAAGAGATTGACCCAACAACATTCTTATCAAAAGGAAAAAATACACCATTCGCAGGTTGGAAATGCCAAGGATGGCCGGTAATGACAATCGTTGGTGGTAAGATCGCATGGCAAAAGGAGAGTGCATTAGTATGAAAAGACAACTTATCTTAGAAGATGGAACAGTATTAATTGGAAAAGGTTTCGGAGGAGAAATCGAAAAGTCAGGTGAGGTTGTATTTACAACAGGAATGACTGGATATCAAGAAACATTATCTGATCCATCATATTGCGGTCAAATCGTAACATTCACGTACCCATTAATCGGAAACTACGGCATCAACCGTGACGATTTTGAATCGATTCATCCATCTGTAAATGGTTTAATCGTAAACGAAATTTGTGATCACCCATCAAACTTCCGTAATGAAATTTCGTTAAATGATTACTTAAAAGAAAGAAACATCCCAGGCTTAGCAGGGATTGATACGAGAAAATTAACGAGAAAAATTCGTCAATACGGTACATTACGTGGGCGTCTATGTAACATGGATGCAGATGTAGAATACATCGTGAGCCAATTAAAAGCGACAGTATTTACAGATCACGTGAAACGCGTATCAACGAAAGATCCATACCCAAGCCCAGGCCGTGGACACCGAGTTGTACTTGTAGACTTCGGAATGAAACATGGTATTTTAAGAGAATTAAATAAACGTGATTGTGATGTAATTGTAGTACCTTACAATACAACAGCAGAAGAGATTTTACGCCTTAGCCCAGATGGAATTATGTTAAGTAACGGACCTGGGGATCCAAAAGATGTACCAGAAGCAATTGAAATGTTAAAAGACATTATCGGTAAAGTTCCTTTATTCGGAATTTGTCTAGGACATCAATTGTTCGCTCTAGCATCTGGTGCGAATACAAGTAAGTTAAAATTCGGTCACCGTGGTTTAAATCATCCAGTAAAACATCTTGCAACTGGAAAAGTAGCAATTACATCTCAAAACCATGGTTACGCAGTAGAAGAAGAATCAGTTAAAAATACAGAACTTGAAATTACACATGTCGCTTTAAATGATGGAACAGTAGAAGGTCTTCGTCATACGAAGTTCCCAGCATTTACAGTACAATACCATCCAGAAGCTTCAGCAGGACCAGAAGATGCAAATGATTTATTCGAAGATTTCTTAGCAATGATTGAAAACTTCAAGAAAGAAGGGGAAGAGTTATGCCAAAACGCCTAGACATTAACACAATTTTAGTAATCGGATCAGGACCAATTGTAATTGGGCAAGCAGCAGAGTTTGACTACTCTGGTACACAAGCTTGTCAATCTCTTAGAGAAGAAGGTTACAAAGTAATCCTTGTTAACTCTAACCCAGCAACAATTATGACAGATACTGCAACAGCGGATAAAGTATACATTGAGCCTTTAACATTAGAATTCGTAAGCCGAATCATTCGTAAAGAACGTCCAGATGCAATCTTACCAACATTAGGTGGTCAAACAGGCCTGAATATGGCTGTTGAACTTGCGAAATCAGGCATACTTGAAGAGTGCGGAGTTGAAATTTTAGGAACAAAATTATCAGCAATTGAGCAGGCGGAGGATCGTGATTTATTCCGTACATTAATGCAGGAATTAAATGAACCAATTCCATCTAGTACCATTATCCATACGCTAGAAGAAGCACATGAATTTGTAAAAGAAATTGGATATCCAGTTATTGTTCGCCCAGCATTTACAATGGGGGGAACAGGTGGCGGAATCTGTAGTAATGAAGAAGAACTAATTGAAATCGTATCAGGTGGATTAAAACATAGTCCAGTAACACAATGTTTATTAGAAAAGAGTATTGCTGGTTGTAAGGAAATTGAATATGAAGTAATGCGTGATTCAAATGATAACGCGATTGTAGTATGTAACATGGAAAATATCGATCCAGTTGGAGTTCACACAGGTGATTCTATCGTTGTGGCACCGAGCCAAACATTAAGTGACCGTGAATATCAAATGTTACGAAACACTTCATTACGAATTATTCGTGCATTAGGAATTGAAGGTGGATGTAACGTTCAGCTTGCACTTGATCCACATAGCTTCCAATACTATGTAATCGAAGTAAACCCACGTGTAAGTCGTTCATCTGCACTAGCATCTAAAGCAACTGGATATCCAATTGCGAAGCTAGCGGCAAAAATTGCAGTCGGTTTAACATTAGATGAAATTATAAATCCAGTAACACAAAAAACATACGCTTGTTTCGAACCAGCATTAGACTATGTTGTTTCAAAAATTCCGCGCTGGCCATTTGATAAGTTTGAATCAGCAAATAGAACGCTTGGAACGCAGATGAAAGCAACTGGTGAAGTTATGTCAATCGGACGTAACCTAGAGCAATCATTATTAAAAGCGATCCGTTCTTTAGAACTTGGCGTTTATCACTTAGAGTTAGCGCATTTAAAAGAGCTTGATAAAGAGACAATGAAAAAACGCATTATAAAAGCTGATGATGAGCGACTGTTTATTGTAGCAGAAGCAATTCGTCAAGGTGTAACGAAAGAAGAAATCAACGATTGGTGTGAAATGGACTTCTTCTTCTTACAAAAAGTTGAAAACATCGTAAATATGGAACGCGAAGTAAAAGCAAATGTAGGAAATATGGAAGTACTACAATCTGCGAAAGAAATGGGCTTCAGTGATCACTACATTGCAGCAGCTTGGAACAAAACAGAGCGTGAAATTTACGATATGCGTAAAGAAAGCAATATAACTCCTATTTATAAAATGGTAGATACTTGTGCGGCAGAGTTTGAATCTGCAACACCATACTACTACAGCACATATGGTGACGAGAATGAATCGGTTAGAACAGATCGTAAGAGTGTTGTCGTACTAGGGTCTGGTCCAATCCGTATCGGTCAAGGTGTTGAGTTTGACTATGCAACAGTTCACTCAGTATGGGCAATTAAAGAAGCTGGATATGAGGCAATCATTGTTAATAACAACCCAGAAACAGTTTCAACAGACTTCAGTATTTCTGACAAATTATACTTTGAACCATTAACAATCGAAGATGTAATGCACATTATCGATTTAGAAAAGCCAGAAGGTGTTATCGTCCAATTCGGTGGACAAACGGCGATTAACTTAGCGGCTAAATTAGAAGCTCACGGTGTGAAAATCTTAGGAACATCACTTGAAGATTTAGACCGTGCAGAAGATCGTGATAAGTTTGAAGCAGCTCTAACACAGCTTGGTATCCCGCAACCAGTTGGTAAAACAGCAACGACTGTAGAGCAAGCAGTAGCAATCGCTGACAAAATTGGTTACCCAGTATTAGTAAGACCATCTTACGTACTAGGTGGACGTGCGATGGAAATCGTATATCGTCAAGAAGAACTGCTACACTACATGAAAAATGCGGTTAAAGTTCACGCTGATCACCCAGTATTAATCGATCGTTACATGGTTGGTAAAGAAATTGAAGTAGATGCAATTTCAGACGGTGAGAATGTATTCATTCCAGGTATTATGGAACATATTGAACGCGCTGGAGTTCACTCTGGTGACTCAATCGGAGTATATCCACCGCAAAGCTTATCTGCAAAACTGAAAGAACAAATTATTGAACATACAATTGCACTTGGAAAAGGTTTAAATATTGTTGGATTACTAAATATCCAGTTTGTAGTATTTGAAGATCAAGTGTATGTAATTGAAGTAAACCCACGTGCGAGCCGTACAGTACCATTCTTAAGTAAAATTACAGGTGTACCGATGGCGAATGTTGCAACGAAAGTTATTTTAGGTCAAAATCTTGTAGAACAAGGATACGGAACTGGTTATCACCCAGAAGAGAAAGAAGTGTATGTAAAAGCACCGGTATTCTCATTTGCGAAACTACGTTCAGTTGATACAACATTAGGACCTGAAATGAAGTCAACAGGGGAAGTAATGGGGAAAGACTTAACACTTGAAAAAGCATTATACAAAGGGTTAGTTGCTTCTGGAATTAACATTCCAACGCACGGATCAGTAATCATTACTGTAGCGGATAAAGATAAAGAAGAGGCGATGGAAATTGCAAAACGTTTCCATGAAATCGGCTATAACTTATTAGCAACAGCTGGAACAGCACAATCGTTAGCAGAGCAAAACATTCCAGTACAAGTTGTAAACAAAATTGATTCTGAAGACTACAACTTACTAGACATTATCCGTCAAGGAAAAGCGCAGTTTGTAATCAATACATTAACAAAAGGCAAACAACCAGCGCGTGATGGTTTCCGCATTCGCCGTGAATCAGTAGAAAATGGTGTGGCTTGCTTAACATCACTTGATACAACGAGAGCAATCTTACGAGTACTAGAATCTATGACATTCTCAGCTCATTCAATGAAAGAAATTACGCAAACAAAGCGTCACGAGGTGGTACATGCATGATGCAAAAGCAAAATATGATCGTCGTTAATCAAAAAGAAATCGCAAAAAACATTTACGAATTAGTGCTTCAAGGAACGTTAGTACAGCAAATGAACGAACCAGGGCAGTTTGTACACATTAAGGTAGCAGAGGGCATTGCGCCCCTTCTGCGCCGCCCGATTAGTATTTGTAATATAGATCAAGAGAAGAACGAATTTACAATGCTATATCGTGCAGAAGGACAAGGGACAAAAACATTAGCAACTAGAAAAAAAGGTGAAATGGTAGACGTACTAGGACCACTAGGACACGGTTTTCCTGTAGAAGAAGCAGAAGCTGGTCAAACAGCTTTACTAGTCGGCGGGGGGATTGGCGTACCACCACTTTATGAATTATCACAGCGCCTTGTTGCAAAAGGTGTACGCGTAATTCACATCTTAGGTTTTCAAACGAAAGATGTCGTTTTCTATGAAGAGAAATTTGCAGAACTTGGTGATACGTACGTTGCGACAGTAGACGGTACACACGGCACAAAAGGATTTGTCACAGATGTAATTGATAATTACGGAATTGACTTTGATATTCTTTATTCATGTGGTCCGTTAGCGATGCTTCGTGCATTAGAAGGACGTTACAAAGAGAAAAAAGCTTATATTTCTTTAGAAGAACGTATGGGCTGTGGTATTGGAGCTTGTTTCGCATGTGTATGCCACTTACAAGAAGATCCAAGTGGACATTCTTACAAGAAGGTGTGTAGCGACGGACCAGTATTTCCAATCGGGGAGGTTGTACTATGAACAGATTGCAAGTTGAATTACCGGGATTATCATTAAAAAATCCAATTATACCGGCATCTGGATGCTTTGGATTTGGTCGTGAATATGCACAGTTTTACGATTTAAGTGTACTAGGATCAATCATGATCAAAGCGACGACAGAACAACCACGTTATGGAAATCCGACGCCTCGTGTTGCTGAAACACCGGGCGGCATGTTAAATGCAATCGGACTTCAAAACCCAGGGTTAGAAAAAGTAATGAATTCTGAATTACCATGGTTAGAACAATTTGATCTTCCAATCATTGCGAACGTTGCAGGCTCACAAGCTGAGGATTACGTAGCGGTTGCAAAGGAAATTTCTAAAGCGCCTAATGTCCACGCACTAGAATTAAATATTTCTTGTCCGAACGTAAAAACAGGTGGTATCGCCTTTGGTACAAATCCTGAAATTGCTGCTGATTTAACGAAGCGAGTAAAAGAGGTTTCTGAAGTACCTGTATACGTGAAGTTGTCACCGAACGTGGCAAACATTGTGGAAATTGCAAAAGCGATTGAAAATGCAGGTGCAGACGGTTTAACGATGATTAATACATTGCTTGGTATGCGTCTAGATTTAAAAACAGCTAAACCAATTTTAGCAAACCGTACAGGCGGATTATCAGGTCCTGCGATTAAGCCAGTAGCGATTCGTATGGTACATGAAGTAAGCCAAGCGGTTAACATTCCAATTATCGGAATGGGTGGTATTGAAACAGCGGAAGATGTAATTGAATTCTTCTACGCTGGCGCAAGCGCAGTTGCAGTAGGTACAGCGAACTTTATCGATCCGTTCGTATGTCCAACAATTATTGAAGAGTTACCAACACTATTAGATGAATTAGGATTTGATCACATTTCGGAATGTCAAGGAAGGAGCTGGAAGCAAACATGTCACAGTCGTTAATCGTTGCACTAGATTTTCCAGGGAAACAAGATGTAGAACAATTCTTGCGCCACTTTGAAGGGGAAGAGTTATTTGTCAAAGTTGGTATGGAGTTATTTTATAAAGAAGGTCCTGCGATTATTACGTACTTAAAAGAAAAAGGACATAAGATCTTTCTAGATTTAAAACTTCATGATATTCCGAATACAGTAAAAAGCGCTATGCGTAGCCTAGCTAGTCTAGATGTTGATATGGTAAATGTTCATGCTGCTGGGGGAAGCAGTATGATGAAAGCTGCGATTGAGGGATTAGAGGAAGGTAAGCAAGAAGGAAAAGAGAGACCGATTTGTATTGCAGTTACACAACTAACAAGCACTTCGGAAGCTATGATGAAAAAAGAGATCGGCATTGAGAAAACGTTAGAAGAAGCGGTTGCTCATTATGCAAAACTAACGAAAGAAAGTGGACTTGATGGCGTTGTTTGTTCAACACTTGAAGTTCCAAAATTACGTGAAGTATGCGGAAATGAATTTGTAACAGTAACACCGGGGATTCGTCTTGCAAGCGATGATGTAAATGACCAGGTGCGCGTAGCAACACCGAAACGTGCGAGGGAACTTGGCTCAAGCTACATCGTAGTTGGACGTAGTATTACAAAAGCAGAAAATCCGCTTGAAGCGTATAAAACAGTAAAACAACAGTGGGAAGGTGTAACAGTATGAAAAAAGAAATCGCATCGCATTTATTAGAAATTGGAGCAGTATTTTTACAACCGAATGATCCATTCACTTGGTCTTCAGGTATGAAATCACCAATTTATTGTGATAACCGTTTAACTTTATCTTATCCAAAAGTACGTCAAGCAATTGCAGCTGGATTAGAAGAGTTAATTAAAGAGCACTTCCCAACTGTAGAAGTTATTGCAGGAACAGCAACTGCTGGTATTGCGCACGCTGCATGGGTAAGTGATCGTATGGATTTACCAATGTGCTACGTACGTAGTAAAGCAAAAGGTCACGGTAAAGGGAACCAAATCGAAGGAAAAGCTGAAAAAGGTCAAAAAGTAGTAGTAGTAGAGGACCTAATTTCAACTGGCGGTAGTGCAATTACATGTGTAGAAGCACTTCGCGAAGCTGGCTGTGAAGTATTAGGAATCGTATCAATCTTCACATACGAGCTAGAAGCAGGAAAAGAAAAACTAGAATCAGCTAACGTAGCATCATATTCTTTAAGCGACTACAGCGCATTAACTGAAGTAGCAGCAGAAAAAGGTATGATCGGACAAGCTGAAACGAAAAAATTACAAGAGTGGCGTAAAAATCCAGCTAACGAAGCTTGGATCACAGCGTAACACGAAAAAAAACGACTGCGGGGGAACGCGGTCGTGTTTTTTTTTTTTTTTTTAAAAAT